>NZ_JAINVG010000021.1 GCF_020400725.1 Streptomyces sp. NK15101 | reverse complement strand
CCGGCGACAACTTCTTCAAGCTCGGCGGGCACTCCCTGCTCGCCGGCAAGCTCACCAACCGCATCCGCGGAGCCCTCGGCCTCCAGGCCGCCATCCGCGACGTCTTCCTCGCCCCCACGCCCCGGCAACTGCTCCACCGCCTCGGCGAACAGGGCGACGGACCCGCCCGCCCCCCGCTGCGGGCCGTCCCCGACGCGCTGCGCCCCGCACGCGTCCCCCTGTCCGCCGCCCAGCTCCGCCTCTGGTTCCTGGGGCGGCTCGAAGGCCCCGGCGCCACGTACAACATCCCCGTGGTGACCCGGCTGCACCGCCCCGTCGAGCCGGCCGTCCTGGCCGCCGCCCTGGCGGACGTCGCCGACCGGCACGAGGTGCTGCGCACCGTGTACCGGACGGCGGACGGGGAGCCGTACCAGCAGGTCCTGACCGGTGTGACGCCCGTGCTCCGGGAAGTCGGCGCCGACGGCCCCGACGCCGTGCGCGCCGCCGTCGACGCCGCCGCCGGACACGTCTTCGACCTCGCCGCCGAAATCCCCTTCCGGGCCACGCTGGTGACGGACGGCGACGGCGGCCAGGTCCTGGTGCTCCTCGTCCACCACATCGCCGGCGACGGCTGGTCCACGAACTGCCTGCTCGCCGACCTGGACACCGCCTACCGCGCCCGGGCCGCGGGCCGCGCGCCCGACTGGGAGCCGCTGCCCGTCCAGTACACCGACTACACCCTCTGGCAGCAGGACCTCCTCGACGGTGAACACGGCGTCGCCGAAGAGCAGTTGGCGCACTGGCGCAAGGCCCTCGACGGACTGCCGCCGCTCCTCGCCCTGCCCACCGACCGGCCGCGCCCCGCCGACAGCGACGGAGCCGGCGCCCTGACCCCCTTCGAGATCGGCGCCGCCACCCACCGGGCCCTGCTGCGCCGCGCCCGGAGCAGCGGAGCCACCCTCTTCATGGTCGTGCAGGCCGCCCTCGCGGCCCTCCTCACCCGGCACGGCGCGGGCACCGACATCGCGATCGGCACCACCGTCGCCGGCCGCGCGGACGACGCCCTGCACCCGCTCGTCGGCTTCTTCGTCAACACGCTCGTGCTGCGCACCGACACCTCCGGCGACCCCGACTTCACCGAACTGGTCCGCCGGGTCCGCGAATCCGGGCTCGCCGCCTACAGCCACCAGGACCTCCCCTTCGACCGGCTCGTCGAACACCTCAGTCCGCACCGCTCCGCCGCCCACGCCCCGCTCGTCCAGGTGATGCTGCAGGTCCACGCGGCGGCCACCGGGACCGGGACCCCGTCCGTCCTCGACGGCGAACCGGTCGCGTTCAGCGCGGCGGGCGCCAAGTCCGACCTCACCTTCGCGCTCACCGAACTCGTCGACGCGGACGGCGGACCCGCCGGCCTGCGGGGCGCCCTGGAATACGCCACCGCCCTCTACGACGCGGACACCGCCGCCCTCCTGGCCCGGCGCCTCGTCGAGACCCTCGACGCGCTCGCCGCCGACCCCGGCACCGCGCTCTCCGGCACGCCGTACGGCCCGGCGGCCCCCGCGGGCCCGGAGGTCGTCCTCGACGAGCGGGGACGCCCCGCGCCCGTACGGGTGCCCGGCGAGGTCCACGAGCGGACCCCCGGCGGCGGCCTGCGCGCCACCGGCCGGAGGGCCTACGCCCAGGCCGACGGGAGACTGCGGCCCGTGGCCGCCCTCACCGCGGGCGGCTACCCGGTGGAGCCCGGCCACGTCGAGGACGTGCTCGGCCGGCACCCCCACGTGACCGGAGCGGCCGTCGCCGTCCGCGACGACCGGCTGTACGCCTACGTCACCCGCCTGCCCGGCGGCGCCGACGAGACGGCACTGCGCGGCTGGGCCGCCGAGCGACTGCCCGAGTACCTGGCCCCCGCCCGCGTCGTCGTCGTGCCCCGACTGCCCGCTCCCGGTGCGCACGCCGACGTCGGCGTCGCGGCGGAGGCACCGGGCGCGGCGGGCCCCGACAGCGGGGAGGAACGCCTCCTCGGGGTCTTCCGGGACGTCCTCGGCGGCCGCCCCGTCGGCCGGGACGACAACTTCTTCAAGTCGGGCGGGCACTCCCTGCTCGCGGTGAGGCTGCTCAACCGGATCCGTGCCGAGTTCGGCCAGGACCTCACCCTGCGGGACGTCTTCCGCAACCCGACGGCGGCGGCCCTCGCCCGCCGCCTGGCCGGCACGGCCGCGCCCGCCGCCCGCTCCGTGCCTGCGGCCCCCGCGCTGCGCCGCCGCACGGTGGCGGGGACCCGCCGTCCCAACTGACCCGGCCTGCCCGCGCCCCCGCCGGGCCGGCACCCACCCCTGTTGTGGGCAGGCGTTCCGCAAGGGGCGGAACGGGTGGGCACAACGGAACGGCGCCCCTTGCCGGCGCCCGAGGCTCATGGGCCTGGACCCGCACCCCGTGCACAGCTCACTTGTGGTGCGGGTCCAAGCGCGGAACGCGGAGGCGCCGCTGAGGGCGCCGTCCCGTGTGCCCACCCGTCCCGCCCCGCGGGACGATTGCCCACACGGGCGGGAGGCGGCCCGCACGGGCGGGGCGAGGGGCACGCCCAGGCAGGCGCGGGCCCACGTAGGAGCGTCGCCCACACGGGCGCGGGTCCACGTGGGCGGGGGCGGCGCCCCGGCGGGTGCGGGGCCACGCGGAGGTGGCTCCGGGGTGGGCGGCAGCGTCGGTGCGGGTCCCGCCGTGGCGGTGGGCGCGGGCGCCGGCCGGCAAGGCGCGCCCGGCCCGCCACCGGCAGCTCCCGGCAAGGGACTTCTGCCGATCGGAGCTGCCGGACCGACTGCCCCGGAAGCGGTCGCCACGCGCCTAGCGTGAAGGGCACGGAGGCGAGAGGAACCGTTCGCCCCGGTCTCTCGGCCCTTTACCGGAGGAACTCAGCATGCCCCCCAGCAGAACGGAAGACCTGCTCGACGGCGGACCCTCTCCCGCCCCCGCGCCGCCCGTCCTCGACCTGATCGCCCATCAGACGCGTACCCGCCCCGACGCCCCCGCCCTGGTCCACGCCGGCGCCCGTCTGACCTACGCCGAGCTCGCCGCCGCCGTGGCGGACCGGGCCCGGGAGCTCACCGCGCAGGGCGCGGGCCCCGGCCGGCTCGTCGCGCTCCACCGGCCCCGCGGCATCGACGCGATCGTCGGCCTCCTGGCCGTCCTCACCACCGGCGCCGCCTACCTGCCCCTCGACGTCCAGGCCCCCGACGCCCGCAACGAGGCGATCCTCAAGGACGCCTGCGGCGACCTGGCACCGGCCCCCGCGGACGTCGCCCGCCACGGCGAACTGGTCCTCGGCGGCCCCGGCGCCGGAGAGGGGGCGGCCTACGTCATCTACACCTCCGGGTCCACCGGCACCCCCAACGGCGTGGTCGTCGCCCACGACTCGCTGGCCCACTTCATCGCGGGCGCGACCCCGGCCTACGGCATCGGTCCCGACGACGCGGTCCTCCAGTTCAGCCCGCTCCACTTCGACGCCAGCATCCAGGAGATCTTCACGACCCTCGGCGCCGGCGGCACCCTCGTCCTGCGCACCGACGACATGCTGGACGTCGCCGAACTCCTCGCGGGCTGCGCCCGGCACGGCGTCACCTACCTCGACCTGCCCGCCGCCTACTGGCACGAGCTCGTCTACGTCCTCACCACCGGCTCCGTCCGCCTCCCCGACCGCCTGCGCACGGTCATGATCTACGGCGAGGCCGCCCTGCCCGAGCGCGTCGCCCAGTGGCGCGGCCTGGTCGGCGACCGGATCCGCCTCCTCAACGGCTACGGCCCCACCGAGACCACCGTCGTGGCCACCGTCGCCGACCTCAGCCGGCACGACGCCGGACCCATCCCCATCGGCCGGCCGCTGCCCGGCGTCCGCGCCGCCGTCGTCGACGGCGAGCTGTGGCTGCTCGGCGGCGGCCTGACCCGCGGCTACCTCCACCGGCCCGAACTGAACGCCCGCCGCTTCACCACACTCGACGGCGAGCGCGCCTACCGCACCGGCGACCTCGTCACCATCGGCGAGGACCGGCAGATCCTCTACCACGGCCGCCTCGACGACGAGGTGAAGATCGGCGGCCAGCGCATCGACCCCGCCGCCGTCGACTCCGTCCTCGCCGGCCACCCCGAGGTCCGGGAGGCCGCCGTCGTCGCCCAGCAGGACGGCGACGGCGTCAAGCGCCTCGTCGCGTTCGTGGTGACCGAGGGCGGCACGGAGGCGGAGGAACTGCGCGACTGGGTACGCGCGCGCATGCCGGCGGCCGCCGTGCCCGCCGTCTCGATCGTCGTCGCCCTGCCCCGCACCAGCTCGGGCAAGATCAACCGCAAGGCGCTGCGCACCGCCGACCCGCGCCTGCCCGTCGTCGACGAGGAACCCCTTCCCGTCGAGGACCGGGTCCCGCTCTCCCACGCCCAGCGCCGGCTGTGGCTGGTCGGCCAGCTCGACGGAGCCTCCGCCGCCTACAACATGCCGATCGTCCTCCACCTGGAGACCGCCCCCGACCGGGCCGCGCTCGCCGCCGCGGTGACCGACGTCGCCGAACGGCACGAGGTGCTGCGCACCGTCTTCCTCGCCCCCGAGGACGAGCCGTACCAGCACGTCCTCGCCCCCGCCGCCGTCCGGCTGCGCACCGTGGAGTGCCCGGCCGACGAACTCCCCGGGCGGGTCGCCCGGTTCACCGCCGAGACCTTCGACCTCTCCCGCGAACTTCCGCTGCGCGTCGCGCTGTTCCTGCCGGACGACGGTCCCGGCGCCACCCTGGCCGTCCTGCTCCACCACGTCGCCGGCGACGGCTGGTCCCTCGAACCGCTGATGACCGACCTCGCCCACGCCTACGCCGCCCGGGCCGAGGGCCGCGCACCCGACCGGGAGCCGCTGCCCGTCCAGTACGCCGACTACACGCTCTGGCAGAACGACCTCCTCGGCGACGCCGACGACCCCGACTCCGTCGCGGCCCGGGGCCTCGCCCACTGGAGCGCGGCCCTCGACGGCCTGCCCGCCACGACCGACCTGCCCCTCGACCGGCCCCGGCCCGCCGTCCGCGCCCACGACGGCGGCCTGGTGACCGCCACCGTCGAACCGGGCGTCCACGCGCGGCTCGCCCGCCTCGCCGAGGAGCACGACGCCAGTCTGCTCATGGTGCTGCAGTCCGCGCTCGCGCTCGCCCTGCGCGCGGCCGGCGCGGGGGAGCGCACCGTCCTCGGCACCCCCGTCGCCGGACGCGACGACGAGGCCCTCGACGAACTGGTCGGCTTCTTCGTCAACACCCTGGTGCTGCCCACCGACACCTCCGGCGACCCCGCCTTCACCGACCTCCTGCACCGGGTCCGCGACACCGACCTCGCCGCCTTCGCCCACCAGCGGCTGCCCTTCGACCTCCTCGTGGAGCACCTCAACCCGCCCCGCACGCCCGGCGTCCACCCCCTCTTCCAGGTGATGCTCACCCTGCGGACCACCGGCCCCGAGGCCGGACCCTTCCGCCTCGGCGCCGTCGAGGGCCGCTTCGCCGGCGAAGGACCCGCCACCACCAAGTTCGACCTCACGGCCGCCTTCGAGGAGCTCCGGGACGCCGAGGGCGCCCCCGCCGGACTGCGGCTCGGCCTGGAGTACGCGCGCGACGTACTCGACGAGGACACCGCCCGCATCCTGCTCGCCGCCCTGGAGCGCGCCCTGCGCGCCGCCGCCGAGCACCCCGCGGCCCCGGTCCAGGACACCGGCCTCGTCGACCCCGCGACCCGGCACGCCCTGGACGAGCGGCGCGCCCGCACCGCCGCGCGCGCCGCCGAGACCAACGGGAAGGCGACGGCGCCCACCGGCACGGAGCCCCCCGCGCCGTACACCGACACCCTGCGGGAACTCTTCGCCGAGGTCCTCGGCCTCGACCAGGTCGGCCCCCACGAGGGCTTCTTCACCATCGGCGGCCACTCCATGAGCGGCGTGCGCCTCGCCAACCGGATCCGCGCCCGCCTCGGCACCGACGTCCAGGTCCGCGACCTGCTCCTCGCGCCCACCCCCGACGCCCTCGCCCGCCGGATCGCCGCCCGGTCCACCGCCCCGGAGACGGACGGCCCGCCCGGACCCGCGCGCCCCCGGCCCGTCCCGCGCACCGACCGGCCCGGACGCGTCCCCCTGTCGTACGCCCAGCGCAGGCTGTGGTTCATCGACACCCTCGAAGGCCCCAGCGCCTCCTACAACATCCCCCTCGTCCTCCGGCCGACGCGGCCCCTCGACGCCGGCGTGCTCGCCCAGGCCCTCACCGACCTCTCCGACCGGCACGAGGTGCTCCGCACCCGCTACCGCAGCGTCGACGGCGAACCCCACCAGGACATCCTCTCCACCGTCCGGCCCCCGCTGGACGTCCGGTCCGTCCCCGCCGACCGGCTCCCGGACGCCGTCGCCGAAGCCGCCGGACACGTCTTCGACCTCGCCGAGGAGACGCCCCTGCGCGCCACCCTCGTCACCCCCGACGACGGAAGCGGACAGGTCCTGGTCCTGCTCGTCCACCACATCGCCGCCGACGGCTGGTCCACCGGCCCCCTCCTCGCCGATTTCGGCACCGCCTACCGCGCCCGCGCCGAAGGCGAGGACCCCACCTGGCGGCCGCTGCCCGTCCAGTACGCCGACTACACCCTCTGGCAGCGCGACCTGATCGACGGTCCGGCCGCCGAGGCCCACCTCGACTTCTGGGAGAAGACCCTCGCCGGCGCCCCGGCCGTCCTCGAACTCCCCTCCGCCCGCCCGCGCCCGGCCGAAGCCACCCACCGCGGCGGACGCGCCCCCGTCACCGTCGACGCCGCCACCCACCAGGCCCTCGAAGCCGTCGCCCGGCGCAGCGGCGCCACCCTCTTCATGGTGCTCCAGGCCGCACTGGCCGCCGTCCTCACCCGGCACGGCGCGGGCACCGACCTGCCGCTCGCCACCATGACCGCCGGACGCGACGACGAGACGCTCGGCGACCTGGTCGGCTTCTTCGTCAACACCCTGGTGCTGCGCACCGACACCTCCGGCGACCCCACCTTCACCGAACTCCTCGAACGGGTCCGCGACACCGACCTCGCCGCCTACGGGCACCAGGAGCTCCCCTTCGACCGGGTCGTCGAGCACCTCAACCCGGTCCGCACCACCGCCCACCACCCGCTGGCCCAGATCGTCGTCCAGCTCCACCACGACTACACCCGCGACGTCCCCGGCGCGGCGGCCGCCAAGAGCCTCTTCCAGGAGGGCGGACCGGCGCTCCTCGACACCGTCTCCACCAAGTTCGACCTGACCTTCGCCCTCGACGAACGGCGGGACGCGGAAGGACGGCCCGCCGGGATGGCCGGCGGCCTGGAGTACGCCACGGACCTGTTCGACGCCCCCACCGCCGCGCTGCTCGCCGCCCACCTGGAGCAGACCCTGCGGGCCGCGGCGGCCGATCCCGGCGTACGGATCGGGGACGTCGGCCTGTTCACCGCCGCCGACCGGTTCCGGCTGGTCGACGAGTACAACGACACCGCCGCCCTGGTCCCCGGCACGTCGGAGACGGTCCACGAGCTGATCGGCCGCCGGGCCGCGCGCACCCCCGACGCGCCCGCGCTGATCACCGAAGAGGAGACCGTCGGCTACGGAGCGCTCGACGCCCGTGCCGGCGCGCTCGCCGCCCGCCTCCGCGCCACCGGCGTGCGCCGCGGCGACACCGTCGGCGTCCTCCTCGAACGCGGCGTCTCCCTGGTGGTGACGGCCCTCGCGGTCCTGAAGTGCGGCGCCGCCTATCTCCCCCTGGACCCGCGCCTTCCCGAGGCCAGGATCCGGTTGATGCTGGAGGACGCCGGGGTGCGCGTGGTGGCGACGGACCAGGACCACGTCACCCTGGTCGCCGCCCCGGCCGTTCTCCTCGTGGACGCGCCCGACACCGCGGAGTCTCCCGACGAGGCCCCCCGTGCCACCGGGGACGACCTCGTGTACGTGATGTTCACGTCCGGGTCGACGGGCCGGCCGAAGGGCGTGGGAGTCACCCACCGCAACGTCGTGGAGCTCGCCGGAGACCGCGACGTCCGCGCCGGCGGAGCGCCCCGGATGCTCGTCCACTCGGCGACCGGCTTCGACGCCTCCGTCTTCGAGATCTGGGTGCCGCTCCTGAACGGCGGCAGCCTCGTCCTCACCCGCGGCGACGGCACGGACCTGGCCGAGACCGCCCGGGCCGTCCGCGAACACGGCGTCACCGCCGCCTACTTCACCGTCGGCCTCTTCCACGTCATGGCCGACGAGGGCCTGGACACCCTCCGGCTGCTGCGCGAGGTGTGGACCGGCGGCGACGTCGCCAACCCGGCCGCCGTCCAACGGGTCCTCGCCCACTGCCCGGACACCGTCCTCGTCCACTCCTACGGCCCCACCGAGACCACCTTCGCCTCCCACAACCAGTGGTTCGGCACCGGCGAGCGCACCCTGCGGGGCGCCGGACTCCACCTCGGACGGCCGATGGACAACACCCGCAGCCACGTCCTCGACGACGCCCTGCGCCCCGTCCCCCCGGGCGTCCCCGGCGAGCTGTACATCGCCGGCTCGCACGTGGCCCGCGGCTACGTCGGGCGGGCGGGCCTGACCGCCGAGCGGTTCGTCCCCGACCCCTTCGAAGGGGACGGCAGCCGCATGTACCGCACGGGCGACCGCGTGCTGTGGACCCCCGCGGGCGAACTCCGCTTCCTCGGAAGGGCCGACGGCCAGATCAAGCTGCGCGGCGTGCGGATCGAACCCGGAGAGGTCGAGCGGGCCCTCGCCGCGCACCCCTCGGTCGGCCAGGCCCTCGTGGTGGTCCGCGAGGACCGGCCCGGCGAGAAGAGCCTCGTCGGCTATGTCGTCCCCCGCGCGGACACACCGGTCACCGAGGCCGAACTGCTCGCCGGGGCGCGCGCCGCGCTCCCCGAGCACCTCGTGCCGTCCGCCGTCGTCGTCCTCGACGCCCTGCCGCTGACCGTCAACGGCAAACCCGACCGCACGGCGCTCCCCGCACCGCACCGGCCCGCCGCCGAGGGCGGCCGGCAGCCCCGCAACGCCCGCGAGGAGGTGCTGTGCGCGCTGTTCGCCGAGATCCTCGACGTGCCCCGGGTCGGCATCGACGACAACTTCTTCGCCCTGGGCGGCCACTCGCTGCTCGGCGTCCGCCTGGTCAACCGGATCCGCGGCGTCCTCGGCATCGAGCGCACCGTCCGCGACCTGTTCCGCCTGCCCACCCCCGCCGGGCTCCTCGGCCTGCCGGAGGACGACGGCGACGGCACGGCCGCCCTGGGCGTCCTGCTCCCGCTCAGCACCCGCGGCACCCGCCGCCCGCTGTTCTGCGTCCACCCCGGCACCGGTGTCGGCTGGGCCTACGCCGGACTCGCCCGCCACCTCGGCGACGACCAGCCGCTGTACGCCCTGCAGGCCCGTGCGCTGAGCGAGCCCGACCACCGGCCGCGCAGCGTCGAGGCGATGGCCGACGACTACCTGGAGCAGATCCGGCGGATCCAGCCCTGGGGCCCGTACCGGCTGCTCGGCTGGTCGTACGGCGGCCTCGTCGCCCACGCCATGGCCGTACGGCTCCGCGAGGCCGGCGAGCGGGTCGAACTGCTCGCGCTGATGGACGTCCACCAGACCGGGCCCGGCAGCGTCTCCGTCCTCCCGCCCGAGGAGCGGACGGCGGCGGCCCGGCCGGCTGACGCCGGGGACCCGGCAGCGGCGATGGAGGAGATCCGCCGCGAGGACCCCGTCCTCGCTGGCTTCTCCGACGCGGAACTCCGGGCGGTGCTCCGCGCCTCCGAGACGCACGCCGCCCTCATGGCCCGGCACGTGCCGGGCGTCGCCGACACCGACACGCTGTTCTTCACCGCCCGCCGGCCGGGGGAGCGCGAAGGCGCCCTCGCCGCCACCTGGATTCCCTTCACCGAGGGCGTAGTCGACAATCACACCGTCGAATGCAGCCACCTCCGGATGGCCGAACCGGAACCTCTCGAAAAAATCGGAAGAATAGTCGCGGAGAAACTCTCCGCGCTTCAGAAGGAAGAAACGAGGAGCCAGTCATGAGCGAGTCCGTCAACCCGTTCGACAACGCCGAGGGCACCTTCCACGTCGTCGTGAACGACGAGGGGCAGCACTCCCTGTGGCCCGCCTTCGCGGACGTCCCGGCCGGCTGGACCAGCGTCTGGGGCGCCGGTGACCGGGCCGAAGCCCTGGAGTACATCACCGCCAACTGGACCGACATCCGCCCGCGCAGCCTCGTCGCCCAGTACGCCTGACCCCTCCCCGGCCGAAGCGCCGTGCCCCGCAGCCGATGCGGGGCACGGCGCTTTTCCGTGGGGAAATCAAGAAATGAAAGTGCCGGTCCTTGCTGCCGGTCACACTTCCCCCTCCGGAATCCCCGGAAATCTATCCTCGACACATGAAGATACTCCTGAGCGGAACCGCATCGGATTCCCACACCTGGAATCTCGTGTATCTCCGTCTCTTCCTCGAGGAACAGGGCCACGAGGTCGTGGGGCTCGGCCCCTGCGCCCCTGCCGAGCTGCTGGTCGCCGGCTGTCTGCGGCACGCGCCCGACGCGGTGGTGCTCAGCAGTGTCAACGGGCACGGCTACCGCGACGGACTCGCCGCCGTCCGCAGGCTGCGCGAGGTACCCGCCCTGGCCGGCCTCCCCGTGGTGCTCGGCGGGAAGCTCGGCGTCGCCGGGCACCGCCAGGAGGCCGACGTGGCACGGCTCACCGAGGCCGGCTGCGACGCCGTGCTCGGCGAGGACCTGGACGCCCTGCGCGAGTTCCTCGCCGCCCGCGCCCGCAGGGAGGTGCCGGCTTGACCGCCCCCGCCCCCGCCCCCGCCCCCGGCTTCGGCGGCTTCGTCGCGGCGTCCATGACCGCCGGCCGGCTCGTCGTCCAGCCCCGCATGGGCTTCGGCGACCCCGGCCGCATGCGGGCCGGACTCGCCCGGACCAGGGCCGCCACCGCGCACACCGCGGGCACCCTGACCGTCGACAGCTACACCCGCGTCGGCGACCTCGCCGCCGCCCGCGCCGCCGTGGCCGAAGGCAGCCTCCTCAACGGCTACCCGATCGCCGCGCACTCCCCGGCCACCACCCGGACCGTCCTCGACGGGCTGTTCGACGCCGACTTCCCCGTCCAGGTCCGGCACGGCTCCGCCCGCCCCCTGGCCATCGTCCGGGCGCTGACCGCGGCCGGCCTGGACGCCACCGAGGGCGGCCCCGTCTCCTACTGCCTGCCCTACGGCCGCACCCCCCTGCGGGAGTCCGTCACCGCCTGGGCCCGCGCCTGCGAACTCCTCGCCTCCACGGCCCGGCCCGGGGCCGTGCCCCACCTGGAGAGCTTCGGCGGCTGCCTCCTCGGCCAACTCTGCCCACCGGGCCTGCTGGTGGCCGTGAGCGTCCTGGAGTGCCTGTTCTTCGCCCGGTTCGGGCTGCGCAGCGTCTCCCTCAGCTACGCCCAGCAGACCGACCCGGCACAGGACGAGGAGGCCCTGAGCGCCCTGCACCGGCTCGCCGCCGAGTTCCTGCCCGACGACGTCGACCACCACGTCGTCCTCTACACCTACATGGGCGTCTACCCCCGCACCGAGCAGGGCGCCACCCGCCTCCTGGAGGCATCCGCCCGGCTCGCCGTGCGCTCCGGCGCCGGCCGCCTCATCGTCAAGACCACCGCGGAGGCCCACCGCATCCCGACCGTCGGGGAGAACGTCCGCGCCCTGGAGACCGCCGCCGCGGCCGCCGCGCTCGCCGGACCCCCGGCTCCCGGCCCCGCGGCCGAAGGGGACGGCGAGGTGTACCAGGAGGCCCGCACCCTGATCGAGACCGTCCTCGGCCTCCACCCCGACCTGTCCCGGGCCCTGCCGGCCGCCTTCGAACGGGGCCTGCTCGACGTGCCGTTCTGCCTCCACCCCGACAACGCCGGCCGCTCCGCGGGATTCGTCGACCCCGCGGGACGGCTCCGCTGGGCCCGGACCGGCGCCATGCCGATCCGCCCGGACACGGCGGCCGACGCGGCCCCGCTCACCTCGGCCGGCCTCCTCGCCGCCCTCCACCACGTCGCCGACCGCTACGACAGCCCCCGGCACCGTGACAGCGGCGACGGCCACGACCGCCCGCCGGCCACCCCGCTCACGGTCTGACCACCAGGGCCCACCCGTCCGCCACCCGACCACCCACACCCGCCACCCTTGCCGCCCGACCACCCGGGCCTGTTCACCCGCCACCCTTGCCGCCCGACCACCCGGGCCCAACCGCCGTCCGACCGCCCGCGCCTCCCTCGAACAGGAGCCCCGCCATGGACCAGCCCCTCTCCGCCGCCACACCGGCCACCCCGCCCCCGCTGGGCGAGCACCTCCGCTCGCCCCGGCTGCGCGCCGCCATGCTCGTCCAGCAGGAGGCCCTCCACGCCGCCCGCGCGTTCCTGCGCGGCGAGGGCTTCACCGAACTGCTGCCCCCGCTCGTCGGGCCCGTCACCGACCCCGGCGGCCGCGGCGCCAAGGCCCTCGACGTCGACTACTACGGCCACCCGTACAAGCTGATGACCAGCGCCATCCTCTACAAGCAGGCGTCCCTGCGCGGCTTCCCCCGGCTCTTCTACGTCGCCCCCAACGTGCGCGTCGAGCCCGAGGAGACCGCCGGCACCGGCCGGCACCTCGTCGAGTTCCACCAGATCGACGTGGAGATCGCCGACGGGAGCCGCGAGGACGCCCAGGAGATCGCCGCCGGCCTGCTCACCCACGTCACCGAGCACGTGTGGACCGCCGTCCCCGAGATCCTCGGGGAACTCGGCCGGGTGGAGGGCGACTTCGCCGACGTCCGCGCCGGCAAGTACGACGTCCGCACCCACGACGACGCCGTGGCCCGCCTCCTCGCCGCCGGTCACCCGCAGAACCCCGACGGCGAGATCGACTGGGCCGGCGAAAGGCTCCTCTCCCTGGAGAGCGACCGCCCCTTCTTCGTCAACGACTACCCCAAGGGCTCCCGCGGCTTCTACGACCGCGAGGACCCCGAACGCCCCGGCGTCCTGCGCAACTTCGACCTGATCGCCCCGCACGGATACGGCGAGCTCGTCTCCGGCAGCGAGCGCGAGGCCGACTACGCCACCATCGTCACCCGCATGCGCGAGAGCGGGGAGAACCCCGCCAAGTACGCCTGGTACCTCAAGGAGGCCCGCGACGGCATGCCGGCCAGCGCCGGATTCGGCATGGGCCTGCAGCGCCTGGTCCGCTTCCTCACGGGCCTCGACGCCCTGTGGCAGGTCAGCGCCTACCCGAAGCTCCCCGGGGTGGTGGCCCCGTGACCGCCCTCGGCGCCCCCGGCTTCCCCGAGCGGGAGGTCCGCGCCCGCGCCCGCAACGGCACCGCCGAGGTCTTCCCCGACCCCGCCGCGTACGGCACACGGCTGTACGGACCGGGCCCGGCGGCCTTCGCGGCCGACGGCCTCGACCGGGCGCGCATCGTCCCGCCCGTCTTCATGCCCCAGCGCCTCGAGAAGCTCATCGACCTCGCCCGGGAACCGGAGTTCACCGACGTCGACCTCGGCTCCCGCGTCGGCGGCTTCGCCACCCGACTGCCCCTCTACCTGTCCGCCTTCGGCTCCACCCGCGCCGGCAGCGGCGACCTCGCCGTCCACGCGAGCCGGCAGGCCGCCCGCCTCGGCATCCCCATGGTCATCGGCGAGAACATGATCCCCGTGCACGGCTACCGCCGCGCCGGCGACGCCACCCGCTCGGCCCTCCTCGCCCGTGTCGAGGCCTACCTCGACGCCGCACCCGACGGCGTCGGCGGCGTCGTCGTCCAGCAGTCCACCGAGGACGCCGACTCCGAGGTCTGGAACCTCCTCTACAGCGACCCCGCCTTCCGGTCCCTCCTGGAGACCGGCCGGCTCGCCTTCGAGCTGAAGACCGGGCAGGGCGCCAAGCCCGGACTCGGCGGCATGACCGTCGTCGACCGCGCCGAGGCCGAGCAGCTCGCCCGCCGCTTCACCGTCAGCGACGTCCTCGGCCCGGACGGCGAACACCGGCTGCGCTGCGCCACCCCCGGCACGTTCACCGACGAGATCCTCCGCCAGCAGCTGCGCTTCATGCGGAACAACTTCCCCAAGGCCCGCACCTGGGTGAAGTTCCACCCGGGCCGCGACATCGCCCGTGCCGCCCGCACCGCCTGGTCCGCCGGAGCGGACGCCGTCACCGTCGACGGCGCCGAGGGCGGCACCGGCTGGGCCCCGGGCGTCTTCCTCGACCACGTCGGCCTGCCCCTCGCCGAATGCCTGCGCCGCATCGGCCGCCCCGACGGCTGCCTGCTCGCCGGCGGCGGCATGTGGGAGGGCGGCCGCGCCGTGCGCGCCCTCGCCCTGGGAGCCACCGCCGTCGGCCTCGGCCGCGCGGCCCTCGTGGCCGTCGACGAGGACCCCGAGCACGGCCTGGAGCGCCTCGCCGACAGCATCGCCCTCGAACTGCGGCTGCTCATCAGCGCCTTGGGAAAGTACACCGTCGCCGCCCTGGGTCCCGAGGACCTGTGGTGGCCCGACGGCCACCCGTCCCACGTCGGCCACACCGCCGACGCACCGCCCCCGGGCGTCACCGATCCGGCGGGAGCGACGCCATGACCGCGCACCGACGGCGCGCCCGGGACCACGCCGTCCGCGCCTGCTTCTCCGTCCGGGAGGCCCCGGGCATCAGCGTGACGGTCACCCACGACGGGACCGACCTCGTCGCCGCGGCCCGGCACACGGCCCAGCGCGCCCTCGCCGAGGCGGGCCGCGGCTACCTCGGCGGCCGTGTCGAGCTGCGTACGCCGCGGCCCCCCGCCCCGGTCACCTCCCGGCCCAGCGCCTTCGGCACGCGCCGGCGGCGCGCCGTGCGCCGGGCCGCCGACCGGGCCGTGGCCCTCGCCGTCGCCGCCGGTCTCCGGGGCGACGCCGCCGGCGTCCGGGTCCGGGTCCGCCCGCCCCTCTGACCGGGGCCGTCGCCTCCGCACCCCCGCACCTCCGCCCCACGTCCTGGCTCCCCGTCCCTCGACCACAGAAAGCCGACCCCATGGGAACGACCCCCACGACCAGCGCACCGGCGGGCCGAGAGCCCGCCGTCGACTGGCGTCGCGTCAGCAGTCTCGTCATCGGCCAGGCCGCCGTCCAGGCGGGCAGCTTCGCCCTCCTGATCGCCATGAGCTGGACGGCGGTCCAGCTCGGCGGCCGCGAAGCCGTCACGTACGTCACCCTCGCCGCCACCCTGCCGCGCGCCCTGCTGCTGCTCTTCGGCGGAGCGCTCGCCGACGCGCTCGGACCCCGCGCCGTCCTGCTCCGCGCGACCACCGTCCGCGTCCTCGTCCTCGTGGCCGGAACGCTGGTGACCGCCACCACCGAGAGCCTGTGGCCGCTGATCGCCGTCGCCCTCGTCGACGGCGTCCTGCTCGGTCTCACGGGGCCCGCCTCCGGGGTCCTGCTGCCCCGCCTCGCCCCGCAGGACCAGCTCGGCCGGGCCAACTCCCTCTTCTCCATGGTGCTGCGGGTCGCCCCCATCGCCGGCTCGCCCCTCGGCGCCTGGCTGGTCGTCGTCGGAGGCCTGCCCGTCGCCATGGCGGCCGCGGCCGCCGGCTGCGCCGTCTGGCTGGCCTGCGCCAGCCACGTCACCCACGGCATGACCCGGCCCGAGCGAGCCCCCCAAGGGCCCTCCTCCCTGCTGCGCCGCTCCGGCGACGGCTTCCGCCTCCTCGCCGCGCACCCGCGCCTGCGGTGGATGTTCGTCGCCTGCTTCTGCATGGACCTGGCCTTCCTGTGGCCGGCCGAGGTCGCCCTGCCCCTGCGGGCCGCCGACGAGGGCTGGGGCGTCGGCGCCGTCGCCATGGTCCTGGCCGTCTTCGGCGCCGGCGCGCTGGCGTCCGCCGCCCTGGGCGCGGCGCTCGCCCACCGGATCCCGGCGCACACCAAGCTCGTGGTGACCGGAGCCGGCCTCGCGGCCGGGATGGCCGCCATGGCCCTCGTCCCCTCGCCCGTCGTCCTGGCCGGCACGGCCGGAGCCGTCGGCCTGCTCTCCGGCCTCAACGGCCCGGCCCTGGTCACGGCCTACCAACAGGCCGTCCCCGAGGGCCGGATGGGCGCCGCGATGTCCACCTTCGCGCTCTCCGGCATCGGCGCGGCCCCCCTGTCCCTGGCCGTGTTCAGCCCCGTCTCGCTCTACCTCGGGGTGACCGGGACCTGGCTGCTGTGCGCGGGCCTCGCCCTCCTCTCCCCGGTCGCCGCGGCCGTCGCCCTGCGCGGCGGGGCGGCCGCCGCCGCGCCGCGCGCCGACGCCCGTGCCCGTACCGCACCGGAGCCCACCGCCACTTCCGTGTGAGGCAGACATGATCCCGCTGGTTTCCCCGCCACCGCCGGCAGCTCCGCCGGCCGGCCCGCTGATCCCGACCACGCTCCCGCCCCTGACCACGGCCCTGCCCCGGCTGCCCGGCCTCCGCCCGGTCCGGCCGCAGCTGTGGCTGGTGGCCACCGAGACCCACCAGGCCACCGTCACCCGGTACGCCCCCCTCGTCCTGGACGCCGGCGAACTGGCCCGCGCCGAGGAGTTCCGCCGCTCCGGCGACCGCGCCACCTATCTGTGCGCGCACGTCGGGCTGCGCCGCCTGCTCGGCGCCCACCTGGGCGTCGCGCCCCGCGCCGTGTCGGTGGCCCGCGCGCCGTGCCCCTGCTGCGGCGAGCCGCACGGACGCCCCGTACTGACCGGCGGGCGCCCGCACTTCTCGCTCTCCCACTGCGAAGGGCTGAGCCTGATCGCCGTCGCGTCCACACCCGTGGGCGTGGACATCGAGCGGGTGCCGGCGGCGCACACCGTCGCGGAGGCCTCGGAGGTCCTCCACCCCGCCGAGGCGGCGGAACTCGCCGCCCTCGCCCCCGCCCGCCGGCCCGCCGCGTTCGCCCGCGTCTGGACCAGGAAGGAGGCCTATCTGAAGGGGCTCGGCATCGGTCTGGGCGCCGACCCGTCCGCCGAGTACGTGGGCGCCGGCCCGGTCCCGGCCGCACCGCCCGGCTGGCTCCTCGCCGACGTCACCGTCCCGGACGGCCACCATGCCGCCGTGGCCCTGCTCCGGTGACGGGTCCACGGCGCCGGCGGGAGGTCCCGGCCGGACCGTGCTCCTCAGGACGCGCCGTCGAGCAGCGGCAGCACGTCCCTGCGGTAGAAGTCGAAGAAGCCGCGCTGCTCCGGGCCGATCTGGCCGACGTGCAGCCGGTCGACGCCGGCGTCCACGAACGGGCGCAGGTGCCGGACGTGCTCCTCGGGGTCGGGGCCGCACGCCACCCCCGCCGCGACCGTCTCCGCGGTCACCAGCGTGGAGGCCTGCTCGAAGTGGGCGGGGGTGGGCAGGATCTGGTTCAGTTCGCCGGGCAGGTGCTCGGTCGGCCAGATCCGGTGGGCCGTCCGCACCGCCTCGGCGCGGGACTCCGCCCAGCACACCTTCGTCGCCGCGTACACGGGCCGGGCGGGGTCGCGCGCCCGGAACCGCGCGATGAGGTCCCCGTCCGGGGCGGTGGTGACGAGGCCGTCGGCGATCTGCGAGGCGAGATCGGCGGCCCGGGGGCCGAAGGCGGACACGTCGAGGGGAGGCGGGGTGTCGGGCAGACTGTAGATCCGGGCGTTCTCGACGGTGTAGTACCTGCCCCGGTGGGTGACCGTCTCGCCGGTGAAGAGGAGCCGGATGACCTCGACCGCCTCTTCCAGCATCTCCAGACGCACGGCGGCGGACGGCCAGGCGTCGCCGAGGACGTGCTCGTTGAGCGCCTCTCCGCTGCCGAGACCGAGGCGGAAGCGCCCCTCCAGCAACAGCTGGGAGGTGGCCGCGGCCTGCGCGACCAGCGCCGGATGGAGACGCACGGTCGGACAGGTCACGGCCGTCTCGACGGGCAGCCGCACGGCCTGGGACAGGGCCCCGATCACGGACCACACGAAGGGGCTCTGGCCCTGTGCCTCGTTCCAGGGGTGGAAGTGGTCGGAGATCCACAGTGACCGGAAGCCCGCGTCCTGCGCCATCCGGGCCTGGGCGACGAGATCGGCGGGCCCGAACTCCTCGCAGGAGAGGAAGTACCCGAACTCGGTCATGACGCCTCCGGTGGCTGCGCGCGTTCCCCGGTCTCCGCGGAGACGGTTCGTCGTTGCGGTTGCCCGGGTGCCGGGGGGAGAAACACGGGCCCTCCCGGCGCGGCGCGACGGCCTCACACCTCGGACCACGTCCCGTCCCGGCCGCGGGGCACATGGACGTCGAGGACGCAGACGTCGTCCCGGTTCCCCGTGCCGGCCCCGGCGAGCATCCGGGCGACCATGAGGTCACGGCCTCCGCGCACCAGCCGCAGCGCCTCGGCGGCGAGGCGGTCCAGGCCCGTCGTGATGTCCTCGCCCGGCTCCTCCACGAGGCCGTCCGTGTAGAACAGCAGATGGTCCCCCGGCCGCAGGTCGACCGCGGCCTCCTCGTACCGGGAGCCGTGCAGGGCGCCGAGCAGCGGACCCTCGGGCTGGGGCAGGAAGCGCGCCTCGCCGTCCCGGATCAGCAGGGGCGGCGGATGCCCCGCCCGGACCCAGGTCAGGCGGTGGTCCCAGGGCTGGTAGCGGCCCATGACCATGGTCGCGGTGGCGCCGCGCTCGTCGTCGGCCGTGTGGAGGAGGAGCGCGTTGAGCCTGCCGAGGACGTCGGGGAGACCGGAACCCGTGATGCTCATGCCCTTGGCGGTGAACCGCAGCTGCGCCATGGTGCCGACGGCCGCCAGGCCGTGGCCGGCGACGTCTCCCACGACGAACAGCGCGCTCCGGTCGGGCAGTTCGATCGCCGAGTACCAGTCGCCCCCCACGTTCAGGCCCCGGTCGGCGGGCACGTAGGCGACGTCGACGCGCAGCCCCGCGAGCTCCAGCGACTGCTCGGGGATCGGCAGCAGGGTCTCCTGGAGCCGTGCGCCGAGGGCCCGCTCGGCCTTGAGCATGCCGCGCTGGACGAGGTTCTCGCGTTCGCTGTCGCGCAGGGCGAGTTCGGCGTCCTTCTGCGCGCTGAGGTCCTGGAAGAAGCCGTGCACCTCGACGGGCGTGCCGTCCGCGTCCCGCTGCGCCTCCGCGACGATCCGCAGGTGCCGCACGCCGTGCGCGGTGGAGATGCGGAAGGGCTCGTCGATGGCCCGGCCGTCGCCGAGCAGCCGCTGGACGGCCGCGCCGAGCCTCGGCAGGTCCTCGGCCACCAGGTGCTCCGGCAGTTCCTCCAGACGCATGGGTCCCAGCGCGGGGTCGCGGTCGAAGACGACGTACACCTGGTCCGACCAGGTGATCGTGTCCGTGACCAGGTTCCAGCCGGCCCAGCCCAGGTTTCCCAGGCGCTGCATGTCGGCCAGCAGGCGGGTCTCGCGCTCGTCGGCGTCGTGGCGGACCCAGGAGACCACGAGGCGTCCGCCGAGCCGTGAGGCGCGGACCGAGTACACGGACTTCTGCTGGACGCCGGCGGTCACCTCCTCGTACGTGAAGGGCTCGCCCTCGTAGACCGACCCCGTGACCAGCGTGTCCAGGTACCCGTCCCACAGGGCGGTGCCCGCCACCGTGGGGTACGTCTCCAGGATCCGCCGGCCCACCAGCTCCTTGCCGCGTCGCCCGGCCACGTCGACCGCCCCGGGCGTCGCCGCCTCGATCAGGTAGTCCTCGACGTCACCGGTCTCCGAGCGCAGCGGGGCGAGCAGGACCGCGGGGCCCGGCAGGGCGTCCAGGACCGCCTGGACGACGGTGACGTCCTCCTCGGGCGCGGCGCCTCCGAGCGGGCCCCGGTCCTCCCGCAGGGGTCCGCCGCACAGTCTGACGGCCCGCCGCAGCAGCGTCCGGGTCCGGGCGTCGAAGGGGCCCGGACGGGTGCGGAAGAAGCCGACGACCGTCGTCATCGGCGGACCGCCCGGGACGGGGAGCCAGGCCCGGGTGGGCCACTGCTCGGGGGGGTCCCCGATCAGGAGGTAGCGGTCGGCGTCCCGCCGCGTGTCCTCCAGCCAGACCGCCTCCTGGGTGTCGAAGGCCTCCAGCGCGGCGACACCGCTGAGGGGCGGGATGCGGCTCCACCGTCCGGCGAGCTCGTCGGACACGCCGGCGCTGCCGACCAGCTCCAGGTTCCCGGCCGCCGCCACGGTGTAGATCATCACCGCCCCCACGTCCTCGGGCTCGCCCAGGGTCGTCCGCAGGAGCTCCGCGACGTCGTCCGGGGTCCGGGTGTGCGCCAGCCCCCGGGCCAGCTGGGCCAGTGCCCGGCCGTGACCGGCGGGCCGGGCTCCGCCGACGACGTAGCGGGGGGCGCTGAACGGCGACGGGTCCTCCTCCCGCGGCAGCTCGGAGGGGGGCGCCGCGGGCCGCGCGGATGCCGGTGCGCCTCCCTCCCCGAGACGGCCCAGGGTGATCCAGCACTCCTCCAGGAGGGTTCTGCGGTGTCGCTCGGAGCGGTCGAGCAGCAGCCGGTAGGCGGCCTCGGCCGACACCCCGGCCTGGGCCATGACCACCCCTTTGGCCCGTTCGAGGACGGCCGTCATCGAGGCGCCGCCCTCCAGGTCCACGACCTCGGCGCGCAGCCGTGCCACGACCTTCGCCAACGCGCGCACTTCGGGTGCCGCCCCCTCGCCCGCGCCGGGGGTCGCGAAATCGCCCTCCATATGTTTGAGCATGCCACGCCCCGCCCGGAACGCACCCGGTGTTCGGCAGGTGCGGCCCGTCGTGATCCGTGGGCCGCGACGCGTTCCGTATCCCGTCCCGCGTGGGATGGTTGGAGGGAGGAACCGATCGGTCCCGCCGCTCAGAGAACCCCGGCGCCTCCTTCACGGGACGCCCCCGTCGGTCGCGCGCCCTGACGGCTCTGGAAGCCGCAGCACGCACGGCATGCACCGTGCTCCGGACAGCCGTGCACCAGCTGCCCTGGGCT
The DNA here is from genome assembly GCF_020400725.1 of Streptomyces sp. NK15101. GTDB lineage: Bacteria > Actinomycetota > Actinomycetes > Streptomycetales > Streptomycetaceae > Streptomyces. The sequence continues at coordinate 75,995 of NZ_JAINVG010000021.1, read as the reverse complement.
CCGCCCCCGAGGGGGAGCCCGATGAAGTCCTACCGCGTACGGATCCAGACCTTCGGCCCCCTCGCCGTCGTGACGCCGACCGGCCCTGCCGAGGAGGTGACGCCCGAGGAGGGCCGCCGACTCCTGGCCCGGGAGCTGGGGACCCTGCCGGGCGGCATCGAGTACCTCCTCCTCGACGTCGGCCTCGTACGGGCGGAGGACATGGTCGCCCAGGTCCGCCGCTGGGCGCTGGACCGGTCGGTGCGCCTCGCGACCGTCGGCGGCGTCCACGCGCGGCGCTCGCCGCCGGTGCCGCTCCTGTTCACCTCGGAGCCCGACCGGGAAGCGGCCCCTTCCGTCGCCGGGGACTTCCGACGCGCCCTCATCGGCAGAATGGTGCTCCAGCGTGTGGCGGGTGTCCGCCGGGCTCGTGGCGGCGGCCTCCCGTCCGCCTGACCCGCGACACGAGAGGGCGGTTCCGGTTTCGGGCGCCATATGAGGGAAGATGCGGGACGGGCCCGACGGGCGGAGGTGACGATCATGAACCAGGGGCGGCCGGAGGACGAGGGACGAGGGGCCGACGCGGACGCGTGGTCCGGCACCGAGAGGACGAAACGCCTGGCCGACCTGTTCTCCGTCGAGGGCCTCTCCGCGGCCGACGCCCCCGCGGTCCTCTGCCGGGCCTGTGTGGACCTGCTCGACGTCACCGGCGCCTCGATCTCCCTCTACGGCGGCGGCGACACGGGCGCGCTGTGGTGGTCGAGCGACCCGGTGGCCGGACGGCTCGCGGAAGCCCAGTACACCCTGGGCGACGGCCCCTGCCAGACCGCGAGCAGGGCGGCGGCCCCCGTGCTCGCCGCCGACCTGACCCAGGGGCCGGACGCCCGGCGGTGGCCGGTCTTCGCCCAGCAGGCCGTCGAACTGGGGGTGCGGGCCGTCTTCTCCCTCCCGCTCGGCGCGGGAGGTCTCGCCATCGGCACGCTCGACCTCTACCGCGACGCGCCCGGTCCGCTCTCCGAGCAGGACCAGTCCTTCGCGTTCCCCGTCTCGGAGGCCATCACGAGCGCCCTGCTGTCCCTGCACAGCGCGCAGGGCAGCCGGAACGCCCCCTTCGCGCCGACCTGGCTGGACGGGGCGGAGAACGACCACGAAGAGGTCCACCAGGCCACGGGAATGATCATGGTGCATCTCGGGGTCGATCCCGAGTACGCCCTCGCCCGCCTACGGGCCCACGCCTTCGCCCACGCCCAGACCGTCACCGAAGCGGCTCGTGACGTCATCGCCGGAAAGATCAGATTCCATGAGTAGGTCCGTGTCCCGGCCCGAGCGGCGAAGGGGTGATTCGGAATGAATCGCGAACAGCAACTCACCGAGGCGTTCGTGAGCCTCGCCGACACCCTCTCCGAGGACGTCGACCCGCCCACCCTGCTGCGCAGGCTCGTCGACCACAGCGTCCGGCTGACCCCGATGGACGCGGCCGGCGTCATGCTCGCCAACGCCCGGGGGCGGCTGCGGCCGGTCGTGGCCACCGACGACCGCGCGGCGGTGACCGAGCTCTTCCAGACCCAGATCGACGAAGGGCCCTGCATCGAGGCGTACGAGACGGGCACGCCGGTCCACGTGGAGGACTTCGCCGCGTACGAGGAGCGCTGGCCGTCCTTCGTCCCCGTCGTCCGCGCCGCCGGATACGCGAGTGCCCACGCACTGCCGCTGCAGGTCCGCGGGCAGCGCATCGGCGCCCTCAATCTCCTCTCCCACACCGCCACCTCGCTCTCCCCGTCGGAGACGGGGATCCTGCGCGGGCTCGCCAACGTCGCCGCGGCGGCGGTCGTGACCTGGAACCGCGACCTCGTCCGCCCCACGGACATCGCCAGCCGCAGTTACGCCGCGCTCTCCGCGAAGGCCCTCCTCGACACCGCGGCGGGCATGATCGCCGCCACCGAGGACATCACCCCGCTCGAGGCGGCCCGCCGCCTCCGGGCCTACGCCGCCCTGCACCACCGGCGCCCCACCGACGTCGCCGAAGAGCTCGTACGACGCCGGATGGAGGTCGCCGCGGTCATGAACGCGGCGGTCTGAGGCGGCGGTCGTCCCGGCGCCCCGGTCCTCGCGGGACCGGGGCGCCGGGACGCGGGACCGGGTGTACGGGGCAGGCCCGGCCGCGCGAGGCAGGGCCGGGCACCAGCCGCGGGGCCGGGCGCGCGAAGTCCTCGCGGGGCCGGGCGCACGACCCGGCGGGCGGCGGCCGTCCGCTCAGGTCAGGCGGCGCCCCGCGCCGTCACCCGGAACGTCTTCAGGGAGGGGTCGGCGGCGTCGGGCACGAGCAGACCGTGCTCCACGCCGCTGCGCAGGTAGTCCACCACCTCGGCGTTGATCAGCTCACCGGGCGCCACCGCCGGCACCCCCGGCGGGTACGGGCTGATCGTCTCCGCCGAGACCCGGCCGACCGCGTCCTCCGCCGCCACGTGCTCCGCGGGCCCGAAGAAGGCGTCGCGCGGCAGGCACACCTGCTCCAGCTCCAGCGCCCGGGGCTCCGGCAGCCGTACGGCCGGCCGCGGCGCGATCCCGCCGGCTCCGTCCACCAGCGCGTGCAGCGCCTCCACGAGCCGCTGCTCCGTCCGGTCGTCGTCCGCGTGCGTGATCGACGCGGAGAGCCGGCACGTGTCGGAGCCGCCCATGTCCACGCGGCAGTTGTCCCGCAGCCACTCCGCCGCCTGCATCCCGCTGATGCCGAGGCCCCGGACGTCGATGACGACCTTGAGGGGGTCGTAGGCCGCGGCGAGCCCGGCGTCGACGACCTCGGCGCCCATCGGCTCCAGCCCCGGCAGCCCCGCGGCGGCCTCGCGCACCCGCGCGGCCCGCCGCAGCGCACCGCCGAGCAGCTCCTTGCCGTGCTCGGCCATCTGCCGCCGCCAGCCGTCGAGCGTCGCGTACACCAGTGTGGAGGCGCTCGTCGTACCGAGCAGGTCCTCCCGCTGCTTGAGCACCTCGGGCGACACCCGGTCGTGCTGGAGGTGGAAGACGGAACTCTGCTCGATCGCCCCGCCCATCTTGTGCACGCTGGTGATCACCAGATCGGCGTCCGCGTCGATGCCCCAGGCCGGCAGATCCGGGTGGAACGGCAGGTGGGCGCCCCACGCCTCGTCGACGATCAGCGGCACGCCCGCGGCGTGGCACACCTTGGCCACGCCCCGCACGTCGGCGCACGTGCCCCAGTCCGTGGGGGTGATCAACAGCATCCCCTTGGCGTCCGGATGCTCCTCCAGCTTGCGGCGCACGTCGTCGGGCTCCGGCGGGTGGGCCAGGTGCCGCTCGGCGTCGAACTTCGGGTGCACCCAGACGGGCTCGACCCCGTTCACCACGACGGCCGCGATCACGGATTTGTGCGCGTTGCGGGAGACGAGCAGCTTCTCGCCCGGTCCCGCGACGGCGAGCATCGCCGTCTTCACCGACAGGGAGCTTCCGCAGGTCGAGAAGAAGGCCTTCTCCGCGCCCACCGCGTCGGCCATCAGCTCCTGGGCCTGCTCCAGCACGCCCCGGGACATCCTGCGGTCGTCCAGACCGTTCAGCATCAGCACGTCCGACCGGAAGACGTCGGCCCCGACCACGGCGGCCACCCTGGGGTCGGTCCCGCGGCCCTGTTTGTGCCCCGGCGGGCCGAAGACGACGTCTCCCCGGCGCCGGAAGTCCTGCAGTGCCTCGAGTACGGGTGCCTGCGAGTGGTCCATGGTTCCTCCGGTTCGGCTTCGCCCGCCCTCCGGCGGGGGCACACTGCCGCGGCCGCTGACGCGTCTGCCCGGGGCCTCCCCGCCGAAACGAGCCCCGGACAGGGGGTACGGGGCCGGCAACCGTCCGCGCGGGAGTGGCATGAAGCGGCGCGGACGGGGCACGTGCGCCGTGGGGTCCTCCCCCGAAGCCGCCGCCCACCGGTTCCCCTCCACGGCAGGGCGGCGGCTCCACGGCGGGGCGGCGGGCCCCTGAGCGGTTACACGACACCATCGGGCTTGGGGCGCACGGCACGGACGGCCGCCCCGCACAGCCCGGAGGCCCTGGGTCCCGGAGCTTCGGTTCGCGCGGACGGCTCGGCCCTGATGCTTCGGTTCGCGCGGACGTCCCGGCCCCGGCGCTTCGGTTCGCGCGGATGTCATGGGCCCCGGCGCCTTCGCCCGCGCCGACGGCTCAAGCCCCGGCGTCTCCGTCGGCGACACCCGTACGGAGTCGTGCTTCGAGGCGGCCCCCGACGGTCCGCGTCTCGAAGGCGGGCTGCGGCGCCGTGGCGGGGCCGGTCACGTTCCAGCCGTCCGACAGGCGGAAGGTGCTGCCGTGCCAGGGACAGCGGACGCAGCCGTCCACGACGGTGCCCTCGGCGAGCGGTCCGCCCATGTGACTGCACCGTGCGGCCAGGACGTGGACCCGGCCGTCCGCGCCCCGCACGATCACGACGGACACCTCGCCGATGCGGCCCTCCCGGGGCCGGCCCTCGGGCAGGGAGGCCACCTCGCCGAGGTCGTGCCAGCCCGGCTCGACCAGGTCGACGACCTCCTCGGCGTGGTTCGCCCCCGCGGACTGCCGGTACGCCAGATGGCCGCCGATCGCCCCACCGGTGCCGATCGCGGCGAGGCCGCAGAACGCCCATGCCTTCCCGCGCCAGTGCCGCCCCCGGCACCGGGCCGAGAAGGAGGCCGCGTAGAGGGCCACGCCGGTGATGTTCGCGGTGGCGTGGACGAGCCCCACCCGCAGCTGTGGACGGCGCAGCTCCGCCCAGTCGGTCCAGCCCGACAGGGCGGACGGCAGCGCCCCCACCAGGCCCACGCCGACGAGGAAGCGCGCCGCCCGGCGTTCGCCGGGGAGGAGGTCGAGCACGGCCGCCGACAGCCAGGCCCCGATGGGGAGCTGCACCAGGAGCGGATGGACCGGGTGGCCGAGCCAGCGGCCGTGGAGGACGTCCCGGGCCCGGCCGAGCGGGAGGCCGTGCACGGCACTCCGCAGGACGTCGGCGACCCGGTCGTACCGGGCGGAGTTCTCGATCCGCTCCATCGCCGCCAGGACGCGGCCCGGCCCCCGGGCGGACGGCAGTGCCGCGCGGGCGTGCGCGAGGGTGCGGCGGGGAATGTCTTGGGTGACCATGGCTGGCGTGTAACCCGTGACGCCGACCGGAAACGGACCCGCGCGGACGGATCCGGCGGGAGACGCGCTCGGACGAGCGGCCGCCGTCGTCCGGGGCCGGAACCACCGGGCGCGTGCGCTGCGACTGCCGATGACGACCCTTTGTGCAGATAATGCTCATGTCGCCCTCCGTCGTGCTCTCACGAAACGGAGCGTCCTGCGGCGAGGAGCGGGATCCGGAGCGGGAGGAGCCATGCTCATCAGGCATCTGGTCGAGGACGGAGTCCTGCACCTGGCACTCCTGCGCGACCTGGACGTCCCCAGCCGTGCCGCGGCCGTCCTGCAGATCGAGACGCTCCTCCTGGCGCATCGACCCCGTCTGGTCAGGATGCAGCTCCCCACCGCCGACCCCTCGCCCGCGTCGCTCAGCGCGCTCGCTCGCGCCCGGCGGATGTGCGAGGGCCTGGGCATCCCGCTGACGGTCGTCGGCCCCGCCCCGGTCGTCGGCCCGTCCGGCGCGCTCTGAGGGCCGGACGGGACCGGGGGCTCACCACGTGACCGTACGGCCTCCGAACGCCACGACGAGGCGGCCGTCCGCGGCGTGGGACCAGCTCAGGGCGCCGGTGTAGGAGGAGCACCGGGAGCCGTTCGTCCCGGTCCAGAACTGGTTCGAGCCGTCGGCGTCACCGATGGTCCGGTCGTTGGCGCCGCTGCCGGTGCTGCGGCAGGAGGTGTTGCTCCGGAAGACCGAAGTGCCCGCGTCGAAGGAGAAGTTGCGCTGGGCGTTGTCGACGCCGATGTTGCCCGAGACCGTCATCGAGCCGGGGTTGCTGTTGTACGTGAACCCGTGCTTGCCGTTGTGGAAGGCGATCGTGCGCCGCACCACGTGGTCGACGGCGATGCCCTCGCCGCCGAGCTTGAAGCCGTTGCGGTCGCCCGCCCCGGCCTGCGAGCCGTCGCTGAGGGTGCCGTTGTCGTACGCGAGGGAGTCCTCGATGGTCACGGCCCCGATCGGGCCCGTGTCGGGCTTGGTGTAGAGGTCCCAGCCGTCGTCGATGTTGTGGTGGGACACGGCGTGGCGGAACACGTTCCCGGTGCCGACGGTGAGCTTCGCGGCGAAGCCGTCGGCGTCCTCCCCGTCGGAGTCGGCGTTGTCGTGCGACTCCGCGCCGAGGACCAGGTTGTCGGAGGGCCACTGCTCCCGGGGCGTGGTGGAGGCGATGCGGCCGAGCTGGAGGCCCGTGTCCCGGTTGAAGCGGGTGACCGTCCGCTCGATGACGTCGTGGCTGCCGCCGACGTAGATGCCGTTGTCGCCGGCGCGCTCGACGACGACGCCCTTGACGTGCCAGTACGAACCGTTCACGACGAGGCCGCGGTTGGCCGGGTCCTCGGTCATGGCGGAGAAGTTCAGCACCGGGGTCTCGCCGGGGTAGGCGGACAGCGTCTTCAGGGCGCCGGCCGTGCCGCTGTTGCCGGGCGGGATGGTGACGGTCGTGGAGTGGCGGTAGGTGCCGCCGCGGAGGTAGACGGTCCCGCCGGCGGCGACCCGGCCGAGGGCCGAGGCGAGCGTCGTGGGGTCGGACTGGGTGCCGGAGGCGCCGTCGGTGCCGTCCGGGGCGACGTACAGCGCACCGCCGGCCGGCGGCGGGGCGTCGGAGGCCGTGACGTTCAGGGAGTCGACGTTGGGCAGACCGGCGGCGGTGGTGGGGTTGAGCCGGATGGTGTTGCTCCCGGCGTTCAGGGCGACGGTCAGGGTCTTGGTGGTCCAGGCCGACCAGGTGCCGGTGGATTCGAACGAGGGCGTCTGCACGGTCGCCCCGTTGACGACGAGGCCGGCGGGCCGTGCCGTGGCGGTCCCGTTGGCGAACCGGACGGCGAGCGTCGCCGTTCCGGCGGCAGGGGCGTTCACCGTGAACTGCGCGTAGGCGCCGAGGGCGTTGGTGCCGTTGCAGAACCCGCTGCCGGTGTAGCCGGACCAGTCGGAGTCCACGGTGCCGTTGCAGACGGCCGGGGAGCTCTCGGCCTCGTACAGGGTGGACGCGGCGTGCGCGGAGTTCGGGGACAGGGCTACGAGCGTGCCGGCCAGCAGGCTGACGCAGGCCGTGGCGGATCGCAGGTGCATGTGGGGGCTCCAGAGGGGATGGACGGCGTTCCGGGACTGGACGGGAAAGCGCTTTCTCCGGAAGCTAAAGGGGTTGCCGTGGGCGCGTCAATGGATGTGTGCGTGAACGTCGTTCATATGACTGAACATTTAGGGGTGTGGGGCCCCGCTGGAGCTGGCCTCCCGCACCGGGTCGGCCGCCCGCGAGACGGCGGTGGAGGCCGTGCTCCCACACCGGGGTGCCTCCCGTACCGGGCCCTCGTTGCGACAGCGTGTTCCATCGCCCGACACGGGCGAGTGATCATTCGCCGTGATCGCCCTCGGGGGGCGGGAGCGACCGCGCGCCGCGCCTAGACTCCCCGCACATGTCGCTCTGGCTCCTCAACCACTTCAGCACCTTCACCCTCGCCGTGGTCACCGTCGGCGGGACCGTCGTCCTCGCCGTGGCCGGCAGCGTGCTGCTCCGCCGCAGGTACCCGTCGCTGGCCCGGGGGGAGCACAACGACATGGTCGGGGTGACCCTGGGGATGTTCGGCGCGATCTACGGGATCATCCTCGCCTTCGTCATCGTCACCCTCTGGACCCAGCTGGACAGCACCCAGACCATCGTCGCCGGCGAGGCCACCGACGCCGCGCTCATCGCCCGCGACGCCGCCGCCTTCCCGCCCGCGGTCCGCGCCGACCTCGACGCGGCCCTCAGCGGCTACGTCCACGCGGTCGTCGAGGACCAGTGGCCCCGCATGCGCGCCGGGCAGCCGAGCTACGGGGCCACGGAGACGCACCTCCGGTCCGCCTTCGACGTCCTCCAGGCGTACGATCCCGCCTCCGTGCGCGAAGAGGTCTTCTACAAGGAGGCCGTCGTCCACCTCGACGACATCGCCGCCCAGCGCCGCGCCCGCCTGAACATGGCCCAGCAGGAACTCCCGCCCCTCCTCCAGGTCCTGGCCTTCGGCGGCGCGATCGTCCTCGTTCCGCTCACCTTCCTCTACGGCATGCGCAAGCTGCGGATCCAGCTCCTCTTCGTCGCCTCCGTCGCGGGCCTCATCGGCTTCAGCCTGCTCCTGGTCTTCGTCCTCGACCGCCCGTTCGCCGGCGAACTGAGCGTGAGCCCCGCTCCGTACCGAGAGGGGGCACTCGCCCAGTACTGGGACCGGTGAGCGGTGCGGCTCCGGGGTCAGGAGTGGCTGATGACCACTTTGCCGAAGGCCGTGCCGCCGGCGTAGTACCGGTAGGCGTCGACGGCCTCGTCGAAGGGGAAGACGCGGTCGACGACCGGCCGCAGGCCGTGCGCCTCGATCAGGGCGTTCATGTCGGTGAACTGGGCGCGGCTGCCGACCGCCACGCTGCGGACGGTGGCGCCGGAGGCGAAGAGGGCGTGCGGATCGAGCGGCGGGGCGGTCCTGCCCATGAAGCCGACGCACGCGATGGTGCCCGCCAGGGCGATGGCGCGGACGGACTCGTGGAGGAGGCCGGCGACGTCGACGATGCGGTCGGCTCCCCGCCCTCCGGTGAGGGAGCGGACCGCGCCGGCCCAGTCGGGGTCGGCCGAGTGGTCGACGACGGCGTCGGCGCCGAGCTCGCGCAGGCGTGCGGCCTTGGCGGGACTGCCGGTCGTGGCGATCACGCGCGCGCCGAGCGCCCTGGCGAACTGGAGCGCGAAGAGGGACACGCCGCCGGAGCCCTGCACGACGACGGTGTCGCCGGGACGGACCCCCGCTCCGTCGCCGGTCAGCGCGTTCCACGCCGTGACCGCCACACAGGGCAGGGTGGCGGCCTCCGTGTACGTCAGGTGCGCGGGGACGGTCACGAGCGAGTCCGCGTCGACCAGGGCGAACTCGGTGAGCATGCCGTCCAGGGAGCCGCCGCGCTGCGCGACGTGCTCGACGGCGAACGGGCCGTCCTGCCAGGACGGGAAGAGCGTGGCGGCGACGCGGTCCCCGAGGCGTACCGAGTCGGCGCCCGGCCCGACCGCGACCACCTCGCCGGCCCCGTCCGAGACGGGGACGACGTCCGGCTTGACCGGAAGGACGTAGGTCCCGTCGAGCACCATGAGCTCGCGGAAGCTCAGGGACGTCGCACGCACCGCCACCAGGGCCTGGCCGGGGCCGGGCGCGGGGACGTCGTGCTCGCGGACGCCGAGTCCGGAGAGCCCGGCCCCGCTGTGTGACAGGTGATAGCTCCGCATCGGTCGTGCCCTTCGTGAGACGTGGGTGGTGCGGGGGGAACGGGTGACCGGGGCAGGGGCCGGGTGACCCGGGCCGGGCCTCACGCGGCGTCGGACTCGGCGGCCGGTCGGATCTCCCCGGCCGTCTTGGCGAAGCCGAGCGCCTCGACGATCCGGCCGTCCGTCACGCGCATCACGTTGACGCCCTGTACCCACTGGTCGGGGCCGTCGCCGAAGCGGTAGGTCCACACGATCGTCGCGCGGTCGCCGGCCACGATGACCTCCTGCGGGGCGAACCGCACGGCGTCGTCGTCGACGAGGGCGGTCCACCACTCCGTACAGGCTTCGCGTCCGGAGACACGTTCCCCGCGCGGCGCGGGCTGGACGCTCTCCATGACGCAGTCCTCGGCGATCAGGTCGGCCAGGAGGCCGGCCTCGCGGTCGGTGAACGCCCGGTTGAAACGGGCGATGACTTCGGCGGTGGTGCGTACGGACATGACGCCTCCTGGAAAGAGATAGACCGTTCGGTCTACGAGGCATATAGATAGACCGGTTGATCTACCGTGTCAAGTGCTGCAGAATCGCCCCATGAGCACTTCCGTGAAGCCGGGCCCCCGCGAGCGACTCCTGCTCGCCGCCCAGGAGTTGACCTACCGTCAGGGCGTCGGCGTCGGCGTGGACGCCCTGCTCAAGGAAGCCGGCGTCGCCCGCCGCTCGCTGTACGAGCACTTCGGCGGCAAGGACGGTCTCATCGCCGAGGTGCTGCGCCGCAGCACCGCCGAGGACGTGGAGCGGTACCGCTCCACCATGGACGCGGCGGGGGACGACCCCCGGGCCCGGCTCCTCGCGGTCGTCGACCGGCTCGGCCGCATCGCCGCCGACCCGGACTTCCACGGCTGCCGCTACCTCGCCGCCGACCTCGCGCTCACGGACCCGGAGCACCCCGGCCACGAGGTCACCAGGGAGTACCGGCGCACTCTCCGGGGCCTGTTCACGGACGAGTTCGCCGCCCTCGGGCACCCGCGGCCCGACTTCGCCGCCGACCAGCTGCTCATCCTCGTCGACGGTCTCCTCGCCGCCGGCGCGACCCGCCCAGGCGCCGAGCCCGCCGCCGCGGCCCGCGCCCTGGCCGAGCACCTCATCACCGTCGGCCCCGCGTAGGGCCTGCCCGGCGGGCCGACTCCAGGACGCGCCCGCAAAGCCGTCGGCTCGTCGGTCGGCTCGTGGCGCGCCGGCGCGAACGGACCGGCGGGTCGTGGGCGTCGACCGCTCCGCCCGGCAGGATCCACCGGGCCTGCCACGGCCGGGGCCGTCCGCTCGCGTTCACGGTCACGGCACCGGGAGATCCCGGCCTGCGGGCCTGCCACGGCCGGAGCCGCCGACGCGCCGTCCGGAGCCGCGGAGGACTCCACGCTGTTCGTCCGGGCGCCATGCCGGGACTCCCGAGGCCACAGTCGGCCCGGACGGATCAGGGCCGTTGTCCGGGCCGAAGGGATCGGTCCGCCCGCCGGAGCATCGCGAGCCGGCTGGCCGTGCGGTCCAGGTCGCGGGTCAGGGCCCGACCGGCGGGAAGGGCGGCGAGCGGGTCGGAACCGATGAGGAGGAGTCGGACGTCCCGGTCGCAGGCGACGTCGACGAGGTTCGCGAACCGCTGCCGCCCGTCCGCGGAGACCTCGGCCAGCGGGGGCACGCCGTCCAGGACCAGGGTGGCGAACCGTTCGGCGAGGGCCAGGTAGTCGGGCACCGCCGTCGCCTTCTCGCAGAGCGCGTCGAAGCCGAACCAGACGAGTTCGCCGCGCACCGCGCGGGCCGGGAGCTCCCGCAGGTGGGCCTGGACGGTGGTGGCCTCCGCGGCCGCAGGGACGGTGAGGCCGAGCGCCTCCAGGGCGGCATCACCCGGGGGCACGCACAGGCCCGTCGCGAAGCGGCGGCCGCCGTCCGTCGCCGCGGGCACCGCGACGCGGCGGAAGTCCACCGGACCCGTGACGTCCAGGACGTCCATCCGCTCCTCTATGAGCTTGATGGTGGGCTCGAACAAGTGGTGGTAGAGCGGGTCCGGCATCAGCCCGGCGGGCGGGTAGTTGGAGGTGGTGACCAGGGTGATCCGGCGGTCCAGCAGCGTGCGGAAGAGGCGTGCGATCAGCATCGCGTCGCCCGCGTCGTGCGCGTGGAACTCGTCGAAGACCAGGACCCGGCTGTCGCCGATCAGCTCGTCGAGGGCGCTGTCGACGGCGCTCTGCCCGTCGTGGCGGGCGCCCGGCCAGGTCGCCCCGTCGTGCAGTCGGCGGAAGAAGTCGTGGAAGTGCAGGCGGCGTTTGCGCGGCGTGGGCAGCCCTTCGTAGAAGGTGTCCACCAGCCAGCTCTTCCCCCGGCCCACCGGGCCCCAGACGTACAGGTCGCGGGGCGGCCCGGGGAAGGTCCAGGCCGGCCGGGCGAGTTCGGCCGCCAGGCGGGCCAAGCGGTCGACGGCGGCCTCCTGGGCCGGGGCGACCGAGAAGCCGCGCCGCGCGGCGGCCTCGTGGAAATGGCGGCGCATGGCCTGGGCGTGTTGGGACACCGGTCGATTCGTCCGTTCGTGCGGGGGATCCGTCAGGGCATGGGCAGGGGGATCAGGCGGGCCCGGGGGCCGTCGCCGGCTCCAGGACGTCCACCGTCCCGCGGCCGCCGTCCACGCGGATCCTGTCCCCCGACCGGATCCGGGTCGTGGCGTCGCCACATCCGACCACGGCCGGAATGCCGAGCTCCCGGGCCACGATCGAGGCGTGCGAGAGGTTCGCGCCGACGTCCGTCACGATCGCCGAGATCCGCGTGAACAGGGGCGTCCAGCCGATGTTCGTCACCGTGGTCACCAGGATCTCGCCCGGCCGGACGGCCTCGCCCTCCTCGACACCGGCGACGACCCGGGCGACGCCCTCCACCACACCGGCGGAGGCGGGCGAGCCCGAGACCGTGTCCGAGGCGGGCGTCGTGTCCTGCGCGTCGAACAGGTCGGCCCGCCGGTTCGGGTCGGCGGCCCAGGCCGCCGGGTCGAACTCGCCCCGGATCAGGGTCGGGTAGACGGGGAGCGCGCGGTAGGTCTCGTACGCGGCGCGGCGGGCCGGCACCGCGGCGAGCGGGGTCCGGTCGCCGCCGAGCACGGTGAGGATCTCCTCGCGGGACAGGAAGAACAGTTCCTCTCCCGCCCCGCTGACCTCGCCGGCGCGCAGGACGAACGTGCGCAGCAGCCAGAAGACGCGGGCGATCTCGGTGCGGGCGGCTTCCCGCAGGCGTGCCGAGGCCGCCCAGGCGTCCACCGCGGCGCGTATCCCCGCCACCCGCCGGGGGTGCTCCGCGGCCAGGCGGTCCCAGGCCGCCGCACGGGCCGCGGTCTGCCGTGCGAGACGCAGTGCGGCGTCCTCTTCGACCGTGCCGAGTGCGGCGAGCTGCCGGTCGAGCCAGTCCGCGTCCTCGGCGGGCCGCGGGAGGGACACCTCGAACTCGTGCGGGCCCCGGTGGCCGTACGCACGGGTGTAGGTGTCGCGGTCGGTCTCGCCGCGGGCGAGCCGTTCCAGGCCGAGCAGCGGTCCCATGCTGGCCAGTCGGCCCCCGTCGCCGAGTCCCGTGGTCATCAGGTCGGCGTCCTCTTCGCCCACCAGGGACTCCAGGGTGCCGCGCACCTTGACGAGGGTGTCGCCGCCCTGGCGGGTGGCGGCCTGGAGCATGTGGCAGCAGCGGCGGAAGTACGGGGCCACCTCCGACTCCCACAGAGCCGACAGCTCTTCCCCGGTCCCGGCCGCGGCGACGCGGGCCCGCAGTGCCTCGCAGCGTGCGGGCGCCTCCTCCAGGAACGCCGGCAGCTGCTTTCCGTTCGCGCGAATGCGGCTCATCACCGCGAACGCCTCGCCGAGGGTGTCCCGCCAGACCCGGAGCCTGGACGCGGGCAGCAGCGGAATCACCACGCCCTCCGGAAGGCGCCCGAACACCAGCTCGTTGGCCCGGGCGAACTTCCGGCCCTGCCCGAACGCGGCCGCCAGGGTGGCCGTGACGCTGAGGTTCATGTAGAAGCGGCCGCCGATGTTCCCGTACATCGGGCGGCCCTCCAGACTGGCGCCGACCATGACGTCGCCCATGAACGCCTTCACGAACGACCAGGTCGCGGGCGTCATCACGTCCGGGACGGCCTCACCCAGGTTGGCGCTCGTCCACAGGGAGTCGGTGCCGAGGCTGTCGTTCCACACCTCGGGCCGGGGCGCCGCGACGGTGGTGATCGGCCGGGCCTGGAGGATGCGGAAGGAACCGGCCTCGCGCGCCCACTCGACGTCGCGCGGCTCCCCGTACAGCTCCTCGATCGCGAGGCCGAGCCGGGCCAGTTCACCGGCCTCCGCGGCGGTGAGGACCGGGGCTTCGCGCAGGGCGGCGGGGACCGGCCGCTCCGCGGTGCCCCCGGAGGCCGGCACGGTCATCACCTCCTTGACGGCGACGCGTTCCTCCACGACGGTCAGGCCGGCCCGGTCGACCACCAGGGTGTCCGGGGTGACCAGCCCGCTGACGACGGCTTCGCCCAGTCCCCAGGCCGCGTTGACCACGAGCCGGTCGGCGCGCCCGCCGAGCGGGTCGACGGTGAACATCACCCCGGCGGCATCGGCGGCCACCAGCTCCTGCACCACCACGGCGAGCGAGACGTCCTCGTGCGCGATGCCCGCCCGGGTGCGATACGCGAGGGCGCGGTCGGTCCACAGGGACGCCCAGCAGCGTCGGACCGCCGCCAGCAGGGCGCTCTCGCCGGTGACGTTCAGGTAGGTGTCCTGCTGGCCGGCGAAGGACAGGTCGGGCAGGTCCTCCGCCGTGGCCGACGAGCGTACGGCGACCGTGCGCGCGCCGTCGCCGAGTTCCGCGTACGCCTTCGAGACGGCCTGTTCCAGGGCGGAGGGCAACGGGCCCTCCTCGAATAGCGCCCGGATACGGGCACCCGCACCCCCCTCCGGGCCGTCGTCCGGTCCGGAGGCGGCGAGTTCCGCACGGATGCGGTCGGCCACGCCGGTGGAGGTGACGAACTCCTGGTACGCGGCGGTCGACACGTGGAAGCCGCCCGGTACCGGCAGCCCTCCGCGCGCGAGCTCGGACAGAGCCGCTCCCTTGCCCCCCGCCGTCTCCAGCGTGGCGGCAGCAGCGTTCAACGGCAGCACGAAGTCCATGCCTTGATCCCCCGACTCGGCACCCGACAAAGGATCATGATCGTACAGGGCGGGTCACGGAACGGTTCCGTCCGCGGCTACGCCTCGTGCACCCGGGTCAGCAGCTCCATCAGCTGCCGGGCCTCTGCCGCGCTGAGCGGCGCCAGAAGCGTGGAGTTGGCCCGTTCGGCCAGTTCCGCGCACCGCTCCAGGGTCCGTACGCCCTCCGGCGTCACCGTCACCGCGTTCTTTCGGCGGTCCCGTGGGTCGGGCTGCCGTCGCGCGAGCCCGGCTTCCTCCAGGTGGTTGAGCAGGAGGACCACGTCCTTCGCGTCGAAGCCCAGCCTGCGCACCAGGTCCGCCTGGGCGACCGGGCCGTACGCGGCCACCGCCGCGAGCACGGCGTGCTGCGGGAGCTTCAGTCCTTCCCCGGCGATCGCCTCGGCGACCAGACTCCGGCCGCGCGCCGCCACACGGCCGAGCAGCCAGCTCGGCAGGGACTGGATGTGCGCCAGGGCGTGCGGGTCTTCCGTGGGGGCCATGGGGACAGGCTATCCCGAATTCATTGGACTTCCCAATGGTCTCTCCTCTACGGTGAGATTCGTTGGGGCTCCCCATGAATTCGAAACCCCTGCCCGTGTCACCCCTGGAGGTGTCCATGCGTCGTGTCCGGTACGAGGTGACCGGCGGCCCCGAGGCCCTCTTCGTCGAGGAGGCCCCCGTCCCGGAACCCGGCCCCGGTGAGCTGCTGGTCCGCAACGAAGCGGTCGGAGTCACGCTGCCCGCCGTACGGAAGGTGCGCGAGGGCGCCGAACCCGGTCCGCTCGGCGGTGAGGTGGCCGGCGTCGTCGCCGCCGTCGGTGCGGGCGTCAGGGGCTTCTCCGCGGGCGACCGCGTCACCGGCCTCTGCTTCTCCCACGCCTATGCCGAACTGTCCGTCGTCCACCAGACGATGGCCTCCCGTGTTCCCGACCGGGCGACGGCCGTCGACGCCGTGGCCCTGGTACGCAGCGGACTGGTGGCGCGCGGCGCCTACGAGGCCGGCCGGCCACGCCCCGGCGACGCCGTCATGGTCACCGCGGCGGCCAGTGCGGTCGGCACCCTCGCCCTGCAGTACGCCAGGGCGGGCGGGGCCTCCCGGGTGGTCGCGGCCGTCGGCAGCGCGGAGAAGGCGGAGTTCGTGCGCGCCCTCGGCGCCGACGAGGTCGTGCTCTACGGGGACGAGTCCTGGGGCGATCCGGTCGACGTCGTCGTCGACGGGGTCGGCGGAGAGCTCCTCGGCCCCGCCGTGCGGGCCCTCGCTCCCGGCGGCCGCCTGGTCGCCTTCAGCTCGGGCGGCGGCACGATCGACGCGTACGAGCTGCTGGTCCGGGGCGCCTCGGTCATCGGCTTCCAGATGGCGGCCATCGCCCGGGGCGAGCCCGAGGTGTACGCGCGCTGGCTCGACGAGCTGTGGGAACTCCACCGCGACCGCACGCTCCGCCCCCGCGTCTCCGCCGAGATCCCGCTCGCCGAAGCGGCGCGCGCCCATGAACTCGTCGAGTCCCGGCGCAATCTCGGCAAGGTCGTCCTCGTCCCCTGAGCGCGAGGAGACGGGGACGGGGGGCGGAACGGACGGGGTTCAGCGGGTGTAGCGGCCCGTGTCGATCTCCCAGCGGTGGTAGCCGGCTATCCAGGTGGCGAGCCCGTCGACGTACCGGCGGGCCGCCTCCCGGGCGGCCGGGGCGAGGCCCAGGAGGTCGCATATCTCGGGGACTTCGGACGACAGCTCCACGAAGCGGTCGACCATCGCCTGTGCCTCGCGCATCACCTCGGCGGCCGCCTCGTCGGGGGTGCTGCCGAGCTCCTCGCGGACGATCATCACCATGTTGGCGACGTCGCCACGGGCGAGTTCCTGCGCGTACGAATGCACGTCGTTGGTGAACGACGGTATGTCGGCGGCCAGTTGACGCATCCGTCGGAAGGCCGGGTGATGCAGCACTTCCTGCGGCAGCTCGAACCGGTTGAGCCGCTCGACCATGTCGAAGAGGGTCTCCATGGCGGCCGTGCCCCGGCGGAGCGCCAGATAGCTCTCCCGGTCGGGAAGGCGCCCGGTGAGCCGGCCGGCGGCCTCGGCGGGGTGGCAGGCGAAGTACCACTCCCAGTTGTAGGCGGACCGGGCGAGCCAGCGGGCCGACATGCCGCGCACGCTGCGCTCCCAGAGGTCGGCGAAGGCCTGCTCGACGGCGGTACGGTCGCCGGGTTCGGGCCCGTTCCCGTGCAGAAGGCCCGTCAGGCGGGTGCACATCTCGGCCACTCGGGCCGGGGACCGGCCGAGGTCCGAGTCGAACCGGTCGTCGAAGAGGAAGTAGAAGCCGAGCAGGTCCGCGGCGAGGACGAGGTCGTCGGCGGCGGAATCCGGGCTGGTGAACGCGGCGAGACGGGGCACGTCCCACTTCTCGTACGCCGGCAGGGTGATGGTGACGGCAAGGCCCTCGTGATGGAGGAGCCAGTCCCGGTGGCGCTGCGCGACGGATGCCTGGTTCGGGTTGCGGCGAGGCGGAAACGGCAGGTCGAGCGTGGTGGCGTTGGACACTGGCACCCCCAGGTTCTGATCCCGGGTCATCCCGTGACGCCCCCGGCGCGATCGAAGATTACTTGAATTGATCATCAACTACCAGGAGCGACAAGCAGATCGCTTTCAAGCCAGTGGAAGCATGCCGTCCGGATAGGCCGGGTCCGAGGGGCGTCCGGCCGGGTCCGTGGCCGTCGGCACCCGGTGGCGGTGGTGACACGTGAGGGGCCGTCACGTCGGTCGGTTGTTCGCCCGTTCAGCGCGACGGGTGGTTCGTCCCCCGTGCGCGCCACCCGTGGGCGGGGGAGCGCGTTGGGGTTGCCGTGACGCCCGGTGCAGTGACGGTTCTGCAATCGGGACCTGCGGGTTCTGCATCGACTCCCGATCTTGGTGGGTCGGTGGCGAGAGCGAAGATCTGGATGGTGCGCGATGCCGGAGACGTGGAATCGGAACGAGGGACACGACGCCCGGTTCGAGGACTGCTTCCGGGGCGGTCGCGCCCTGGTCGGTCGTGACGGGGAACTCGCCGCGCTCCGGGCCGCCGTGTCCGGGCACCGGCTGGTCACCGTGACCGGAGCGGCCGGGACGGGCAAGAGCCGGCTGGCCCTGGCCGCCCTCACGTCACCCCCCGACGGCCCCGCCCGGACGGTGGTGCGGGTGCGCTGGCACGACGGGATCCCCGTCGGACGCCGGGCGCTGACCGCGCGGGTCGCCCGGGCCCTGAGCGGTGCCGGGCTGCCCTGGGGTGTCGTCGGGGCCCCGGGCGGCCCCGGCCTGTCCTGGGATCCGGCGCCCACGGAACTCGCCGCGCCCCCTCGACCCGCGCCGGCGGGCGAGGTGCTCCTCCTCCTGGACGACGTCGATCCCGTCCACACGGAGTGCATCGGCCTGGTCCAGACACTGCTGATGGCCCAGCCGGCGGTACGGGCCCTGGTGACCGCGCGGCGGCCGCTCGGCCTCGGTGACGAACGGGTGATCAGACTGGAGCCCCTGCCGGTGGAGGCGGCACCGGGCCGGCCGGACGCGTCCCCCGCCGCGGAACTCCTCGTCTCCCGCGCACGGGAGCGCGGCTGGAGGGAGCAGCCCGATCCCGCGGCCGTGGCCCGGGTGTGCCGGCTGCTCGAAGGCGTTCCCCTGGCACTCGAACTCGCCGCGGGCCGGCTGGGGGAGTGGACGATGGAGGAGCTGGCCGCCCACCTCGAGACCGGCCAGTGCCGGCTGGCCGACCCGGACCCGCTGCTGCTGCGGCACCGCACGCTGCGCACCTCCGTCGGGGCCGTCCACGCCCTGTGCGAACCGGCCCAGCGCAAGGTCTGGCGCCGGCTCAGCGTCTTCACCGGGCCCTTCACGGAGGCGGCGGCGGTGTTCGTGTGCCCGGGCTCCGACCTCGCACCGCACGAGGTGCCCCCCGCCCTGGCGATGCTGAGCGCCACGGGCGTGCTCCAGGTGCTCGGGGAGGCGGGCGCGGTGCGCCCGCCCCGCTACCGCATGGCCCGGGCCGCCCGCGACTTCGGGGCGGAACGGCTCGCGGCGGCGGGCGAGCGGCCGGTGACGCGGGACCGGCACGCCGCCCACTTCCGCGGCGTGGCGGCCGTCGCCGAGACCCTGTGGAACACCGGCCTGCAGCGGCAGGCGCTCCAGACCGTTCAGGACGAACACGACGACCTGATGGCCCTCGTCCGCCGCGCCGGCGACGGCAGCGGCCACGCCGAGACGGCCCTGGAGACCATGCTGCACCTGTGGTTCTGGTGGGCGGTCCACGACCACGCCAGAGAAGGCAGCGACCGCCTGCGCGGACTGCTGCCCCGGCTGCCCGCCGACAGCCCGCTCGTGGCGCGGGGCCGATGGCTCGCGGCCTGGCTCGGTGCGGCGTGGGACCCGCGCACGGCGCACCGCCTGCTCTCCCTCGCCTGGCCCGCGGCCGTGCTCGCCGGTGACGACGCCCTCCTCGGCCGCATCGCCCATGTGCACGGAACCCTGGCGTGGCGGCGGCAGGACCCCGCATCGGCCGCCGAGTACTACCGGCAGGCGGCGGACACCACGCCCAGGGGCGCTCCCGGGGGCCCGTCCTCCACCGTGAGCCTCGCCGCCCTGGCCGTGGTCCAGGCCCACCACGCCCCCGCGGCGGCGGCCCGCACCGCCCGCCGGGCCCTCGCGCAGCCCGACTGCGCCGACGACGCCTGGGCCACGGCGCTGGCCCACTACGCCCGCGCCTTCGCCGACCACCGTTCCGGACGCACCGGCCGCGCCCGGCACCGGGCCGGCCGCGCCCTGGCGGACCTCGAAGCCCGGCTCGACGCCCCACAGGCCCGCCGTGCCCTGCGCCTCCTCGTCGCCGCCCTCGACCTCGCCGCGACGACGGCCGGCACGCGGGCACCGCGGCCCCGCCCGTGCGTCCCCGTGCCGCGCGGCGGGGCCCAGGCCCCGTCGGTGACAGCGAGCCTGGCCCAGCGGTGACCGCGCGCCGCCCTCACGGCTCGGCCCTGTTCCGGCTCGGCCCCGACGCGGCGCACGCCCCGACGGCCTCGCGCTGGTGCACCGTGAGCTCCCGACCGGCGAAAAGCCCTGCGGGAGCGCTCCCAAAGTGGCAGGGTGAGCCGGGTGACGACCGAACCGTTCATCCGTCCGTACCGGCCCTCGGACCGCACCGCGCTCGGCGACATCTGCGTCAGGACGGCGCACGAGGGCGGGGACTCCTCGCACCTGTACCCCGACCCGGAGCTGATGCCGACGATCTTCGCCTACCCGTACGCCGAGCTGGAACCCGACTTCGCCTTCGTCCTGGACGACGGTGCCGGCAGCGCCGTCGGCTACGTCCTGGGCGTTCCCGACACGGCGGCCTTCGCCGAGCGGTTCCGCACCGAGTGGCTGCCCGGAGTGACGGACCGGTACCCGCCGCACACGGGCGCGGCCCGTACGCCCGCCGAGGAGATGACCGGACTGCTGCACACGCCGGAGCGGATGGTCCGCGAGGAACTGACCGGCTTCCCCGCCCACCTCCACATCGACCTGCTGCCCCCGTGGCAGGGCCGGGGCCACGGCCGCGCCCTCGTCCGGACCCTCCTGGAGGCCCTGCGCCGGCACGGGGTCCCCGCCGTGCACCTCTGCATGGCGCGGGCGAACACCCCGGCCCGGGCGTTCTACGACCGCCTCGGCTTCCGACTGCTCCCCGTGGACGACCCCGGCCCCGTCTGGTACCTGGGCAGGCCCACGACCGCGCTCTGACGGGCCGCGCCCACGCCCGGAAAAATAATTCGGCGGCCGATGTCGAGAACCCGCGCCCCGCTCCGTCCCCGCTGTGAGAGCGACCAGAACGGCCGCACCGGCACCGAGGAGAACACCATGGCCAAGTACCTGCTGCTGAAGCACTACCGAGGAGCCCCGGCCGCGGTCAACGACGTGCCCATGGAGCAGTGGACGCCGGAGGAGATCTCGGCGCACATGCGGTACATGCACGACTTCGCGGCCCGTCTGGAGGAGACCGGCGAGTTCGTCGACGGCCAGGCGCTCGCCCCCGAGGGAACGTGGGTCCGCTACGACGGCGAGGGCCGGCCGCCCGTCACCGACGGCCCGTTCGCCGAGACGAAGGACCTCATCGCCGGCTGGATGGTGATCGACGTCGACAGCCACGAGCGCGCCGTCGAGCTCGCCGGGGAGCTCTCGGCCGCTCCCGGGGCCGGCGGCAAGCCGATCCACGAGTGGCTCGAACTGCGCCCGTTCCTGGCCGCGCCGCCCACCATCACGGAGTGACCACCCCCATGGACGAGGCCCTGCTCCGAAGCCTCATCCCGGGCGTCCTCGCCGTCCTCGTCCGCCGCGGAGCCGACTTCGCGGCGGCCGAGGACGCCGTGCAGGACGCGCTGGCCGAGGCGGTCCGCGTCTGGCCCGCCGGCCCCTCCCCGAGCTCTCGGCCGGGCTCGGGCGGGGGAGACCCCGTTCGGGACCCCAAGGGCTGGCTGGTCACCGTGGCCTGGCGCAAGTTCCTGGACGCCACCCGGGCGGACACCGCCCGGCGACGGCGCGAGGGCCTCGTCGACGAGGAACCGGCGCCCGGGCCCGTGCCCGCGGTGGACGACACGCTCCAGCTCTACTTCCTCTGCGCCCACCCGTCCCTGACGCCCTCGTCCGCGGTCGCGCTCACGCTGCGCGCCGTGGGCGGGCTGACCACCCGCCAGATCGCCGAGGCCTACCTGGTGCCCGAGGCGACCATGGCGCAGCGCATCAGCCGGGCCAAGCGCACGGTCTCCCGGGTGCGGTTCGACCAGCCGGGCGACGTCGCCACCGTGCTGCGCGTGCTCTACCTGGTCTTCAACGAGGGCTACTCCGGCGACCTCGACCTCGCGGCCGAGGCCATCCGGCTCACCCGGCAGCTCGCGGCCGCGATCGACCACCCGGAGGTGGCGGGGCTCCTCGCCCTCATGCTGCTCCACCACGCCCGGCGCGCCGCCCGGACCGCGCCCGACGGCAGCCTGGTGCCGCTCGCCGAGCAGGACCGCGGCCGGTGGGACACCGGAGCGATCGCCGAGGGCGTCGAGATCCTGCAGGCGGCCCTCGCCCGCGACCGCCTCGGCGAGTTCCAGGCGCAGGCCGCCGTCGCGGCGCTCCACGCCGACGCCCCCACGGCCGAGGAGACCGACTGGGTGCAGATCGTCGAGTGGTACGACGAGCTCACGCGCCTGACCGGCAGCCCGGTCGTCCGGCTCAACCGCGCGGTCGCCGTCGGTGAGGCCGACGGACCGCGCGCCGGACTGGCGGCCCTCGCGGAACTGGACGACTCCCTGCCCCGGTACACGGCGGTGGCGGCGTACCTCCACGAACGCGCCGGTGACCTCACGACGGCGGCGCGCCTGTACGCCGAGGCGGCGAGGAAGGCGACCGACGTCCTGGAGCGCGACCATCTGACCCGACAGGCCGCGCGCCTCAACACCCGCCTCGGCGCCGATCCGCGTCGCTGACGGGACACCGTCTTCCCGTCGGACGCGGCGTCGCTCGATTCTCCGGCGAACGTGCCCATTTCGCGGAGGAGTTCGCGACGCGGGGTGTGCGGAGTGGAGGCGATGCGGAGAGCCTATTCAGAAACCTTGTTGAAGAACCCCGTACCCCCGGTTCGCCCTTGATTTGCTCCTGCCAATCCGCACAGGGTTCTCTCGAACGTTTGACGCCCCACACGTCAACACGAGGAGAGAACCCTTTTCATGGCAACTCACAAGCGCTCCCACGGACTTCGCAACGCGGCCATAGCCACAGGTGTGGCCGCCGCCGCCGTCACGGCGCTGCTCACCGGCAATCTCGCCGGAGCGGCCGCCCCCGCCGAAGGGACCGTGCACGGGCTCGGCGCCCCCGGTGCCGTCGACGGCAGCTTCGTCGTCATCCTCGACGCGTCCGCGAACAAGGCGGAGCTCGCGAAGAAGTACGGTGGCACCCTCCAGCGCTCCTACGGATCCGAGGTCAACGGCTTCTCGGCCTCGGGACTGACCGTCCAGGAGGCCAGGCGCCTCGCCGCCGACCCCGCCGTCGAGACCGTCGTGCAGAACAAGCGCTTCAGCATCAAGGAGACGCAGGAGAAGCCCCCGTCCTGGGGTCTGGACCGGATCGACCAGGCCGAGACGGCCGGCGACGAGAAGTACACCTATCCCGACGGCGGGGGAGAGGGCGTCACCGCGTACGTCATCGACACCGGCGTCCGGATCACCCACCAGGACTTCGGCGGCCGGGCCGTCCACGGCTTCGACGCCGTGGACAAGGACGACTCCGCCGACGACGGCAACGGCCACGGCACCCACGTGGCGGGCACCATCGCCGGCACCGCCCACGGCGTCGCCAAGAAGGCGAAGATCGTCGCCGTACGGGTCCTCGACGACAACGGGTCCGGAACCACCGAGCAGGTCGTGGCCGGCATCGACTGGGTGACGCAGAACCACTCCGGGCCCTCCGTCGCGAACATGAGCCTCGGCGGCGGCGCCGACGAGGCGCTCGACGCGGCGGTCCAGCGGGCCGTCGCCTCCGGCGTGACCTTCGCCGTCGCGGCCGGAAACGAGTCCTCCGACGCCGGCCAGGGCTCGCCGTCCCGAGTGCCCGAGGCGATCACCGTGGCGTCCAGCACCAAGGACGACGAGCAGTCGGACTTCTCCAACTTCGGTGCGGTGGTGGACCTGTACGCCCCCGGGTCGGACATCACGTCGGACTGGAACGACAGCGACACCGGGGTCAAGACCATCTCCGGCACGTCCATGGCCACGCCCCACGTGACGGGGGCCGCGGCGCTCTACCTGGCGGCCCACCCGACGGCGACGCCCGCCGACACGGCCGCCGCGCTGACCGGGGCGGCCACGCCGGACGCCATCAAGAACCCCTCCTCCGGCACGGCCAACAAGCTGCTGAAGGTGGCGCCGTGACCGTGCGGTGAGAACCCGAAGGACGGCCCCCACGGCGTGGGGGCCGTCCCCCTTTTTCCGTTCGCCCCTTTCGCCGGGAACCGGCCGTGGCCAGAATCTGTCCCTGTGGAGGAAGGCTGCCGCGGCGGCGAAGGGGGACGGGGATGAGCGCATGGGTGGTCCCGGGATACACCGAGACCCGGGAGCTGGGGGCGGGCGCCGGCGGACGCGTGGCGCTGGCCACCCACGACGCGACCGGCACGCCGGTGGCCGTCAAGTACCTCGGCGAGCGGCTCCGCTCGGACGAGGCCTTCGTCCGCGGCTTCCGCTCCGAGGCCCGGCTCCTCGGAGCCCTCGACACCCCGCACGTCGTCGGGTTCTACGAGTACGTCGAGGCGCCCGGGGGAGCGGCCATCGTCATGGAACTGGTGGACGGCGTCGCGCTGCGCGCCCTCCTCGCCCGGGAAGGGGCGACCGGACCCGAGGCCGCCCTCGCGGTCCTCAAGGGTTCGCTCCTCGGACTCGCCGCCGCGCACCGGGTGGGCGTCGTCCACCGCGACTACAAGCCCGAGAACGTCCTCGTCGCCGCCGACGGGTCCTCCAAACTGGTCGACTTCGGAATCGCGGCCGGGCGGGACAGCAGACCGGGCATCGCCGGGACGCCCGCCTACATGGCACCCGAGCAGTGGAACGGCGCCCCCGCCTCGCCCGCGGCCGACGTCTACGCGGCGACCGCGACCTTCTTCGAGTGCCTGACCGGGCGCAAGCCCTTCGCGGGGGACAACTTCGCCGAACTCGCCCTCCAGCACCTGGAGGCGCCCGTACCCGACGGACAGGCACCGGAACCGCTGCGCCCGCTCATCCGCCGCGGCCTCGCCAAGGCCCCGCACGAACGGCCGGAGAACGCGGACGCGTTCGTCAGCGAACTGGAGTCGGTCGCCACCGCCGCGTACGGCCCGGACTGGGAGGAACGCGGACGGGGCCGGCTCGCGGCACTCGCCGCGCTCCTGCCGCTGCTCTTCCCCTCTTCGGGCGGTACGGCCCAGGGCACGACGGCGCTCGCCACGACGACCCTGCCCGCACCGCCGCCGCGCCTCTGGCGACGCCTCCCCCACGGGCTGCCCGCGGCCGCGGCGGCCCTCGTCCTGGCCCTCCTCCTCGCCCTCGCCGCACGGGCCGGGGAGGAGCAGGCGGCCGGGGACGAGGCCGTCCAGGCCTTCGCGACGACGAACACGTCACCGAGCGCCCGCCCGCCGGACCCGAGCACGGCCCCGACCCCGACCCCGACTTCGACGACCCGGGAACCCTCGCCGACCCCGTCCTCGGAAACCCCCGGACCCCCTTCACCGACCGGCACGACGACCGAGCCGACCACGACACCACCGACCCCGCCCACCACGACGGAGCCGGCGCTCCCGCCCACCACGCCACCCACGACACCGCCCACGACCCCACCGACCACCCCGCCGACGACGCCCCCGGTCTCCGTCACGGCCGTCTCGGTCACGAGCCTGCGCCAGGTCGGGCCGACGGACGCGGAGGCCACCGTCGAGATCACGACGGACGGAACCGGACCGGTGACGCTCCTCGTCGAGTGGTTCACCGGCGACGAGAAGGGTGCGCCCGGCACGCCGGACGGCTCGGAGGCCGTCCGCCGCGAAGGGGCCGACCGGTACACCCTCACGCTCCCGCACGCGGTCCGGGGCCCCGGCTGCTACTGGGGAGTGCGCGCGACCACGGACCCCGCCGCCGCGAACGGCGGCTCCCTGCAGCAGATCTTCATCCGACGGTGTGTGATCACGTGAACGACGACGACTACAGCGCCACCGAACTGGGCAGCCACTGGTTCGAGGGCCCGACACCGGACCCCACACCCGACCGCGTCGAGGGCGAAGTGCTGCGCTTCGGCCCGGGAGTGACCGCGGCCGCCGTCCGGCGCGCCGAGAACACCCCGACGGCGGCCCAGATCTGGCACGGCACCCTGCCCGGCGCCCCACCGCCCGGCCGGCCCCGCGGGCGCCGGCCGCTCCGGTACGTGCCCGCGGCGGTGATCCTGCTCGTCGTCCTGGCCCTCCTCGCCTGGCGCGAGTACGGCCCCCGGGTCGCGGTCCGATCCGTCGCGGTCACCGCGCCCGAAGGGCCGCTCGGCTGCGACGGCACGGCGAACGTGCTGGGCGTCGTACGCACCGACGGCCGTCCGGGCACCCTCACGTACCACTGGGAACGCAGCGACGGCACCCGCTCGGCGCCCCTGCGCGAGACCCTGGCCCGAGGTCAGGAGGAGGCCCGGCTGCACCTCCTGTGGACCTTCCAGGGCCGGGGAACCCACCGTGCCGTGGCCCGTCTGGTGATCACGTCCCCCTCCAGCCACACGGCGGAGGGCGGCTTCACGTACCGCTGCGGGTGAACCCGGGGGGAGGGGCGCCGAGAAGACGGCAGGGCAGGGCCCGCTCCCTCACTCCGCCGTCCTCGTCCGGCTCCACCCGGTACAGCCGGGCCTGCGGGGCGCGGCTCACCGCGTCCGTCGGCAGGCCGTCCGTGAAGAGGACGCCGACGCCGTCCTCCACCGCCCAGCCGCCGGGAAGCGCGCCGGCCGCCACGGCCGCCCGATAGGAGGCGCGCCGTCCCGGCTCGCTGTCGTAGTGGGGGCAGACCGAGCCGGGCAGCAGCCCGAGGCCGTCGGCCAGATGCGTCAGCGGCCCGAAGGAGTCGGTGTGCGATCCCTCGGCCCAGCAGTTGGCACCGGCGCTGATCCCGCACAGCAGGGTGCCGCGGTCGTAGGCCTCGCGCAGCAGGCGGTCCACGCCGTGCGCCCGCCACACCGCGAGCAGGTTCGCGGTGTTGCCCCCGCCCACGTACACGACGTCCTGAGAGAGCAGGAAAAACCGCAGACCGTCGTCGTCGAGCTCGCGCCGGAACAGGGAGAGCACACCGGGTTCACAGCGGCGTGACCGGTACGCCGCGAGGAACCGCTCGACGTAGCCGGGGGCGTCCCCACTGGCCGTGGGGACG
This sequence comes from Streptomyces sp. NK15101, assembly GCF_020400725.1. GTDB lineage: Bacteria > Actinomycetota > Actinomycetes > Streptomycetales > Streptomycetaceae > Streptomyces. The sequence continues at coordinate 49,552 of NZ_JAINVG010000021.1, read as the reverse complement.
AAACAGACCTTGGGCCTGTCGCAGGCCACCTGACCCAGCACCCAGTCGTCCAGCAGACCGTCGTCGTCGGTGGAGAAACCACCACCGAGCAGAACGAGACGAGAACCGTGCCCGGAGCGCCGGCTCATCCGGCGACGATCCGTTCCATCAGCGTCACCGGCAGCGCCTGATTCTCGGCGGCGGCGCCGGCGAGCGTCTCGTCGGGACCCTGCAACAGGGACTCCAGGACCGTTACCGGGAGGGCCGGGTGGGCGGCCGCGTACCGTCGTACGTCCGGGTCCTCGGCCACCAGGCAGAGCAGCAGCGTCTCCGCGGACGCGGCCGGGTGGCGGGCGATGTCCCGCAGGACGCGGCGGCCGACGGTCGGGTGCGCCGCCACGCGGTGCAACAGGGCGGCGGGGCAGCCGGGGTGGCGGGTGACGGAGCCGAAGACCGCGGGCCCGTGACGCTCCAGCAGTTCGGCGAGCTTCCGGGGAGCTGTTTCCGGGCGGGCCGCGATCCGCCGGGCCACCCCCGAGTCCGGGTCGGCGGCGAGCTGCTCGGCGAGGTCGTCCGGAAGCCGGGTCCGGTCGGCGACGAGCGCCCTGACCTGCGCCACCCGGCTGGCGGCGAGAGAGCGGACCTCGGCATCCGTGGCAGCTTCGACGCGGGGCACCGGCTCGTCTGGCAGCCGTTCGTGCGAGGCGACGGTGACGAGCAGGTCGAGCGGGACGGCGGGGTTCTCGGCGACGGCCCGGCGGACCTCCGGATCGAGGTCGGAGGCGAGCGTGCGCAGAAGGGGTTCGCGGACGGCGGGGTTGGCGGCGACCACGGCGCGGACGTCGGCGGCCGGGTGTTCGGCGAGCCGGTCGAGGAAGCCGGCCGGGAGGTCGGTGCGCGCCGCGAACGTCGTGACCGCATAGACCTCGGGAGCGTCCAGGAATGCGGCGAGTCCCGCCGGCGGCACGGCCGGATGGCAGGCCGCCGTCAACCGTACGCGCCGCACGCCGGGCGCGTGGTCGGCGCAGGCGGCTTCGCGCCGGTGGCAGGCGCCGCAACGGGTCGGAGCCGGATGCCCGCCGTCGGCGAGGAGTTCGGCGAGGAGCGCGGCCGGCGCGTTCTCGTTGCCGGCGACGGCCTCTCGTACGGCGGTACTGGGGTGGCGGGCGAGCCGTGGGAGCAGCGCGGGCGGGAGGCACGAGTTCCCGGCGGCGCTCTTCACGACCCTCGGGTCCGCGTCGTCGGCGAGGGCGGCGAGCACCTCGGCGGGTGCGTCGGGCTCGTAGGCGACTTCCTGTCGTACTTCGGCGGCGGGGTCGGCGGCGGCTTCCCACCAGGCGGCAGGCGGAGCCGCCCCGCCGAGTACCGCGTCCAGAGCGCGTCCGGGGTGGCCTTCGGGAACGTCGGACCACGGGACCAGCCCGAGCCGCACCAGGCGGCAGGTGAGCGTGGGGTCGCCGACGGCGAGCAGGGTTCTGACCTGATCGGTGCTCAGCTGCTCGCGCCCTGCCAGTGCGTGCAGGACGTCCTCTTCGCCACCCGCCACGAGCCGGTCGAACAACTCGGTGGTCAGCGCCGGATTCTCGGCCAGCCCCAGCAGCGCGTCCCGCACCCGTTCCTCCTCGGCGGTTCGGTGTTCCGTCGCCCGATGCAACAACACGGGTGGTCGGTGAGTCCACCCCATATCGTCGGTGTGCGGGTGTGGGGAAGGCCCGTGTGCGGCGGGAGCGGTCGCGCACTACGCCGGGCCGGCGAGCCCCCGCCCTCACCGACGGACTCGTCGGCGTCCGCCCCGACGACCGGCGCCGCCTCCTCGCGGCCTCGGTGAGGGCGGACGGGCCGGCCCCGCGGGCCTGTGGGAGCGGCTCGTCCTCACACCGACGGTGAGCGACGGCCGAGGTCCCCCGAGTGGGCCGCCGCCGGCTCCGCGCGCGGCGTGGCGAGCCGGCGGATCAGGTCCGCCTCCGAGCGTTCGGCGGCCGGGTCGTGCCAGAAGGCCACGGGTACGCCCCGGATGCGGCGGCCCCGCGGATCGAGGATCTGACCGGCCAGCTTGAGGGGCCAGAGCGTCACGGCCCGGTCGGCGACGGTGAGTTCGGGGAAGCGTGCGTACAGGCGGGCCTCGAAGGACGGCAGGTCCTCCACGGAGCGCAGCCAGACGGTCAGCAGCAGGTTGTGCGGGCCGGAGAGGGAGGCGCAGAGGCGCGTCTCGCGCTGGGTGACGAGCTGCGCGGTGATCCGGGCCGTCGCGTCGGGCGGCGCCACGCCCCAGAAGGTGACCGCGACCGGCCAGCCGGAGAGGCAGCGGGCCACCTCGCAGCGGTAGACGAGGGCGTCCGCGCGGTGGAAGCGGTCGAGCCGCCGCCGCACCGTGCTCGCGCTGGCCCCGCTGCTCCGGGCGAGGGCGGCGACCGACTGCCGGCAGTCCTGTGCCAGCAGGGCGAGCAGACGGTGGTCGAGGTCGTCGGCGGAGGACAGGCCCCGGCCGATGCCGGTGCTCCCGCCGGACGCGTCCTGCGCCAGGTTCTTCCGGCTTCCCGGAGCGAGCCGGTCCAGGCGCCAGCGGCTGCCGACGGCGTGCACGGTGGAGGCGATCTGCGACCGGGTCGCGGCCACCCCGGGAAGCGCCTCCAGGCGGAGGCCCACATAGCGGGCGAGCGCCGCCTGGTCGGGGAACGCCGCGGTGAGGACCAGGTCCCGCGAGCCGGTGACGTGGTCGATGGTGATGAGGTGCGGGTCGTCCACGATGGCGGCTGCCACCTCGTGCAGCCTGCCGGAGACGCAGTCGACCTCGATGACCGCCACGGTCGGCGGAGTGGGCCCGATCCCCGCGGGGTGACAGCTCATCCAGGCGTGACCCGCCTCGGTCAGCCGCTTCCAGCGGCGCGCCGCCGTGGAGGCCTCCACGCCGACGGCCGCGCCGATCTGCTCCCACCGGGCCCTCGGCGAGGTCTGCAGCGCCGTGATCAGAAGATGGTCGAGCTCGTCGAGAACGTCGGAGGCGGTGGACGATTCCAGCAGAGGAATACTCATGGATGGTGGTTTCCTGCGGATGATCTCCGTCATTGATGCGGATGGCCACGATACCCCCCATGGATCTGCTGCACGACGCACACGCCCTCGCACCCGTCCTCACCGCACTGCGCCACTCCCTGCACCAGGAGCCGGAGCTGGGCCTCGACCTTCCCCTCACCCAGGCGAAGGTGATCGCCGCCCTCGACGGACTGGGCCTGGAGATCACCCCCGGCCGGGCCCTCACCTCGGTCACGGCCGTCCTGCGCGGCGGACGCCCCGGCCCGGCGGTCCTGCTGCGGGGCGACATGGACGCCCTCCCCGTCCGGGAGGACACCGGCCTCCCGTACGCCTCCGCCCTCGACGGCCGGATGCACGCCTGCGGACACGACCTGCACACCGCCGGACTCGTCGGAGCCGCGCACCTCCTGGCGGCCCGCCGCGAAGAGCTCGCCGGCGACGTGGTGTTCATGTTCCAGCCGGGCGAGGAGGGGCAGGGCGGCGCCAGGATCATGATCGACGAGGGGGTGCTCGACGCCGCGGGAGAGCGGGTCGTCGCCGCGTACGCGCTGCACGTCGTCTCCCGGGGCGCCCCCACCGGCTTCGCGGCCACCCGGCCGGGCCCCATGCTCGCGGCCTCCGACACGGTCCACGTCACCGTGCGCGGCGAGGGCGGCCACGGCTCGTCGCCGCACGCGGCCACCGACCCCGTGCCCGCGCTGTGCGCGATGGTCACCGCCCTGCAGACCCTGGTCACCCGCGAGATCGACATCTTCGACCCGGCCGTCGTCACGGTCGGCCGCCTGGAGGCCGGCACCGCGCCCAACGTCATCCCGGAGTCGGGCCGCTTCTCGGCCACCGTCCGGACCTTCTCCGACGCCTCGCGGGCCACCGTCCGCGCGGCGTTCGAACGGACCGTGCACGGCATCGCCGCCGCCCACGGCGTCCGCGCGGACATCGACTACGTCCACCAGTACCCGCCGACCGTCAACCACGACGGCGAGGCCGCGTTCGCCCTCGCCGCCGCCCGGGACGTCCTCGGCGAGGACCGGGTCCTCCCCGCCCCCACCCCGCTGGCCGGCTCGGAGGACTTCTCCTTCGTCCTGCGCGAGGTGCCCGGGGCGTTCCTCGGACTCGGTGCCTGCCCGCCCGGCACCGACCCCGGCACCGCCCCGATGAACCACTCGCCCCAGGCCGTCTACGACGACGGCGCGCTGCCCCACGCCGCGGCCCTCCTGGCCGGCCTCGCCGTCCGGCGGCTCGCCCTCGCCACCGCCGATGCCCCTTCCGCGGTCGCCGACCCGGCCGCCCCCACCGCGCAGGAGTGACGATGACCCACACCACCAGTCCGAGAGGACCGGTCACGAAGCGGTCCGCACCCGCCGTCACCGCCGTCGTCGGCCTGCTCGTCTTCTTCGAGATCACCAGCGGTGTCGTGCAGGCCGGGATCGCCCCGCTCCTGCCCGACCTCGCCGCGCACCTCGGCGTCGACGCCGTCGACACCAACTGGATCGTCTCGGTCCAACTCCTCGCGGCCGCCGTGTGCGTGCCGCTGTTCGGACGCCTCGGCGACCTCCACGGCCACCGGCGCATGCTCCGGATCGCGCTCGCCCTGACCGCGGCCGGCACCCTGCTCGTGGCGCTCGCGGACCACTATCCGCTGGTGCTCGCCGGAAGGCTCCTCCAAGGGCCGCTCGCCGCACTGCTGCCCCTGGAGATCGCCCTCGTACGGGACCGGCTCCCCGTGGCGGAGGCGCGGCGGGCCATCGCCCTCCTGGTCGGTTCGCTCGCCCTCGGCTCCCTGGCGGGCGGCGTGGCGATGGGCCTGCTCCACTCCGCCGTGGGCGACCTGCGGCCGGTCCTCCTCGTACCGGCGGTGCTCGCCCTGATCTGCGTACCCGTCTCCTTCGTCGCCGTGCCCGAGTCCGCCCGGCGGGCGAGCGGCCGGGTCGACTGGCCCGGGGTGACGCTGCTCGGCACGGCCGTGCTCGCCCTGCTGAGCGGCGTCGGCGCCGCGGAGGACGGAGGCTGGGGCAGGCCCGCGGTCCTCGGCCCGCTCGCCCTCGCGGCCGCACTGCTGACCGCCTGGGTCCTCGTGGAACTGCGCGCCGCGGAGCCGCTGGTGGATCTGCGGGCCCTCGCCGGCCGCGAGGCGGCCCCCTTCTACCTGGGGGCGTTCCTCTTCGGCATCTTCTACTTCGGCAGCCAGGCACCCAACGCCACCTTCTTCGCCGCCGATCCGGCGGCCACCGGGTACGGATTCGCCATGTCCGCCCTGGCGATCTCGCTCGTCTCGCTGCCGGGCTACGTCGCCGCCGTGCTCGGCTCCTTCGCCACCGCGGCCGTCGCGCGGCGCATCGGCTACCGCCCGGCCCTGGTCGGGGCGTTCGTCCTGGTCGCCACGGCGTTCCTCCAGTACGCCGTGTTCCACGACGAGGTGTGGCACATGGCGGCGGGATCCTTCTTCCTCGGCCTGGGCATCGGCCTGGCGCTCGGCGCCATGCCCACGGTGATCGTCGAAGCCTCGGAGCCGTCCCGCACCGGCATCGCGGCCGCCCTCTACAACAACGTCAAGACCCTGGGAGGCGCGGTCGCCGGCGGCGTCTTCGCCTCGCTCCTGGGCGCGTTCACCTCCACGGCCACCGGGCAGCCCGGCGAGAACGGCTACCGCGCCGTCTGGCTCGCCGCCGCCCTCTGCGCACTCCTCGCCGCCGCCCTCAGCGCACTGGCCCGCCGCCACGAGGGAACGCCCGGGGCGGAGGCCACGCCGACGGGGTGACGGGAGCCGCGCGGGACGCGCCGCTGCCGCGGGAGCCCCGTCAGCCCCGTCAGCCGGCCGGTGCGTCGGCGATGCGATAGCCCACCCCGGTCGTCGTGGTGATGACCGGCGGGCCGCCCAGCTTCCGGCGCAGCCGGCCGACGGTGACCGTCACGGTGTTGGTGAACGGATCGGCGTTCTCGTCCCAGACCTGCTCCAGGAGGTCCTCGGCGCTCAGGAACCCCGGACTGGCGAGCAGGAGCGCCTCCAGGACGGCGAACTCCTTGACGGACAGGGCGAGCGGCCGGCCGTCCCGGAGGGCGGTGCGGCGCACCGGGTCGAGTTCGAGACCGACGGCGCGCAGCGTACGGGCCCGGGCGGCCGGCCTGCGGCGGGCGAGGGACCGGACGCGCAGGACCAGCTCGGGGAAGTGGAAGGGCTTGGCGAGGTAGTCGTCCGCCCCGAGGGTGAGGCCGCTGACCCGGTCGTCGGGCGCCCCGGCCGCGGTCAGCATCAGCACCGTCGGACGGTCGTCCCGCCCGGTGATCATCTGACAGAGCGCGTCACCGTGGATGCCGGGCAGATCCCGGTCGAGGACCACCACGTCGTACGCGTTCACGTCCAGCTTGGCGGCGGCCGTCAGGCCGTCGTGCGCGAGGTCGACGGCCATCCCCTGATCCCGCAGTCCCTCCGCGACGACCTCGGCGAGCGACCGCGCGTCCTCCACGACCAGAACCCTCACGCCGTCACCTCCGCCGTCACCGTGACACCCTCCGGGGCGGCCGACGGCAGCGTCACCGCGACGCGCAGGCCGCCCTCCGGACGGGCCGCAGGACGAGACGGCCGCCGTGCGCGGCGACGATCGCGGCCACGATCGACAACCCCAGGCCCGAACTCCCCTCCGAGCCCGTGCGGGCGGTGCCCAGCCGCTCGAACGGCCGTCCCAGCCGGTCGACTTCGCCCTGGTCCAGGACGCGCCCACCGGTCTCGACGACCAGCCGGGCCCCGGAGCCGTCGCCGTCGGCGGTGACCCGGATCCAGCCGCTCTCCTCGTTGTGCACGATCGCGTTGTCGACGAGGTTCTGCACCAGCCGGGACAGGAGCGCCGCGCCGCCCCGCGTCCAAGCCGCCGACCGGACCTCGGTGCGGAGGGCCAGGGCCTTCGCGGCGATGTCGGGGGCCCGGGCACCCAGCGCCTCCCGCGCCAGCTCGCCCAGCGACAGGAGCGTCCGGTCGGCGAAGGCGCCGTGCTCGGCACGGGCGAGGAGGAGGAAGCCGTCGAGCAGGTGGTCCACGCGGTCCAGCTCGGTCCGGAGGCGGCCGGCGAGCGCGAGGGTCTGCGCGGCGGGCTCCGGCTTGGCGACGGCCACGTCCAGCGACGCCCGCATCGTCGCCAGCGGCGTGCGCAGCTCGTGCGAGGCGTTGCCGACGAAGCGGCGCTGCGCGACGAACGACGACTCCAGACGTTCGAGGAGGCCGTCGACCGTGTCGGCGAGCTCCTTCACCTCGTCGGCAGGACCGGTCACCGCGAGCCGCTCGTGCAGGTTCTCCGCGGAGATCCGCCGCGTCGCCGCGGTGATGAGCCTCAGCGGGCGCAGGACCCGGCCGGCCAGGACGCGCCCGAGCAGGAGCGAGAGGCCCGCCGTCACCACCAGGGCGACGAGCGAGGCGACGACCCACCGGTCCTGCTGCTGCCCGTGCAGGTCCGCGAGCTGCGTCTGCAGATCCCGGATCTCCTGCCGGGCGGCGGCGAGGTCGGACGGACCGCCCGGGACGCCCGTGGACGGGGGCGCGGGCGCGGACAGCCGGACGCCGGACACCAGGTGGGTCAGGGCGAGCAGCACGATCCCGGACCCGAGGAACCCCGTGGCGTACAAGATCGTGAAGCGCCTTGCGACAGTCCCGCCCCGCAGCATGTCCCTGCTCCTCTTCCCGCCCGTGTCCGGCCGGACCCAGCATCCCCCGCCGCACCTAACAGCGGGGTGACAGGCGCCGTTCGGACCACGTCACGCCGGCGTCCGTAGAACCGTGGTCATGTCTTCGACCAACGACGTCCTCCACGCCGTCCGCCGGGAGTGGACCGGCTTCCGCCGGCCGGGCCGACTGATCGCCATGGCGACCGCCGCCCTGGCCGTCATCGCCCTCGGTCTGCTCTACGCCTCCGGCAACCACGCGTCCTGCGACGGCCCGTGCCCCGCCGCTCCGACCGGGCCGGACGGCTCCCTCGTCCACGACCAGTTCTCCTTCATGCACCAGGGCCTCGGCCGGAACGGCGGCATCACGGTCCGGCTGACCTCCATGACGGGCACGATCACGTACCCGCCGCCCCACCACGACCGGATCGTCCCGGGCCTCGTGCCCTGGGCGAAGGCCGGAATCATCGTCAAGGACGGTGTCCGCCAGGGATCCTCGTACGCGGCGCTGATGGTCACCGGCGGCCACGGCGTGCGCATGCAGTACGACTACCGCCACGACATCGCGGGCAGCGCCGGCGGGGTTCCGGCCGGCTCCCCCCGCTGGCTGCGGCTGACCCGCTCGGGCGACACCGTCACCGGCCACGAGTCCGCCGACGGCGAGCGGTGGACGAAGGTCGGCACGGCACGGCTGCCGGGGCTCCCCGCGACCGTGCGGATCGGCCTGTTCGCCACTTCTCCCGGCGACCTCACCCTACGGCCCGTCGGCCTCGGCGGAACCACGGAACAGGTGCGCTGGACCCAGGCCGGCGGCGTCTTCGACCACGTCGGCCTCAAGGGCACGGACACGGCCGGGGGCTGGCGGAGCGACACCGTCGGGGAGGCGAACCGGACCGACTGGGAGAAATCCCGCCAGGCGGCCGGCGCGGTGGAGAAGGACGGCACGATCACCGTCACCGGCTCCGGCGACATCGGGCCGTCGGGCGCCGAGGACGGCGCCCGGCCGGCCGAGCGCACCCTCGGCGGCCTGGCCCTCGCGCTGCTCGTCGTGCTCGTGGTCGCGGTCCGGCTCGCCACCACCGCGTACCGCCGCGAGGCCACGGGGGGCGCACCCGTCACCCGTGTGGAACTGGCGGCGAAGGCGACGGTCGTCGCGGCCGTCACGTTCGTCACCGGCCTCCTCGCCCTGGGCGTCGTGATGCCCGCCGGCGTGGCGGTCCTGAAGGGGAACGGCATCCCCGTCATCGGGACGTCCGCCCTCACCGGAGCCCGCGTCGTCGTCGGCACGGCCGCCGCGCTCGCCCTCGCCGCCGTCCTCGCCCTCGCCGTCGGGGCCCTGCTGCGACGCGCCCGGGCCGCGATCCCCGCCGCCGTCCTGACGATCGCGCTCCCGTACGTGGTGACCTCCTTCCCGCTGCTCGCCGACGGCCCGTCACAGTGGCTGCTGCGCGTCACCCCGGCCGCCGGCTTCGCCACGCAGCAGACCCTCGTCGCGTATCCGCAGGTGGTCGCCCACTACGCGCCCTCCACCGGCTACTTCCCCCTTCCCTGGTGGGCCGGGGTCGGCGTGCTGAGCGGGTACGCGGCGATCCTCCTGGCCCTCGCCCTGCGCCGCCTGCCGGGGAGCGGGGCGCGGCGATCGACGCCGCGGGGATAATCGCTGGTGCGCGGGCCGACGCGCGCTGTACGTTGGCCCCGCGACCGCGCCTCCGATGCGCTCGGCTGCGGCTACTTCCTTCGAATCCAAGTGATGCCGCCGCCCTTCTGGATCTCGGTGGGCGCGGGCGCCTTCGCCCCCGCCGGACGTCATGGCCGGGGCCGTCCGACCCTTTGAATCCGGGAGGGTTCACTGCCCCGTCACACCCCGCGCGTCTCCAAGGTCTGGTCCGAGATGCTCGTGGCCCCGCACGTCTCGGCGGCCGCCCGCGCCATGCCCCCGTCACCACCACGGCTCCACCGCGGTTCCGCCGGGCCGGAGTTCCGCACCCACGCGGGCGGCCCGGCCTTCGTCCGGGAGCCCCGCGACGAGCTCTTCCTCCTCGCGGTCGGCAACCTCGTCTCCCAGCGCACCTTCTACGAGACCGGCGTCGAGCGGGACGACCGGTACACCCGTCTCGTCGGCGAACTCGCCGTCGAGGACCCCGAGTGGACGGCCGGTCTGCTGCGCTGGCTGCGCGGCGAGGGCAACATGCGCACGGCTTCCCTGGTGGGCGCCGCCGCGTACGTGCGGGCCCGGCTGGAGGCAGGGGCGTCCGGAGGCCCCTCCAACCGGTCCGTGATCGACTCGGTGCTCCAGCGCGCCGACGAGCCCGGCGAGCTGCTCGCCCACTGGATCTCGGCGTACGGGCGGAACGTGCCGCAACCCGTGAAGCGGGGCGTCGCCGACGGTGTGCGCCGCCTCTACACGTCCCGGTCCCTGCTCAAGTACGACACCGCGACCGAGGACTTCCGCTTCGGCGACGTGCTCAACCTGGTGCACGCCTCCCCGGATCCGGCCAAGCCGTGGCAGGGCGCGCTGTTCCGGTACGCCCTGGACCGCCGTCACCACCCGGAGCGGGCGGTCCCGCCGGCCTCCGACCCCCTGCTGACGGCGCGTCGGGCGCTGGCGGAGACGGCGGTGGACGAGCGGAGGGCCGTGGTGACCGGACCGGACGGCCCCGCGCGGCTGGCCGCGGCCGGCATGACGTGGGAGGCCCTGGCGGGCTGGCTCCACGGCCCGATGGACGCCGCCGTGTGGGAGGCCGTGATCCCCACGATGGGCCCGATGGCGCTCCTGCGGAACCTGCGGAACTTCGACGAGGCGGGGGTCTCGGACGAGGTCGCGGCCCGGGTCGCCGAACGGCTCTCGGACGCCTCGGAGGTGGTCCGGTCGCGGCAGTTCCCCTTCCGCTACCTGGCCGCCCACCGGCAGGCGCCCTCGCCGCGCTGGGCGGCCCCGCTGGAACGGGCCCTCGGCCATTCCCTGGCCCGTGTGCCCGCCCTGCCCGGCCGGACCCTGATCCTGGTGGACCGGTCCGACTCCATGTTCTGGGACACCGTCTCCGAGCGGTCCGAGCTGACCCGGGCCGACGCGGCGGCCGTCTTCGGCACCGCGCTGGCCATGCGGGCCGAGCAGGCGGATCTGGTGGAGTTCGGCTGGGGCAGCGCGGAGGTGCCGTTCGCCCCGGGCGAGCCGGTGCTCGACGTGCTGAAGCGCTTCCGGAGCATGGGAGGCACCTACACCGCGAAGGCGGTGCGCAAGCACTACCGGGACCACGACCGGGTCCTGATCGTCACCGACGAGCAGGTCGCCCCCTACGAACCCGTCGGACCGACCGAACCGGTCCCGGCCGACATCCCGGTCTACACCTGGAACCTGGCGGGATACCGGCCCGCCCACGGCCCCACGGGCCCCCACCGGCACACCTTCGGCGGCCTCACGGACGCCGCCTTCCGGATGGTCGGCCTCATCGAGGCGGGCCGTGCCGCTCGTTGGCCCTGGACGGAGGGGGCGGAGGGTGTGCCGGTGGGGGCCGAGGGGGCGGCCGGTCAGGGCTGACCCGGCCGCCCTTCCGGCCCGGCCGACCTCGCCTACCGGCCGGTGGCTTCGGGAGCGCGTCGGCGTACGCCGGCGGCGGCCACCAGGGCGCCGAGGACGCACAGGGTCCCCGCGACGAGCACCGAGGTGTGCACGCCGTTCATGAACGCCTGGTGACCGCCTTCGGTGACGGCACTCCTGAGCGTCGCGGGCATGTCGGCCGTGACGGGCGCGACGCCCATGGCGACGGCGTCCTTCGCCTCGTACAGACCGGCGACGACAGGCGCGGGGACCCCGGCGGAGGCGAGCTCGCCGGTGAGCGTGGTGCCGACGCGGCCACTGATCAGGGAGACGAGGACGGAGGTGCCCAGCGCGCCGCCGATCTGCAGGGCGGTGGCCTGGAGGCCGCCGGCCACGCCGCCGTCCTCGACGGGGGCGTTGCCCACGATGGCGTCGGAGGAGGACGCCATCACCGTGCCGACGCCGAGGCCGAGCGCCACGAACGGCGGCCACAGCACCGCGTAGGAGGAGTCCGGGCTCCAGCCGAGCATCACGAAGCAGGCGACGGCCTGCAGGCCCATGCCGAGCGGCATCGTCAGCCGGGGGCCGAAGCGCTCGGTGAGCGCGGCGCCCAGCGGGGACGCGATGACGGAGGCCAGGCTCAGCGGCAGCGTGCGCACGCCCGCCTGCACGGGGGAGAGGCCGCGGACGTTCTGCAGGTAGATCATCACGAAGAAGATCACGCCGAGCAGCACGAAGAAGTTGAGAGCGGTGATGCCCGTGCCGATGGTCAGCGCACGGTTGCGGAACAGCCGCATCGGCAGCAGCGGCGAGGCGACCCGCGTCTCGTACCGGCCGAAGAACAGCAGGACCGCCACGCCGGCGACGACCGCGCCCACCGTGCCGGCCGAAGTCCAGCCCCACGTCTCGCCCTTGACGACGCCGAACACGACGGCCAGGAGGCCCAGGGCGAGGAGGACGACACCGGTGAGGTCGAACTTCTCCCGCGCGGCGGCGGAGTTGCGGCTCTGCGGCAGGACGGCCGCGCTGAACGCCAGCGCGATCACGCCGATCGGGGCGTTGACGTAGAAGACGGACTCCCAGCCGACGTGCTCGACGAGCAGGCCGCCGACGATCGGCCCCAGGGCGGTGGAGACCGAGGAGACCATGGCCCAGATGCCGACCGCCATGCCGAACTTCCTCGGCGGGAAGACGGCGCGGAGCAGGGCGAGGGTGTTCGGCATGAGCAGGGCGCCGAAGAAGCCCTGGACGGCACGGAAGGCGATGACGCCCTCGACGGATCCGGCCAGGCCGATGGCGACGGAGGCGAGGGTGAACCCGGCGACGCCGATCAGGTAGAAGGTGCGGCGGCCGAAGCGGTCACCCAGCTTGCCGCCGAGGATCAGGGCGGCCGCGAGCGCCAGGAGGTAGGAGTTGGTGACCCACTGCAGCTCGGCCGTGGAGGCGCCCAGGTCACGGCCGATCTCCGGGTTGGCGATGGCGACGACCGAGCCGTCCAGCCCGACCATGAAGAGCCCGAACGCCACGGCGACGAGAACGAGCCACGGGTCGGCGCGGCGGCCGCCGGTCCGCTCGACGGCGGGCCCGGCGTGGGCGGGCGGGGCGGTGGAGGTGGCAGGGGTGGCGGAGGGCATGAAAGTGCCTGTCCTTACGTGTGGCAGGGAAAGGGGACCGCAACGGGACGGGCCCGCCGCGGTGAAGGGGGAAGGGGAGCACCGGCGCACGCACGTCAGGACGGCAGCGCCGGGCCCGGCGGTGTGCCCAGGGCACGCGGGACCGGCCCGGAGCGTGCTTCAGGACATTCGGAACCGGCCCTGAGTGTGCTCAGGGCGCGAGGCGCCGGCATCCGGCCCGGCGCCGCAGCTCAGCGCGTGGCGCGGTGGAGGTGCCGGCTGAGTGCGTTGAGGGCGCCCAGGGCGGAGCCGAGGGCGTCCCGCTCCGCGTCGCTCAGCGCGCGCAGGGCGCGGGCCACGTGCCCGCCCATGAGGTGCTCGACCTCGGCGATCTCCCGCCGGGCGGTCGCGGTGAGGTGCAGGTGCGCGACCCGCTTGTCGGCCGGGTCCTGCCGGCGTTCGAGCAGTCCCCGCTCGGTCAGCTGCCCGACCAGCGCGCTGACGTTGTTCGGCTTCATCAGCAGGGCCTCGGCGGCCTCGCGCACGGTGATCCCGTCGTACGCCTCGACGTGGCGCAGCAGCGCGAGCTGCGCCTCGGACGGCTTGGCGGGCTTGGAGTGCGTGTCGTCCAGGTCCACCTGCCGCTCGACGGCCCGGGCCAGCGCGGGGAGGCACGCCACCAGCGCGGAGGCCACGCGGCGGACGTCCTCGTCGGAGGCGCTGTTGTTCACGGACACGCCCGCACTTTAGATACGCGCGGATAGGTATGTCAACATACCTATCTGCCGCTTCATGAGCCGCCGGTGCGCGTGAACGTGCCGAGCCCCTCGGCGTTCAGGTACTCGACGGTGAAGGACTTCCCGTCCGGGGCGAAGGCGACCCCGGTGAGCCCCACGGCGTTCTCGCCGGCCGTCGGGAAGCTGAACCTGTCGCCGTCGTAGTGCGTGAGCCGGTACGTCTGGGGCTTCGGGCCCAGACGGAGCGTCAGGGCGCCGTCCGTGCCGGCGACGACCTCCGCGCGCCCGTAGTACGGACTGTCGTACGTGCCCGCGTACGTGCCGGCGGCCTTCGCGGGCGCCGCGCCGGACGGCGGGTGGGCGTAGTCGGTCTTCGACCGGCCCGCGTCCGCCTCCTGCTGGTACAGCGCGTCCACCAGCGGAATCCAGTCGCGGCTGATCTTGCCGGTCTGCGCGATGTCGAAGAAGTCCAGGGCGACGGCGTCGGCGACGCCGACCGGCGAGGTGTTGGTCAGGACGACGATGCCGAGCCGCTCACCGGGCAGCATCGTCACGTTGGTGTGCGCGCCCTGCGCGAACGCTCCCGTGTGCGAGAGCCTGAGCCGGCCCTCGTCGTCGTAACTCACGTTCCAGCCGAGCCCGTAGAAACCGGTCCGGCCGGCCGGGGCGTGCGGCGGGTTCGGGACCGACTCGGGCCAGTGGGTGCGCTCCAGGGCGTCGGCGTCGACGATCTGCTTGCCGTCGAGCTTGCCGTTCGCGAGCTGGAGCCTCAGCCACGTCGCCATGTCACGGGCGCTGGAACTGACCCCGCCGGCGGGTGACTGGGCGTCCGGGTTCCGTACGAACTCCGCCTTCCAGGCGCCGTCGACCTTGACGTGGCCCCAGGCCCGGTCGGACGCCTTCGCGAAGTCCTGGAAGCGCGAACTGGTGGAGTTCATGCCTGCCGGCTTGTAGAGCGTGTCGGCGGCGAGCTTCTCCCACGGCACGCCCTTCTCGTCGGCGACCGCCTGGGCGGCGGCCGTGAGCCCGAAGTTGGTGTAGGCGTAGCTGGCGCGGAAGGGAGTGAGGGGTTCGTGGCGCAGGTGGGACAGGATGTACGAGCGGTCGTAGCCGAGGTCCTCGAGCAGGTCGCCGGCGTGGTCGGGGAGGCCGCTGCGGTGCGAGAAGAGGTCGGCGACCGTCACGTGGGAGGTGACCCACGGATCCTTGAGGGCGAAGCCCGGCACGTGCGGGGCGACCGGCCGGGCCCAGCCGTCGGTACCCACCGCTCCGGAGACGACGGTCGAGGCGATCGGCTTCGAGACGGAGGCGAGCTGGAAGACGGTGTCGGCGTCGACGGCGGCGCTCTCGCCGGCCTTCCGCACGCCGTACCCCTTCAGGTGGACCACCTTGCCGTCATGGACCACGGCGACGGCCACGCCCGGCGCTCCGGTGCGCTTCATGGCGTCCCGGACGACTCCGTCGAGCCGGTCGACGGCGCGCTTCACGTCCGCGTCGTCGAGCTGGGGCGGGGGCTGGGCGGGAGGCGGCGAGGGAGGCGGTGAGGGAGACGGCGAGGGCCCGGGCGCCGCGGCGCCGACAAGCGCCGCCGCCAGTCCTGCCGCGGCAAGCCATCGAACGGTGCTCACGTCTCCATTGAAAGGCCTGCGCCGATGTCTGTCGCGCGCTGCGGGAGCCGCCACGCGCCGTCGAGGTCCGGCGGAGCCCGGGAGAACGGCTTGCCGGACCCGCGGTGCCGTGTGGCCCGGGCCGCCGTGACCAGCGGACAGGGGGCGCGGCCCGCCCGCCCGCCGTCGAGAGCGCGCCGTCGCCGACGGTAGACTCGGCGACCGTGGCGGATACCCAGTACGAAGACTTGTTGAAAATGGTGCTCACCTCGGGAACGGCCAAGGCCGACCGGACGGGCACGGGCACCCGGAGCGTGTTCGGGCACCAGCTCCGCTACGACCTCTCGCAGGGCTTCCCGCTGGTCACCACCAAGAAGGTGCACCTCAAGTCCATCGTGTACGAGCTGCTGTGGTTCCTCCGCGGCGACTCCAACGTCGGCTGGCTGCGGGAGAACGGCGTCACCATCTGGGACGAGTGGGCCGACGACAAGGGCGAACTCGGCCCCGTCTACGGTGTGCAGTGGCGCTCCTGGCCCACCCCGGACGGCCGCCACGTCGACCAGATCAGCCAGGTCCTCGACACGCTCCGCCGCGACCCGGACTCCCGCCGGATGATCGTGTCCGCCTGGAACGTCGCCGAGCTGGACCGGATGGCGCTCGCCCCGTGCCACGCCTTCTTCCAGTTCTACGTCGCCGACGGCAAGCTCTCCTGCCAGCTGTACCAGCGCAGCGCGGACCTGTTCCTCGGCGTCCCGTTCAACATCGCCAGCTACGCCCTGCTCACCCACATGGTGGCCCAGCAGACCGGCCTCGAACCGGGCGACTTCATCTGGACCGGCGGCGACTGCCACATCTACGACAACCACGTGGAGCAGGTGACCGAGCAGCTCACCCGCACCCCGTACGAGTTCCCCGAGCTGAAGCTGCACAAGGCCGACTCGCTGTTCGACTACGCCTACTCCGACGTGGAGGTCGTGGGCTACCGGCACCACCCCGCGATCAAGGCTCCGGTCGCCGTATGAGCACGGGTGCGAACATCGGGCTCATCTGGGCACAGACCACCGACGGCGTGATCGGCGCCGACAACACGATCCCGTGGCGCCTCCCCGAGGACCTGGCGCACTTCAAGGCGACCACCCTCGGCCGCCCCGTGATCATGGGCCGCAAGACCTGGGACTCGCTGCCCGCACGCTTCCGCCCCCTGGTCGGCCGCCGCAACATCGTGGTGACCCGCGACGCGCGGTGGACGGCCGAGGGCGCGGAGCGCGCCGGGTCCGTCGACACGGCGCTGGACCTGGCCGCCGGATCGCCGCAGACGGACGGCGAGGTCCTCGCCTGGGTGATGGGCGGTGGCGAGATCTACCGTGCCACCCTGCCCCGTGCCAGGACGCTCTCGGTGACGGAGGTCGACACCGCTGTCGCCGGCGACACCTACGCCCCGGCCCTCGGTCCCGACTGGCGGATCTCGGAGGACACCGGCTGGCGGGAGTCCACGACGGGCCTGCGCTACCGCATCCGCCGGTACGACCGCCCCTGACGGACGCGGCCGGGATGCCCGGCCGCGCCGGTCAGTGCGCCCCGCGCATCCCGAGGACGTACGCGGCGGTCAGCGCGACGGCACGGTCCGCGTCGCGGGACAGGTCCGTGAGGGCGCGCACCGCCGCGTCTCCGGGGACGTCCGCGAGGGCCTGCGCGAGGCGCCGGCGCGCGGACGGCCCCGTGGCGTCGTGGGCGAGGCGGTCGACGAGCAGGCCGGTGATCCGGTCCGCGAGCGCGGGACCGCTCGCCAGCGCGCTCAGCGCGTCGGCCGCGGCGACGTCGTTCGCCTCCTCGACGACCATGTCGACGAGCGTCGGTACCGCCTCGGGCACGCCCCGCGCCCCCAGCTCCAGGGCCGCGTGTCCGCGGACCGCGACGTCGGCGTCCGAGAGGGCCTCCCGCAGCAGCCCGGTCGCCCTGTCGCCCGGGATCTCCGCGACGGCCCGGACGGCACGGTCGCGCACCTCCGCCAGCGGTGAGCCGAGGCCCCGGGCGAGCAGCGGCAGCCCGTCCTCGCCCGAGCGGGCCAGCGCCCAGCGGAGGGCTCCGGCGACGCTCGGGTCCGTCTCGCCCAGCACCGCCTCGACCAGCGCCTCCACCGGCACCGGAGCCTCGTCGGCCGAGGACAGGGCGGCGCGCTGGCGCGTCTCCGGGCTCTTCGAGGCCAGCGCCTGGAGGAGGGCCACGGTCTGGAGGACGTCGTGCCAGCCGGCGGGTTCCGCCGAGCCGATCCGTCGCAGCCGCGTGAGCAGCTCCGTCTCGGCCGCGATGCGTGCGCGCGTCTGCCGGATGAGGTCCTCGACGAGCTCCGAGGGCGCGAAACCGGGATCGTCGAGCGCGCGCCCGACCTCGCGGAGCGACAGCCCCAGGGACCGCAGGCTCTCGATGTGGAAGATGCGCCGGATGTCCTCGTCGGAGTACTCCCGGTAGCCGCCGCCGGTGCGGTCCGTCGGCCGCACCAGGCCGAGCGAGTCGTAGTGCCTGAGCATCCGGGCACTGACCCCGGAGTACCGGGCCACCTCACCGATCAACACCGTCCGTCACCCCTCCTGTCGGTCCGTCTGTCACTCTTCCCGGCCCGTCGTGCCGAGGGCCACGATCCGCTTCGCCTCCTCGATCGCGAAGTCGAAGCCGGCCTGCGGGTCGCGCGACAGCCTCTCCGTGGCGATCGCGTGTCGGCGCACCTCAGGGCGGGGATCCGACGACGCGGCGCGCAGGACCGGCGCCATCGCCTCGCCGAGCGCGATCAGCGCCCGGCTGAGGCTCAGCCACGTCCCGTGCCCGCCCCGCCCGAGCTGGGTCGCCAGCACTTCGGCCAGCTCGGACTCCCCGCCCTCGGGTACGAGGACGACCGCCGCCCGCCAGGCGCTCCGTGCCACCTCGTCGTCGGCATCGGTCAGGAGCTCCCGCGTGATCGCCGGCCAGGCCCGACCGTCCCCGATCTTGGACAGCGTGTGCAGGGCCTGGCTGCGGGCCTGGGCCCGCTCCGAGCGGAGCTCGTCGAGGAGCCGGGGGAGCGTCAGCGCCGAGGAGTGGCGGGTGAGCGCCCACGTGAGCATCTCCCGGACCTGGAAGTCCGGCTCGACCGCGCACCGCCCGACGAGCTCGTCGACGCACCGCGGGTCCGGTGCCGTGCCCACCGCCAGCGCGGCCCGCAGCCGGACCGACGCGCTGTCGCTCCCGAGCCCCCGCAGGGCCCGCATCGTCTTCGTACCCTCGTTCGCCATGGTCATGGGGACCACCTCCTCGGCCGCAGTGAAGACCTTGTCACCGTGTCAAGGTCAACCGCGGCCGGGCGGGCGGCTCTGCGGGGGAGGGCTCAGTACGTGTGTCCGACGTGCGCGAGGGCCTGCTTCAGGAGCGTCCCCTGACCGCCGGGCATCTCGCTCTGCACGGCCGGGGAGGCCGCTTCCAGGGGGCTGAACCAGACCAGGTCGAGAGCGTCCTGCCGGGGGCGGCAGTCGCCGGTCACCGGGACGATGTAGGCGAGGGAGACGGCGTGCTGGCGCGGGTCGTGGTAGGCCGTGACGCCGGCCGTGGGGAAGTACTCGGCGACCGTGAAGGGCTGCAGCGAGGCCGGGACGCGGGGCAGGGCCACGGGCCCGAGGTCCTTCTCCAGGTGGCGCAGCAGCGCGTCGCGGATCCGCTCGTGGTGCATGACGCGGCCGGAGACCAGGGTGCGGCTGATCGTTCCCTCCGCGCCGATCCGCAGGAGCAGTCCGATGCTGGTGACTTCGCCGCTGTCGTCCACGCGCACGGGGACGGCCTCGACGTAGAGGATCGGCATCCGGGCCCTGGCCGTGTCCAGTTCGTCGGCGGTCAGCCAGCCGGGCGTGGTCTCAGTCATGTCAGACATCGCTTGATCATACTTTCCGGGCTGTGTTTCGGCCCAGGCCGCGTGTCCGCCGGCCGGGTGGGAGTTCGGAGCGGCCGCCGCGAGGGGGGACCGGTCAGAGGGGCTGGATCCGGGTCCTCAGGAGGCAGAACTCGTTGCCTTCCGGGTCGGCCAGGACGTGCCAGCTCACGCTGTCGTCCTGTCCGACGTCGGCGGGCCGGGCACCGAGGGCGAGCAGCCGCTCCAGCTCCGCGTCCTGGTCGCGGTCGGTGGGGTTGACGTCGATGTGCAGGGGGAGCTTCCCGGTCCGGGGGTCGCTGCTGGGGCTGAGGAGGAGCGTCGGCTGCGGCCCGCCGAAGACGGCGCCGGGCGGCCCGATCTGGATGCTTCCGTCGTCCTCCCGGCCGATCTCGACGTACCCGAGGACCTCGCTCCAGAACGCGGCGAGCCGCTCGGGGTCGGCGCAGTCGAGGATCAGTTCGGTGATACGGCATGCCATGCCCGCCAGTGTACGTGCGGAGCCGTGGTGAGGTGGCGTCAGATCTCCGTCCGGGGGCCCTGGTTGACGCATCGCCTCGACAGGGGGCCGGTACCCGGACCATTCGGCGTGACGGGTCCGGCCGAGCGGCCGGTGCCGGACGAGCCGTCGGAGCCGTTCGTGAGTGCCCGACCGACCGTCTGCCGCCGATTCGCGGCAGTCTGGGGCGGCTCCCGCTCCTCGTGCCGGGTTTGCCGGTCGCTGTGGACGGCAGGAGACTGGTGTTGTCGGTGTGACCGCGTCACCGCAAGTCGAACGTCGGAAAACCGTCCTCGTGTTGATGGCCGAAATTCGGCGTGGACATCCTCGAGCCTTTCCTTCCACGGCCCGCGAACGGCGGTGATCCGGGAACAGCCGAGAGTGCAGTCGAAATGATCAATGCTCGACGTCGGTCCTCTCTCTCAGGAGGTGTCCCATGAGCAGGACCCGCCCGATCAACTGCATCGTCCCTCCGTACATTCTCGAAAAGCTGCTGGAGAGCGAAGACAGTGGGGTGCGCCAGGCGGCCTTGGACACCCTGCTGATCACTGCTCGCCTGCGGGGTGAGCGAGGGCTCCGGGCGTCCTTCACCGGCGCGGCCGCCCCCGGCAACGGCCGGCGTACCGTCTTCGACTGCGAGCAGAGAGAGTTCCTCTCCGACGCCGTCCTGGCCAGGCCGGAAGACGGCCCGGAGTCCGCGGACCCGTCCGTCAACCGGGCGTTCGACGCCTTCGGCGTCATGCGCGATTTCTACAGGGAGGTGTTCCGGCGCAATTCGATCGACGGCCGGGGGATGCGCCTGGACGGGTTCGTCCACTACGGCTTCGAGATCAACAACGCGTACTGGGACGGGCGGGAGATGCTCTTCGGCGACGGGGACGGAAAGGAGTTCACCGACCTCACCGGATCCCCCGAGGTGATCTACCACGAGTTGGCCCACGGAGTCACCGATTACACCTCGGGATTCGAATACCACAATCAGTCGGGGGCCCTGAACGAGTCCATGTCGGACGTCTTCGGGTCGCTGGTGAAGCAGTGGTCTCTGAAGCAGACGGCCGACGAGGCGGACTGGCTGATCGGGGCCGACGTGTGGACCCCGGGAATCAACGGCGACGCCATGAGGTCGATGAAGGACCCGGGGCGTGCGTACGACAACCCGCAGTTTGGCAAGGACCCCCAGCCCGACCGCATGAGCAGGTTCATCCACCTGCCCGACACCAGGAAAGGGGATTACGGCGGGGTGCACTACAACTCCGGGATTCCGAACAAGGCGTTCTACCTGACGGCCGTACGCATCGGCGGATTCGCCTGGGAAGCCGCCGGAACGATCTGGTACGAGTCGCTCAGGGCGTCCGGCGCCGAGGACCGGTTCCAGGACTTCGCCGGCACCACCTTCCAGAAGGCCGGGGAGCTGTTCGGCACGGGCAGCGCCGAGCAGTCCGCGGTGCTGTCGGCGTGGCAGGAGGTGGAAGTCGAGATCAGGGGTGTCCCGACCGGAATCGCCCGGATGCGGAGCTTCGCAATCGACGGGAACGGTGGCACGGCCCGGGAGGACGGCGCCCTCAGCAGGCAGGTCGGAGCGCTGAACGACAAGGTCACGGAGCTGGCCAAGGACGTGGCCGAGCTGAAGGCCCACAGGTGAAGGTGACTCTGGAGGCGTACGGCGGGCTGGCGGCGGTGATCGACTCCCGCCGCCGGCCGAACGTGCTGGACACGGACACCCTGCCCGAGAGCGCCGCGCGTGAGCTGGCCCGGCTGGTGGCGGCGGCCGTCTCGACACCCGTGGAGGACGACGACGGCCGCGCCAGGGACGCGATGAGCTACACGATCACGATGGAGGAGAGCGGCCGTGTGACGGCCCTGGAGCAGTCGGACGGCACCATGACCCCTGCGTTCGCGTCCTTGCTCACCTGGCTCAAGAAGTACTTCGCCCGGCAGGCGCAGCGGTGAGGTCCCCTCCGCGCGACTGCGACTGCTGTCCGTGTCCGGCCCCGGACGGCCTGGCGGCCGTCGAGCCGGCGGGAGCGCGTGGCGATCGGTGACGGTTCACTGATCGTTCCAGCCGGTCCCGGCACAGGGCCGAGCGCCGGCGGCAGCCGATCCGGGGTGCTGCGACGACCGTAGACCGCTCGGGGTGGGGCGGTGCGCGGCGCGCGGTCGGGATATTCGCTGGCCGCCGCTCGTCGGTGGTGGTCATACTGCCGCGATGGATCCGGTGACTCTCGAGACCGATCGTCTGGTGCTTCGGGCCTTCACGTCTGCCGACGTGGACGCGGTGTACGAAGCCTGCCAGGACGAGGACATCCAGTTCTACACCCCGGTGCCGGTGCCGTACCGGCGCGCGGACGCGGAGGAGCTCGTCGGTGAGAAGCTGCCCGCCCAGTGGGCCGAGGACAGGGACTACACCCTCGGCGCGTTCCGCAAGGACACCGGCGCCCTGGTCGGCTCCTACTGCCTGACCCTCATCAGCCGCGGCGTCTGGGAGCTCGGTTACTGGGCGGTCAAGGAACAGCGCGGACGCGGCTACTCGGTGGAGGCCGCCCGGGCCCTGTGCGACTGGGGCTGGGCCACCCTCGACGTCCACCGCATCGAGTGGTGGGCCATGACCGGGAACACCGGCTCGCGTGCCGTCGCCGAGAAGCTCGGCTTCACCGTCGAAGGGACCCTGCGCGGTCGCGGCATCGCCAACGACGGCAAGCCGCACGACTGGTGGGTGGGCGGACTGCTGAGGCCCTGATGCCCGGGCCGGTGCTCGGCCGGCCGCGTCTGCTCTGCCGAACCGCGTCGCACGAACGGCCGGAGCACGCGGTACGGCGTGCGCCCCCGGAACCGTCGTGTGCCGCCCCACTCAGGTCTCCGCGAATAGGATTTTTTGAGCCATCGGGGCGAAGTGGATTTTCGGCCAGTCACCTTGCTCGTGAGCCCTCCGTTACGTGGGGCAATCACGGCGGGAGCCCTCCCGCCGCCATCGAGAAGGGACGTTGCATGCGATATCTCCGCGGACTGCTGGTGTCGGTCTCGGCGGGTGCGCTGACACTCGGTCTGGTCGGCGTGTCCCAGGCCCTCGGCAGCAGTGTTGAAACGGTGGCCTCCGTACGCGGCGGGGGCGACCACGACAAGGGCGGCGATCACGTCGTCGACAAGTCGAAGCACAACCTCCACCACAGCTGCCAGGGCGGGACCTTCGGGTACTGCACGCAGAACGCGAACTTCTCCCCGAAGATCGTGGGCGACGTCTCGCTCATCGGCACGACCGGTCTCATCGGTCTCACCGGCACGACCGGGCAGACGGGCACCACCGGTACGACGGGCACCGACGGCACGACCGGCACGACCGGCACCACGGGCACCGACGGCACGACCGGTACCGACGGAACGACCACCCCGCCCGGGGACGCCGAGTGGTGCTCGCCCGGCTTCTGGAAGAACCACCCCGCCGCGTGGGGGCCGACCGGCATCAGCCCGAACACGCTGTACAGCGCCGTCTTCGGTGCTCCGCCGCCGCGCTCCAACAACGGCGTCAGGAACGGCGCCCCCACCAACCCGACCCTCTTCGTAGTGGTGTCGAACCCGCAGTGGTACGGCGGCGGGGCCGCCAACAACGTGGCCGACTACCTGAGCGACAACCACCCGGACATCAACTACCAGGGCTTCCGCGTGGACAACTGCCCGCTGTAACACCCGAGTAGCCGGAGGCCCGCGCCCGCGCCCGGCGGGCGCGGCCCCACCCACCCCTGATCCACGGCGGCGTCGCCGCGACCGGTCCCGGCGGCCGGTCGCGGCCACGCTGCCCCAGCCGCCCGTACAAGGAGCACGATGGGAGCCACGCCCCCGCCCGTCCCGTGGTCACGAGGGGCCCGGGTCACGCTCGCGGCCGCCGCGCTGGCCCTGGCCGGTGCCCTGCTGGTCCATCTGGCGTTCGTCTTCCTGAGCATCGCCCCGGCCAACGCCCTCAGCGTCCGACACCGCGACGCCATCGACGCCTACGTCCAGCCGGAGTTCGGGCAGGACTGGAAACTGTTCGCACCGAACCCGATGCAGCGCAACGACGCCGTCGGAGTCCGGGTGAACACCCTCGGCCCGGACGGCCGCTACCACCAGAGCGAGTGGATCAACCTCACGGCCCAGGACATCGAGGCGATCCACGGCAACCCCGCGCCCAGCCACGTCGACCAGAACATGCTGCGCCGGGCCTGGGACGCGTACGTCGCCACGCACAGCCTGAAGGGCGACCGTCCCAAGGGCGCGCGCGGGGCGCTGACCCGCGACTACCTCGAGCGCGTGGTGCTCCAGCGCATCGGCAGCACCTGGAACGGCGGCCGGATCGTCGCCGTCCAGGTCGGGGGCCGGTTCACGCTGGTGGACCCGCCGGAGTGGAGCTCGGAGACGCCGTCCGACACCACCGACTACCGGCTGCTGCCCTGGTGGACGGTGACCGAACAGGACCACAGGAGTCTGTGACATGACCACCCTTCAGGCCGCGCGGCCCGCCGGACGCCTCGATCGCCTCCTGGCCGCGCTCACCACGGTCCGCGCACCCCACCAGGCCGCCGTCTTCAGGATCGGCCTGTCCGCCGTCGTCCTCGCCTTCCTCCTCCGGGAATGGCCGAACCGGCACGTGCTGTACGGCGACCGCAGTCCGCTCTCCTTCGAACTGGCCCAGGTGCTGGTCCGCGAGGAGCGCACCTTCACCGTGCTGGTCTGGGGGGACGGGGCCCTCTGGTTCGAGGCCGTCTACGTCGTCACCATGGCCGCGGCCCTCGCCGTCCTGCTCGGCTGGCGCACCAGGGGCACCACCGTCGTGCTCATGGCCGGGGTCCTGTCGATCGTCAACCGCAACACCCTCGTCGGGGACGGCGGCGACAACGTCGTCCGGATCATGGTCATCTACCTGGTCTTCACCCGCTGCGCCCAGGTGTGGTCCCTCGACGCCCGGCGCGCCCGGCTCCGCGCGGACCGCGGGACCCGGGACACCGCATGGCCGGCGCACGACCCGGTCGGGCTGCTGCTCTGGGCCGCGTCGGTGGCGGTGCTCGTCCCGCTCTCCTCGTACGACGCCCGCGGCTGGCACCTGGTCTTCTGGACCCTGTGGGCCGTCCAGGGCCTCTGGTGCGCGGCCGAACTGTGGTTCCCGCGGCGCGAGTTCCGGGCCGTGCTCGACGCGGCCGGCGCCATGCTCCACAACGCGGCGATGGCCGTGATCATGGCTCAGGTCTGCCTCGTCTACGCGACCGCCGGCTGGTACAAGATCCAGGGCAGCCGGTGGCAGGAGGGGAGCGCCCTCTACTACGCCCTGCACCTGGACTACTTCACCCCCTGGCCCGGTCTCTCGGGAGCCCTGGCCGGCAGCACCGTACTGGTGCTGGCCCTCAGCTACGCCACGGTGACGGTGCAGGTCGCCTTCCCCTTCACGCTGGCCAACCGCCGGGTCAAGAACGTCCTGCTCGCCGTGATGATCGCCGAGCACCTGGGCATCGCCGTCGTCCTCGGCATTCCCTTCCTGTCCATGGCCATGGTCGTCTGCGACGCGGTGTTCCTGCCCACCGCCTTCCTCGTCGCACTCGGCGCACGCTGCACCCGGCTCGCCGTACGACTGCGGGGCGTTCCGTCGGCGAAGGCGCGCCCCTTCCCCTCGACCGGCTGACACACCGTCCTCGCGATGCGCGTCGACGACGGCCTCGTCACCGGCCTCTGCGCCGTGAGCAACGCCGAGAAGCTCTCGTACCCGCACGGGGAGGCCGGCCCGAGCCGCTGAGCCCCCCGAGAAGGTCCCGACTGTCCCTCTTCACCCGTCCTTCCTATGCTGGGGGAAGGAGAGGTGAGGAGGGCCGCGATGGCCGTTGTCGCCGTGCACAGAGCCGTCCTGGGAGAGGGGCGCCCCACGCTTCCGTACGCGGAAGCCGGCCGTCCGGGGGGCACACCGCTCGTCCTGCTCCACGGCTACCTGGACTCCTGGTGGACGTTCGAGCCGATGCTGCGCCGTCTGCCTCCCGGCCTGCACGCCTACGCCCCGACCCAACGCGGCCACGGCGACGCCGACAAGCCGCCCGACGGCTACCTGCCGGAGGACTTCGCCGAGGACCTGGTCGCGTTCATGGACGGCGTGGGCATCGAGCGGGCGGTACTGGTCGGCGGATCGAGCGGCGGGGTGCAGGCCCGCATCGTCGCGGGCAGCCGACCGGACCGAGTGGCGGGCCTCGTCCTGCTCGGCGTCCCGGCCACCCTCGCGGACAAGCCGAAGGCCGCGGAATTCTGGGAAACGGTCCGGGAGTTGGAGGACCCCGTGGATCCGGCGCTCGCGGCAGCCATGGCCGACGGCCTGACGGCGACCCCCATGGGGCGCGGCTTTCTGCAGACCGTCGCCGACGAGTGCCTCAAGGCCCCGGCGCACGTCTGGCGCGAGACCCTGCGCGGGCTGCTCGAGACCGACCTGCGGGCCACCCTCACGGGCATCCTCGTCCCCACCCTGGTCGTCTGGGGTGACCAGGACCCGATCCTGACCCGCGAGGACCAGCAGACGATCCTCGACACGATCCCCGACTCCCGGCTCCTCGTCTACGAGGGCGTGGGTCACGTCCCGTACTGGGAGGACCCGGACCGCGTACTCCGCGACCTGACGGCCTTCATGGCCGACCGTGCGTGAGGTCCGAAGGTCAGCACCGGTCCGCGTCGGCCGGGCCGGCCATGGTGGGGACGGCCTTGAGCCGGGAGTCGACCAGCATCATCGCCGCACTCACGTCACCGGCGGGAGCGTACCGGGGGTCGCAGGGCGATGGCACAGGACCCTCCTCATGCGGCCGCGGTCGGGCGGCCCGGCAAGTCCGTACGCCAGACCGCCGGCCGGGCGGGGGGTCCGGCGAATCCCGGGGGAAGCCCCGCAGGGGTGAACCGGACGGGACGGTGGGTCCGGCACCGGAGGGATGGGGCGGATCCGTCCCCGGGGCGCCTGCCGCCGACGTAGCGTGGGGCGGCATGACGGTACTGATTGTCGGCGGCAGCGGGTATCTCGGCGCCGAGCTCGCCCGCCAGGGGAGTACGGCGGGCCGG
Organism: Streptomyces sp. NK15101; assembly: GCF_020400725.1. Lineage (GTDB taxonomy): Bacteria > Actinomycetota > Actinomycetes > Streptomycetales > Streptomycetaceae > Streptomyces. The sequence continues at coordinate 22,957 of NZ_JAINVG010000021.1, read as the reverse complement.
GACACGGCCGCCACCTTCCACTCGCGCCCGGGCGAAGCACCGGGGGTGGCGTGGCACCGGCTGGACCTGCGCGATCCCGCCCGCCTGCGGGAGGTCCTGGACGCGGTGGACCCCCGTGTGGTGATCAACGCGAGCAGCGGCGGGGCGGACTGGGCGGTCACCGCCGAGGGAGGCGTGCTCCTGGCCCGGACCGCGGCGCGACGGGGCATCCGGCTGGTGCACGTCTCCACCGACGCCGTCTTCCCGGGCCGCCCCGACCCGTACGACGAGACGTGCGTGCCGGAACCGGTCACCCCGTACGGGGCGGCGAAGGCGACGGCCGAGACCGCCGTGCGGTTGCTGTGCGCCGACGCGGTCGTCGCGCGGACCTCGCTGATCGTCGGCGACGGCCGGTCCGGGCACGAACGCCACGTGCACCAACTGGTGGCGGGCACCCGACGCGGGGTCCTGTTCACCGACGACGTCCGCTGCCCCGTCCACGTGGGCGACCTGGCCGCAGCGCTCTGGGAACTCGCCCGGTCCGACGAGACCGGCGTCTTCCACCTCGCGGGCCCGCAGGCCGTCACCCGCCATGAACTCGGCACGCTCATCGCGCGGCGGGACGGCCTCGACCCGTCCCGTCTGCCGACCGGCCGCCGCGCCGACACCGATCTGCCCGGCGGCCTCCGCATCGTCCTCGACGGCCGCGCGACCCGGAGCCGGCTGGCCACCCGCCTGCGGGGAGCCGGGGAGTTCCTCCGCCCCGGGGCCGTCGCCGGATGACGTCACGGCGGTACCTGGCTCAGACCTCGGGAAGGGAGGGATCGGGCGTCCACGGATGCGGTGCGGTGACGGCCCAGCGCTCGTGGTCCCGCCAGCCCCCGTCGATGTAGAGGTAGGCGGGCGAAACCCCTTCGTAGCGGAAGCCCAGCCGCTGGACCAGGGCCAGGGACGCCTTGTTCGCCGGCTGGATGCAGGCCTCGAGCCGGTGGAGCCGCAGTTCGGTGAAGGCGTACCGAAGGGTGAGGGCGACCCCTTCGGTCATGTACCCGGAGCCCGCGGACGGGGCGAAGGCCGCATAGCCGAGGGAAGCGCCCTGGTAGCGGCCCCGGATGATCGAGTTGATGTTGACCGTGCCCGCGGCCTCGCCGGTCTCCCGGACACGGACCAGGAACCCCTGGTTGGTGCCGTCGTCGAAGCGGCGCATCCAGTCCCGGAACGCCTCCGCCGTCGCGGGCAGTTGCATCCACGGCTGGTGCAGTGCGGAGCTGGCCCGCACGAGCGTGCAGAACTCGTCCTGATCGGAGAGGGTGAGCGGGCTTAGTTCGACCCGTGGCGTCGTCGTGAGCATGGACCCACGTTAGGGCCTGTGCGCGGCGGGCTCCGAGAGCGGGTACAGCTCGGGCACCGGGACCTCGACCGGATGGATCCCCGCCTCGGAATCGTCGTGACGGCGGTCGCCCGTGGCACTGAGCGGCGGCTTCTCCACCAGCCTCGCCCAGAGCCTCCGCCGGTTCGTCATCGTGCGGTCCTCCCGGTTCCCGACGACCGTCGGCGGAGCCACGGGCCGCGCCAACAACGCCCCATCCGGCGAACGGAGTCGCCGGTACGGCGAGCCCCGTGGTTCCCGCCCCGGCAGGAACGCCCCCGGCCGGCGCGACTGCCGCACGACTGCCGCTGCCGAGTGCCGACCCCGGACCTGTGGCGCACCTACGCTCCTGACTCCCAACCACCGTGAGACAGGAGTACGTCATGGAGAGTCCGACGCGTAGGGCGGCCGCGGCCGGTGCCGCCGCGTTGCTGGCCGCGGGCCTGGTGGCCGTGGTCGGTGCGGAGAGCGAATCGGCCCCGGTCGGGTCCGACCGGATCACGACGGTGGCCCAGCTCAAGGAGAGCATCGGAGTCGCCGCCGAACTGGACCGGCAGGACGGGGCCGCCGAGATCGGCGGCAGCACCGGTGGTCAGGCGACGCTCACTTCCCGCACCGCCTGCTGAGACGGAGAGGTGACCACCGTGGGCGGGAACGAGCCGACGCAGACATGGTGCCCCAGCGGCGAGGCGCACTCCCCGGAGTCCGTCGTCCTGGGCGTCCGGTCCGGGCAGGACGGGAGCGTGGTCTACCTGGCCGATCCGGTGCCGGCGTCCGAGGTGCTCGGCGATGTCCCCGCGGACATCGAACCGCGCCGCATCCTGCGCTTCGCCTCGCACTGCGTGAGCGACTGCGTGAACCGCCGGGGCGCCGACTGCACCCTGGTCGAACGCGTCATGGCGCGGCCGGTCGCGCGTGAGGACGGCTCCGTCCCGCGGTGTCACCTGCGGCCCCGGTGCCAGTGGTGGACCCAGACCGGCATCGCCGCGTGCCTGCGGTGCCCCGCGATCGCGACCCGCCACCGCGTCGACGACACCCTGGCCGAGCTGGTGGCCGACCCGGCCACGACGCAGGAACAGCTCGACGCCTGGATCGCGGCGGCCGGCTGAGCACCCGGCCGGCCGCACCGGAGGGCCCCGACCGCGTGGTCGGGCCCTCCGGTGCGGTCCGTCTCCACCGGCCGACGGGGGCTCCGGTGCTTCAGCCGAGCTCCGCCGGATCCCCGGTGGGGATGTCGAGCCGCTCGGCGAGGCTGGTCAGGGCCGCCCCGAGGGGAAGGGCGACACGGGAGAGGGCGTGCCGGTCGCCTCGGGTCGGGTCCCGGTTGATGATCAGCACGGGCTTCCCCGCCTGGGCCGCCTGGCGGACGAACCGGAGGCCCGACATCACCGTGAGCGAGGAGCCGAGCACCAGCAGCGAGGCCGCCTCGTCGACCAGCCCGCGGCAGTGCTCGACCCGCCGGGGCGGGACGGCCTCGCCGAAGAACACCACGTCGGGCTTGAGGACGCCGCCGCAGTTCGCGCAGGGCACCACCTGGAAGTCGCCGACCTGCTCGTCGGTCAGATCGGCGTCACCGTCCGGGTTGATCCCGGCCGCCACCGGCCGGAAACCCGCATTGGCCTCTTCCAGCCGCCGCGCGAGCTCGTGGCGCGGGCTGTACGTCCCGCAGGAGAGGCAGACGACCCGGGCCAGACTGCCGTGGAGCTCCACCACCCCTCCGCTGCCCGCGGCCTGGTGCAGACCGTCGACGTTCTGGGTGATCACGCCCGAGAGCAGACCGTGGCGGGCGAAGGCGGCGACCGCCCGGTGCCCGGCGTTGGGCAGCGCGCGACCGAAGGTGCGCCAGCCGAGATGGCTGCGTGCCCAGTACCGGCGCCGGGCCTGGGCGCTGCCGGTGAAGTCCTGGAAGGTCATCGGGGTGTGCCGGCTGAGACTTCCGCCCTGGCCCCGGTAGTCGGGGATGCCGGACTCGGTGGAGATCCCCGCCCCGCTGAGCACCAGCACACCGCCGGTGTCCAGCGCGTCGACGACCGGCCCCAGGTCCGTCGTACCCGGCGGCAGGTCCTCGTCGGGGGTCCAGCTCAGAGTGGGACGCATGCGCATGCCGCCAGGGTACGAAACGGCCCCCTGGTGTGCGCTCCCGTGACCGGCGGCGCCGCGGCGCGGCCGTGGTCCGTGGCGCGGCCGGGATTCCGCGGTGCGGCCGTGGCTCCGTGGCGCGGCCGGGACGCCGTGCCGTCAGCCTCCGGCCGGTGCCGTCTCGGCGAGCAGGGTGAGCGCCTCCCGGCGGACCCCGGCGTCGTCGTCCTCTGAGAGCTCTCGCAGCTGCCCGAGCAGCCGGTTCAGGCCCTCGCCGGTCATCCACGCCGGAGTGCCCTGGAAGGCCGCGGCCAGCTCGTCCGCCGTGCACTCCGAGGTCGCCCGGGCCAGAGCCAGCAGGACGTGGCGAAGCCCCAGGATGTCCCCGCGTTCGAGGAGGGCGTCTGCCGTGGCCTGGGTGACCGCGGTGTCGTGAGCGTCCAGGAGGAGGCGGAGAAGGACCTCCCCTCCTCGGCCGGCCTGCTCCGACGCCGCGAGCTGCCGGCCGGCGGCGGCCCGGACGGCCCAGTCCGGGGAGTGCGAGCGCTCGATCAGCTCGCCGAGCAGCTGGTCGTCCGTCGATGTCGTGGGCACAGCTTCGCAGGCCGCCCGATGGGCGGAGCGTGGTGGCGGATTGCGACAGGGGTGTCACAGGCCTCGGCGATCGCTTGACCGTGGCCCGGGGCGCGAGACGAGAGTGTCCCTGCCGACGCGTGAACCGGCGGCATGAGGCCCGCCCGGTGATCCGGGTGGAACGAGGAGGGGGAGTGCGCGTGTCCGTGACCTGCGTGATCTTCGACATCGGGGGCGTGCTGGAGATCACGCCGGAGACGGGATGGGTGCGCCGGTGGGAGGAGCGGCTGGGACTGCCGGACGGCGGCGTGAACGAGCGCATGCGGGACGTGTGGGCGGCCGGCGGCATCGGGGCCGTCGGTGAGCGGGACGTGCACAGGGAGGTGGCGTCACGTCTGGGCCTCGACGGCCCGCACGTCGAGGCTTTCATGGCCGACCTCTGGACGGAGTATCTGGGGACCCCGAACGACGAGCTCATCGACCATGTGCGAGGACTGCGGGGGAAGTGCGGGCTGGGCATCCTGAGCAACAGTTTCGTCGGGGCCCGCGAGCGGGAGACGGAGCTGTACCGCTTCGACGAACTGGTCGACCGGATCGTCTACTCACACGAGATCGGCATCGAGAAGCCCGACCCGCGCGCCTTCGAAGCCGCATGCGCCGCCCTGGACGCGCGCCCGGAGAGCTGCCTGTTCATCGACGACGTCGCGGTCAACGTCGAGGCCGCCCGGGCGGCCGGCATGCAGGCGCACCTGTTCGAGGACAACCCCCGAACCTTCGCGCGCATCGCCGCCCACCTCGACGCCGGCCCCCTCGCCCGAGGAAGCGTCCCGCTCGGATGACGAGGCCGGTGCCCGGCCGGTCCCAGGGGCCGGCCGGGCCGCGACTCGTCAGTTCATGAGGAGGAGCCGCGTGTGGGAGACGAGCTTCCGGTTGACGCTGGTGCTCTGCACGAAGATGGTGAAGTCGTCGTTGTGGTCGGGCTTGACCCGCGTCTCCACGTCCGGCAGGCCGAGCAGGGCCCGGGCCTGCGGCCCCGTGTACACCCGGTCCGTCTTCTTCTCCAGTACCGCGATCTGCTTCCGCGCCTGGATCTTCTCCACCTTGCTCAACTGGTAGAACGCGCAGCCCGTGCGGTACGCGTGCCCGGACTCGACGACCCACTCCCGGATCCCCGCCTCACGGGACACCGGAATCAGCCGGTACTCCGACGGGTCCACCGGGGTGAGCCCGGCCGCCTTGATGGTCTCCTCGTTGACCGCCTCCGCGCCCGTGGAGAACACCGCCCGAGAACCGCGAATGCCCTTGGTGCGCCCCACCATGAACTTCTCGGTGGCCTCGCGGATGACCTGCCCGGCCTCCTCCAGGCCCTGGGTGCTGGTGGCGTCCCAGACGGCGATGTTCTCCTTCGGGAAGCCGCAGTTCATGGCCTCGCGCTTGCCCATCTGGTCCGGCACGAGGACGGCGAGGGTCCAGTTGTCCTCCTGGGCCGCGATCATCTCGGCCATGGCCTTGACCAGTTCACGCGCGGTGCCGGCCGGGGCGTCGGGGCAGCGGTGACTGGCGTTCTCCTGGCCGTCCGTCAGGACGAACGTCAGGAAGCTGTGGTCGCCGTACAGCTGGGCGGTCTGCGCCAGCTCCCGCTGCGACTTCAGCGCGGCGGCCAGCAGGGCGGTCATGCCGCCGACCCGGTACAGCTGCTTCAACGAAGGCATCCGCAGCACGTCCTTGTCGTAGATGACGCACTCCACCTTGTCCGCGAAGACGTACACCGTGACGCGGGTCTCCTGGTCCAGCTCCCTCGACCGGCGGGCGAGGTAGGCGATCTGCTGGTCCGCCACCTCCACGACCTTGCCGCTCAGGTGTGACATCGACGAACTGGCGTCCAGCACAAGGGCGACGTGATTGATGTAGTTCTGGGTTCCGGACAAGACAGCTTCCCCCTCTTTCCGACTGGATGCTCCTACCGTCTCACCCCCCACTGACAATCGGTCCCGGCTCCCGCGCGGGACGCGGAACCCGTCTTTCCGCTCACTCGGGGCGGTTGAAGCGGTGCGTCGCCCACAGCAGGGCGACGACGCCGGCGGCCAGGAGCAGGGCGGCTTCGAGGGGCAGGGGCGGTTGCCGGCCGGCCCATTCGATTCCCGCGACGGCCGCCTGGTCCGGTACCCGCAGGGCGATGGTGCGGCGGAGGAGGTCGATCGCGTACGCCAGGGGGTTGAGGTCGGACAGCGTCCGGGCCCAGGCCGGCAGGGCCGAGAGCGGGAAGAAGCCGCCGGAGAGGAACAGCAGCGGCATCATCACCAGGCCGAGCAGGGTGTGGAACGTCTCGGCCCTGCGCAGCCCCACGGCGAGGGCGAGGGCCAGGGCGGTGATGGTGAAGGAGGCCAGGACCATGCCGGCGAGAAGCAGCACCAGGAGGAGCGGATCGTAGGGCAGGCCCGCCACGCCGGCCAGGCCGAGCAGGACGGCGCCCTGGACGGCGGCGGTCAGCGTGCCGCCCGCGCAGCTTCCCAGGAGCAGGGTGGAGCGGTGCACCGGGGCCATCAGGAGCTCGCGCAGGTAGCCGCTCTCCCGGTCGGTGATCAGACGGATGCCGACCATGATGGCGGGCGTCTGCACCGTCATCATCAGCATGCCGGGGAAGAGGTAGGCCTGGTAGCCGACGCCCAGGGACGACCGGGGGATGAGGGCGGCCAGACCGCCGCCCAGGATCAGCAGGTAGAGCACGGGGTGGAGCAGCATCATCGCCGTGTGCGTGCGCTGTCCGGCGAGGCGCAGCAGATCGCGGTGGACCAGGGCGTGGACGGCCCGCAGTTCGCGCCGCAGACGAGTGACCCGTGCCCCGTCGGGTGTATCCGAGGACGTCCAGGTGAGGGCGGTCATCGGCCACCGCCGCTCTTCGCGGCCGCGGCCGTCGGTCGCGCGGAGGGGGGAGCGGGTGCCCGGCCGGGCTGTGCGGCGTCGAGGCTGCGGCCGGTGTGGTGGAAGAAGACGTCGTCCAGCGTCGGCGGGGTCGCGGAAGCGGCGTTCACCGCGATGCCGCGTGCCTCCAGCGCCCCGCACAGACGCGGGATCCAGGTGCTGCCGCCCGGGACTCGCAGGGAGACGCCGCCCGCGTCGACGGTGACGTCCCGGTCGGGCGGCGCCATGCCTTGTACGACCCGCTGCGCCGCCTCGTCGTCGCTGGTGCGCAGCACGACCCGGTCGTCTCCGATCCCGGCCTTGAGCGCGAGGGGCGTGCCCTGGGCCACCAGACGGCCGCGGTCGATGATGGCGAGGCGGTCGCAGTTCTCCGCCTCCTCCAGGTAGTGGGTGGTGACGAAGAGCGTGCTGCCGTGCGCCTCGCGCAGCGCACGGAGGTGCTCCCACACCTGGGCCCTGGCGTGGGGGTCGAGTCCGGTGGTCGGCTCGTCGAGGAACAGCAAGCCGGGGGCGTGCAGCAGTTGGCGGGCGATCTCCAGGCGGCGCCGCATGCCGCCGGACAGAGTGCGGACGGGGGAGCGGCGCCGGTCGGTCAGTCCGGCGGTGTCGAGCACTTCGGCGGCGCGCCGGCGGGCCTCACGGCGGGCCAGCCCGTAGAGGCGTGCGTGGATGTGGAGGTTCTGTTCGGCCGTCAGGTCCGGGTCCACGGCACTGTGCTGGAAGAGCATCCCGACCCTTCGCCGTACCGTCTGGGGCTGGGTGAGGACGTCGGCGCCGGCCACCGTGGCATGACCGGAGGTGGGGCGGGCCAGCGCGCACAGCATGGAGATGGTGGTGGATTTGCCCGCCCCGTTGGGACCGAGGAAAGCGAAGGTCTCGCCTCGCGCCACGTCCAGGTCCAGGCCGCTCACGGCATGGGTGGTGGTGCCCTCCGGTCCGGGGTAGCTCTTGACCAGACCGCGCGTGCTGATGGCGTACGCGGAGTCGGGAAGGTCTTGTGGGGAGGGCGGGCCCGCCGGGGCGGCCGTCCTGAGGGCCGTGGGGGCGAGGTCGTCATCGCCGGCGTGTCGCTGCATGGGGCTGGTCCTCGTCTACGGGTTCGCCGGGTCGAAGGCCCCCGGCGCGGTCGGCCGCGCTCCGGGGGCGTGCTGCTGTTCCGGTCGTGACTCCGGCCGGCGGCTGCCCGGGACAGCCGCCGGCCGGATGGTGGTGCCTGTCCTAGGCGCAGCTGATGCCGATGCAGACGGTGTTGAGGAGGGTCAGCAGGCCGATGCACTCACACGTGTCGTTCATCGCCACTCCGTCGACGCCGACGGGGTCGGTCTCGGGAAGGGCGTGGAGGCGGGCCAGCAGTTCGAGGTCCTGGTTCTCCATGGGATTCTCCTTCTCTGAGGTGGCGGCAGCACTTCTCTGCCGCTCGACCCGGCGTCCGGACCGTCCGGCACCGGGAGTCTGTGGGAAATGTCCGCAGGAGGAAGGCCGGGACGACGGCGGACGCGTCGTCCCGTTCGTGGAGCGGTTCGCGGTACGCGGGGGAGGTGCGGGCCGCGGCGTCGGGCCCCCGGCCCCTGCCGCTCAGCCCCGCCGCTCGACCGTCCAGTGCCGAGGGCCGGTGTGACGGGTCCGCAGGAGGAAGGCGAGGATTCCGGCGGAACCGTCGCTCCAACTGGTCGAGACCTCCCCGTACTCGTTGGGGAAGACCACGTGCCCCTGGCGCCGGGCCCCTTCGGCCAGGATGAGGTCGGCCAGTTCCTCGGCCGCGTCCCGGTGGACGGGGTCTCCCGTGGCGTCGGCCATGTCGAGGAGGAAGTCGCCGTTGCCCGCCAGGCCGTGGCACTGGGTGAGCGGGGCGCGGGAGGCGCGTTCCACGACGGCGTGCGCGCCGCCGCGGGCGAGCTCGCCGAACCTGTCGTCGCCGGTGGCCTCCCACAGCCGTACGAGGAAGCCGCCGATGCCCGCGGAGCCGTGGCACCAGTACGGGGCCGTGGGCACGTCACCGGACTGGGCCGGCCACTGGACCGCCTCGCCGATGCGTACGGCGTGGGCCAGGAGGTCCTCGCCGACCTCCAGGGCCAGCTCCCGGTGTTCCGAACGCTGCGAGAGGTCCGCGGCGGCGAGGAGGAAGCAGCCGATGCCGGACGTTCCGTGGGCGAAGCCGAGGTAGCGTTTGCCGCCTTCCGGGGAGTCGGCTTCCGCGGGGACAGGCCATCCCACTCCGGGCGCCTCGCGCTGGACGGCGGCGGTCAGCCGGTCGGCCGCGTCGACGACCAGGTCGGCGAAGCGCGTGTCCCCGGTGCGCCGCCACAGATGAAGGGCGGCGAGTCCGCTGCCCGCGGTGCCGTGGGTGACGTCGTGGTGGGGCGTCGCCAGTTGCGGGGCCAGCGCAAGGTCCAGCGCGTGCTCGACGAGCCGTCGGTCGTCGACGGCGCGTCCGGCGTCGTACAGCGCCCACGCGGTGCCACGGCCGCCGAAGTGCAGACCGGGGCGTGGGGAGCGGAGGTCGGTGCGGTCCGCGATCCAGCGGCCCGCGGTGGAGAGCAGTCCGGGCAGGCGCGGGTCGCCGGTGAGCTCGAAGTACCGCGTCAGCACGGCCAGGACCCCGGCCGCGCCCTGCTGGACGGTGCACGGGTCGCTCTCCCCGGCCAGTGTCGACACGGGCCACAGCCGCCGGTCGTCCGCCGGGGTCATCGAGTCGACGAGGTGATCCACGAGCCCGGCCACCACGTCATCCGCCGTCCGGCCTCCCGGCACCGGACCGACGGCGGCGGAAGACCCCGTCCTCCGCACGGCGGCCCCGCCCGCGCTCCCCGGCGGCGCCGCCGGGTCCGCCCTCCGCAGTGCCTCCCGGGCCCTGGAGGGGTCCCACCGCTCGGCCGGATCGTCCCTCATCAGCCCGAGGATCATGTCCACCACGCCGTCCGGCAGCCGCAGCGGACGGGTGCAGGCCGTGAGCCACGCGGCGAACCGCTCCTCGGCCGCCTTGCCGGCGGGCTCCTCGGGCAGCAGGTTCGGGACCTTTCCGGCCAGGACGAAGCACGCGGTGGCGCCGAGGCTGTAGTAGTCGGCCGTCGGGTGGACGGGCGCGTCGGCCAGGCGCTCGGGGGCGCTGAAACCGGGCGTTCCCACGCGGGTCGGCAGGGCGGTCTCGTCCGCCGGGACCGCGAGTTCCAGGTCGATGAGGCGCAGCTCGCCGTCCGGGCGGACCATGACGTTGCCCGGGGTGAAGTCCCGCAGGACCAGTCCGCGGGCGTGCGCCGCCGCCACCAGGTCCACCAGGCGCGCGACCTGTGCCAGCGCGTCGGCGCGGTACCGCTCGCCCCCCGCGTCGCGGAAGTGCTCGGCCACCCAGGTGCGCAGCGTCACGCCCGGCACCTCGTCCTGGGCCAGGAACAGATGCCCGGCGTGCTCGAACAGCGCCACCGCTTCCGGAGCCAGCCCCGTGCCCTTGAGCTTCTCCAGCGTCCGCGCCTCGGTGCGCAGCCAGTCCCGGACGTCGCCGCCGGAGGCGTCGCCCTCCACGTGCGGCCGGGCCTCCTTGATCACCACGCCCGCGCCCGTACGGGTGTCGCTGCCCCGGTAGACGCCGCCCTTGTTCGTCTGCCGGATCGCCTCCCGCACCGCGAAGCGGCCGCCGAGCACCACCGGACGACTCGTCGTGTCCCCGCCGCGCGGCGCCACCGGCACCGAGGCGGGGAACGGACAGACGGCCCAGGGCGGCGGCGCGTACTGGCCGGTGCGCTTGTCCTCCACGGGGTTGCCGTCGGGGTCCTCGATGAACCACACCAGCAGACCGTTGTCCGACAGCCGCCGCCGGCCGGCGAAGGCCCCGTAGCGGTAGTGCACCAGACTGCGCGCGGCGTAGGGCTGGTCGGACAGGATCCGCGGACCGGCCAGCCCCGCCGTCGCCTCGTGCAGGTCCCGGGCGATCCCGGCCGCCTCGGCGTCGGAACGCGGATAGACGGTGATGAACTTGCCCGAGCTTCCGCGCGGCGTCGCCCTGGAGTTCAGCGCACTGACCTGCTCCAGCGACCGGGCGAACTTGAACCCGGACCTCTCCCGCAGCAGCACGCCCAGGGCCTTGGTGAGGACCTCGGGCGCGGAGGCGGCCGTGGCCGACACGTGCAGCTTCCACCCCTGCTCGCGCCGCGTCCCGGCCGCGGGCGCGACCCGGCACCACATCTCGTCCGCCTCGACCGCCCAGAGCGCACCCGTGCCCGTGGCGTGCAGCGCCTGGCGGAGCAGGTCTTCCAGTTCGACTTCGGTAGCGTGGCTCGTCATTTACACGTCCCTCTCAACGGTGAGAACCGCTGACGGGAAGGTGCCCGATGACATAAACGGACCAACACACACCCACCTGGATTCACTTCATTCAGCGAGCGCACGGCGCGGTACCGCCAGGAGGGGGGCGCGCGCTCCGGCGCAGAAGACAGCGCCGGAGCGCGCAAAGCCGCACCGGGTGGTGGAGTCGGTCCGAGTGCGGCCTGACCTCGTCGCGATCGGACCCGTGAACAGGCGGACCCGCGAACGGACGGGGGTGGGAACAGACGGTCACGGGGACAAACGGGGGCGGGAACAAACGGGCGTGGGAACAAATGAGCGCGGAAAAAGGGGCGTGGGAAAAGGAGCGGGTCCGAGGGCGTAGCCTGCCCCCGGACCCTGTCGATGCCGCTCACATCACACGCCGGCACGCTTGAGGACCCGGGTCATTCGTCATTGCGTCGCGTCCTGCCTTTGGACCACCGCCGATCGAGCTCGGCGGACCAGATTCGAACTGGCATTTCGACGCACCAGGGCCCGGGCCCGGTCGATCCGGCGATGAGCGGCGCATGCTGAGTCTGGAGCAATAGTCTGAGATTGACCGCGGACTGCCTCTGCCTGTTGGGCCACCCCGGCGGGAAGTGCCGGGAGGAGGACTCGAACATCCACAGGAACCGCGGATGTCACGACAAGGCTCAGCTTCAGCTTTGCGCTCCTCGCGCACCCCGGCCGTGTGCTGTGGCCGGGGAGACCATGGTGTCCCCGCTACCCGAAGAGGTAGCCGAAGACGGCGTCGCCGACCCGCTGGTCGGTGACCTCGGTGCTGTTCGCCTCCTCGCGGGCGAACTTCACCGCCTGCTGGAGCTTCTCCACCCGCTCCAGGAGTTCGTTGACCCGGCGCGCCGGCAGCGCACCCGAGAACTTCACCGTGGTCCAGTAGCCGACCGGCACGTCCTCGTAGTAGACCTCGACCTGGGCCGGGTGCTTGTCCGTCGCCTCCGCCTTCACGTGGTTGCGCGGCACCTTCTTCGTCCGGACCGTGCGCACGACGTCGGTCTTCCAGGCGTCCGTCGACGGGTCCTGCGTCCACGACTCCGCCGCGTCGAGGACCGGAAGCTTGCGGACGAAGGTGTTGATGTCCGTCAGCTGCTTCTCCAGGAAGAGCAGGTACGCCACGGGCACCTGCCCCACGAGCACGCGCCCGTCGACCGTGACGTCCGCACGCGCCTCGCAGTTCGCCCAGTCCTTGGTGGCCGTCACGTCGAAGAGGCGGGTCAGTGCCCGCGCGGTGTCGCGCAGCACGTCCTCGGCCTTCACCTGCACCAGGGTCGACTCGGGCGGCAGCTGCTCGCCCTCCTCGTCCTTCGGCTGGTAGGTGCGGGAGATGCCGGCGAGCAACGCGGGCTTCTGCAGCCCGTGGTGAGCTGCCGTCAGGTCCTGGTGCGCCCGGGACTTGACGCCCTTCTCCACTGCGATGATCTGGTTGAGTTTCGTTGCCACGTCGCCGACCTTAGGGCGGCGACCCCGGGCCGGTCGAACGGTTTTTCGCGCCCGGACGGACGTCCGGCACCCGGACGAATCCGGCTCGAACCCGCCGGTCGTGTTCAGGAGTTGACCGCAAGAGGGGTTGACGGGGGTTCACCGCCTCCATAACTTCACACCTTGATATAAGCCTTGCCGTCCTGCTGTGCGCGCACCGCGCTCCGGCCGTCCCGGTGGTCCGGACCGTCCGGACACCCGTGTCGCCGTGTCGCCGTGGCGCTCCCCATCGAAAGGCATGTCAGGTGCATTACAGGTCTTGGTTGTCCGTGCGACGGAGCCGGTCGCGCCCCCGTCGCCTCGCCGCCCTCGTGGCCGGAGCCCTCCTCGCGAGCGGCCTGGTCATGACCGGTCCCGGCGTCGCACAGGCCGCCGGCGAGCGGGTCGACGTCTGGCTGACCACCACCTCCGACGCCGGAGGCCGTACCGTCACCCGGGGACTCGCCCCACAGGCACCGACGGCCTTCGGCCCCGCCGGCGGCAGCGCGAGCCACACCATCGCCGTCGACGAGGCCACCACCTACCAGCAGTTCGAGGGCGGCGGCGCCTCCCTCACGGACACCACCGCCCACCTCCTGCGCGGCGGTGCGGTCAGCGCCGCCACCCGCGACGAGGTCATGCGCAGGCTGTTCTCGCCCTCCGACGGGATCGGCCTCTCCTTCGTCCGCAACCCGATCGGCGCCTCCGACCTCTCCCGGCCCGGCAACGTCTCCCTCGACGACACCTGCTGCGACCTCTCCGACTTCGGCACGAACGGCTACGACACGAACGTGCGGCTGCTGACCGTCCAGGCCAAGCAGCTGAACCCGGCCCTCCGCGTGAAGGGGGTGCCCTGGAGCGCCCCCGGATGGATGAAGGACAACGGCCGGATGGACCAGATGGGCTGGCTGAAGTGGGAGTACTACCCGCTCTACGCCCAGTACCTGGTGAAGTACGTCCAGAGCTACCAGGCCGCCGGGGTCAAGGTCGACTACCTCTCCGTCCAGAACGAGCCGAACTGCTGCCAGGCGAGCAACCCCACCGCCATGAACTACCCGGGCATGAGCTGGAACCCCTCCGGCCTGGTCGAGTTCACGAAGAACCACGTCTACCCCGCCTTCCGCGCGGCCGGCATCACCACCAAGGTCCTCGTGCACGACTGGAACTACGGTGACTACGCGAACTTCGGCGCGGCCGTCCTCGGGGACGCGGGCGTACGGAACGACCCCCTCTTCGGGGGCATCGCCTGGCACGGCTACTTCGGCGACCCCGCCGTCGGCAGCCAGGTCCACACCCAGTACCCGTCCGTACGGCAGTTCAGCACCGAGCACTCCGGCGGCACCTGGATCACGAACCAGCACGACGAGGACCTGAAGGACATCGTCGGCTACGCCCGCAACTGGAGCAGCAGCCTGGTCAAGTGGAGCCTGGCCGTCAACCAGGACATGGGCCCGCACAACGGCGGCTGCGGCACCTGCACCGGGCTGATCACCGTGCAGGAGGGCGGAGCGCGCGCCGGGCAGGTCGACTACACGATCGAGTACTACACGACCGGACACCTCACGAAGTTCGTCCGGCCCGGCGCGTACCGGATCGCCTCGACCGACGACGCCGGCCTCCCGAACGTGGCCTGGCGCAACCCGGACGGCTCCAAGGCGCTCATCGCCCACAACGGCGGCGCCTCCGCCCGGTCCCTCCGCGTCGACTGGGGCGGCCAGTCCTTCACGTACACCCTGCCGGCCCGCACCACCGCCACCTTCACCTGGTCCGGTACGGCGGCGGGCGCACCCACCGGACCGATGACCGGTCTCGCCGGCAAGTGCCTCGACGTGGCCGGCGCGGCCACCGCCGACGGCACCCCGGTCCAGCTCTACACCTGCAACGGGACCGCGGCCCAGCGGTGGACGCTCGCCGCCGACGGCACCGTACGGGCCCTCGGCAAGTGCCTCGACGTCACCGGAGCCGGAACCGCCGACGGCACGAAGGTGCAGCTCTACACCTGCAACGGCACCGGCGCGCAACGCTGGACGTACGACCCCGGGACGCACGACGTCGTCAACACGGCCGCCGACAAGTGCCTGGACGTCACCGGCAACTCCTCGGCCGACGGCACCCGCGCCCAGATCTGGACCTGCACGGGCGGCGCCAACCAGAAGTGGACCCACCAGCCGTCCTGAACCTCCTTCCCCCCCGTACCCCTCATCCGAGGAGCCCGCATGCCGCACCCGCGCCACCGAAGAAGGGCGAGCGCCGCCGCGCTCGCCGCCACCGCGGTCCTCGCCGGACTGCTCGCCGGAGCCGTGCCCAGCGCCGCCGCCCCCGGCGCCGACGGAGACCCGGCCCCCCGGGCCGTCGACCGCTTCGAAGGGGAGGTCCCCTTCACCGGACCTCCCGCCGAAGGCCTCTTCACCTGGGGCAGCGACACCGACGACCACCCCGCCCTCACCCTCGCCGAACGCGCCGACGCCCCCGAAGGCGCGAAGGTCCTCGAAGGCCGCTACGACATCAGCGGCTGGGGCGGATTCACCCACGACTTCGCCTTCGACCGGCCCGCCCAGGACTGGACCGCCCACAAGGGCATCCGCTTCTGGTGGTACGGCCAGAACACCGCGCCCCTGCCGCCCGGCTCCGGAAAGCGGATCAACTTCGAGATCAAGGACGGCGGGGCGAACGGCGAGGCGTCCGAACTGTGGACGACCTCCTTCACCGACGACTGGGAGGGCTGGCACCTCGTCGAGATCCCCTTCTCCGAGTTCCACTACCGCGCCGACTACCAGCCGGTCGGCGGCATCGACCAGGTCCTCGGCCTCGACCGCATGTGGGGATACGCGCTCACGCTGCCGACCGGCGCGCCCGGCCGCTTCGCCCTCGACGGCGTCGAGCTGTACGGGAAGGCGGATCCCGTCCGGAACACCCGCGTCACCACCGGTGCCGTCGTCCACCCCGTCGACGAGGGAGGCACCGCCCGGATCGACGTCTCGGTGACCACCACCGGCGCCGCGCCGACCGGCGAGCCCGTCACCGTCACGTACGCCACGGACGACACCGGCCCCGCCGAGCCGGGCAAGGACTACACCCCGGTGTCCGGCAGCGTGGAGTTCCCCGCCGGTACGCCCTCCGGGACGACCCGCTCGATCACCGTGCCGACCCTGAAGGACGGCGCCGGTGAGGAGGCCGAGACGATTCCGGTGAAGCTGACCGTCGACGGAGCCAAGGCGCCCGCCGAGACGCCGGTGGTCGTCGTCGACGCGCACGGACTGCCCTACCTCGACAAGCGCCTGCCGGTGAAGAAGCGGGTCGCGGACCTCCTCTCCCGGATGACGCTCCGGGAGAAGGCCGGGCAGATGACCCAGGCCGAGCGCAACGCCCTGCGCTCGCCCGGCGACATCGCGGGCCACGGTCTCGGCTCCCTGCTCTCCGGCGGCGGCTCCGTCCCCACCCCCAACACCCCGGAGGCGTGGGCCCGCATGGTCGACGCCTACCAGCTGCGCGCCCAGGCCACCCGGTTGCAGATCCCGCTGATCTACGGCGTGGACGCCGTGCACGGGCACAACAACGTCGTCGGTTCGACGATCATGCCGCACAACATCGGGATCGGCGCCGGACGCGACCCCCGTCTCGCCGCCAGGACCGGTGCCGTCACCGCCGAGGAGGTACGGGCCACGGGCGTGCCCTGGGACTTCGCCCCCTGCCTGTGCGTGACCCGGGACGAACGCTGGGGCCGCTCCTACGAGTCCTTCGGTGAGGACCCGGCACTCGTCACCGCCATGGAGACCGTGATCGACGGGATGCAGGGCGCGGCGGACGGCCGGGACCTCGACCGGAGCGACAAGGTGCTGACCACCGCCAAGCACTTCGTCGGCGACGGCGGCACCGCCTTCGGCTCGTCGACGACCGGCTCGTACACGATCGACCAGGGCGTCACCCGCGTCACCCGCGAGGAGCTGGAGGCCGTCCACCTCGCGCCGTTCACCGAAGCCGTGAAGCACGGCGTGGGCACGGTCATGCCCTCGTACTCCTCGCTCGACGTCCTCGGCGACGACCGGGGGCCCGTGAAGATGCACGCGAACGCCGAGATGATCAACGGCGTGCTCAAGGACCGGATGGGCTTCGAGGGCTTCGTCATCAGCGACTGGCAGGCCATCGACCAGATCCCCGGCGACTACCCGAGCGACGTGCGGACCTCGGTCAACGCCGGCCTGGACATGATCATGGTGCCGACGAACTACCAGGAGTTCACCCGGACACTGATCGCCGAGACGGAGGCGGGCCGCATCCCCACCGCACGGATCGACGACGCCGTCGCCCGGATCCTCACCCAGAAGTTCCGCCTGGGCCTCTTCGAGGAGCCGTACGCCGACACCACCCACCTCGCGACCGTCGGCTCGGCGGAGCACCGCGCGGTGGCACGGGAGGCGGCGGCCGCCTCGCAGGTGCTCCTGAAGAACGAGGGCGGCGTGCTGCCGCTCAAGCCGACCCAGAACGTGTACGTGGCGGGATCCAACGCGGACGACCTCGGCAACCAGGCCGGCGGATGGACCGTCACCTGGCAGGGCGCCTCGGGCCGGACGACCACCGGCACCACGATCCTGGAGGCGATGCGGAAGTCCGTCGACCCCGGCACCACGCTCACCTGGTCCGAGGACGCCACCGCGCCCACCGCGGGACACGACGCCGGTGTCGTGGTGGTCGGCGAGAAGCCGTACGCCGAGGGCATGGGCGACGTCGGCAACGGACACGACCTGGAACTGAGCGCGGCCGACCAGGCGGCCGTCGACCGGGTCTGCGCAGCCATGCCGTGCGCGGTGCTCGTCGTCTCCGGCCGCCCCCAACTCATCGGCGACCGGCTGCCCGCGATCGACGCGCTGGTGGCGTCGTGGCTGCCCGGGACGGAGGGCGACGGCGTGGCGGACGTCCTGTACGGCCGGCGGCCCTTCACCGGACAGCTCCCGGTGAGCTGGCCGAGGTCGGAGGACCAGCTGCCGCTGAACGTGGGCGACACGCGCTACGACCCGCAGTTCCCGTACGGCTGGGGCCTGACCACGCTGCACGGCACGCCGCGGGGAGGAGAGCCGGCGCTGAGGGCGATCGGGCTCGCCGCCCGTGCTCTCCAGCAGGCCGGACACGGAGACTCCGCCGCGGCGCGGAGGCTCGTCGGCCGGGCCCGGCTGATCGTCCAGGACCGCATCGGGCAGCACGTCACGGAGGAGGCGGCGAAGCCGTTCGCCGAGGCGGACCACCTGCTGCTCAGTGGTGATCCGGTGGGCGCCGTCGGCAAGCTGACCGCGGCGTTCCGCGCGGCGGGCTGACCGCACGCCGCCTGGGAGCGGTCTTCATGCGCCCCGGGGTTCCCACGGGACTCCCGGGGCGCGCCGTGGTGATTTCGGTAAGGCGCCGTCACAGAACCGTGAAGCGGGCGCGCGAACCTGGTGTCCACCACAACGCAGTCGTGCGTTGCCATCGGGGGGAGTACCGCCATGAGTTCCGTTCGCAGAGCAGCCGTCGTCCTCGTCGCCGCGTCCGCACTGGCGCTGACCGCCTGCGGGCCTTCCGAGGACGGAGCCGCGGGCGGCTCCGGGGCGCCGGCCGCGACGCCCTCCGCCGCCACTCCGTCCACGCCGGCGAAGCCCACGAAGCCCGCCGAGTCGTCGAAGCCGTCGACGCCCGTCACGACGCCGAAGCCGGTCAAGCCGTCGACGCCTTCCAAGCCGGTCTCGCCGTCGACCGATCCGGACTACGACGTCTTCCCGTGCAGCACGTACGACGTGACGTTCAAGGCGAGCCTGGCCGAGTCCACGACCAGCAGCTACCTGCTGAAGGTCACGAACAAGAGCGGCAAGCCGTGCCGGGTGCTCGGCCACCCCGTCGTGACCTTCGGCGACCTTGACGGGCAGGCGACGGAGCGCGGTGCCGCCCCCGGCATCGAGGACGCCATCCGGCTCGCCCCGGGCGAGTCCGCCTACGCGGGGCTCATGGGCGGTCTGAAGGGGCCCAAGAGCAAGACGGTCTCCTCGATCGCGATGACCATGAACACCGAGTCCGACCTGGAGCAGGTGCCGCTCAAGGCCTCGACGCCCGGCTTCAACGTCTCCGAGGAGAACTCCGTCACCGCGTGGACGGACAACGCCGAGGACGCGCTCAGCCTGTAGCCGGGCGTTCCCCCACGGTCGGCCGCAGCCGGACGCAGCACCGTCCGGGGGAGGGCGCCAGGCACGCCTCGAACACGGTTCCGGCGATGCCCGCGAGGACACCGCGGAGCAGATGGAGGTTCATGCCGCACACCGTCCGGGCGTGTTCCTGGGCGAGCGCGTGGAAGGGGCAGTTGGCCAGGACGAGGTCATCGCCCTCGCGGAGCGGCTCGAAGCCGTACCGCTCCAGGAACCCGAAGACGTCCGTGCGGTCCTGCGCGCCCAGCTGTGTGCCGAGCTCTTCGGCCTTGCGGTGCAGCACCCCCCGCACGGGCTCACCGGTCGCGTCGGACTCCTCCACCGCGTGGGCGAGGAGCCGCCCGGCCAGCTCGTAGCGGCGGTCCGGAAGGTTGACCGTGACCTGCTTGGCCGAGCGCCGGTAGAGCTTCGCCGGCCGTCCCGCACCCGGCCCCGAGCGTCCGCTGCGGCGTTCGTAGACGACGTCGAGCAGGGACTCGTCGGCCAGCCGGTCCAGGTGGAACGCGGCGGTCTTGCGGGCGAGCCCGAGCGCGGCGGCGGCCTCGTCCCTGCTCACGGGGCCGGACTCGCGCACCACGTGGTCGTACAGCCTTCGGCGGGTCGGCTCGTCGAGAGCGGCGACGGCGGAGACCGCGGGGTCGCGTGCTTCGGGGTCGCGTACTTCCTTCGGGGTGTCCACGAACACCAGTGTAAAACCCACTGTCATTGACTAAAGAACGAGAGAGGTCTTCTATAGGAAATGAACCTTGCCTATAGAAGGAGGGGGCCATGTCCTCCGTCACCACCTCCACCACCGACGTGACCGCCCGGCGGCGGGCGGCGCTCGCCGATCCCGGCTACCAGGCGTTCGTGATCCTCCGTACCGGATTCACGGTGGCGCCGGTCCTCTTCGGGCTGGACAAGTTCGCCGACCTGCTCGTGGACTGGCCCGCCTACCTCGCGCCGTGGATCGACGACATCGTCCCCGGCAGCGCCCAGGCCGCCATGTACGCGGTCGGCGTGATCGAGATCGTGGCCGGGATCGTCGTCGCGCTGGCTCCCCGCTTCGGCGGCTGGCTCGTCGCCGGCTGGCTGGCCGGGATCATCGTCAACCTGCTGACCATCCCGGGCCACTACGACGTCGCGCTGCGCGACTTCGGACTGCTCCTCGGCGCCGTCGCGCTCGCCAGGCTCGCCCGGAAGTACCACGCCGAACGGAACTGACGCGTTCGGGCGGGCGACGCCGCATGGCGCCACCCGCCCGTCGCCCGGGACCGGAGGGGCGTGCTCCTCACGCCCCTCCGTGGGCGGAGAGGCGCGAGCCCCGCCACAGCCGGCACGTGACCGCGCCGGTCAGCGCGCCCCCGATGGCCGCCCACGTGGCCGGGTGGACCCACACGGCGGTGTCGACCTGCTGCGCGAGCACGGAGACGCCCATGGCGACGACGAACCAGCCGAACGCCGTGCGCAGCGCGTCCTGCGGGATGCGACCCGCCAGCCTGGTGCCCAGGAGGCCGCCGGCCACCGCCGCCGCGGTCACCGCCAGGGCCGGGCCCCAGTCGAGCTGGACGCCAGAGAGGTGCCCGGCGAGCCCGGCGAAGGAGTTCATGCCGATGACGAGGAGCGAGGTGCCGACCGCGACGCCCATCGGCAGCCCGCCGAGAACGGCGAGTGCCGGGACGACGAGGAAACCGCCGCCCGAGCCCACCAGCCCCGTCACCGCGCCGACGGCGAGACCCTTGACCGCGAGGTGCTTCAGCGGCGGCTCGGCGTGGACCCGCGGCTCCCGGCCGCGCCGTGGCTTGCGGAGCATCGCGGCCGCCGTGGCCAGCATCATCAGGGCGAAGGCCACGAGCAGGACCGTTCCCGGGACGTACTCGGCGAGCCGGCCGCCGCCGTACGCCCCGGCCATGCTGAACCCGCCGAAGAGCAGGCCGGTCCGCCAGTGGACCCGGCGGGCCCGGGCGTGGGGGATCAACGCGGCGAGACTGGTCGCGCCGACCACGAACAGGGAGGTGGCGATGGCCTCCTTGGTGTCCTGCCCGGCCAGGTGGACCAGGATCGGCACCGTCAGGACCGAGCCGCCGCCCCCGAGGGCGCCCAGGCTCACTCCGGCGAGCAGGGACGCGGCGACGGCCAGGCCGATCACGAGGCGCTCCGCAGCTCCGCGATCACCGTACGGATGTCGGTGCGCGGCCCGCGGTTGTACGGCAGCCTGGACAGCAGCACGCCCATGGCGCAGGAGTTGCTGAGGGCCGCGTAGGTCAGGCCTGCGCCGATCGCGGTGCCGATCAGGTGCGCCCAGGGAACGAACACCCCGACGAGGCCGGTGGCCAGGACGACGGAGCCGGCCACGAGCCGGACCTGGCGCTCCATGTCCCACCGCTCGGGACCCCGCTCGACGGGCGCGCCGGCCGCCTCCCAGGCCGCGATGCCGCCCTCCAGGACGCGGAGGTTCGGCAGCCCGCCGTCGGCCAGGGCCTTCTCGGCCTGGGCGGCGCGCTGTCCGGAGCGGCAGACGAGCACGACGTCCTCGTCGAGGTGGGCCAGGAGCTCGGCGCGGTGCTCGCGCAGGGTGTTCAGGGGCACGTTGTACGAGCCGGGGATGTGCGCCGTACGGAACTCGCCGGGCGTCCGTACGTCGAGCAGGCGCGGGGCGCGCCCTTCCTGGACGAGCCGGTGGAGCGCGGCGGGCGTGAGGGCGGGGGCGGGGGTGGTGCTCATGGGATTCCACTTCAAGTCGGTCCGCATACACCCCCGGGGGTATATGCGAAGGTGTGGGGAGCCCCGGCGGGCGACGGGGCCCGAGGGGGGTGGTCAGGCGTCGGCGGTCTCGGCCGCCGACTCCGTCAGAGCCCAGGCGGTGTAGCCGCCGAGGATGTCGGAGACGTCCCGGAAGCCGCGCCGGCGCAGCAGGCTCGCGGCGATCGAGGAGCGGTGGCCGCCCGCGCAGTGCAGGACCAGCGGCCGGTCGGCGGGCAACTCGTCCGCTCGGTGCGGGAGTTCGCTGAGCGGGATGTGCAGGGCCGACGCGATGAAGCCGTTCGCCCCGCGCTCGCCGCAGGTGCGGACGTCCACGACGACCGGCGGCCGCTCGCCCGCGAGTGCGGCCCGCAGCTGCGCGGCGGTGACCCGGCTCGCGGGGGAGACCTCGGCCGCCAGCGCCTCCAGGGCGTCCTCGGGGTCGCGCAGGTAGCCGACGACCCGGTCGAAACCGATCCGGGCCAGACGGGTGACGACCTCCTCCTCCCGGTCCTGCGGAGCCATGACGACCAGCTCGGCGGCCGGGTCGAGGACGGTGCCGGCCTGCTCGGCGAAGCGCCCGTCGGCCGGCACGTTCACCGCGCCGCGCAGATGTCCGGCCGCGAACTCCTGGGGGTCGCGGGCGTCCACCACGACCGCCCCGGCGGCCCGCAGCCCGGTGAACTCGCCGAGCGCCAGCGGACGGGGAGCCGCCGCGCCGTAGCGGGCGCGGTCCTTGCGGTTGAGCTCGGCGTCGTACGCGAAGTAGCCGGGCGCGGCCGCCTGTCCGGCGGTGACGAGCGCGACGAACTCCTCGCGGCCCATCGGCGCGCAGGCGTAGTTGGCCGCCCGTTGCTCGCCGATCGTCGACTGCTTCTCCGCCGACAGGTTCTTGCCGCAGGCCGATCCGGCGCCGTGCGCGGGAAAGACCCGCACCTCGTCCGGCAGTCCCATCAGCTTGTTCTGCACGCTGTCGTGGAGCATCGCGCCGAGCTCCTCGGCGGTCACGCCCACCGAGGCGAGCAGATCGGGGCGGCCGACGTCGCCGATGAACAGCGCGTCGCCGGTCAGGACGCCGTACGGCACCTCGTCCTCGGCCCGCTCGTACACGAGGACGCTGATCGACTCCGGGGTGTGCCCGGGCGTCTCCAGGATCTGCAGGGTGACGTCGCCGAGCGGGATCCGCTCGCCCTCGGCGAGGTGGCGGATCGGGTACTCCGTCTCGGCGCGCCGCCCGTAGCCGATCCAGGCGCCGGTCTCGTCGGCCATCTCCAGGGCCAGGCGAACTGCTCCAGGCCGGGCGAGCCGTACACCTGGAAGAGGATGCCGGTGAAGACGACCTGGACGATCGCGAACATGACGAGCAGCGGCA
>NZ_JAINVG010000209.1 GCF_020400725.1 Streptomyces sp. NK15101 | reverse complement strand
GGGCTGATCCACCGGCTCACCCACCGCCGGCCGGTCTCGGTCGACCATGTCCTGCACTGGTCGACCTGGCGACGCCGACGCCAGCACCAAACCCGCCTCAGCCACTACCAACGACGCGGCCACACACCACCCGAACCTGCCCAACCATCAGGTCAAAGACCGTTGCAGTACTAGGCCGTTTCCTTCGGATCAGCGCCGGAAATCCCGTCGTGGGCTGCCTAGCGACGGGTGATCGTGAGGGACGTACGATCACGTCGTGGATTCTTCGAGGGACGACTTGAGCTGTGGGCTTTGCGGGCAGTCTCCGAGCGGCGTACACGAGCAGCATGGCAATGAAGCGGTGGTCGGCGCGGGCAACCGTGTGAGGTACGTGATCGTCGAGCTGCGCGGCGCCACGGCCTGCTACCAGGCCGTCGACGACCCCTCGCGGGCAGGCAAGACTGGTGCGGCCTGGTTGGCGCAAGAGCTGGGGACTGACCTGTCGGATCTCCCCGGCCGTCATTACACCTGCTGGGAGACACCCGCGGAATACGGCGTCATTCGGAAAGGTTTCGAGCTGGCCTGACACGCAGCGACATCGGTTCGTTTCCGAGGGATCATCTCGCCGACCAGATGAAGATGGCAACGAGGTGGAGTCCGGCGAGGTAGATGGTGGCGGT
>NZ_JAINVG010000208.1 GCF_020400725.1 Streptomyces sp. NK15101 | reverse complement strand
TCTGAGCTCGGGAAGGCTGAGGGGGGCGAGGCCGGAGGATCCGTTTCTGCTTTCCCGGCGTCGAGCTCGCGGGCCCGCAGGATCGTGAGGCAGGCGTGGGCGGCCATGGCCAGGGTGATGTGGCGGTGCCAGCCGGGGTAGCGGCAAACCTGGTAGTCGTCCAGGCCGCATTCCTGCTTCGCGCTCTGGAAGCACTCCTCGACCGCCCAGCGGCTGCCGGCGACGTGAATGAGCTGGTCGAGGGGGGTGTCGGCGGGGCAGTAGGCGATGTAGTAGGAGATCTCCTGGGGCCGGGCGACGCTGCGGCGGGCGATGGCCCAGTGGCGGCGGTCCTCGCGGTGCCAGGGCCGGATCTCCACTCTGGCCCAGTCGAAGACCCGGGGACCGTGCGAGCCGTTGCCGCAGGACCGGCGCTTCCACTTCTGCCGGGGCAGGTCGTGGAACAGGTCGTGGACGGGGTGGTCGAGGGCCCAGCGGGTGACGACGGTGTCGTGCCGGGTGGTGGCCATGACGTGGAAGACGTCGGCCTGTTCCAGCTCGGACCGCCAGCTTTTCCAGTAGCCGTAGCCGGCGTCCGCGGTGACCCAGCCGAACGGGTTCTTCTCCGCGATCGCCCGGCGGACCATGGCCCGGGCGATGGCGCCCTTGGTCTCGAAGACGACCGTGTCGTCGATGCCGGCCCGCCG
>NZ_JAINVG010000207.1 GCF_020400725.1 Streptomyces sp. NK15101 | reverse complement strand
AACCGCCGGAAGCTGGGCTCCCGCGGCGGCCGGCCGTCGCGCTTCGACCCGGCCGACTACCGCCGGCGCCACGCGGTCGAGTGCGGGATCAACCGCCTCAAGAGACACCGTGCTGTCGCCACGCGGTACGACAAGCTCGCCGTCCGCTGCGAGGCGACCGTGCTGGTCGCGACCATCAGCGAGTGGCTGTGACCTTGGTCCGTCACGTGATGGGATCCACGTTCCATGCTGCGGGCAGATCGCTGCCGCAGAAGACGCAGGCGAAGTCGTCCTCACGGACGATGTTGTGTTCCTGGCAGTCGGGGCATCGCCGGAACACCACCTCGTTGGTGAAGCCGGATGGCCGTCGGATTTCTGCAGCGTCCAGGGCGCGGGCGACTTCCGCCCAGGAGGTGACATCTGGGCAGTAGCCGGTGGACTGGTTGCTGACCTCGCTCACGGTCCACCGGTCTGCCTCGCGCATGAAGCTGATCTCACCAGCGCTCAGGACCATGTCTCCGCCGGCACAGGCCACGTGCTCGCTCCGGCGCGGCGCCAGCCGAAGCGCACCGTCCATGCCGACCACGAAGGTGAACGGCTCGGCCAGCTCGGCCGCCGATTGCTCCACGATCCAACCGTCGAAGTCAGCTGCCGAGCCGATACGACGCCCGCCGTCACCAGGTCGGACCGCGGTCTTCAGCTCGACTGGTCCGACATATCGATAACTCCGCCCCCGTGCAGTCACGTCAGCCAACCTAGAGCACTTCCGACACGCGCC
>NZ_JAINVG010000206.1 GCF_020400725.1 Streptomyces sp. NK15101 | reverse complement strand
CCTACGTATTACCGCGGCTGCTGGCACGTAGTTAGCCGGCGCTTCTTCTGCAGGTACCGTCACTTGCGCTTCTTCCCTGCTGAAAGAGGTTTACAACCCGAAGGCCGTCATCCCTCACGCGGCGTCGCTGCATCAGGCTTGCGCCCATTGTGCAATATTCCCCACTGCTGCCTCCCGTAGGAGTCTGGGCCGTGTCTCAGTCCCAGTGTGGCCGGTCGCCCTCTCAGGCCGGCTACCCGTCGTCGCCTTGGTGGGCCGTTACCCCACCAACAAGCTGATAGGCCGCGGGCTCATCCTTCACCGCCGGAGCTTTCCACCCGCCGAGATGCCTCGGCGGGTCGTATCCGGTATTAGACCCCGTTTCCAGGGCTTGTCCCAGAGTGAAGGGCAGATTGCCCACGTGTTACTCACCCGTTCGCCACTAATCCACCCCGAAGGGCTTCATCGTTCGACTTGCATGTGTTAAGCACGCCGCCAGCGTTCGTCCTGAGCCAGGATCAAACTCTCCGTGAATGTTTACCGGTCATCCGGTGAGACACTCGCGTTGAGCGGGACGGTCGCGCCGGAATGAGGCGGACCGTCCACAGCGTCCTCGCTGTAGTGTGCCACCCCGAGGGGTGGACTTTTTCAAAGGAACCTCGACCATCCGTGACGGATGGAC
The DNA here is from genome assembly GCF_020400725.1 of Streptomyces sp. NK15101. Classification (GTDB taxonomy): domain Bacteria; phylum Actinomycetota; class Actinomycetes; order Streptomycetales; family Streptomycetaceae; genus Streptomyces. The sequence goes on along the minus strand of NZ_JAINVG010000206.1, from coordinate 106 downwards.
GGGGTATCAACTAATCTGGCGTTGATTTTTGGCACGCTGTTGAGTTCTCAAGGTGCGGACGCTTCCTTCGGTCCCGTTTCCGGGCCCTCCGGGCGCTTCCTTCGTT
>NZ_JAINVG010000205.1 GCF_020400725.1 Streptomyces sp. NK15101 | reverse complement strand
CCGGAGCGGGATGACCCCAATCGCTGCGATGGTGGTACCGAGGAACGCATAGCCGCGTCTGCCGCAACGGGCGGCAACGGCCCAGACGCGAACCCAAGCACCGCCCTGCCCCGCGTGCTGATCAGCGGAGACTGCATGATGGGGTTTATGAAGTCTCTCACCGCGGCGGGGCTGCGCATCGTGGAGGAGTGGACCGCGCCCGACGGGCTCGTTCCGCCCACCGTCATCGGACAGGCGCCGAGCGTCCCGTCCGAGGACGGGCGCGTCGAGGTCTTGAGGGACTTCCTCGATCCGCTCCTCCAGGAGAAGGCGAACGCCGACTGGTACCGGCTGGCGGTCGAAGGAGGACTCTTCTCCGAGACCGACCGCAGGTTCCTGATCGCCCTCAGCCCCGGCCGGGACCGCCTCTCGCGATGGCACTGCGTCGAGCTGCAGAGCGAGTGGGACATCATGGGCAAGGGCGCTGACGGGCTGCTCGGCAGCGCCCCCTACCGGCCCGAGTTCAGCATGCTGTCGCTCGACGGGAACGTGCTGTGCTTCGCCACGACGTGGGAGCACGCGATCAGCACCTCGGTGCTGAAGGCGCCGCACCGTTCGCATGTCCTCCGCCACTGGGCGGAGGGGCTGACGGACGGCTCCATGGATGACATGGGCGATCCGAACGACCTGCCGCTGAGCGTGGCGGCACGCCGCTGGCTCGACCACCACTAGGATTTTGTCCGACTGATCACGTTCGGAGCCAGACAGCAAGGGCTGCCGCTATGGCGGTGCCGAGGAAGACGTAGCCGCG
>NZ_JAINVG010000204.1 GCF_020400725.1 Streptomyces sp. NK15101 | reverse complement strand
GCGCTGTTCGGTCTGCACCTGTCCGGTGCCGTCGGTGGCGCGGACGGTGAGCGTGTGGCCGCCGGGGGCGGCGTTCCAGCGGTAGGACCACTGGCGCCAGGTGTCCACGGTGTCCTGGGCGGCGAGGTCGGCGTCCTGCCAGGGGCCGTCGTCGACGCGTATCTCGACGCGGGCGATGCCGCGGTGCTGGGCCCAGGCGACTCCGGCGACCGTGACGGTGCCGGCGGCCGGGCGGGCGAACGGCTTGGGGGTGTCGATACGGGCCTGGGTCTTGATCGGCGCCCGGCGGGCCCACTTGCGCTTCACCCAGTAGGCGTCGTACGCGTCGAAGGTGGTCAGCTCGATCGACTCGATCCACTTGCAGGCCGACACGTAGCCGTAGAGACCGGGGACGAGCATGCGGACCGGGAAGCCGTGGTCGAAGGGCAGCGGCTCGCCGTTCATGCCGACGGCGAGCATGGCGTCCCGGCCGTCCATGACGTCCTCGACCGGGGAGCCGAGCGTCATCCCGTCCACCGAGCGGGCCACCAGCTGGTCCGCCGTGCCGCCCCGGGAAGGCGGCCGGACACCGGCTTCCCGGAGGAGGTCGGCGAGGGGGACGCCGAGCCAGCGGGCATTGCCGACGTACGGGCCGCCGACCTCGTTCGAGACGCAGGTGAGGGTGATGTCGCGCTCGATGAGCGGGCGGGCCAGCAGCTGGTCGAGGGTGTAGGTGCGGGGCCGGGCGACCCCTTTGCCGTGGATCCGCAGCCGCCAGGTTCCGGCATCGACCTTGGGAACCGTCAGGGCGGTGTCGACGCGGTAGAAGTCGCGGTTCCGGGTGGTGAAGGCACTGATGCCGGACACCTTCAGCCGGGCGCCGGCCGGGACG
>NZ_JAINVG010000203.1 GCF_020400725.1 Streptomyces sp. NK15101 | reverse complement strand
TACTGATCTTTTCGTTAGTTCCGTGGGTGCGGTGGAGTCGCTGAGGGGATCCTGATGGCGTGCCTTTCAAGCCTTCGCCCGTGGTTCCTCCTTTGACGCGGCCGCGGTTGGCCGGGGCCCGGCGTGTGCGGGCGGCCGAGTTGTCCGGTCAGGGACGTTCGGGTGTAGAGATCGCGCGGATGCCGGGGGTCAGCGAGGAGAGCGTGCGGCGGTGGAGGCGGGTCTGGGAGGAGGGCGGCGCCGACGGGTTGCGCCGTCGCCCGGCCACCGGGCGCCCGCCCAAGCTGGACGACGCCCAGGTCGAGCGGGTGCGGACCGCGCTGGAACAAGGCGCCCAGGCCCATGGTCTCGAGGCCGACCTGTGGACCTTGGAGCGGGTCGGCCTGGTGGTCGAACGGGTGACGGGGGTGAGGCTGTCGAGGGCGTGGGTGTGGCGGCTGCCGACGGGCCGGCTCGGGGGGAGCCTGCAGCGACCCGAACGGCGGGCGGTCGAGCGCGACGAGGCCGAGAGCGCCCGCTGGGTCGCGCACGAGTGGCCGCGGATCAAAAAGGGGCGGTGAACACGCGTGCCTGGATCGTCTTCCTCGACGAGTCGGGAGTGTCGCTGCCGCCGCAGGTCCGCCGCACCTACGCGCCCCGCGGCCGCACCCCGCTCCTGCGGCACCGGCTGGACTGGAAACGCGCCTCGATGGCCGGGGCCCTCGGCTGTCACGCCGCCGACCCCGATCAAGGTCCTCGCCCGTGCTTCCACCTCAAACCCGGCAGCTACGACACTCCCGCTCTCATCGAGGTCCTGGAGCAGATGAAGGTGTTCTACCGCGGGGAGCGGGTGGTCCTGGTCTGGGACGGCCTGTCGGCTCACTGGAGCCGGGCCATGCGGGCCTGGGTCGCCGAGCAGGACTGGCTCACCCT
>NZ_JAINVG010000202.1 GCF_020400725.1 Streptomyces sp. NK15101 | reverse complement strand
CGCGCCAAGCGGGTCGCCGTGATCCACCCGGAGGCGCTCGCCGACACCGGCGAGGCGCTCCGCGCCGACCTCGCCGAGCAGGGCTACGAGGCCGTCGCCATCCAGGTGCCGAACGCGGAGGAGGCGAAGACCGCCGAGGTCGCCGCGTACTGCTGGAAGGCGCTGGGCCAGACCGGCTTCACCCGCAGCGACGTGATCGTCGGCGTCGGCGGCGGTGCCACCACGGACCTGGCGGGCTTCGTGGCCGCCACCTGGCTGCGCGGGGTGCGGTGGATCGCGGTGCCGACGACGGTGCTGGCGATGGTGGACGCGGCGGTCGGCGGCAAGACGGGCATCAACACGGCCGAGGGCAAGAACCTGGTCGGCGCCTTCCACCCGCCGGCGGGGGTCCTGTGCGACCTGGCGGCGCTCGACTCGCTGCCGGTGCACGACTACGTCAGCGGTCTCGCGGAGATCATCAAGGCCGGCTTCATCGTCGACCCGGTGATCCTCGACCTGATCGAGGCGGATCCGGCCGCGGCCCGCACCCCCGCCGGCCCGCACACCGCCGAACTGATCGAGCGGTCCATCCGCGTCAAGGCCGAGGTCGTCTCCGGCGACCTCAAGGAGTCCGGCCGCCGGGAGATCCTCAACTACGGCCACACCCTCGCCCACGCCGTCGAGAAGAACGAACGCTACCGATGGCGCCACGGCGAGGCCGTCTCCGTCGGCATGGTCTTCGCCGCCGAACTGGGCCGTCTCACCGGCCACCTCGACGACGCCACCGCCGACCGGCACCGCACCCTGCTGGAATCGGTCGGCCTGCCGCTGACCTACCGCGGCGACCAGTGGCCGAAGCTCCTGGAGACGATGAAGGTGGACAAGAAGTCCCGCGGCGACCTGCTCCGCTTCATCGTCCTCGACGGCCTCGGCAAGCCGACCGTCCTGGAAGGCCCCGACCCGGCCG
>NZ_JAINVG010000201.1 GCF_020400725.1 Streptomyces sp. NK15101 | reverse complement strand
AGCCGGTTCCCACTTTGAAGTGGGAACCGAGGGTGGACGAGGTGGCCCTCGGGGCGCGGGCGACGTGCCGGCCTCGGTACGTCATGTGGGAGACGTACGGGGGCCGCCGTTGACGTACGAGGGGACCGAGGCCGGGGCCCATGGGCGGGGTGAAGCCGCGCGGTTCTGCCCCCGGCTGTCGGTGAGGCTCGGCACGATGGGGCCATGGACTACAAGGACGACACGATGGACACCGAGGGCGCCGCGCGGGTGCACTACGTGGACCCGCGGGTCCGGCTCCTGGCCGAGGCCCGGTGGAGGCTGGAAACGGGCGGGAGCCGGATGGACTGGTTGTGCCTCGGGAAGGACAACCCCGCCGCCCTGATCCAAGAGGGCCGGGACTGGATCAGGGCGGCGGTCGCGGCCGGCATCATCCCCCCGCCCGACTGACCGGCGGTGAGCGAAGAAGGGGCCCCCACCCTCCCGGGCGGGGGCCCCTTTCGTGTTGCTGGTTGACCGCGCCACGCGTTGTGCATCTGCGGGGCACCCTCTTGTTGCGCGGGTTTTGCTGGTTGCTGGCGCGGTCTGCCGTGTGTTCTGTGCGCGGTCGTGTTTTTCGGTATCGCCGTGCTGGTTCGGCGCGGTGTGTCTACCGGCGCCGGTAAATCGTGGCGGTGATGAACTCCGCGCGGTCCGCCGTCGCGGCCAGGGGCCGGGCGTGTGCGGGGCACACGTACGCGTCGGCCTCGGTCACGTCCCTGCGGAACCGCACGACGTGCGACGCGGTCGCGGGGCACCGCTGGCGGTCCCGCGGCTGTGTGGTGTCGAGCGCTTCGCACAGGCCGGGCGGCTGGTTGTACCAGACCATCATCGAGCCGGAGAGCGCGCGGGCGATCTGGCACACGTCGTCACGGCGCCGGAGCTCCCGCTCCGGGAGCGTCTGCGGGTCGATCGGCTGAATCCCCGTGGCGGG
>NZ_JAINVG010000200.1 GCF_020400725.1 Streptomyces sp. NK15101 | reverse complement strand
ACGGGAGGTTGCGGGCCATGACGATGCGCTGGACCTGGTTGGTGCCCTCGTAGATCTGGGTGATCTTGGCGTCGCGCATCATCCGCTCGACCGGGTAGTCACGGGTGTAGCCGTAGCCGCCCAGGAGCTGGACCGCGTCGGTGGTGACCTCCATGGCGACGTCGGAGGCGAAGCACTTGGCGGCGGCGCCGAAGAAGGTCAGGTCGCCGTCCACCCGCTCGGACCTGGCGGCCGCGGCGTAGGTGAGCTGGCGGGCGGCCTCCAGCTTCATGGCCATGTCGGCGAGCATGAACTGCACGCCCTGGAAGTCGGCGATCGGCTTGCCGAACTGCCTGCGCTCGGTGACGTAGCCCTTGGCGTAGTCCAGGGCGCCCTGGGCGACGCCCAGGGCCTGGGCGGCGATGGTGATGCGGGTGTGGTCCAGGGTCTTCATCGCGGTGGCGAAGCCGGTGCCCTCGGCGCCGATCATGCGGTCGGCCGGGATGCGGACGTTGTCGAGGTAGACCTCGCGGGTCGGCGAGCCCTTGATGCCGAGCTTCTTCTCCGGGGCGCCGAAGGAGACGCCCTCGTCGTCCTTCTCCACCACGAAGGCGCTGATGCCCTTGGAGCGCTTGTCGGGGTCGGTGACGGCCATGACGGTGTAGTACTGCGAGACGCCGGCGTTGGTGATCCAGCGCTTGACGCCGTTGAGGACCCAGAAGTCGCCGTCGCGCACCGCGCGGGTCTTCATCCCGGCCGCGTCCGAGCCGGCGTCCGGCTCGGAGAGGCAGTAGGAGAACATCGCCTCGCCCCGGGCCAGCGGGGCGAGGTACTTCTTCTTCAGCTCCTCCGAGCCGGACAGGATCACCGGCAGCGAGCCCAGCTTGTTGACGGCCGGGATCAGCGAGGAGGAGCAGCAGGCGCGGGCGACCTCCTCGATCACGATCACGGTGGCCAGCGCGTCCGCGCCGGCGCCGCCGT
>NZ_JAINVG010000020.1 GCF_020400725.1 Streptomyces sp. NK15101 | reverse complement strand
GCCCCCCGCCCCCCCCCCCCCCCCCCCCCCCCCCCCCCCCCGGGGCCCGGGCCCCCCCAAGGGGGCCCCCCGCCGAGGGCTCCGCCGAAGGGCCGGAGCCGCTCGACGGTCCCGGCGGCGCGGTCGAGGTCGCCAACCGGCCCGCCCCGCGCCCCGTCGACGACGAGCTGCCGCCGGAGCCCCTCGACAACCCGCGCCGGCTGCTCGTCTGGCCCGCGCCCGACGTCTCCACCCAGCAGGCGCTGAGCGACCGCGGCTACCGGCCGGTGATCGTGCACTCCCGCGAGGAGGTCGACGCGCAGATCGCCGCCTTCCCGGCCGCGCTCTTCGTCGACCCGCTGACCGGGCCCATCACCCGGACCGCGCTCCAGTCGCTGCGTCAGGCCGCCGTCGCCGCCGAGGTGCCGGTGCTGCTCGCGGCCGGGCTCGGCCAGGCGACCCGGGAGGCGGCGTACGGTGCCGATCCGGCCGTGCTCCTGAAGGCGCTCGCGCCCCGCGACAGCGAGCAGCACCCGTCCCGGGTCCTGCTGATCGAGGAGCACGAGTCCATCGCGAACGCGCTCGCGGCCACCCTGGAGCGGCGCGGGATGCAGGTCGTGCGGGCGGCCACCGACACGGAGGCGGTCGCGCTGGCCACCGAGACCCGGCCGAACCTGGTGGTGATGGACCTGATGCAGGTGCGCCGCCGCCGGGCCGGGATCATCGACTGGCTGCGCGCGAACGGCCAGTTGAACCGCACCCCGCTCGTCGTCTACACATCGGCCGACCTCGTCGAGGAGGAGCTGCCGAAGCTCGACTCCGGCGAGACGGTCCTGTTCCTCGCCGAGCGGTCGAACAGCGCCGAGGTCCAGGCGCGGATCGTCGACCTGCTCGCGAAGATCGGCACCAACTAGCCCTCTCGGGCGAGTTGGTGCCGGGGGGCGCTACAGCCGGGTCACGTCCAGCTCGCCCTCCGCGTACTGCTTGCGGATGACCTTCTTGTCGAACTTGCCGACGCTCGTCTTCGGCACCGCCGGCACGATCGCCCAGCGCTCCGGCAGCTGCCACTTGGCGATGCCGCCCTCGTCGGCGAGGAAGGCCCTCAGCGTCTCGTAGTCCGCCGTCGCGCCGTCCTTGAGGACGACGGTGGCGAGCGGGCGCTCGCCCCACTTCTCGTCCGGCACCGCGACGACGGCGGCCTCGGCGACCTCCGGGTGCGCCATGATGGCGTTCTCCAGCTCGACGCTGGAGATCCACTCGCCGCCCGACTTGATGACGTCCTTGGCGCGGTCGGTGAGGGTGAGGTAGCCGTCGGGGCTGATCACGCCGACGTCGCCGGTCTTGAGCCAGCCGTCCTCGCTGAACTTGTCGGCGGGGCGGATCTCCTCGGCGTCGACGCCGCCGAAGTACGAGCCCGCGATCCAGGTGCCGCGCACCTCCAGTTCGCCGGCCGACTCGCCGTCCCAGGGGAGGCGTTCGCCGCCGGGGCCGACGAGGCGCGCCTCGACACCGGCGGGGAAACGTCCCTGCGTGACGCGGTACGGCCACTCCTCCTCGGCCGTGAGGCCGGTCGGCGGGTGCGACATCGTGCCCAGCGGGGAGGTCTCGGTCATGCCCCAGGCGTGGCAGAGGCGGACGCCGAGCCGGTCGTACGCCTCCATGAGGGAGGGCGGACAGGCGGCGCCGCCGATGGTGACCTGCTTCATGGAGGAGAGGTCGCGGGGGTTCGCGGTGACCTCGGCGAGCAGGCCCTGCCAGATGGTGGGGACGGCGGCCGCGTAGGTCGGCTTCTCGCGCTCGATCATCTCGGCGAGCGGGGCCGGCTGGAGGAAACGGTCCGGCATGAGCATGTTGACGCCGGTCATGAAGGCGGCGTGCGGCAGGCCCCAGGCGTTGACGTGGAACTGCGGCACGACGACCAGGCTCGTGTCCCTGTCGGTGAGGCCCATCGACTCGGTCATGTTCACCTGCATGGAGTGCAGGTAGATCGACCGGTGCGAGTAGACGACGCCCTTGGGGTCGCCGGTGGTGCCGGAGGTGTAGCACATCGCGGCGGCCGAACGCTCGTCCAGCTCGGGCCAGTCGTACGCGGTCGGACGGCCGGCTGTCAGCTCCTCGTAGTCGTGGACGCGCGGGGCGGCGCCGTCCAGGACGGAGCGGTCGCCCGGGCCCGCGACGACGACGTGTTCGACCGTCGGCAGGTGCGGGAGCAGCGGGGCGAGGAGCGGGAGCAGGGAGCCGTTGACGATCACGACCCGGTCGGCGGCGTGGTTGACGATCCACACCAGCTGCTCGGGGGGCAGTCGGAGGTTGAGGGTGTGGAGCACCGCGCCCATGGAGGGGATCGCGAAGTACGCCTCGACGTGCTCCGAGTTGTTCCACATGAGGGTGGCGACGCGCTGGTCGCCGGTGACCCCGAGTTCGTCGCGCAGGGCGTGGGCCAGCTGGTGCGCGCGGGTTCCGGCCTCGGCGAACGTGCGGCGCTGCGGCTCCGGCTCGCCCGTCCAGGTGGTGATGGTGGACTTCCCGTGGATCGTCATCCCGTGCTGGAGGATGCGGCTCACGGTCAGTTGTACGTCCTGCATGGTGCTGTACACGGGGCGTCCTCCCGGTGGGCGCTACGTGGCAGAAGGGGTGTGGAGATTCTGCGCACATACCAAGCGGTATGTCACTACCCGGGAGTATGAAGATTGCCAGTGATCGCTGGCGTGGCCCTACGGCCGGTCTCCGCCGCGCCTACCGCACGGGCGTCAGTTCCGGGTCCTCCCGGAGCTTCCCGAGCGCCCGGGACACCGCGCTCTTCACCGTCCCGACCGACACCCCGAGCACCTCGGCCGTCTGGGCCTCGCTGAGGTCCTCGTAGTACCGCAGGACCACCATCTGGCGCTGCCGCTCCGGCAGCTTCAGGACCGCGCGCCACATCGCGTCGTGCAGCACCTGCCGCTCGGCCGGGTCCGGCTCCGGGAGACCGGCGGGCTCGGGCAGCTCCTCGCAGACGAACTCGTCGACCTTGCGCTTGCGCCACTGCGACGTACGGGTGTTCAGCAGCGCGCGGCGGACGTAGCCGTCCAGGGCGCGGTGGTCCTCGATGCGCTCCCAGGCCATGAAGGTCTTGGCCAGCGCGGTCTGGAGCAGGTCCTCCGCGTCCGAGGGGTTCGCGGTGAGGGAGCGCGCGGTGCGCAGGAGCACGGGGCCACGCGCCCGTACGTACGAGGTGAAGGTCGGGAACGACGCGTACTGCGAGGCACCGGCGCAGACGGGGCCAGAGGGTGGCGGAGTCATGACTCCACGCTAGGAGCGCGCGGTGCCCGGCGGATCGGCCCCAGGTCCCGACCCGCCGTCCGCCTCAGGTTGTAGGGGTGGGGACGGCTCCACCTCCTCTGGGTGGAGACCCCGGACGCCCGCGTCAGGGTCGGCGCCCGCGTCAGGGGCGCGGGGGCACGACGGGCGGCGGGGGGACCGGGACGCGGACGGCGGACCGGGCCGGGACGGGGACCCGGGCGACGGGCGCGTCCATCGCGTTGCGGTCGATCGCGAGGGTGCGCCCGCCGTACGTCTCGGTGACGTTGCCCGCGTACTGGTGGATCCGGGCGTGCGGCGTCCAGGCCTGCGGATGCAGCACCGACTCGGTGAGCAGCGCCGGCTGCCCCCGCCAGCGCGCGAACCACATCACGTCCGGCAGGTCCTTCGTCCCCGCCCTGCGCTGCGCCTCCATGTCCCGCACCCCCGTGTCGGCGCTGCTGTAGAAGCCGGGGAGGTAGCCGAGGCGCCGCACCTCCCGGTTCCAGGCGCGGACGAACGAGAGGGTGGTCGCGGCACAGGCCGTGTCACCCCGCCGGTAGGCCTCGATGTCGAGGTAGAGCGGGCTGCTCGCGCCGATCCCGAGGGCGCTCGCGGCCCGTACCGCGTCGCCGCCCTCCCTGGTGCCCTGGCTCGTGGGGTCGGCGCCGATCGCGAAGGGGCGCTTGGCGAGGGAGTCCACGCACGGCGCCTGGGAGCCGACGAAGAGCGGCAGCAGCCGCCAGCCCATGGCGTGGACGGAGGCGACCCAGGCGCGGGTGAGCTCCTTCTGCACGGGACATCCCCGCCCCCGCCCCCCGAAGTAGATCCCGACGGCCCCGTACGGCGACCCCCGCCAGGCCCTCATCACCGCGAGGGACGGCGCCTCGCAGGTGTCGAACGCCTTGCCGGCGAAGTGCACGGGGGCGGCGGGGGCGCCGGGGGCCGCGGCACCGGGTGTGCCGTCGGGCGAGCCGGCCGTGGTCACGGAGGCGGTCGCGGAGCGGGTCGTGGTGGCGGAACCGGGCGCCGTCGCGGAGCCGGGCCCGGTCACCGGGGCGGGGCCGGCCGCGACGGGCACGGCCGCGGGCGGGCGTTCGGTTCTCGTGGTGGCCGGGGGCGGGGCGTCGAGGAGGACCGTCGCGGCCAGCGCCACCATCACGGCGGCGACCACGGCCCGCGCCCCGGGAGGCAGCGCGGAGCGGACGCGGACCGGTACCGGCGGCGCGGCCGGGAGGAGCGCGGGCGCGGCTCCGGATGCGGCGGATCCGGATGCGGCGGCTCCGGATGCCGCGGCTCTGGATGCGGCTTCGGATCCGGCGGCTTCGGATGCGGGCGGCGTACGAGTGCTCATGGCGCGAGTGAAGAACCGCCCGCCCCGCCCGGCCACCGCTCAGGCCGTCGCCTCAGCCGTCCGTGCCCAGGATCAACCCGGACGTGGGAACCCCCGTGCCCGCCGTGACCAGGGTCCGGGCCGCGCCGGGCGTCTGGTTCACCGAGGTGCCGCGGATCTGCCGCACCGCCTCCGCGATGCCGTTCATGCCGTGGAGGTACGCCTCCCCGAGCTGCCCCCCGTGGGTGTTCAGCGGCAGCGCGTCGGCCGCGACGAAGTCGGCCGCCTCCCCCGGCCCGCAGAAGCCGAACTCCTCCAGCTGCATCAGCACGAACGGGGTGAAGTGGTCGTAGAGGATGCCCACGTCGATGTCGGAGGGCGCGAGCCCGGAGGTCCGCCAGAGCTGCCGGGCCACCACGCCCGTCTCCGGCAGCCCGGTCAGGTCGTCCCGGTAGAAGCTGGTCATGGCCTCCTGTTTCCGCCCGGCGCCCTGGGCCGCCGCCAGGATCACGGCGGGCGGGCGCGGCAGGTCGCGGGCGCGCTCGACGGAGGTGACGACGATCGCCTGGCCGCCGTCGGTCTCCTGGCAGCAGTCCAGGAGCCGGAGCGGCTCGACGATCCAGCGCGAGGCGGCGTGGTCGGCGAGGGTGATCGGCTTCCCGTGGAAGTACGCGGCGGGGTTGCGGGCCGCGTGCCGTCGGTCGGTGACGGCGACGTGGCCGAAGGCGTCCGGGGTCAGCCCGTAGGCGTGCAGGTACCGCTGGGCCGCCATGGCGACCCAGGAGGCCGGGGTGAGCAGCCCGAAGGGCAGCTGCCAGCCGAGGGCGGCGCCCTCCGCCGAGGGTTCGCGCTCCTGGACGCCCGCGCCGAAGCGGCGTCCGGAGCGCTCGTTGAACGCCCGGTAGCAGACGACGACCTCGGCGATCCCGGTGGCGACGGCGAGCGCGGCCTGCTGGACGGTGGCGCAGGCGGCGCCGCCCCCGTAGTGCACGCGGGAGAAGAACGACAGCTCCCCGATGCCGGACGCCTGGGCGACGGTGATCTCGGGGTTGGTGTCCATGGTGAAGGTGACCAGGCCGTCGACGTCGGCGGGGGTGAGCCCGGCGTCGTCGAGGGCCGCGCGCACGGCCTCGACGGCGAGGGAGAGTTCGCTGCGGCCGGAGTCCTTGGAGAACTCGGTCGCCCCGATGCCCACGACGGCCGCCCGCCCGCCGAGCGCGTCCCGGCCGCGGACGCTCATCGCGCCACCTCCACGGTGACCGTCCCGGTGACGTGGTGTCCGAGTCCGTTGGCGCCGGCGATCCGGACGCTCGCCGTGTCCCCGTCGACCTCGGTGACCGTCCCGGTCAGGACCATGGTGTCGCCGGGGTGGTTGGGGGCGCCGAGCCGGATGGCGACCTTGCGGAGGACGGCCCGGGGGCCGAAGTGGTCGGTGACGTACCGGCCGACGAGTCCGTTGGTCGTGAGGATGTTCATGAAGATGTCCGGTGAGCCCTTCTCCCGGGCCAGTTCGGCGTCGTGGTGCACGTCCTGGTAGTCGCGGGAGGCGACGGCCCCGGCGACGATCAGGGTGCGGGTGATCGGGATCCGCAGCGGCGGCAGCTCGTCACCGGGCTTCATGAGGGGTCTCCCTTCGCGAGCCGGTCGCCGAGTTCGGCGAGGAGTTCGGTGCCGCAGCCCAGGTAGGCGTCGAGCTGCCGGCCCCAGAGGAAGTGCCGGTGGACGGGATGGTCGAGGTCCGCGCCCGTGCCGCCGTGGAGGTGCTGCCCGGCGTGCACGACCCGTCTGCCCGCCTCGGAGGCCCACCAGGCGGCGGTCAGGGCCGCCCCGGCGGCGTCGAGGCCCTCGTCGAAGCGCCAGGCGGCCTCGTAGGCGGTGACCCGGATGGCCTCGGTGTCCATGTGGGCGTCGGCGGCCCGCAGTTGCACCGCCTGGCGGGTCGAGAGGGGCCGCCCGAACTGCTCCCGTACGGAGGTGTGCTCCACGGCCCTGGCGAGCGACCCGGCGCACACCCCCGCCTGGAGCCCGGCGAAGGCGATCCGCGCGGCGGCGAGCACGTCGTCATGGGCTCCGCTGCCGCCGAGGCGCTCCCCCGGCGTCCCGTCGAGGACGAGCCGGGCGGCGGCCCAGGGCGCGGTGAGCTCGACGGCCTCGACGGCGGCCGCGTCCTCGGTGCGGACCAGCCACAGGACGCGGTCCTCGTCCGGTACGAGCACGTGGCCGGCGTCCCTGAGCCACGGCACCCAGTCCACGGTGCCGTCGAGTCCTCCCGGCCCCGCGGTGACCGTGCCCGGTGCCGGGAGCGCGCCCGTCACCACCGTCGTGCCGTCGCGCAGGCCGGGCAGGAGCCGGGCGCGCTGCTCCTCCGTACCGTGCCGGGCGACGGCGAGGATCCCGTACACACAGCTGGCGGCGAACGGCACCTGCGCCGTCCTGCGTCCCTGCTCCTCCAGGAGCAGGACCAGGCCGAGCAGACCGGTCTCCTCGACGGCGCCCGGGAGCCCGGCCGCGCAGAGCGCCTTCCAGAGCTCGGCGTCGGTGCCGGTCCCGGCGGCCCGGAGCCGCTCGTGCGTGGCGAGGTCGGCGAAGATCCGCCCGGCCAGCTCCCGGGCGGCCTCCTGTTCCTCGGTGGGGGTGAAGTCCATGTCAGTCCTCCCCTCCCGCCCGGAAGACGGGGAGCTCCAGGTCCTCGTCGACCCGCAGGAACCCGAGGCGCACGGGCATCCCGATCCGCACCTTGTCGTGGGGCACGCCCACCACGTTGCTGATCATCCGCACGCCCTCGGCGAGTTCGACGAGCCCGACCGCGTAGGGCGGCTCGAAGGCGGGGAAGGAGGGGTGGTGCACCACCACGTACGAGAAGACCGTCCCGGCGCCGCTCGCCTCGACCGCGTCCCACTCCCGCGAACCGCAGTCGGCGCACCCGGGCAGCCAGGGGAAGCGCAGGGCCGCGCAGTCGCCGCAGCGCTGGATCAGCAGCCGGTGCGCGGCCACGCCCTCCCAGAACCCGGCGTTGTCCCGGTTGACCACGGGCCGGGGCCGCCGTGCCGGGGGTTTCCGGGGCGGCCGGGCGGCGGGCGCGTACTTGAGGATGCGGAAGCGGTGCGTGCCCGCGAGTTCGCCGCCCGCCCGGACGTCCGTCCGCGTCGTCACGAAGTACCCGGTGCCGAGCCTGGTGGTCTTGCGCTCCGACACGGACTCGACGACGGTGTCGAAGCCGATCTCGTCGCCCGGGCGGAGCGGCCGCAGGTACTCCTGCTCGCAGTCGGTCGCGACGACCGAGGTGTATCCGGCGCCGTCGAGGAGGGCGAACAGCTCCTCGTACGCCGAGGACCGGTCCGTGTGCCCGGAGAGGCCGCCCATCGTCCACGCCTGGAGCATGGTCGGGGGCGCGACGGCGTCCGGCCCCCGGTAGGCGGGGTGGGCGTCCCCCATCGCCTCGCACCAGTGCCTGATCATGGGCAGGTTGACCGGGTCCTTGCCGGTGCCGGCGGTGGCGGCGGGCCGGCCCTCGAAGGCCACGAGCCGCTCGTACAGGGCATCGGCCTCGTCCGTACCGCTCATCGCCGCGCCCTCCCCTTCATGCCGAGCCGCGTCCTCGCGACGATCTCGCGCTGCACCTCGCTCACCCCGCCTCCGAAGGTGTTGATCTGCGCGGCCCGGTTCATGCGTTCCAGCTCGCCGCCGTCGAGGGCTCCCGGCGATCCCGCTCGCACCGTCCCCGGCCCGCCCGCGATCTCCTGGCAGATGCGGTAGACCTCCACCGCAGACTCGGTGCCCGCGAACTTCACCCCGCTCGCGTCCCCCGGGGCCAGGCGGCCGGCCCCCACGTCGCCCACCAGCCGCCAGCTCAGCAGGCGGGTCGCGGCCAGCCGGGCATGTGCTTCGGCGGCCCGGATCCGGACCCACGGCTCGTCGATCCGACGCCTGCCCGTCACCGGATCGGGGGTGCGGGCCCGGTCGAGGACGGCCGCGAAGAAGTCCTCCGCCTGCATGCCGATCGCCGCCAGCGCGACCCGCTCGTGGTTGAGCTGGCTGGTGATGAGGCCCCAGCCGCCGTTCTCGGGCCCGACGAGGTTGCCCGCGGGGACCCGTATCCCGTCGTAGTACGTGGCGGTCGTCGTCAGTCCGCCCACCGTCTCGATCGGGGTCCAGGAGAAACCGGGGGAGTCGGTGGGGACGAGGAGGACGGAGATCCCGCGGTGCGGCGGCGCGCCGGGATCGGTGCGGCAGGCGAGCCAGATCCAGTCGGCGTTCTGGGCGTTGGAGGTGAAGACCTTCTGCCCGTCGACGCGCCAGGAGTCCCCGTCCCGTACGGCCCGGGTGCGCAGGGAGGCGAGGTCCGTGCCGGCCTCGGGCTCGCTGTAGCCGATGGCGAAGACGGTCTCGCCGCGCAGGATCCGGGGCAGGAGGAAGGCCTTCTGCTCCTCGGTCCCGTACGCCATGAGCGTGGGTCCGACGGTGTTGAGGGTGACCATCGAGACGGGGGCGCCCGCGCGGTACGCCTCGTCGAAGAAGACGAACTGCTCGTCGGGCCCGCGGCCCTGTCCCCCGTACTCCTCGGGCCAGCCGAGACCGAGCAGTCCGTCGGCGCCGATCCGGCGGAGCAGCCGCCGCTGGGCGTCGGCGTCGCCGGCGGGCGGCGGCCCGTCGGGCATCACGTCCCGGAAGTAGGCGCGGAGTTCGGCGCGCAGCCGCAGCTGCCGCTCGGTCGGGGCGAGGTGCACGGCGACGGCCTCCCGTGGGACGACTGAGATTTCTGACTGTCCGTCAGATTCCGTCCGCCTGTCAAGGCCGGGAACGCCCGTACCGCCCGGAGACCGCGCGCATGCGCGACGGCCCGCACGCCGGTACCGAAGTACCGGTGCGCGGGCCGTCGTTCACACCACGGTCACGCCCCCCGTCGGGCCGGCTCAGGCCCTGCCGGTCACCACCACGGGTGGAAGTTGACCACGTTGTTGTCCTGGTCGATGTGGGTGAAGGCCGAGCCGTTCACGCTCGCGGTGTTGTTCTGGTTGGAGGCACCGGAACCGGTCGCCACCTGCTGCGTCGTGGTCGAGTTGCCGAGGTTGTGCCCGCCGACTCCGCTGCCGATGATCGTGGCGACGCTCGTGTTCGATCCGTCGTCCGCGAAACCGCCGTTGTCGGCCTGGGCCACCCCGGCGAAGAGCGCGGCGGCGAGGGGCAGGGCGGCGGCAGCGGCGAGGACGCGGGCGGTACGGATGCTTGCCATGTCTGTTCCTCCGGGAACTGAAAGCTGATGCTGTTGCACGGAACTGTTCTGCGGAACTTCTCTGAACCACGGCCGTTCCCAAGGCAGTTGGCCGACCGCCCCGGTCGTTGTGCTCGACGTCGCGAATCCAGAGTTGCCCACCGAATCCCCGGCGAACCACCCCGGAGCGGCCGATTCCCCCGCAAGCGTGAGGACAAGCCGATAAACCAGACCACAGCGAGAAAGGCGCAGCTCAGCGAGGAGAGAGGGCCCCGTGCGCGGCGTGTCGGCCGACACGGCCGTTGCGCCCCAAGGGGCGAAGCGTTCCGGCAGCTTTTCAGTCAATCCGTCGGACGGAATGCCGGGGCCGCGGAAATCGACGAAGAGACACGAAGGGAAAAGCCGAACACGTCGACCAAGGGGGTGAATGTGTTCGGCCCTGATGAGGAGAGGCGATTGCCGGACAGGTCCTAGCCGGCGAGGGCGGCCTCGAAGGCGGCGTAGGCGGTCGCGTCGAAGAGCACGAAGCGGACCTCCTCCACCTCGGTCTCGGCGGCCCGGACGGTCTCCACGGCGATCCGGGCGCCGTCGTCCATCGGCCAGCCGTAGACCCCGGTGGAGATGGCCGGGAACGCGACCGTGCGGTCCCCCAACTCGTCCGCCACCCGCAGCGCTTCGCGGTAGCAGGAGGCGAGCAGCTCCGATCGGTCCTCGTCGCGCGACCACACCGGTCCCACCGTGTGGATCACGTGCCGGGCCGGCAGCCGCCCGGCCGTGGTCGCGACGGCCCGTCCGGTCGGCAGCCCCCTGCCGTAGTGCGAACTCCGCAGCCGCCGGCAGTCGGCGAGGATCTCCGGCCCGCCCTTCCGGTGAATGGCCCCGTCGACCCCGCCCCCGCCGAGCAGCGAGGAGTTCGCGGCGTTGACCACCGCGTCGGCCGCCTCGGCGGTGATGTCCCCCCGAACGAGCACGATGCGCATCCCGATTCCCGTCTTCGTGGTGCCCCGGACCCTATGCCCCCGCCCGCCGGTCGGCACCGCTTTTACCACCTCGCCGGAGCGGGAAGCCCCGTCCGGAGCCGCGGGCGGCCGGGACGCGGAGCGATGCATACGTACGGGATGACCCGGTGGAAGCGACGTCACACGTACGGGTGGGTGTGGAGGCCGGGTGCGGGACCGTGGCACCGGAGGAGGAGGGGCCCGCGGGCACCGTCGGGCCGTGCGAGCGAAACACCCGGCACAGAAGGCATTTCCGGCCTTCAATCGCTCAGTGGTATGCGCGTGTCTAACCCCAACCCGACGCCTAAATTGTTCAGAATGTCACCTACTGCCCCACTTGAAACTACGAAGTTTCGTTGCCGAGGAGCGTGTCATGCAGATTCGCAGGTGGCTCCCAGACCAGCCCACCCGCATCGGCCGCCATGACTGGCCGGACGAGGGCGTCAAGGGAACACATCTGCGGCTGCAGGCCGGATCCATCGTCGTGCTCGACCGGCAGGCGTGGCGCGTCCTGGACATCACCGGCTATCCGGGCAACCACTGGCCGGAATCCTACGAGAAGGCGTGGCGCGACCACGTCGAACTGTGGTGGCACGCCAACGAACTGCGGCGGGCCGAGAACCAGGCGGTCAAACCGGCCCCCGAACGAGCCGAGTTCTACAGGCGCCCGGTGGTCCTGGTACTGCGCGACGAGAACCTCCCCCGGTCCGCGGCGAAGCACTGGTGCGCCCCCGCCAGCCAGGACTGGCAGGTCCTTCCCGAGCACTACGCCGTCTGCCGGGCCTGCGGCGAACTCCCGCCCTGCCACCACGGGGAGTACCGCCCGGAGGGCGGCCCCCGCCGCCCCGAGCAGAGCGGCGGCATCCCGCTCCTCGTGCCGGAGGGCTGCTGCATGGGGTGCGCCGAAGAGATCAAGCCACGGATGCGGACCGTGCGCTTCCCCGGTCCCAACCTCTGGTACCCGGACCTGGGCGACAACACCGCGATCTTCCACGCCCGCTCCTCCTGCGAGGACCAGGTGGAGTACTACCGCGCGCAGTGGCAGAGCGAGTACGCCCAGCCCGCCCCGCACCCGGCTCCCCCGGCGTTCCCCGGCTTCGACCACTTCGTCCTGCCCCGGGCCCGCCGGGGCGGGCCCGGGGTGCCGGGAGCGGTCCCGCAGCACGGACAGGACCTCGCCGCGGCCCCGCACCCCCAGGAGGAGGCGCACAGCTCCCTGGCCGTCGGATCCGGCACCTTCTCGCCGTCCTTCGAGGGATACCGGGCGGAGCCCGAGCCGTATCCCTCGGCTCCTCCGCCGTCGCCTCCGCAACCCTCGCCCACGAGCCGGCCCGCGCCCCCGGCGCCGACTCCGACTCCGGCCCCGGCCCCGGCCCCGGCACCGACGCCGGCCCCGGCTCCGACGCCGACGCCGATGCCGGCCCCGGTTCCGCAGAGCGCGGCTCCCCTCGGCGACGGCGGTCCCGCCGGCCCCGCCGTCCGGGCCGCGGAGGAACTGAGCCGCACCCTCACGGACCGCCCGGCCTTCCACAACGCGGAACAGGCGGCCCGGGTGATCGAGGAACTCACCGCGGCCGTACGCAACATCGCCCTCTGCCTGAACAACCCGCAGGCCCGCACCCACTCCTGAGCCGGCGGCACGGCGATCCGGCGACACGCACGCGGAAGGGGCGTCCTCCGTCGGAGGACGCCCCTTCCGACCGGCTCGTCGCCGATCCACTGCGGTGGGTGTGGGATTTGAACCCACGGAGACATCGCTGCCTCGACGGTTTTCAAGACCGTTCCCTTAGGCCGCTCGGGCAACCCACCCATGCCCCGGTCACCTGGGGCGAAGCGGGATACAGCCTACCGGCCGGGCCCGTCAGCTGTCGCCGGTGCGCTCGCCGAGGACGACGGTGGCCGTGGCGGTCCTGCCGTCGCGCTCGTAGGTGATCTTCACCGAGTCGCCCGGCTTGTGGGTCCAGATCTCGCTGATCAGGGTCGGACCGCTGTCGATCGGGTGGTCGCCGAAGCCCGTGATCACGTCGCCGGCCTTCAGGCCCGCCTTCGCCGCCGGGCCGCCGGGCGTGACCGACGGCGTGCCGCCGGAGCCCTGGGCGGCGATCGTCGCGCCCTGGCCCTTCTCGTTCATGTTCACGGTCGCGCCGATCACCGGGTACACCGGCTTGCCCGTCTTGATCAGCTGCTGCGCCACGTTCTTCGCCTGGTTGACCGGGATCGCGAAGCCGAGGCCGATCGAGCCCGCCTGGGACTGGCCGAAGCCGCCGCTGGTCGACTGGATGGCCGAGTTGATGCCGATCACCGCGCCGCTCGCGTCGAGCAGCGGGCCGCCGGAGTTGCCCGGGTTGATCGAGGCGTCCGTCTGCAGCGCGCTCATGTACGAGTTGCCGCCGCCGGAGCCGTCGCCCGAGGCGACCGGGCGGTTCTTGGCGCTGACGATGCCCGTCGTCACCGTGTTCGACAGGCCGAAGGGGGCGCCGATCGCGATCGTCGAGTCGCCGACCGCCACCTTGTCGGAGTCCCCGAGCGGCAGCGGCGTCAGCCCCTTGGGGGCGTCCTTCAGCTTCAGGACCGCCACGTCGTAGCCCTCGGCCCGGCCGACGACCTCCGCGTCGTACGTCTTGCCGTCCGAGAACGTCACGGACAGCGTGCCGCCGTCCGCCGCCGACGCCACCACGTGGTTGTTGGTGACGATGTGGCCCTCCTGGTCGTAGACGAATCCCGTGCCCGTGCCGCCCTCGCCCTCCTGGGCGCCGGACTTCGCCTGGATGGTGACCACGCTCGGCAGGGCCTTCGCGGCGACCGCCGCGACCGTCCCCGGCTCGCGCTTGAAGGAGGCCGGGGCCTGGCCCGAGGAGACCGTGGTCGAGCTGAAGCCGTTGTCGCCGCGCTCGGCCGCCCAGTAGCCGATGCCGCCGCCGATGCCGCCCGCGACGAGCGACGCGACGAGCACGGCCGCCACGAGGCCGCCGGTCCGCCGGCGCGGTGCCTCGGGGGCGGGGGGCACCGGCACGCCCCAGGCCGGGACGGCCGGCGGGGGCGGCGGGGGCCAGCCTCCGGCCGGCGCGGCGGCCGTGGGGGCGGGGGCGGTCGCGGGGGGCCGGTCCGGGGCCGCGTGCGGAGCCGCCGGGGCGGGGGCCGCGGCCGGAACCGGGGCCTGCACCGTCGTCGGCTCGTCCACCGGCGGGGACGCTTGCGGGGTCGTCTGCGGGGCCGCTGCCTGCGGGGCCGGCTCCGGCGCCGCCTCCGGGGCCGCGTGCGGCGCCGCCTCCGGGGACGTCCCGCCCGCCGGCTTGTCCATGGACGTCGGGGGTGCGGGAGCCGCCGGAGGGGTGGAGGGGGCGGCCGGGTCCGCCGGAACCGGCGTGCCCTCGTTCTCGGTGCTCACAGCTCGCTCTCCTCGTTGACTGCGCGGGGTGGGGGTACGTACTGGCTCCAGGGTGCTGCACCAGCTTTTCCCACAGGACGTCAGGCCGCTGTAAGGCGGAGCTGTGCGTTCGCACCCCATCCTTTATATACGGACAGAACGGACACCTTCCGGGGTGCCCGCGCCGCCCCGCCAATGGCACCATGACGCGGTGACTCACGCACGGCAGCACCCGAACCGCGTCCCCCTCCAGGTCGTCGCCCACCGCGGAGCATCCGAGGACGCACCGGAACACACCCTCGCCGCCTATGTGAAGGCCATCGAGGACGGCGCCGACGCCCTGGAGTGCGACGTCCGGCTCACCGCCGACGGCCACCTCGTCTGCGTCCACGACCGGCGAGTCGACCGCACCTCGAACGGCCGAGGCGCCGTCTCCGCGCTCGAACTCGCCGATCTCACCGCCCTCGACTTCGGCACCTGGAAGGGGCGGGACGACTCCGGGGAGATCCCCGACTGGCGGGACCCCGGATACACCTCCGTCCTCACCCTGGAGCGGCTCCTGGAGCTGGTCTCCGACGCCGGGCGCCGGATCGAGCTGGCCATCGAGACCAAGCACCCCACCCGCTGGCGCGGCCAGGTCGAGGAGCGGCTGCTCCAGCTCCTCAAGCGCTTCGGCCTGGACGCGCCCGCGTCCCCCGACGAATCGCCCGTACGCGTCATGAGCTTCTCGGCCCGTTCCCTGTACCGGATCGCCGCCGCCGCGCCGACGCTGCCCACCGTCTCGCTCGCCCAGTTCGTCTCGCCCCGGCTGCGCGACGGGCGGCTCCCCGCGGGCGCGCGCATCGCCGGTCCGTCGATCCGGATCGTCCGGCACCACCCCGCCGTGATCCTGCGGCTCCAGAAGGCCGGGCACCAGGTCCACGTCTGGACGGTGGACGAGGCGGAGGACGTCGAGCTCTGCGAGCGCCTGGGCGTGGACGCGATCATCACCAACCGTCCGAAGCAGGTGCTCGCCCAGCTGGGCCGCGGCTGAGCGCCGCCGGGGCACCTCTCCCGTCGCTTGTTCCCCCTCCGTCACAGAGGACAACAGCTCTTACAGGGTGTGCCCCGGCGCGTTCCGTGCGTACGCGATCGTCACGAGTGCCTCATCCCACACGGATTGGCCGGTTTCCGGTCCAGGCCATTGGGGCATCCACACGGTGGCGTGGGGCAAAGGAGGTCTCGGGGGTGGCGTTGGTGGTGGCACAGGAGGTGCCCACGTCGTCGAGCATGGCCGTACCCCATGGCCCTGCGGGCGTGGGTGAGGCGCGACACCGGATGCGGGACGAGCTGTACCGCAGCGGGGTGTCCGAATCGGTCGTCGACGACGCGGTGCTGATCCTTTCCGAACTGCTCAGCAATGCCTGTCGGTACGGCAGGCCGCTGAACCACGCGGAACGGGGCGAAGGCGATGTGCGGGCGGCCTGGCGGGTCGACCCGGGGGGCGGCCTGCGGGTCGAGGTGACCGACGGGGGTGGTCCGACACGGCCCGTCCCATCGACGCCCTCGGTCACCGCACGGGGCGGCCGCGGGCTGAACATCATCGGGGCGCTCGCCCAGGACTGGGGCGTGCGGGACAGCGCGACCGGTGAGGTCACCGTCTGGGTGGTCGTCACCGAGGGGCACCGCCGCGAGGACTTCGCCGCGCGCGTCGGCGGCGGCTCGGGCTTCGACTTCCTCGACGCGTACGACGACCTGGACTGAGACGCGTACGACGATCCGACCGTGACACGACGACCGGGCCGGGAGGCGACGGCGGGCGCGGCCCCGTGGCGGTGCCCGCCCCGGCTGTCGTGCCGCCCCGCCTGAACGGCGCCGGGGCCCGGTGCGGCTAGGCTCGCGCCCGGTACAGCACCGCAGACAGCACAGTCGCGATCGGGAGAAAGCCACACCATGGCCAAGAAGCGCCCCCAGACGAAGGCCGGCAAGACCGGCCAGGCACAGGTCACGAACGGGGAGATCCCGGTCGTCGGGGCGCGCGAGCCGTGCCCGTGCGGTTCGGGCCGCCGCTACAAGGCGTGTCACGGCCGGACCGCCGCGCACGCCGTGACCGAGCTCGTGCAGCGCCCCTTCGAGGGCCTGCCCGGCGAGTGCGACTGGGTCGCGCTGCGCGAGCTGGTGCCGGCCGCCACCGTGCCGCTCACCCTGAAGGGCGGCCTGCCGGAGGGCGTGCCGTCGGTGACGCTCGCGACCGTGCTGCCGATGGCGTGGCCGGCGCTCCGCCGCGACGACGGCTCCGTCCTGCTCGCCCTGCAGAACGACTCCACCTCGGGCGACCTGGCCCGCGACCTCGCCGACACCCTGCAGCGCGCCCTGGAGGCGGAGCCGGGCACCCCGGTCCCCGCGCGCCGCGTGCCGGCCGAGGGCCCGCGCCTGCAGGAGCTGCTCGACGCGGACGCCCCGTTCGTCCCGGAGGTCCACTCGGGCTTCGAGTTCTGGATCCCGCAGTCCGCGGACGGTGCCGACCAGGAGGTCGCTGCCTCCCTGGAGCGGGCCAACGCGGCCGCGATCCCGACCGTGAAGCTGACGAGCGTCGACTCCGCGTACTGGTGCGAGGTTCCGGACAAGAACCACCTCCGCTGGGTCATGCCGCACCCGGAGGAGAAGCTCCTCGACGCCCTCGCCCGCCTCCAGGCCGGCGAGGGCACCTCGCTCGGCTCGGACACCCGCCTCGTCGGCTCCTTCCGGGCGCACGGCCTGATGGTGCCGGTGTGGGACCTGCCGTCCTCGATGACCGCCGAGGACTGCGAGAAGCCGGCGGCCGAGTTCGCCGAGCGGCTGGCCGCGGCGCTCGCCTCGGACGCCCCGCTGACGGCGGAGGAGCGCCGGGCGCGCGGCGGCCTCACGAACCGTCAGGTGACTCTCAGCTGATACCCCAGGTGGTATCGGTGACCGGCAGACCGACCGGTCGGTGACTTCCGCCACAAAGCGGGTCCCCGGACGGATAAATCCCTGTCCGAATAACCGAGATCGAATTTGCGAACCGCAGATCTCTTGTTACCGTTCTTGAAGCCCGGTCGCTGGTGCATCCCCCGTCGCCAGCGACCGGGCCTTTCCATGTCCGCTCCCGGCAGGGCCGGAGCGTCCGACGCTCAACTTCCTTCGCCGTCCGCCGTGTTGCTTCCCGCGCGGAGCAGCAGCGGAGTGGTGTCCCCCTCGCCCGCGCCGGCGAATTCCGCGACCGCCGTATACGCCGCGACCGCGCCGCGAGCGCGCTCCCTCGGCGTTTCACAGGTTCCCGGTTCGTCCTGCGCCGGGACCTGGCAGCTCACTTGCACGGTCCGTCCGCCGGGGCCCATGAGGGTCAGAAACGCGTCGAACCGCCGACCCGTGGCGTTCCGGTAGTACGTACGCGCCCAGACGTCACGTTCCTCGCTCAGGACGCAGGTCTGCGCCTCGGCCCCCTCCGGAGAGACGAGTTCCGGCCCACAACGCGTGACGCGTTCGGGTGTGGCGCGTCCGGGAGCCGCGGGCGCCGCCGGGGCCGCGGAGGCCGGGGCGGGAGCGGTGGAGGCCGGCGTACGGGGCCCCAGGCCGAGCTCCCCGAGGAGGTCCCCGGGCTTCGCGTCCCCCTGGGCGCTCGCGCCGGCCGGCCGCACGGGGTCCCCCGTCGGCCTCGCCGTCGCGACGAGGGGCAGCAGGACGGCGACCGTGACGGCGGTCCCGAGTCCGACCACGCGGAGGTTCACCGGGCTCATGGGACCCACCTGCTCCTGCTCGGCTGGAGATCTGGAGATCTTGAACGGTGGGGTGAACATAGCGCCGGGACCCGGGCGCCCGGTCGGCCGCGCGCCCGTTTCCCCTGCAAGTCGGACCGGGACACACCCCTTCGGGTGAACGGCCGCGCCCGCTCCGGTGGACCTCCGTGCGGAAGCCCCCGAGCGGGCCCCGCACGGAAGCCCCCGAGCGGCTCCCGCGCGAAAGCCCCGGCCCCGTCTCAGTACGCCAGCCTGCTGCCGCCGCCCGGTGTGCTCGTGCTCGCCTGGACCAGGGCGTCGACCACCGCCTCGACGTCGGGCAGCCACGGCCGGGCCGAACCGGCGAGCGGCGCCCGCTCCCAGCGGACCTGCCCGGTCCCCGCGACCGACGGCGGAAGCAGCAGGTAGCCGCCCTCGCCGTGGAACCGCAGCGAGCTGGGCACGTCGTCCTTCGCGTACAGCAGCTCGCCCAGCCGTTCGAGGCCGTACGGGGCGACGAGGATCGACCACCGGGTCGGGGTCGCCACCACCGGGCCGAGCCGCATGCCCGTCACGTCGAGCGCGGCGAGGGCCCGCGCCCCCGCCACCGCGGGGAGGCTGACCGCGCAGGGCGCGCCGCCACCGGTGGCGAGGACCACCGGGGCGTCCGGGCGCCGGGTCCACCACCAGCGGACCATGCGCTCGTCCGTGGTGGCCGCGAGCAGTCCGGGGTCGTAGGGGTGCGCGCCGGGCACCACGCAGTCGGGATCGGGACAGGAGCAGGCCGCTCCCGCGGCCGTACGGGTCGTCGCTCTCAGGCTCGCGCCCGGCAGGACGGGCCAGTTCCACTCGACCGCGAAGGTGACCGCGGCGTCGAGCCGGGCGGTCCTCTCCTTGCGCCGGAACCGGAGCCTGCGTCGCCTTCCGAGGATCTCGCGCATGAGCGCTCGTTCCTTTCCGTTGAACGCCGAATCCACATCACACCATGTGCAGAAGTCTTCACCGTGCGTATCAGCGCGTGCCGGGTCGGCGGGGTGCCGGCCCCCCTGGGGAGCGGGGCGGACCGGGTCGGTGCCGGGTGGATCCCGGGGAACCGGGTGGAGCCAGGTCGGAGCCGGAGCGGGTCAGAACACGTTCCCCGCCACTCGGTGACGGGCTGCGGCCTGCGGCGGGAAAGACGCCGGGGTTCCGCGTCACGTTCCGGGGCGGTGTCAACTGCCCCTGCCTGTCACCGATTACGTACCCAGCACGCTTGGAATGACGCGCTTTCAAACGACGCCAGTCGACCGCAAAAGGTGCACACCGGGGGCAATTTTCGGCCAACTTCTCGCGTACTTCAACCCTCTCGCACGAGCTCACGGACACCACAAGTCCCGTGGGGACAATGCTGGACATCGTTCCTCTTGTGCGTGTACATGTGGATGCATCGAGCGGCTCAGATTGACATGGGGGTTTGCGATGCTATGGCGTCAAACGCACCGGTCGGAAAGCCGACTGCCATGAGCGCCCCACACATGCCGAAAGTGGCCGGAATCGATTCCACAGCTCCCGGTCCCCCGCACACTACGCCGCCCCTTCCCGGGGTGCCCGCGGCGGCGAGCCCCGCCGACGGCGCCCTTCCGCCCGGAGTCCTGATCCAGGACCGGCTGGCCTCCTGGGTCTCCGACCTCACCACTCTTCACGAACTCACCGAACGCCTCGTCAAGATCGCCTCCCTCGACGAGGCCCTCCGCGAGGTGCTCGGCGCCGGTGCCGCCCTCGTGGGCGCCCGCCGCGGGATGTCCGTCCTCGAACCGGCCGACGGCCGCGGCCCCACCAGCACCATCGGCCTCGGCCTCGCCCACGCCGACCTGGGCACCATCGAGACCGTCCCGCGCGGCGCCACCAGCTACGGCCGTCTCCTCGACGGCCTCCCCGACGCCGGGCACCCCGAGCGCGTCCCCGACCCGATCGCCATCCGCGACGTCCGCGCGGAGGAGGGCCTCGACCCGCGCCACCGCGAGGTCGCCGCCCGCCTCGGCTACGCCGCCAGCTACGCCCTGCCCCTCGCCACCGAGGAGGCCGGCCGGCTGGGCGCGGTCGTCTGGCTCTACGACGAGCCCGCCGAACCCACCGACCGGCAGCGCCACCTCATCGGGCTCTACGGCCGCTTCGCCACCGAGCACCTCGCCCGGCTCCTCCAGGTCGAACGCGCCCGCGTCCAGGTCGCCACCGTCGCCGAGGAGCTGCTCCCCAGCCGCCTCCCGCGCGTCCCCGGCGTCCAGCTCGCCGCCCGGCACCGCACCGGCCCGCTGGGCGGCGGCGACTGGTACGACGCGCTGCCGCTGCCCGACGGCGCCCTCGGTCTGGCCGTCGGCTCCGTCTCCGGCACCGGGCCCAGCGCGCTGGCCGCCATGGGCCGGCTGCGCGCCTCCCTCCGGGCGTACGCGGTGATGGAGGGCGAGGACCCCGTCGCCGTCCTCTCCGACCTGGAGCTCCTGCTCCGGATCACCGAACCCGCCCGCTCCGCGACCGCCCTCTTCGCCTACGCCGAGCCCGCGCAGCGCCGGATCGTCCTCGCCGGCGCCGGGCACGCCCCGCCACTGGTCGTCGGCGAGCGCCGCACCGAGTTCGTCGAGACCTCCCTCTCGGCCCCGCTCGGGATGCTCTCCTGCTGGGAGGCGCCGAGCGTGGAGCTGTCCCCCGCACCCGGAGAAACGGTGCTTCTCTACACGGACGGGCTGCTGCGACGCACCGGCGACGCCATCGACCGGGCCTTCGCGCGGCTCCACGCGGCCGCCGCGAGCGTGCCGAGGGCGGACCGGGGCGACCCGGGCGCCGTCGCCGACCACGTCCTGCGGGCCCTGCTCCCCGAGGGCCTGGACCCGGCCGTGGACGGCGAGGACGTGGTCCTGCTCGCCGCCCGCTTCGAGTGAGCCGCTCCGACCGGTGCGCAAGCCGATGGGTGTAAGCGGAACGTAACTCACCGGTAATGGGTCCTCCGGCCCTGGACCCCCTTCCGTACGACCGTACGATGGTGGGGGTTCAGTGTCGTACCAAAAGGAGGCAGACCCGTGGCCGAGGAGCTCACCCCGGAGACCCCGGAAGAGACCGAGACCGAAGAGCAGCCGATCAAGCAGCGCAAGAACGGGCTGTACGGGGGCGTCTCCGACGAGCTCGCCGAGAACATGCGGTCCGGCTGGGCCGACACCGAGCTGCACGACCTCGCGCCGATCGCGCAGGCCGACAAGACCGCCGCGCGCCGCGCCGCGCTCTCCGCCCGCTTCCCGGGCGAGCGCCTGGTGATCCCCGCCGGGAACCTGAAGACCCGGTCGAACGACACCGAGTACAGCTTCCGCGCCTCCACCGAGTACGCGTACCTCACCGGCGACCAGACCCAGGACGGCGTCCTCGTCCTGGAGCCCACCGCCGACGGCCACGAGGCCACGATCTACCTGCTGCCGCGCTCGAACCGCGAGAACGGCGAGTTCTGGCTCGACGGCCAGGGCGAGCTGTGGGTCGGCCGCCGCCACTCCCTCGGCGAGGCCGAGCAGCTCCTCGGCATCCCGGCGAAGGACGTCCGCGAACTCCCCGAGGCGCTCAAGGAGGCCACCGGCCCCGTCCGCGCCGTCCGCGGCCACGACGTCGGCATCGAGGCCGCGCTGACCGACAAGGTCACCGCCGAGCGCGACGAGGAGCTGCGGGTCTTCCTCTCCGAGGCCCGTCTCGTCAAGGACGACTTCGAGATCGCCGAGCTGGAGAAGGCCTGCGCCTCCACCGCCCGCGGCTTCGAGGACGTCGTCAAGGTCCTCGACAAGGCCGAGGCCACCAGCGAGCGCTACATCGAGGGCACGTTCTTCCTGCGCGCCCGCGTCGAGGGCAACGACATCGGCTACGGCTCCATCTGCGCCGCCGGCCCGCACGCCACCACCCTGCACTGGGTCCGCAACGACGGCGACGTCCGCTCCGGCGACCTGCTGCTGCTCGACGCCGGCGTGGAGACGAACGAGCTCTACACCGCCGACATCACCCGCACCCTGCCGATCAACGGCCGGTACACCGAGATCCAGCGGAAGATCTACGACGCCGTGTACGAGGCGCAGGAGGCCGGCATCGCCGCGGTGAAGCCCGGCGCCGCCTACCGCGACTTCCACGACGCCGCCCAGCGCGTCCTCGCCGAGAAGCTCGTCGAGTGGGGCCTCGTCGAGGGCCCGGTCGACCGCGTCCTGGAGCTCGGCCTCCAGCGCCGCTGGACCCTGCACGGCACCGGCCACATGCTCGGCATGGACGTCCACGACTGCGCCGCCGCGCGCACCGAGACGTACGTGGACACCACCCTGGAGCCGGGCATGTGCCTGACCGTCGAGCCCGGTCTGTACTTCCAGGCCGACGACCTGACCGTGCCGGAGGAGTACCGCGGCATCGGCGTCCGGATCGAGGACGACATCCTCGTCACGGAGGACGGCAACCGGAACCTCTCGGACGCGCTGCCGCGCCGCGCCGACGAGGTCGAGGCGTGGATGGCCGCGCTGAAGGGCTGATCCGCGCGTACGTTGGAACCGAGGGGCTCCCGCCGACCGACCGGCGGGGGCCCTTCCCCGTACCTCACGCCATGAGGAGCGACGGGCTGTCCCGCCACTTCAGGAGCTTGTCGAAGCTGACCACGGCACCGCCCCGGCCCGAGCGGTTGCCGAACTGCACGTGATCGGCCAGCTCCTCGATCAGGCGCATCCCCCGGCCGTGCTCCGCCTCGTCCGACGGCACGGCCGGCGCCCCGGCACCGGGAAAACCCGGCCCCGAGTCCGCCACCTCGATGCGGCACGTCTCGCCGTCCAGGTACGCCGTCACCCGGTACGCCCCGCCCGGCTCCCGTGAGCCGGCCCCGCCGCCGTGCTCGACGGCGTTGGCGCACGCCTCGGTCAGGGCGACCGACAACTCGTACGACACGTCGGGATCGACACCCGCCGTCTCCATCGTGCCCAGCAGAAGCCTTCGCGCGAGCGGCACGCTCGCGGCCTCGCGCCGCAGATGGAGTGACCACCAGATGCTCATGCTCCAGCCTCCCGGCAGCGGCTCGACATACCGATACGTATTGCCTGGGCGGGCGCTCCGTAAGCGCCCGGAGGCGTCAAGAGCGCTCGTTCGGCGGATGCACCGGGCCGGTGCGCCGGTGTATGCCGCCCGCCCACGGGGCGCCCCGACGGCCCTCACACCGCCCCGGCGGTCCGGCATCCGAGCACGGTGGTCGGCGTATCTCGCCGCGAAGGCGCCCAAGAACGACCTTCCGGACCTGCCTCATGGCGGTGGCGGGCGTGGTGCGATGATGGGGCCGCCATGACTGCCCCCGCGCTCGTTCCACGGCTGCTGAGGGCCGCGGTGTTCACCGCGGTCTGCGTCGTGCTGTCCGCGCTGGGACACGCCCTCGCCGCCTGCGAGGGCATCGCCCTGTGGACCCTCGCCGCCGGATTCCTCGGCGTCTTCGGGATCACCGTCCTCCTCGCCGGCCGCGCGCGCTCCCTCGGCCTCGTCGTCGGCGCCCTCGCCGGCGGGCAGCTCGGCCTGCACGTCCTCTTCGGGCTCGGACAGCGGCAGCTCGCCCTGAGCGGCCAGGCCGACGACGCCCTCGTCCGGATGGCCGCCCGGCTGGTCTGCGGGGCGGGCGCCGCCTCCCTCAGCCCCGCCGACGCCACCCGGATCATCACCGAGGCCGGTCTCGACCCGGCCGACGCGTACGCCCACACGGGACACACGGCCCCCGCCGGCGGCGAACTGCTGCCCGGCCTCCCCATGGTCCTCGGCCACCTCCTGGCCGCCCTGGCCGCGGGCTGGCTGCTGCGCCGCGGCGACCGCGCCCTCTCCCGGCTCGTGGAGCTCTCCGAGCAGGGCGCGACGGAACTCGCCGAATGCGCCCTCGTGCGCTCCCTGCGGGCCGCGCTCCGTCTCGTACGGGCCCTGCTCGCCGGGCTGCCGTGGGCTCCGCGCACGGGGCCCCGGGGGCCCCTCCGGGCGCCCTCCGACTCCTCGCCGCCGCCGGTGGCCGAGGCACTCCAGCACACGGTGATCAGGCGCGGCCCCCCGGCCGCCGACTGCGTCCTCGCAGCCTGACACGGACCGCTCGGCACGGGCGGGCCGTGCTCGTCCGCACGCCCGTGCGGGACTTCCGTCCCCGGGCGCGCCGGACCTCCTCGCCCTTCTCCGATCTTCCGAGCTGGAGTGTCTTCCGCCATGAACGTTTCCCGCATCGCCGCCGGCCGCGTCTCCGCCACCCGTGTCGCCCTCGCCGGCGGCATCGCCCTCTCCTCCGTGGTGCTGCTGTCCGGCACCGCCTTCGCGCACGTCAGCGTGCAGCCGCAGGGCGAGGCGGCCAAGGGCGGCTACGCGACCGTCAACGTCAAGGTCCCGAACGAGCGCGACAACGCCTCCACCGTGAAGGTCGAGGTCAACTTCCCGCTCGACCACCCGCTGGCCTCCGTCATGCCGCAGCCCGTCCCCGGCTGGAAGGCCGAGGTCACCAGGAGCAAGCTCGACAAGCCGCTGGAGCTGCACGGCAAGAAGATCAACGAGGTCGTCTCCAAGGTCACCTGGACCGCCGACAGCTCGAAGATCGGCCCCGGCCAGTTCCAGCAGTTCCCGCTCTCCCTCGGCCGGCTGCCGGAGGACGCGGACGAGCTGGTCCTCAAGGCGATCCAGACGTACGACAACAAGGAGGTCGTGCGCTGGATCGAGGAGCAGAAGGAGGGCGCGGAGGAGCCGCAGAACCCGGCCCCCGTCCTGAAGCTCTCCGCCGCCTCCGCCGACCACCACGGCGGCGCCGCCCCGTCCGCCTCCGCCGGGACCGACGAGAAGGCCGGTCACGACGACGAGAAGGCCGACCACCAGGAGACCGCCGCCGCGTCCTCCGCCACCGACACCACGGCCCGTGTCCTCGGCGTCGCCGGCATCCTCGCCGGTGTCGCCGGCGTCGCCTTCGGCGTCCTCGCCGGCCGCCGCCGCTCGGCCTGACGGCCGCACCCCACCCCCGCTCGTGATCCGGAAGAAGCACCATGTCTGAAGAGAAGACGCCCGGGACGGCCACGGCCCGTCCCGGGCGGCGCGCCCCGCTGGTCATCGCGACCGCCGCGATCGTCGCCGCCGTCGGCCTCACCGCCGCCGTCGGCCTCGGCGGCAACGACGACAAGCCCTCGGGCGCCGGCTCGGCCGTCGCCGAGATCTCCGGCGGCACCGACTCCACCAGGGCCGCCACCGTCCTCGACCGGCCGTTCACCAAGCCCGCGCTCGTCCTCACCGACACCAAGGGCGAGAAGTACGACCTGCGGGAGCGGACCAAGGGCAAGCCGACGCTCGTCTACTTCGGCTACACGCACTGCCCCGACGTCTGCCCCCTGACGATGAGCAACATCGCCATCGCCAAGAAGAAGCTCCCCAAGGCCGACCAGGACAAGCTCCAGGTCGTCTTCGTCACCACCGACCCCGAGCGGGACACCTCCGCCGAGCTCGCCAAGTGGCTGCCCGCCGCCGGCGACCCCTCCTTCACCGGCCTCACCGGCGACTTCTCCGCCATCCAGGCGGGGGCCCGCCAGATCGGCATCGGCATCGACCCGCCGAAGAAGGAGAAGGACGGCTCGGTCGTCTCCATGCACGGAGCCCAGGTGATCGCCTTCTCGCCCACCACCGACCAGGGCTACGTCCTGTACGGCGAGGACGCGACCGTCGACGACTACGCCAAGGACCTGCCGAAGATCATCAAGGGGGAGAACCCGTGACCCGCCGCACCACCGCCCTGTCCGCCGCCGTGGCGCTCGCCGCCGCGCTCGCGCTGACCGGGTGCTCCTCCGAGAGCAAGCCCGACCTGGAGGTCAGCGGCGCGTTCATGCCCCAGCCGGTGATGGACATGGCCGGCGGCTTCCTCACGATCAGGAACGACGGCGACACGGCGGACAAGCTGACCTCCGTCACCAGCCCGCTCTCGGACGACGTCACGATCCACGAGGCGAAGAACCAGAAGATGCGGGAGGTGAAGTCCTTCGACATCCCCGCCAACGGCGAGCTGAAGCTCGAACGGGGCGGCAGCCACATCATGTTCATGGAGCTGAAGTCGAAGCCCAAGCAGGGCGACAAGGTCAGCGTCGAGCTGCACTTCGAGAAGTCCGACCCCATCGAGGTCGACCTTCCCGTCGAAGCGCCCAACCACAACCCGCAGCAGCACTGAGCTCGTTGACGGAGTGACACAGAGATGACAACCACCGCCCCGCGCCTCGGCAACGCCCTGGCACGGCTGCTGATCCTCGCGGCCGCGCTGCTCGGCACGCTGCTCGCCGGCGCCGCCCCCGCCTCCGCGCACGCGGCGCTCACCGGCAGCGACCCGAAGGACGGGGCGGTGGTCGCCACCGCCCCCAAGGAGGTCAACCTGACCTTCTCCGAGCAGGTCGCCATGAGCCCCGACTCCATCCGGGTCCTCGACCCGGCGGGCCGGCGGGCCGACACCGGCGAGATACGCGACCTGTGCAGCGGCTCCGTCGTCCGGTACGGGGTGGGGCTCCGCGCCGGACTGCCCGACGGCACGTACACCGTGGCCTGGCAGACCGTCTCGGCCGACAGCCACCCCATCGCCGGTGCCTTCACCTTCTCCATCGGCGCCCCCTCCACCACCTCCGTCGCCCTGCCCGACCAGGCGCCCGGCGGCGGCCTCGTCGGCACCCTCTACGGCATCGCCCGCTACCTCTCGTACGCCGGATTCGCCGTCCTCGTCGGCGGCGGCGCCTTCGTCCTGGCCTGCTGGCCGCGCGGCGCGAGCGTCCGCCCCGTCCAGCAGACCGTGGTCCGGGGCTGGCTGACCCTCACCGGCGCCACCCTGGCGATGCTGCTCCTGCGCCACCCGTACACCGGCTCCGGGAGGCTCTCCGACGCCTTCGACCTGGCCGGCCTGAAGACCGTCCTGGAGACGAAGACCGGCGCCGCGCTCACCTCCCGGCTGCTGCTGCTCGGGGCGGCCGCGCTGTTCGTGGCCGTCCTCTTCGGCGCCTACGCCCGCCGCACCGACCCGAAGGAGAAGAAGGACCTCGCCTTCGGACTCGCCATCGGCGGCACCGTCGTCGCCGCCGGCATCGCCGGGACCTGGGCCCTGGCCGAGCACGCCTCGACCGGTCTCCAGCCGGGCGTCGCCATGCCCGTCGACGTCCTGCACCTCCTCGCCGTCGCCGCCTGGCTCGGCGGCCTCACCGTGCTCCTCGTCGCCCTCCACCGGGCGCCGTCCGTCGAGCGCTCCGCCGTCGAGCGCTTCTCCAAGGTGGCCTTCGGCTCCGTGGCCGTCCTCGCGGCCACGGGGCTCTACCAGTCCTGGCGCCAGGTCGGCTCCTGGTCCGCGCTGACCGGGACCCGGTACGGCCAGCTGCTCCTGGTCAAGATCGGCCTCATGGCGGTCCTCGTCGGCATCGCCTGGATCTCCCGCCGCTGGACCCGACGCCTGACGGAACCGTCACCCCGGGAAGCGGAGGGAGCGCCGGGCGCGGACGAGACGCCGAGCGCGGACGAGGGCTCGGGGGCCGGGGGGCCCGAGGTCGGGTCCGGGACCCCGGACGAACCCGAGGGCGACCCCCGGGACGAACCCGGGGCCTCCGACGGGCCCGCCGGCTCGGTCGACCCGGTGCGGGCCGCGCAGCTCGCCCGGCAGCGGGCCGCCGTCGCCACCGCCCGGCGGAAGCGGGAGCGGGACGCCGACCCCGAACGGACCGGTCTGCGCCGCTCGGTGCTGACCGAGGCCGCCGTCGCCGTCGTCCTCCTCGCCGTGACCACCGTCCTCACCTCGACCGAGCCCGGCCGCACCGAGGAGGAGGCCGGGCGGGCCACCACCGCCTCCGGCCCGGCCGCCGTGCCCGACCGGCCCGTCGACATCCGGCTGCCCTTCGACACCGGTGGCGTCGACGGCAAGGGCGTCGTCCGTCTCAGCCTCGACCCCGGCCGCACCGGCGCCAACGCGCTCCACCTCTTCGTCGAGCGCCCCAACGGCAAGCCGCTCGACGTCCCCGAGATCAAGGTCGCCCTCACCCTGGAGGCGAAGGACGTGGGTCCGCTGCCCGTCGCCCCCGACCGGATCCAGACCGGACACTGGAGCGCGAGCGGCGTCCAGATCCCGATGCCGGGCGACTGGAAGATCCAGGTGACCGTCCGTACCTCCGAGATCGACCAGACCACCATCGACAAGAACGTGAAGATCGGCTGAACCCCGTGACCGACAGCGACAACCTCGATCTCTCCCGGCGGCGCCTGCTCGGCGCCGTCGGCGCGGCGGGCGCGGCCGGCCTCGTGGCCGGCGCGGCCGGTGGCGCCGGGATCTCCGCAGCCCTGTCCGACGACGACACCGCCGGAGCCGGCGGCGCCCCGGCCCTGACCACCGTCGGCTCGACCGCGGTGATGTTCCACGGGAAACATCAGGCGGGCATCACCACCCCCCTCCAGTCCCGTGGCCATCTGGTCGCCTTCGACCTCGCTCCGGGCGCCGGCCGCAAGGAGGCCGCCGCCCTGCTGCGCCGCTGGTCGGCCACGGCGAAGGTGCTGATGGCGGGCGAGGCCCCGGCCGAGGACACCGGAATCGCGCTCGACGCGGGCCCGTCCTCCCTCACGGTCACCTTCGGCTTCGGCCGGACCTTCTTCGACCGCACCGGGCTCACCTCGCGCCGTCCCGCCGAGCTGGACCCGCTGCCCGCCTTCTCCGCCGACGTCCTGGACCCCCGGCGCTCGGAGGGCGATCTGTGGGTGCAGATCGGCGCCGACGACGCGCTCGTCGCCTTCCACGCGCTGCGCGCCGTCCAGAAGGACGCGGGGGACGCGGCCCGGGTGCGCTGGCAGATGAACGGCTTCAACCGGTCGGCCGGCGCCACCGCGAAGCCGATGACCGCCCGGAACCTGATGGGGCAGGTCGACGGCACGGGCAATCCGAAGCCCACCGACCCGGACTTCGACCGGCGGATCTTCGTCCCGGCCGGGACGGGCGGCGCGACGGAATGGATGGCCGGCGGCTCGTACGCGGTGGTGCGCCGGATCCGGATGCTGCTCGACGACTGGGAGAAGCTGCCGCTGGACCGGCAGGAGAAGGTGATCGGGCGCCGGAAGTCCGACGGGGCCCCGCTCACCGGCGGCTCCGAGACCACCGAGCTCGACCTGGACAAGTTCGGTCCGGACGGGAAGCTCGTCATCCCCGACAACGCCCACTCCCGGATCTCCGCCCCCGAACAGAACGGCGGGGCGGCGATGCTGCGCAGGCCGTTCTCCTTCCACGACGGGATCGGCCCGGACGGAACGCCGGACGCGGGACTCCTCTTCGTCTGCTGGCAGGCGGACCCGCTCCGGGGCTTCGTCCCGGTGCAGCGCAAGCTCGACCGGGGCGACGCGCTGTCGGCGTTCATCCGCCACGAGGCGAGCGGACTCTTCGCGGTCCCGGGCGGTCCCGCCGAGGGCGAGTACGTGGGCCAGCGCCTCCTGGAGGCCTGACCGTCCCGGCCGGAGAGGCGCCCCGCTCGGGCGGCGGCCCTCTCCGGCGGCGACCATTAGGGTGACGGTATGTCCGCCACCCGGTACACCTATCTCGGCCCCGAAGGCACCTTCACTGAGGCGGCGCTGCGCACGCTGCCCGAGGCCGCGACGCGGGAGCTCGTCCCCATGGTCTCGGTCCCGGCCGCCCTCGACGCCGTGAGGAACGGGGAGGCCGCCGCCGCGCTCGTCCCGATCGAGAACTCGGTCGAGGGCGGAGTGACCGCGACGCTGGACGAGCTGGCCTCCGGCGAACCGCTGATGATCTACCGCGAGGTGCTCCTCCCGATCGCCTTCGCGCTGCTCGTCCGGCCCGGGACCAAGCTCTCCGAGATCAAGACGGTCACGGGCCACCCGGTGGCCCAGCCGCAGGTCCGGAACTGGCTGCGGGCCCATCTGCCCGAGGCGGTGTGGGAGTCGGCGGCCTCCAACGCGGACGGCGCCCGGCTGGTGCAGGAGGGCCGGTTCGACGCCGCCTTCGCGGGGGAGTTCGCGGCGGCGACGTACGGCCTCGAGGCGCTGGTCACGGAGATCCACGACGCGGAGAACGCCGAGACGCGGTTCGTGCTCGTGGGCCGGCCGGCCCGGCCGGCGGCTCCGACGGGCGC
Organism: Streptomyces sp. NK15101; assembly: GCF_020400725.1. Classification (GTDB taxonomy): domain Bacteria; phylum Actinomycetota; class Actinomycetes; order Streptomycetales; family Streptomycetaceae; genus Streptomyces. Next base: position 68,854 of record NZ_JAINVG010000020.1, on the reverse strand, counting down.
GGACAAGACCTCGGTGGTGCTGTGGCTGGGTGACGATCATCCGGGTGCCCTCCTCGAACTGCTCCAGGAGTTCGCGGTGCGCGGGGTGAACCTGATGCTGATCCAGTCCCGGCCCACGGGAGCGGGGATCGGGAACTACTGCTTCGCCGTGGACGCCGAGGGCCATATCTCGGACCGGCGGGTGGGCGAGGCGCTGATGGGCCTCAAGCGGATCTGCCCCAAGGTGCGGTTCCTCGGCTCGTACCCCCGGGCGGGTGTCTCGGTGGAGGACGTGACGGCGCTGCGGCGCGGGACTTCGGACGTGGAGTTCATGGAGGCCTCCGACTGGCTGGCGAGGGCCCAGGACGGTCGGGCCTGATCCGATGGTGGACGAGCGTCGTCGGCGGCGTGAGTGTTCGTCCACAGGTACGGACCACTAGTCCTACCTGCATACTTTTCAGTTACCCACAGAGGTTATCCACAGGAGCCCTGTCAGACCTGGGGACAAGTCGACACCCCATCAAGACAAGGTCGACAAATCGGCCCACTCACCCCCCGCCATTCTGTGCGCCATCCACAGCGTTTCCCCGACGCCCTCGTCAGCGACCCTCTGTCGACCCACTCGTTGGAGCGATCAATTCCCACCCAAATGAGTGTGTGAGGGGTGTTTGATCACGGAATTCCCAGGCACGATGAGGGAAATCCGCCTGACCTTCCCCGTAGTCCACAGATTTTCCGCACAGCCTGTGGATAAGTGAATGCGGCGGCCTCGCCCTCATCTTTTCCACGGGTCGCAATTCGGGCGAAACAACACGCGCCCCCTTATCCGGTGGGGGCACGCGAACGCGCACCGGTAGCCTGGTGGGGTGATTGACCTTCGCCTGCTCCGTGAGGACCCCGACCGTGTTCGCGCCTCCCAGCGCGCCCGTGGAGAGGACGTCGCGCTCGTCGACGCCCTGCTCTCCGCCGATGAGCGGCGCAGGTCGTCCGGCGTCCGCTTCGACGAGCTCCGATCCGAGCAGAAGGCGCTCGGCAAGCTGATCCCCAAGGCCGGCCCCGAGGAGCGCGCCGAGCTCCTGCAGAAGGCCGAGCAGCTCAAGACCGACGTCAAGGCCGCGGAGGCCGAGCAGAACGAGGCCGACGAGACGGCCAGGCAGCTTCTGCTCCAGCTCGGGAACATCGTCCACGCGGACGTCCCGGTCGGCGGCGAGGAGGACTTCGTCGTCCTGGAGGCGCACGGCACCATCCGCGACTTCGCGGCCGAGGGCTTCGAGCCCAAGGACCACCTGGAGCTGGGCGAGGCGCTCGGCGCCATCGACGTCGAGCGGGGCGCCAAGGTCTCCGGCTCGCGCTTCTACTACCTGACCGGCGTCGGCGCCCTCCTGGAGCTCGCCCTGGTCAACGCGGCGATCGCCCAGGCCACCGAGGCCGGCTTCATCCCCATGCTGACCCCGGCGCTGGTCCGTCCGCGCGCCATGGAGGGCACCGGCTTCCTCGGCCAGGCCGCGGAGAACGTGTACCACCTGGAGAAGGACGACTACTACCTCGTCGGCACGTCCGAGGTGCCCCTCGCCGCGTACCACATGGACGAGATCATCGAGGCCGACAAGCTGCCGCTGCGGTACGCGGGCTTCTCGCCCTGCTTCCGCCGCGAAGCCGGCACGTACGGCAAGGACACCCGCGGCATCTTCCGCGTCCACCAGTTCGACAAGGTCGAGATGTTCTCGTACGTCGCTCCGGAGGACGCCGAGGCCGAGCACAAGCGGCTCCTGGAGTGGGAGAAGCAGTGGCTGACCTCGCTGGAGCTGCCGTTCCAGGTCATCGACGTCGCCACCGGTGACCTCGGCGCCTCCGCCTCCCGCAAGTTCGACTGCGAGGCGTGGATCCCGACGCAGGGCAAGTACCGCGAGCTGACCTCCGCGTCGAACTGCGACAGCTTCCAGGCGCGCCGGCTCTCCGTCCGCATGCGCGACGAGCAGGGCGGCAAGAAGACCGTGCAGCCGCTGGCCACCCTGAACGGCACGCTGTGCGCCGTACCGCGCACGATCGTGGCGATCCTCGAGAACCACCAGCTGGCCGACGGTTCCGTGCGGGTGCCCGAGGTGCTCCGCCCGTACCTCGGCGGCCGCGAGGTCCTGGAGCCGATCGCCAAGTGAGCCCCTTCCCCTACCGCCTGGTCGCGACGGACCTCGACGGCACGCTGCTGCGGTCCGACGAGTCCGTCTCGGACCGCACGCGGGACGCGCTCGCCGCCGTCACGGCGGCGGGTGCCGCGCACATCGTGGTCACCGGCCGGGCGGTGCCCTGGACCCGGCACATCCTGGAGGACCTCGGCTACCAGGGGATCGCGGTGTGCGGACAGGGCGCCCAGGTCTACCACGCCGGTGAACACCGGCTGCTGACCTCGCTGACCCTGGACCGGCAGCTCGCGGGACTCGCGCTCTCCAAGATCGAGGCGGAGGTGGGCCCGCTGGCGCTGGCCGCCAGCCGTGACGGTCTGGAGGGCGAGGTCCTGATGGGCCCCGGCTACAAGGCGCAGGAGGGCCCGCTGCCGTACGTGCCGTACGAGGACCCGGCGGAGCTGTGGTCGGCGCCGCTGACCAAGCTGTACGTCCAGCATCCGACGCTGACCGACGACGAGCTGACCCGGGCCGCACGCGAGACGGTCGGCGGGCTCGTCGACGTCGTCATGGCGGGCCCGGGCATCGTGGAGATCCTCCCGCTCGGCCTCAGCAAGGCGACCGGCCTGTCGCTCGCGGCACGCAGGCTCGGCGTGAAGGCGGCGGAGACGATCGCCTTCGGCGACATGCCCAACGACATCCCGATGTTCGGCTGGGCGGCGCACGGCGTGGCCATGGGCAACGCGCACGAGGAGCTGCGGGCGGTGGCGGACGAGGTGACGGCCTCGAACGAGGAGGACGGCATCGCGCTCGTCCTGGAGCGCCTGCTGGCGGCCTGACCCGTCGAGACCCGTACGAAGGCCCGCTCCCCTCGGGGAGCGGGCCTTCGCGGGTCGCGGCCCGCGCGGACCGGGGTCCGCGCGCTCGAAGCGGCCGCGCCCGGGGGATCCCCCGTGTCCCCCGCGCACAACTAGTGTGCGTCGGGCGGCCGTTCGACGGCGACCGGTTTTCCACCGGCCGGCGCTCCGCGGGTCAGCGGGTGGCAGGCCAGGCCGATCGCCAGCGAGATCGCGTGCCCGAGGTCGGTGTACGTACGGTCGGTGGCGAGCGGTACGAGGAAGAACACGGCCACCACGGCGAGGTAGAGCAGACGCCAGGGGTTCGGCAGCCGGTAGGTCAGGATCCCGGCCGAGGCGGCGAGGCCGTAGCTGACCCCGATGTCGACGACGTGCGCCATGCTGCGCGGCACGTCGTGGAGCTGGATGGCCGCCAGGACCACCTGCTGGCTGACGAGCGTGGCCGCGATGTGGGCGGTGGCGACGGTGAGGAGCCACTTCGGGGTGCCGAGCCAGCGTTCCACGGGGGCGTGGAAGACCTCGAAGAGCACCGCGTAGAGCAGGAGGTCGGACGGGTCCTCGATCCAGAACGCGCTGCCCAGCAGGGCTCGCATCGGGTGGTGGGCGAGCTGGTGGAGGTTGCTGCTGTTGCGGTGGAGGAGATAGGTCCCCAGCGCGTCGGGGGAGAGCGCGATGACGAGGCTGGTGATCGCGATGACCGCCAGCCACACATGCGTACCGGGTGACGAACGCACCCACGACCTGATCGGCCGGGACGGTTCGCCACCCGGGGAGGTTCTGCTCGGCACCCTTCAGTGCCTATCACCAGAACCTGGGAGAGACCTCAGAAATTGATCATGTGTCCGGCAATGCCGTGGATCGCTTCCTTCACGGCCTCGCCCAGCGTCGGGTGGGCGTGCACGTTCCGGGCGACCTCGTGGACCGTGAGGTCCCACTGCTGGGCCAGCGTCAGCTCGGGCAGCAGCTCGGTGACGTCGGGGCCGATCAGGTGGGCGCCGATGATCTCGCCGTACTTGGCGTCGGCGACGATCTTCACGAAGCCGGTCGAGTCGCCGAGGCCGTGCGCCTTGCCGTTCGCCATGAACGGGAACTTGGCGACCTTGACGTCGTAGCCCTTCTCGCGCGCCTGGGCCTCGGTGTAGCCGAAGCTCGCGATCTGCGGCTGGCAGTAGGTGGCGCGCGGGATCATCACGTAGTCGAGTTCCATGGTCTCGGCGTCCGCGATGGTCTCGGCGGCGATGACGCCCATGGCCTCGGCGGTGTGCGCGAGCATCAGCTTCGCGGTGACGTCACCGATGGCGTAGATGTGCGGCACGGAGGTGCGGGAACGGCCGTCGACCTCGATCGCGCCGCGCTCGGTGAGGGCGACACCGGTGTTCTCCAGGCCGTAGCCGGAGACGTTCGGCGCGAAGCCGATGGCCTGCAGGACCTTGTCGGCCTCCAGGACCTTCTGGGAGCCGTCCTTGGCGGTGACGGTGACGCGCACCTGCGGGCCGGACTCGTCGATCGCGTCGACCCGGGTGGAGGTGAGGACGTCGATGCCGAGCTTGCGGTACTGCTTCGCCAGCTCCTTGGACACCTCCTCGTCCTCCAGCGGGGCCATCCGGTCGAGGAACTCGACGATGGTGACCTTGGTGCCGTAGTTGTTCAGCACGTACGCGAACTCGATGCCGATCGCGCCGGCGCCGGCGATGACGATCGACTTCGGGGCGTCCTCGGCGAGGATCTGCTGCTCGTACGACACGACGCGGTCGCTGAGCGCGGTGCCGGGCAGCAGGCGCGGGGTGGCGCCGGTGGCGATGATGCAGTTGTCGAAGGTGATCGTCTGCGTGGTGCCGTCGGACTTCGCCACCTGGAGGGTGTTCGCGTCGAGGAAGGTGCCCCGGCCGTCGAACTCGGTGATGCCGTTCTTCTTCATCAGGAAGTGGACGCCCTTGACGCGGCCGTCCGCGACCGTGCGGCTGCGGCGGAACGCCTCGCCGTAGTCGAAGGAGACCGTGCCGTCGACCTTGATGCCGAAGGTCTTCGCCTCGTGGTTGAAGATGTGGGCGAGCTCGGCGTTGCGCAGCAGCGCCTTGGTGGGGATGCAGCCGACGTTCAGGCAGACACCACCCCAGTACTTCTCCTCGACGACCGCGACCCGCTTGCCCAGCTGGGCGGCGCGGATGGCGGCGACGTAGCCGCCGGGGCCAGCTCCGAGTACGACGACGTCGAAGCGGTCTGACATGACTGACTCCCGAGGGTTATGAGGGTGTTCGGCACACGTACGAGCCCACAGTAGTCCGGTCGCTGCGGCCCGGCCGGAGAGGCGAGGGAGGTCACTTGTAGGATGACTGGGCAACCGGGCGAATAGAGGATTTCGATGGCACTCAGGGCGGCGGGGCGGACCTCGCTGGTGGACTCCGTGGTGGACCAGCTGCGCACACAGCTGGCCGACGGCGAGTGGGCGGTCGGCGACCGCATCCCGACCGAGCACGAGCTCGCGCAGCAGCTCGGCGTCGGCCGCAACACCGTCCGCGAGGCGGTCCGGGTCCTCGTCCACGCGGGCCTCCTGGAGTCCCGCCAGGGCAACGGCACCTTCGTCCGGTCGACCGCCGATCCGTCCGCCGTGCTGCGCGGCGTCCGGCACGCGGGCGCGGCCGACGTGCTGGAACTCCGGGTCGCCCTGGAGGCCGAGGCCGCCCGGCTCGCGGCCACCCGGCGCGACACCCACGACCTGCTGCGGCTGCGGGCCGCCCTGGCCGGTCTGCGCGAGGAGGGCGACCGGGACGCGGACGCGGACCTCGCCTTCCACCTCGCGGTCGTCGGCGCGACCCACAACGCGGCCTTCGTCGAGGTGTACCGCTTCTTCTCCGCGCAGGTGCACGAGGTCCTGGTGGAGGCCCTCGGAGACCGGGAGATGCCCCCGGTCGACATCGACGCCCACGAGGCCCTGGTGGCGGCCGTCGAGGCCGGCGACCCGGATGCGGCGGAGCGGCAGGCCCGCGAGCTGCTGCGGGTCCCGATGGAGACGGTCGCGGCACTGACGGAGCGGGGCCGATGAGCTCCGGAGCGCGGACGGGTACGGACAGGGCCACGGTCGCGGACACGGACACCGACACCGGCTCCGGGGCGCGGGCGAGCACGGGCAGGGGCGCGGACACGGCCTCCGGGGCGCGGTCGGACTTCGGGAGGCGTACGGGGGCGGAAGTCCGTGGGTTCGTCGGCGCCGGGGCCGGGGTCCGGCCGTCGGCCGAGGGGGCGGCGGCCCGGCGCGCCCTGCTCGCGCACCCGGCGCTGCTCCTGGTCGGCATCGTGCTGGCCTCGCTCAACATGCGGGTCGCGCTGGCGAGCGTGGCGCCGCTGGTCGGCGAGATATCCGCCGCCTTCGGGCTCTCGTCGACCGCGAGCTCGCTCGTGACCTCGGTGCCGGTGCTCTTCCTCGGCCTGGGCGCCCTGGTGGCGCCGTGGCTCGGACGCCGGTTCGGCGCCGAACGCGTGCTGTTCGCGGCGCTCCTGCTGCTCGGCGCCGGCATCCTCGCGCGCGTGCTGCCGTCCGTGTACGCGCTGTACGGCGGCGGGATCCTCGTCGGCACCGCGATCGCCCTGCTCAACGTGCTGATGCCGGGCCTGATCAAGCGTGACTTCCCGGACCGGGCCGCCTCGATGACCTCGGTCTACACGGGCGCCATGATCGCCGGCGCCACCGTCGCCGCCGCGGCCGCGGTCCCGCTGGAGAAGGCCCTGGGCGGCGGCTGGGAGGCCTCCCTGGGCTTCTGGTCGCTGCTCGCCGCGGCCGCGGCCCTCGCCTGGCTTCCGCAGGTGCTGATCGCCCGCGGGCGCCCGGGGCACGGGGTACGGGCCGTCCCGGCCGGCGGCGCCCGCCCGGCGGGTGTCTGGCGCTCGGCACTGGCCTGGCAGGTCACCCTCTTCATGGGGCTGCAGTCGCTGTGGTCGTACGTGCTGATCGCCTGGATGCCGACGATCTTCACCGACCACGGGATGAGCCGCTCCACGGCCGGCGTGGTCTTCGCCTTCAACAACCTGATCCAGGTCGCCGGCGCCTTCGTGGTGCCGCTGCTCGCCGGCCGGATGCGCGGCCAGCGTCCGCTGGTCGTGCTGGTCACGACGCTGGTCGCGGCCGGTTACGCCGGACTGATGGTGGCGCCCGTGGAGGGCGCCTGGCTCTGGTCGGCGGTCCTCGGCGTCGGTCAGGGCGGCGCCGTCGGCCTCGCCCTGACCCTGATCGTGCTGCGCTCCGGGGACGCGGTGACCGCGGCCGGGCTGTCCGGCATGGCCCAGACGGTCGGCTATCTCCTCGCCGCCGCCGGGCCGCTGGCGGCCGGTGCCCTCCACCAGGCCACCGGCTCCTGGACCCCGCCGATCTGCGTGGTCCTCGGGGTCTGCGCGGCGGCCCTGGCGGTCGGCATGCTCGCCGCCCGGGACCGCACGGTCTGAGCGTCTCCTACTCCTCGCCGGCCAGGGTCAGCTTGCGCAGCTTCTGGCCGGCGAACCAGGTCGCCACGACCGTGACCCCCACCAGGAGCGCCACCGCGGTCGTGAGGCCGACCTCGGAATTGACCAGCCCGTCGCCGGTGACCTTCTCCGCGAGGGCCAGCGCCCACTGCTGGACGCTCAGGGTCTTGGCGCCCGAGATCAGGGAGCCGAAGAGGGCCTCCCACACCAGGGCGTACACCAGGCCGATCACCACGGCGTGCCGGCTGACCGTGCCGAGCAGCAGGAAGAGCGCGCTGTAGGCGATGGAGGCGACCAGCGCGGCGACCGTGTAGGCGACGGCGACCTGCTGCCCGTTGCCGTTCAGGATGAAGCCGGCGATCAGCGTCGGGACGGCGGAGAAGACCATGGTCACCGCGATCGCCACGATCAGCTTGGTGAAGATGATCGTGGGCCGCTTCACCGGCTTCGACAGGAGATAGACGATCGAACCGTCGTCGATCTCGGGCCCGATCGCACCCGTCCCGGCGATCACGCCGATCAACGGCACCATCGTGGCCAGTGCGAAGCCGCCGAGGACGTCGGCCGCGACCTGGTCGTCCGCGCCGTTGAAGCCGCGGACCGCGGCCGCGATGAGCAGCAGCAGGCCGGGCAGCAGGAAGAGGATCAGCGCCCTGCGGCGGCCGAGGAGGGCCCGGTAGGTGAGCCGGGCGACTGTGGGGTTGTACATCGGTCAGGCTCCTTTCAGGCCGCGACGAGGTACGAGAAGACCGATTCGAGGGACTCGTCGGAGGGCGAGACCGTCAGCAGACGGATCCCGCGCTCCTTCGCGACCTTCGGCAGCAGCTCCGTGAACCGCCCGAAGTCCACGGCCTGCACGCGCAGTCCGCCCTCCGCGTGGTCGACCTCGATGCCGGCCGTCGACGGGTCGGCGATCAGGGCCGCGGCGAGGGCCCGGTCGTCGCTGGAGCGGACGAGGTAGCGGTGCGGGCGGTCCGTCATCAGCCTGCGGATCCTGCGGAAGTCGCCGGAGGCCGCGTGCCGTCCGGCCACGATCACCTCGATGTGGGAGGCGAGCTGCTCGACCTCCTCCAGGATGTGCGAGGAGAACAGGACCGTGCGCCCGTCCGCGCCCATCCGCCGCAGCAGTTCCATCAGCTGCATGCGCTGGCGCGGGTCCATGCCGTTGAACGGCTCGTCGAGCAGGAGGACGGACGGCTCGTGGACGAGGGCCGAGGCCATTTTCACGCGCTGCCGCATGCCCTTGCTGTACGTGGAGATCTTCCGGTCCTGCGCGTACTCCATCTCGACGGTGGCCAGGGCCCGCTGGGCCTCCTTGGCGCCGAGGCCCTGCAGTTCGGCGTTGGCCAGGACGAACTCGCGGCCCGAGAGGAAGTCGTACATCGCCTCCCGCTCGGGGACGACGCCGATCTCGCGGTAGACCGACTCGTTCCCCCAGATCGTCCGCCCGTCGAGGGTGACGCCGCCGGTGGAGGGGGCGAGGAAGCCGCCCATCATGTTGATCAGGGTGGACTTCCCGGCGCCGTTCGGGCCGAGGAGGCCGGTGACGCCCGGTCCCACCGTCATCGTGACGTCGTTCACGGCCACGACGTTTCCGAACCAGCGGGAGACATGGTCGATTTCGAGCGTGGTCACAGCCCGACCTTTCGGTAGCGGCGCATCAGGATGCCGTACGAGCCGGCGACGAGCGCGAGGACGGCCAGCAGATAGACGACGCCGACCCCGGCTCCCGGGTCCGAGCCGTCGGGGAAGCTGCTCGGCGCGCCCAGGAAGGCGGTCTGGACGCCGCCGATGAGGGTCATCGGCGAGAACAGGCCGAGCCAGACGATGGCGCCCTGGTTCTCCGTGGCGTAGGCGATGCCCATGAGGGTCGAGACGGCCCCGTACGAGATCGTCAGGACGGCGATGACGGCGGCGACGCCGAAGCCGCGGCGCGGGGTGAGGGCCGCCATGACCAGCCCGATGCCGCCGAAGAGCAGCGAGAGCAGGGCCACCGAGACGAGCCCCTGGCCGAACATCCTGGACTGCTCGACGAAGTCCATCTTGGCGAGGAGCGAGCCGATCCAGAGGATCAGCAGCGGGGCGGCGGTGAGGACGAAGAGCGCCGAGGCCATCGCGCCGAACTTGGCGAGGACGTAGTCCACGCGTTCGATCGGGCGGGAGAAGTACAGCGGCACCGTCCGGAAGCGGAGGTCCCGGGAGACGGACTGGGGCGCCTGCGAGGCCAGGTAGATGCTGATGACGAGCTGGAGGTAGACCGCGTACTCCGTGTACTCGATCGCCAGCTTGGACTGCTTGGTGACGACCGCGACCGCGACGATGACCAGCGCCGGCAGGCACATCACCGCGAAGAGCAGCATCGGCAGCACCTTGGACTTGGCGCTGCGGCCCAGGCCGTACGCGCCGCGCAGCGACTGCGAGAACAGCGACCTGCGCGCGTACGCCCGGCCGAGGCGCGGGCCGTCGTAGGACCGGTAGCCGATGTTGTGGATCCGGGTCGTGTCGGGGGCCTGGGAGCTCATCGAGCCGGCACCTCCTCCTGGTCCGTCGCCTTGAAGACCTCGGCGATGTGGTGGCGGCGCTGCTCCATGCGGACGAGGCCGAGGCCGAGACCGGCGACGGTGTCCCGCACGAGGTCGTACGTCTCCTCGCCGGCCGCTTCCAGCAGCAGGATGTGGCCGGCGCCCGGCAGGCCGTCCTCCACGCCCGCGTGGACCGTCACGCCGGCGGCGGCGAGGGCCTCGCGGAACGCCGCCGTGCCGTCGGGGTGGAGGTCGGAGTCGGTGACCTCGACCGCGAGCGTCGTGGTGGTCCGGGTGAAGTCGCTGGTGGAGCTGGAGCGCAGCAGTCGGCCGCCGTCGATGACGACGACGTGGTCGCAGGTGCGCTCCAGCTCGCCCAGGAGGTGGGAGGTGACGAGGACGGAGATGCCGAAGTCGGTCCAGACCCGGCGGATCAGTCCGAGCATCTCGTCCCGGCCGACCGGGTCGAGGCCGTTGGTCGGCTCGTCGAGGAGGACCAGCTTCGGGTCGTGGACGAGCGCCTGGGCCAGCTTCACCCGCTGCTTCATGCCCGTCGAGTAGCCGCCTATCGGGCGGTAGCGCTCCTCGTACAGGCCGACGTGGCGCAGGGTGTCGGCGGTCCGCTCCCGGGCGGCGGTCGGGGGCAGTCCGGACATCCGCGCCATGTGGACGACGAACTCGGTCGCCGAGACGTCCGGCGGGAGGCAGTCGTGCTCGGGCATGTACCCGACGCGCTCACGGATCTCGGGACCGTGGGTCCGGACGTCGAGGCCCAGGACCTGCGCGGTGCCCTCCGTGGCGGGGGAGAGTCCGAGCAGGATCTTGATCATCGTGGACTTGCCGGCTCCGTTGGCACCCACCAGTCCGGTCACACCGGGCCCGATGTCCAGGGAGAGCCGGTCGAGAGCGGTCACCCGGGGGAACCGCTTGCTGAGGCTTTCGGTGGCGATCACAGTCACGCTTCGACGGTAGTGGCGTGCGCCACAGCAGTCGTCAGCCCAACGGCTCGGTCCTTCTCCCACTTCAGGAGTACAAGCCCGTAGGGGCGTCGCGACGAAAGTCTTCCTCCCCGGGCCTCGGCCGGTCTTTTCCACAGGCCGCCGTCCGACCCCTTGACGCAGCCGCCGGGCATTGTCACATTCATCGGTGTCAAGTTACGGACGCGTAGCGCAGTCGGGCGCTCACACGGGACGGCGGGTGGCATGGCCTCAGCAGTGACAGGCGAACTCTCCGCGGAGCTGCGGGGGTTCAGGGAAGTACAGCGGCTCTCCTACGAGTGCGCGGAAGCCGTCGCGGCCCAGCTCAAGCCGGGCGTGACCGAGCGCGAGGCCGCCCGGATGCAGCGGGATTGGCTCCACGAGCGGGGCGTGCGGGACTGGTTCCACCGGCCCTTCGCCTGGTTCGGCGACCGCACGGCCTTCGTGGACTTCAGGATCCCCCTGCAGTTCTTCCCCACGAACCGGCGCCTGGAGGCGGGGATGCCGTTCATCCTCGACATGGCGCCGGTCTACAAGGGATACACGGCCGACATCGGTTACAGCGGCTGCCTGGGCCTCAACCCCCTGCACGACAAGCTGCTCGCCGACCTGGAGGCCCACCGCGAGCTGACCCTGCGCGAGGTGCGCGAGCGCCGCACGCTGCGCGAGATATACGAGGACGTGGACCGGCTCATGGTCCGCCAGGGGTACGCGAACCGGCACCGGGCCTACCCCTTCGGCGTCATCGCCCACAAGATCGACCGGGTGAAGGAGCGCCGCTGGGCGCCGACGCTCTTCGGCTTCGGCACCCAGTCGCTCAAGGGGCTCGCGAGCGACGCCGTGCACGGTCACCGGGACGGCTGGTCGCCGCTCTGGTCGCCGTACAAGTTCTCCGACCACCCGCCCGTGCCCGGGCTGTGGGCGGTCGAGCCGCACCTCGGATTCCGGGGGACGGGCGCGAAGTTCGAGGAGATCCTGGTCGTCACCGACTCCCGGGACCCCGAGCAGAGTGCTTTCTGGCTGGACGACGATCTGCCGCACGTGCGGCGCTGGAACGAGGGAGCGGTCTGATGGCGGGGCTGAACGGGGCGCGGGAGCGCTGGGTCCGGACGGGCGGTATCGAGCTGTGCGTCGCCGAGCTCGGCGACACGGGCCGGCCCACCGTCCTGCTCGTGCACGGGTACCCGGACTCCAAGGAGGTGTGGTCGGAGGTCGCGGTCCGGCTGGCCGAGGAGTTCCACGTGGTGCTGTACGACGTCCGGGGCCACGGCCGGTCGACGGCGCCGGTCCCGCTGCGCGGCGGCTTCACGCTGGAGAAGCTGACGGACGACTTCCTCGCGGTCGCCGACGCCGTCAGCCCGGACCGGCCGGTCCACCTCGTCGGCCACGACTGGGGCTCGGTGCAGTCCTGGGAGTTCGCCACCGTGCCCCGCACCGAGGGCCGGATCGCCTCCTTCACCTCGATGTCGGGACCCTCGCTCGACCACTTCGGGCACTGGATCAAGCAGCGGATGACCCGGCCCACCCCGCGCCGGATCGGCCAGCTCCTCGGCCAGGGCGCCAAGTCCTGGTACGTGTACATGCTGCACACGCCCGTGCTGCCGGAGCTCGCCTGGCGCGGCCCGCTCGGCAAGCGCTGGCCGAAGGTCCTGGAGCGGATGGAGAAGGTCCCCGCCGGGGACTACCCGACGCCCTCCCTGCCGAACGACGCGGCGCACGGCGCCTGGCTCTACCGGGACAACGTCCGGGCCCGGCTCGGCAGGCCGCGCCCCGACGCGTACGCGCACGCGCCCGTGCAGCTGATCACGCCGACCGGGGACGCGTTCCTCTCCGAGCGGCTCTACGACGACCTGGGCACCTGGGTGCCGGACCTGACCCGGCGCACCCTGCCGGCCAAGCACTGGGTGCCGCGCACCCGGCCGGACCGGCTGTCCGCCTGGATCTCCGAGTTCGTCCGGGCCAACGAGGACGCGGCGGCCAAGGCGTCGGGTCTTCGCCGGCCCGCCGCGCCGACGGCGGCGAAGAGCGGCGTGAAGCCGGCGTACACGGAGCGGTTCGGCGGCCAGCTCGTCCTGGTCACCGGGGCGGCCAGCGGCATCGGCCGGGCCACCGCCTTCGCGTTCGCGGAGGCCGGCGCCCGGGTGGTGGCCGTGGACCGGGACGCCGTGGGTGCTGCCCGCACGGCCGAGATGGCGCGCCTGATCGGCGCCCCGGAGGCCTGGGGCGAGACGGCCGACGTCGCCGACGAGCAGGCGATGGAGAAGCTGGCCGCGAAGGTGGCGGCCGAGTACGGCGTCGTCGACGTCCTGGTGAACAACGCGGGCATCGGGCTCACCGGTTCCTTCTTCGAGACCTCGGGCGAGGAGTGGAAGCGGGTCCTGGACGTCAATCTGTGGGGCGTCATCCACGGCTGCCGCTTCTTCGGCGCGCAGATGACCGCGCGCGGCCAGGGCGGCCACATCGTCAACACCGCCTCGGCGGCGGCCTTCCAGCCCTCTCGGGCGCTGCCCGCGTACAGCACGTCGAAGGCGGCGGTGCTGATGCTCAGCGAGTGCCTGCGCGCCGAACTGGCCGACCAGGGGATCGGGGTGTCGGCGATATGCCCCGGCATCGTCAACACCAACATCACGGCGACCGCGCGGTTCGCCGGGGTCACGGACGCGGCGGAGGAGAGGCGGCGGCAGCAGAAGGCCTCCCGGCTGTACGGGCTGCGGAACTACCCGCCGGAGAAGGTCGCGGACGCGATCCTGGGGGCGGTCCTGCACGACCGGGCCGTCGTCCCGGTGACCCCCGAGGCCCGGGGCGCCCACTTCCTGTCCCGGCTCAGCCCCGGAGTCCTGCGGGGCCTGGCCCGCTGGCAGCCACCGGCGTGACCGGCACGGTCCGGCCGGGGCCCGGCCGGTGGTCACGGCGTCACGACCGGCGCGGTCCGGCCGGGGCCCGGCGGGTGGTCATGCCGTCGTGACCGGCAGGGCCCGGGCCGGGCCGGCGGTCGTACGATCCCTCCCAGGAGGGGCCCCGCGGCGGCGGGGTGGAGGATGCGGGTGGCGGGAGCGGGTTTGTCCGAGCAGTCAGCACAGCCGGAGTACCGGATCGAGGATCTCGCCCATCACAGCGGGGCCACGGTCCGGACGATCCGCGCCTACCAGGACCGCGGTCTGCTGCCCCGCCCGGAGCGGCGGGGCAGGTCGAACGTGTACGGGGACGCGCACCTCGCGCGGCTCCGGCAGATCGCCGACCTGCTCGACCGGGGCTACACCCTGGCCTCGATCAAGGAGCTCTTGGAGGCCTGGGACACCGGCCGGGGGCTCGGCGGCGTGCTGGGCCTGGTCGCGGAGGTCCACGGGCCGTGGACGGACGAGGAGGCGGACCGGATCTCCCGCGCGGAGCTGGACGCCCGCTTCGGCGGGACGCCGGACGAGGAGGCCATCCGGGAGGCCGTCGAACTCGGCGTGCTGGAGCGGCTGCCGGGGCGGGAGGGCGAGGAGTACCTCGTACCGAGCCCGCAGGAGCTGGCGGTGGCGGCCGAGTTGTACGCGGCGGGTGTGCCGCTGGCGGCGATCACCGGTCATCTGAGGGAACTTCGCGATCAGGTCGAGCACATAGCGTCCCGCTTCCTGGAGTTCACCACCGAGCACGTCTTCGCGCGCTACCTGGAGCACCGGCCGCCGACGGACGCGGACGCGGCCGAGGCGGCGACGATGGTGCGGCGCCTCAGGCCGCTCGCCCAGCAGACGGTGGACGCCGAACTGGCGCGGGCGATGCGCTTGTTGGCCACCCGGCACCTCCGGATCCACCTTTCACCGGACGCCTCTTCCGTGAAGGACGAGGAGCCCCGGACGGTGACCCTGCCGGGGGCGACGATCCGTGCCGTACAGGATCTGGTCGGCGCGGAGGGCGTCGCGCCGTTCGTCACGGCGGCGACGGAACGAGAGCTCAACAAAAGGACATTGGACGCACTTGCCTCATATCACGACAGACAGGAGGGAATTGGATAAATAGCTTGACGGGTGGGAGCCGTTGTCCACAGAATCGGCAACTCGCTTGTGGATAACCACGCTTTGCTGTGGATCAAACCTGAAACCCGATCGGAATTACGGATGGACGAAAGACGCACCGTCAAGGTGTCGAAGTACCTCTCCAAGCACCTGCGCCACCAACCCGAACGCATCGGGCTCGTCCTCGACGCGCACGGCTGGACCGAGATCGACGCCCTGCTCCGGGCCACCGCCGCGCACGGCTTCCCGATCACCCGCGAGGAGCTGGACCACGTCGTCGCGACCAACGACAAGAAGCGCTTCGCCGTCGAGGGCACCCGCATCCGTGCCAGCCAGGGCCACACCGTCTCGGTCGACCTGGACCTGCCGGCCGCGGAACCGCCCGCGTACCTCTACCACGGTACGGTCGCGGACCGGCTTCCCTCGATCCGGACGGAAGGGCTGCGGCCCATGGCCCGCCACCACGTCCACCTCTCCCCCGACCGGGAGACGGCGACCCGGGTCGGCGCACGCCGGGGACGGCCCGTCGTGCTGAGCGTCGACGCCGCCGCCATGCACAGGGCCGGTCACGTCTTCCACGTCAGCGCCAACGGCGTCTGGCTGACCGACGCCGTCCCGCCGGAGTTCCTCCGCTTCCCCTCCGGCCGGAATCACTGACGCTCCCCTTTCGCTCGAACCGATGGGGCATGATCGGTTCCATGGCTCACCCGCATCTGCCCAGCACCGAGGCCGCCGTCACCGCGATCCGGGAGGTCGCCCGGGAGTTCCACCTGGAGATGACGGTGACCGACGACATCGGCGCGGACCGGACCTCCCGGCGCACCTCCTCCGGCGCGTTCGCCGTGCTCGACCCGGACGGATCGCTGCCGCACGAGGCCTATGTCGAACTGGGCGGCTCCCCCTTGGTCACGGTCCAGGTCTTCCCCGAGGACGACGCCCTGATCACCGTGGACGGCATCGAGTTCGCCGACGTGCCCCGCGACGCCGTCCCCGCCTTCCTCCGCTCCGTCCACGGCGGCCTCGCGCACGTGAAGGGACGGTTCTTCCCGCCCGGCTGGTGGCTGGTCGTCCCGCTGCCCGGCGACGAGACGTACAAGGAACTGGTCACGGGCAGCACCCTCACTCCCTGGATGAGCTCCCGCGTCCGTTGACCACCGTGGGCCCGGGAGCCCGGGCCCCGTGCCCGAGCACCGTGATCCCGCCCGTCGACCGCTGCACGACGGAGGCGCACCACGTGGCCGCGACGGCCGCCGGGCGGTTCCGCCCCGGCCCCCCGTAAGCCCTGTCAAGCCTCGTCCATCCGTCGCGTCCCGTGGTGCGAGCACCTGTCACGTCCTCCGTGGTGCGAGAGGGGCAAACCCGTTCACTTCCGAGGGAACCGCGAGCACGGGGAGAGAGTCAGCGGCACGGGGTCGGGAAGACGGTGGCCATGGGTGACATTCTCGTCGGCGCGTGTTCGTGGACGGACAAGGAACTGCTCTCCAGCGGCTGGTACCCGGAAGGCCACCGCGGCGCGGAGGCCAGGCTGCGGTACTACACCACGAAGTTTCCGCTGGTCGAAGTGGACGCCACCTACTACGCACTGCCCAGCACGCGTAACAGCACTCTCTGGGTCGAGCGTTCACCGGCCGGTTTCCGGTTCGACGTGAAGGCGTTCTCGTTGCTGACCGGGCATCCGACGCGACCCGGCGCCCTGCCGGCCGACCTGCGGCAGGCAGCGGCCGAGCGGCGCGGTCGGGCGGAGGCGGACCCCGGGCTGCTCGACGAGGTGTGGCTCCGTTTCAGCGGAGCCCTTGAGCCCCTGCGCCGGGCGGAACGACTGGGGACGCTTCTCTTCCAGTTCCCTCCGTGGCTGGCTCCGGGCGCGGCGGCGACGTCGATGCTGCGCCGGTGCCGGGAGCGCACCGAGGGCTGGCCGGTGGCGGTGGAGTTCCGGCATCCCGACTGGTGGCGTCCGGACCGTTCCGCCTCCACCTTCGGCCTGTTGGCGGAGCTGGACCTGACCGCCGTAGCCGTGGACATGGTGCAGTCACTCCCCACGTCCATCCCGCCGGTCACCCCGGTCACCTCCGACCGGCTCGCGGCGGTGCGCTTCCACGGCCGCAACCGCGCCTGGGGAACGGGCACGAAGGAGGAGCGGTTCCGCCACCGGTACACGCCTGAGGAGCTCTCCTCCTGGACGCCGGCCGTCCGCGCGATGGCCGACCGCGCCCGCGAGGTCCACGTCCTCTTCAACAACTGCTGCGGCGATGCGGCCGTCCGCGCCGCCGAGACGATGAGCCGTCTGCTCGGCACGCCGTCCGTACCCGGTCGGGCGGACGGCCCGGGCGACGTGGTGCTTCCGTCCTGAACGTCGGCGCATTCATCGCGGCGGGAGACTCGGCGTATCGTCGAGGTCATGCGTCTTAGCACGGTGATCCTCCCCATCCACCGGTGGGCGGAAGGAAAGAAGACCTGGCGGCGGGCCGAAGACCTCGGGTTCCATGCCGCGTACACCTACGACCACCTCTCCTGGCGGAGCTTCCGCGACGGCCCGTGGTTCGGCGCGCTGCCCACGCTCACCGCGGCGGCGACGGCCACCGAGCGGATCCGCCTCGGCACCCTCGTGACCTCGCCGAACTTCCGGCACCCGGTGACGCTCGCCAAGGAGCTGATCACGCTGGACGACGTCTCCGGCGGACGGATCACCCTCGGCATCGGCGCGGGCGGCAACGGCTTCGACGCCACCGCGCTCGGGCAGGAGGCGTGGACGCCGAAGGAGCGGGCCGACCGGTTCGGTGAGTTCGTGGCGCTCCTCGACCGGCTCCTCACCGAGGACGCGGTGACGGAGCGGGGCACGTTCTACTCGGCCGACGAGGTGCGGAACATCCCCGGCTGCGTCCAGCGCCCGAGGCTGCCGTTCGCGGTGGCGGCGACCGGACCGCGCGGGCTGAGGCTGGCCGCGCGGTACGGACAGGGGTGGGTGACCACCGGCGACCCGAAGCTGTACGAGGAGGGGACGCCCGAGCAGTCGGTGGCGGCCCTGCGCGGCCAGGTCGAGAAGCTCGCCAAGGCGTGCGCCGAGGCCGGGCGGGACGTCGCCGAGCTGGACAAGATCCTGCTGACCGGTTTCACCCCGGACCGGGCGCGGCCGCTGGAGTCCGTGGACGCCTTCGTCGACTTCGCCGGGCGTCACCGGGAGCTCGGCTTCACCGAGATCGTGATCCACTGGCCGATCGCGGACTCCGTCTTCGCCGCCGACCAGACCGTCTTCGAGAACATCGCCACCGAGGCGCTCGCCCAGCTGGGCTGAGCGTCCCGGCCCGCCCGGAGGCGGAGCCCGTCAGGCCGTGCGCCTGGCGTGGCTCCGCCACAGGGCGAGCATGACCGGTGAGTCGGCCGGTGCCGGACGGGAGGGGCAGACGTCGAAGTGGCTGACCCGGCACCTGTCCGAGGGCGCGGCCGCGCCCAGGTTGACCGCGGTCCCGTCGCCGCCGACGCGCCAGCGTCTGCCGACCGGGACGAGCCGAGCCGTCAGCTCCCCGGGCTCGATCATGATCCAGCGCCCGCGCACCGTGCGGTGCCACTCGGTGCGCGCCCCGCACCGGTCACAGGCCGCGAGCACCGGAGCCCGCTCGTCCGATGCCCCGCTCCCGGGGCCGGCCACGTCCCGTACGGCATGCCCGGCCCCCGCGCCGTCCCGTACGGCGCTCCCGGACCCCAACAGATCCCGTACGGCGCTCCCGGGCCCGGCCGCGCCCCGCACCGCGCTCCCCGGCCGCGCCCGCTGCGCCACGACGCGGGCGTCCTGGTTCACGACGTCGGCCAGACCGGCCAGGATCTCGCCCACCGGCACCGGGTCCCGCCCGGGGTGCGCCGCTCCGGCCCGCTCGCACTCCGCGCAGAGGGCCATGCCGAGGCTCGCGACCCACCTCCCGTACGGCGCCCCGCAGGAGTCGCACTCCGCGCTCCGCCGGCCCGCGACCATGCCCCGCCCTCCCTGGAGACGCCGTCAGCTCCCAGGGGTCTTCCCCGTCGTGTCCAAAACGAACGGGTGTTTACGGCCATGTCCTGGCGCACACCGGAATGCGCCGCCTCGCGTCGGCCCCGCACCGGCCCGGCATCGGCTCCGCGCCGCCTCCTCACCGGCTCAGCGTCGGCCCCGCGCCCGCTCCGCGCGGTTCCTCGCTCAGCCCGGGCACTTCGGCAGACGGCGGTAGCCCGGGTGCACGCCGGGGGCGAGGCCCTGCTGCTCGGCGATCCGCCCGAGGAGCTCCGTCAGCCGGGTCCCGTCCTCCTCGCCGAGCGCCGCGAACAGGTCGTCCTCGTGCAGCGAGGCGACCTCGCGGACGCTTCCCAGCACGCGGCGCCCGTCCTCGGAGACGTACAGCTCGTGGTGGCGGCGGTCCTCGGCGCGGGGGCCGCCGGCACCCGGCTGGTCAGCCATGCGGAGACCGAGCTCAACCTCCTCGCCCTGCGGGATCTCGCCGGGCGCGGCGGACCCTCCGGTCCGGACCGCTGGATCTGGCTCACCCCGAGCGCCGTGGACCAGGAACGGGCCGACGCCTACCCGCACTGCCGGCTCGCCGGGATCGCTGGTCCGGCGAGGACGTCGACGGCGTCGCCGAATTCCTCCTCGGGCGCCCGGGACTCACGGTCGACACCCGGCGGGCCACCGCCGGCCTGCACCTCGACGACGGCATCCACCTCAGCCTCGACGGGCAGCGGGCCGTCGCCGCCGCCCTCGTCGACGCGCTGGCACAGCGGGCGGGGCGGCGGCGTCATGAAACTCATGATCTTCGGCGCCACCGGCGGTACGGGCGCACAGCTCCTGGCCCAGGCCCTCGACGCCGGCCACCGGCCTGGAGACCACCCCGGAGGTGCCGCTGCCGCAGCGGCTCGTCACCCGGTACGTGATCCAGCGGCTCTATCGGCACGGCTACGCCGACATGGCACGGATGGAGGGCTTCGTACGGCCTCCCGCCGCGGACGGCACCGCGTGGACGGTGGTCCGGCGCCCGATGCCGGCCGACGGCCCGCCGACCCGCACCTACCGGACCGCGGAGAACGCCCCGCCGACACGGCCGAAGTCCTTATCCCGCGCCGATCTCGCGCACTACCTGCTCACCCACGTCGACGACCGCCGCGCCCACCGGGCCGTCGTGGAGATCGCGTACTGAGAACCCCGCAGGAGAGCGCCCCGGCCAAGTAGCAAGGCTCATATGTGCGGCTCCTCGCACGCCCGTGCGTCCCATACGGAAGAATGGTGCGGTGACCTCTCCCCGTTCCCCCCGCCCTTCCGCCCCGGTTGCCCGGCTGATCGCCACCGACCTCGACGGCACCCTGCTGCGTGACGACAAGTCCGTCTCCGAGCGCACGGTCGCCGCCCTCGCGGCGGCCGAGCAGGCCGGGATCGAGGTCTTCTTCGTCACCGGCCGCCCGGCCCGCTGGATGGACGTCGTCAGCGACCACGTCCACGGACACGGCCTGGCGATCTGCGCCAACGGCGCCGCCGTCGTCGACCTCCACGCGGGAGGCGCCTTCCTGGAGGTGCGCCCGCTGGAGCGGCCGGTCGCGCTCGACGTGGTCCGCGCCCTGCGCGCCGCCGCGCCGGGGACCTCCTTCGCCGTCGAGCTCACCACCGGCATCCACTACGAGCCGCAGTACCCGCCCTTCTTCCTCGACCCCGGCGCCACCGTCGCCACCGCCGAGAAGCTCCTCTTCGAGGAGGAGCCCGGCTCGGCCGCCCCGGTGCTCAAGCTGCTGGCCCAGCACTCCGAGCTCGACCCGGACGTGTTCCTCGCACTCGCGCGGGAGGCCGCGGGCGACCGGGCCGCCTTCACCCGCTCCAGCCCGACCGCCCTCATCGAGATCAGCGCGCTCGGCGTCTCCAAGGCCTCCACCCTGGCCCTGTGCTGCGCCGAGCGCGGCATCGCGGCCGAGGAGGTCGTCGCCTTCGGCGACATGCCGAACGACATCGAGATGCTGAGCTGGGCCGGCCGCTCGTACGCCATGGGCAACGCCCACCCGGACGTCGTCACCGCCGCCTCGGGCCGCACGGTCGGCAACAACGACGACGGCGTGGCCGTCGTCATCGAACAGCTCGTCGCCGACGCCCTGGCCTCCCGGCCCTAGGGGCCCGGAGGTCGGGGGCCTACAGCGGGGCCTCCCACACCACCGTCGTCCCGCCGCCGTCCTCGCCCAGGCCCGGGCCGCACCAGCTCGCGCCGCCCAGCGACTCGGCCCGGCGCGCCAGATTGCGCAGGCCGCTGCGCCGCCCGCCCTCCGGGATGCCGATGCCGTCGTCGGCGACCGAGAGCCGTACCCCGCCGGAGCCGTCGGGCAGGGTGATCCCGGCGTCGACGACGACCTCGATGCGGCTCGCCTCCGCGTGCCGGAAAGCGTTGGAGAGCGCCTCGCGCAGGGCGGCGATGAGGTTCTTGCCGGTGAGCTCTCCGACCCTCGAGTCGATCGCGCCGAGGAAGCGGTGCGCGGGCTTGAAGCCGAGCGGCACGGCCGCCATGTTGATCTCCCGCAGGACGCGGGTGCGCAGCCCCGACGGGGCCTCGGCGGGGCCCTGCTGGAGCGCGAAGATCGCCGTGCGGATCTCCTGGATGGTCACGTCCAGCTCGTCCACGGCCTTGCCCACGCCCTCGCGCACGGCCGGCACGACCGACCTCCGCTGGGCACTCTCCAGCATCATGCCGGTGGCGAAGAGCCGCTGGATGACCAGGTCGTGCAGGTCGCGGGCGATCCGGTCGCGGTCCTCGAAGACGGCGAGGCGCTCCCGGTCGCGCTGCGCGTCGGCCATCATCAGGGCGAGGGCGGCCTGGGAGGCGAACTGGGTCGCGAGCGTCCGCTCGGCCTCCGTGAACTGCCGGGCGCCGTGCACCCGGGGCGTGGCGAGCGCGCCGAGGACCCGTCCGCCGCTCTGCAGCGGCAGCATCATGCTCGGTCCGTACGAGGACGTCAGCCGGCTGATCATGCGCGGATCGGTCGAGGCGTCGGCCACGAAGACGGCCTCGCCCGCCAGGAGCTCCTTCACGACGGCGCTCTCGGACGGGATCACCATGCCCAGCGACTTCGTGGGCCGGGGCGAGGAGACGGCGACGATCTCCAGGCCGCCTTCCTCGGCGGGCAGCATCACGATCCCGGCGTCCGCGGCGGCGAGCCGACGGGCCTGTTCGGCGACGACCGTGAGGGCGTCGTCCGCGTCGCCGCCGGAGAGCAGGGCGGTGGTGACGGCGACCGAGCCGTCGATCCACCGTTCGCGCTGCCGGGCCGCCTCGTACAGACGGGCGTTGCCGATCGCGATGCCGGCCTCGGTGGCGAGGACCCGGACCATGTGCACGTCGTAGTCGTTGAACTCGCCGCCGCCGCGCTTCTCCGCCAGGTAGAGGTTGCCGAAGATCTCCCCCTGGACCCGGATGGGGACGCCGAGGAAGCTCCGCATCGGCGGGTGTCCGGGCGGGAAGCCCGCCGCGCGCGGATCGGCGGACAGATCGGCGAGGCGGATGGTCTGCGGGTCGCGGATCAGCGCGCCGAGCAGCCCCGCGTGGCCGTCGGGACGGTGGCCGATCCGGCGGACCACGTCCTCGCCGACGCCGTGGGTGACGAAGTCGGACAGGCCCTCGCCCTCCTCGTCGACGACGCCGATCGCGGCGTACCGGGCGTCGGCGAGCTCGGCGGCGGTCTCGCAGATCCGGTCGAGGGTGGAGTGGAGTTCGAGCCCGGTGCCGACCGAGCGCATGGCCTCCAGGAGCTGCGGCACGCGGGCGGTGAGCTCCGTGGACAGCCCCTGGAGACTGCGGGTGGCCCGGGTGGCGGCTTCCAGGGGGTCCGGGGCGTCGGACGCGGCGGCGGTCATGGACTTGAGCCTAGTAAGTCCTATTTGGCGAGAAAAGTCGGCCGCTCCGCACCGGTCGCCGCCGATCCGGCGAGCAGATCGGTCTCCCGCTCCTGCTCCAGCATCCGGCGCAGCGGACCGTCCGCCGCGGCGAGCTCGGCGTACGGGCCGCGCTGCACGGTCCGGCCCCCGTCGAGGACCACCACCTCGTCGACGGCGTCGAGACCGTGCAACCGGTGGGTGATGAGGACGGTGGTGCGGCCCTCGGTGGCCCGGAGCAGGTCGTCGGTGAGCGCGTCGGCGGTGACCAGGTCCAGGTGCTCGGCGGGCTCGTCGAGGACGAGGACCGGGAAGTCGGCGAGGAGGGCCCGGGCGAGCGCGAGGCGCTGCCGCTGCCCTCCGGACAGCCGGGAGCCGTGCTCGCCCACGAGCGTGTCGAGCCCGGCGGGCAGTCCGTCGACCCAGTCGAGCAGCCGGGCCCGGCGCAGCGCCTCGCGCAGCTCCCCGTCGTCCGCGCCGACCTTGGCGAGCCGCAGGTTCTCGCGGACGGAGCTGTCGAAGAGATGGGCGTCCTGGGCGCAGAGTCCGACGAACCGCCGCACCGCGTCGCCGTCGAGTTCCGTGGCCGGTACGCCGCCGATCCGGTACGTGCCGTGCTCCACGTCCAGGAACCGCAGCAGCACCTGGGCGAGCGTGGTCTTGCCGGAGCCGGATGCGCCGACGACCGCGACCCGGCGGCCCGCCTCCAGGGTGAGACCGAACCCGTCGAGGGCGAGCCGCTCCTGGCCGCCGTGCCGGGCCGAGAGGCCGGCCAGCTCCAGCGGGAACGGGCTCGCCGGGGGAGCGGCGGGCGTCCGCGGTTCGTGGACGGGGACGGGGGCGTCGAGCACCTCGAAGACCCGCTCGGCGCTGCGCCTGATCCGCTGCCGGTACTGGACGGCGAGCGGCAGGCCGGTGACGGCCTCGAAGGCGGCGAGCGGCGTCAGGACGATCACGGCGAGGGCCACCCCGTCGAGCCGCCCGTCCCGCACGGCCTGGACGCCGACGAGCGCGGCGGCCGCGACCGTCAGGCCGCAGACCAGCGCCGAGAGGCCGGCGCCGAGCGCGGTGGCGGCGGCCTGCCGGGAGGCGATGGAGGTGAGGGCGCGGTCGGCGTCCCGCGCCCGCTCGATCCGGCCCCGGAGCGCACCGGCGACGGTCAGTTCGGCGCAGCCGCGCAGCAGGTCGGCCACGGCGGTCGCCAGGGTGCCGCGCGCGGGGGCGAGCCGCCGCTCGGCCCGGCGGGCGAGGACCCCGCCGGCCGCCGGCACGACGGCTCCGGCGATCAGCAGGCCCACGGCGAGGACGGCACCGGCCTCGGGCAGCAGCCAGGCGGTGAACCCGGCGGAGGCGGCGCCCACGAGGAACGCGGCGCCGACCGGGAGCAGCCAGCGCAGCCAGTAGTCCTGGAGCGCGTCGACGTCCTGGACGAGCCGCGCGAGGAGGTCACCGCGCCGGGCGCGGCTCAGCCCTGCCGGGGCGATCCGCTCCAGACGCCGGTAGACGGAGACCCGCAGGTCGGCGAGCATCCGCAGGACGGCGTCGTGCGAGACGAGCCGCTCGGCGTACCGGAAGACGGCCCGGCCGATGCCGAAGGCGCGCGTGGCGGTGACGGCCACCATCAGATGGAGCACGGGCGGCTGCTCGGAGGCCCGCGAGATGAGCCAGCCGGACACGGCCATGAGCCCCACGGCCGACCCGAGCGCCAGGCTCCCGAGCAGCAGGGCGAGCACCATGCGCCCCTTGAGCGCCCCGGCCATGCCGCGCACACGCGCCGACCACGACCCACCGGTTGTGGGCGTCCGTTCCGGACCTGTGGTGGGCAGGCGTTCCGCCAGGGGCGATGGGGGTCCCCCCTGCTCGAGCGGAGCCGGGAGTTCGGGGGAGGGCGGGCGCAACACCCCGACGGCGCCGTCGCCTTCCCCCGCACCCGCGCCCCCGGGGCCCGTACCCGACAGGGCACGGTCAAGGCTCACCACCCGGTCCGCCACCGCGAGCAGCGCCGGCCGGTGCACGACCAGCAGCACCGTCCGCCCCGCGGCGAGACGACGGACCGCCTCCACGATCCCCGCCTCCGTCGCACCGTCCAGCGCCGCCGTCGGTTCGTCGAGCAGCAGCAGGGGCCGGTCCGCCAGGAACGCCCGGGCGAGCGCGAGCCGCTGCCGCTGCCCCGCCGAAAGCCCCGCGCCGTCCTCACCGAGCGGGGTGTCGAGCCCCTGCGGCAGCCCCTCGACGAACCCGTCCGCCCCGGCGTCCCGCAGGGCGTCCCGTACCGCCTCGTCGGAGGCGTCCGGGCGGGCCAGCCGTACGTTCTCGGCGACCGTCCCCGCGAAGAGGTACGGACGCTGCGGGACCCAGGCGATCCGGGACCGCCACTCCTCCAGGTCGAGCGTCGCCAGGTCGGCGCCCCCGACCCGTACGGAACCGCCCTCCTCGGGCACCGCGAACCCCAGGACGACGTCGAGCAGCGTCGACTTGCCGGCCCCGCTCGGCCCGACCAGGGCCACCGTCTCGCCCGGCTCGACCGTCAGCGTCGCCGCGTCGAGCGAGGGCTCGGCGCGCCCCGCGTGACGGACGGTCACGCCGTCGAGCTCGAGGCGTACGGACTCCGGGGCGGCCGCCGTGCCACCGTCCCGTACCGGCTGCTCCAGGACGTCGAAGATCTCCTCCGCCGCCGCGAGTCCCTCCGCCGCCGCGTGGTACTGCGCACCCACCTGCCGCAGCGGAAGGTACGCCTCGGGCGCCAGGATCAGGATGACGAGCCCGGTGTACAGATCGAGCTCACCGTGGACGAGCCGCATGCCGATGGTCACGGCGACGAGCGCGACCGACAGGGTCGCCAGGAGTTCCAGGGCGAAGGAGGAGAGGAAGGCGATCCGCAGCGTGCGCATCGTCGCCCGGCGGTACTCCGAGGTGATCGCGCGGATCGACTCGGCCTGGGCCTTCGCCCGGCCGAAGATCTTGAGGGTGGGGAGGCCGGCCACCACGTCCAGGAAGTGGCCGGAGAGCCGCGAGAGCAGCTTCCACTGCCGATCCATCCGGGCCTGGGTGTACCAGCCGATGAGGATCATGAAGACCGGGATGAGCGGCAGCGTGACCACGATGATCGCCGCCGAGACCCAGTCCTCGGTGACGATCCGGGCCAGGACCGCCACCGGCACGACGACCGCGAGACCCAGCTGCGGCAGATAGCGGGCGAAGTAGTCGTCGAGGGCGTCCACGCCCCGCGTGGCGAGGGCGATCAGCGAACCGGCCTTCTGACCGCTCAGCCACCCCGGGCCGAGTGCGGCCGCGCGGCCGAGGAGCCGGCCGCGCAGTTCGGACTTGACCGCCGCGCTCGCCCGGTGGGCGGCGAGCTCGGTCAGCCAGGAGACCAGGCCCCGTGCCACCGCCACTCCGGCGAGCAGCAGCAGGGAGGTGGTCAGGTCGGCGACCGACCGGTCCTGCTGGAAGGCCCCCACCACGATCTCGGCGATGAGCATCGCCTGGGCGATGACCAGCGCCGCTCCGACGAGGCCGAGCACGACCACCGCGATCAGGAAGAGACGGGTGGCCCTGGCGTACCGGAGCAGGCGCGGATCGATCGGTTTCACGTGAAACATGCCCCTCTGAAGAGCGTCGGCCGCCGAGCGCCGGTGGGTGGACGTCGGCGGCCGGGTGGCGACTAGTGAGCGTCGGCGATGTGCTGCGTACCGATGCGCTTACGGAACACCCAGTAGGTCCAGCCCTGGTAGAGCAGCACCAGCGGGGTCGCGATCGCCGCGCACCAGGTCATGATCTTGAGCGTGTACGGACTCGAGGACGCGTTCGTCACGGTAAGGCTCCACTCGGGGTCGAGTGAAGACGGCATGACGTTCGGGAAGAGCGCCAGGAAGAGCATCGCCACGGCGGCGGCGATCGTCACGCCCGAGAGCGCGAAGGACCAGCCCTCGCGCCCCGCCTTGATGGCGGCGACGGCGCCGACCAGCGCCACCACGGCGATCAGCATCGCCGCGAGGCTCCAGCCGTCCCCCGTGCGGACCTGGGTCCAGCTCAGGAAGCCCAGCGCGAGCACCGCCGTGACCAGGCCCAGCTTCAGCGCGAGCGCCCGCGCCCGGCCCCGGATGTCCCCGACCGTCTTGAGCGAGGCGAAGACCGCGCCGTGGAAGGTGAAGAGGGTGAGCGTGACCAGGCCGCCGAGGAGCGCGTACGGGTTGAGCAGGTCCCAGAGGGTGCCGGCGTACTCCATGTCTCCGTCGATCTTCACGCCCCGGACGATGTTGCCGAAGGCCACGCCCCAGAGGAACGCGGGGATCAGCGAGGTCCAGAAGATCGCCTGCTCCCAGTTGCGCTGCCAGTTCTCCTCGGGCCGCTTCACCCGGTACTCGAAGGCGACGCCCCGGATGATCAGGCAGACCAGGATGATCAGCAGCGGCAGGTAGAAGCCGGAGAACAGCGTCGCGTACCACTCGGGGAACGCGGCGAAGGTCGCGCCGCCGGCGGTGAGCAGCCACACCTCGTTGCCGTCCCAGACGGGTCCGATGGTGTTGATGAGGACCCGCTTCTCGGCCCGGTCGCGGGCGAGCAGCTTGGTCAGGACTCCGATCCCGAAGTCGAAGCCTTCGAGGAAGAAGTAGCCGGTCCAGAGGACGGCGATGAGTACGAACCAGACGTCGTGGAGTTCCATGCCTCGATCTCCTCAGCCTCAGTACGAGAAGGCCATGGGCCGGTCGGGGTCGCGGGAGTCCCCGCCGATCCTGGTGGGCGGGTTGAGGTCGTCCTCGGTGAGCTCCGGCGGGCCCGCCTTGACGTACTTGACGAGGAGCTTGACCTCGATGACGGCGAGAATCGCGTAGAGGGCGGTGAAGACGATCATCGAGGTGAGGACCTCGCCCTGGGAGACGCCGGGGGAGACCGCGTCACGGGTGCGCAGCACGCCGTAGACGACCCAGGGCTGGCGGCCCATCTCGGTGAAGATCCAGCCCCAGGAGTTGGCGATCAGCGGGAACGCCATCGTCCAGAGGGCGATGATCCAGTACCACTTGCCCAGGCGGGGGCTGAGCGCCTTCCGCTTGAACAGGACCAGGTTCGGCACTTCGTCCTCACCGGTCCGCAGCCCCGGTGACAGCATGAACTTCTTCCGGGTCAGCCAGAGGCCGAGCATGCCGATGCCCAGCGAGGCCATGCCGAAGCCGATCATCCAGCGGAAGCCCCAGTAGGCGACGGGGATGTTGGGCCGGTAGTCGCCGGGACCGAACTTCTCCTGCTCGGCCTTGTTCACGTCGTTGATGCCCGGGACGTACGAGTCGAAGTCGTCGTTCGCGAGGAAGGACAGCAGGCCCGGCACCTCTATGGCGACCGTGTTGTGGCCCTTCTCGACGTCGCCGTAGGCGAAGATCGAGAAGGGTGCGGGCGCCTCGCCGTCCCAGAGCGCCTCGGCGGCGGCCATCTTCATCGGCTGCTGCTTGAACATGACCTTGCCGAGCAGGTCGCCGCTGATCGCGGTGCCGAGACCGGCGATGATCAGCGTGATCAGGCCGAGCCGCAGCGAGGCCCGCATGATCGGAATGTGCTTCCTGCGCGCCAGGTGGAACGCGGAGATGCCCACCATGAACGCACCGCCGACCAGGAACGCCGCCGTCATCGTGTGGAAGAACTGGGTGAGCGCGGTGTTCTGGGTGAGCACCTGCCAGAAGTCGGTGAGCTCCGCCCGGCCGCGCTCCTTGTCGATGCGGTAGCCCACGGGGTGCTGCATCCAGGAGTTGGCCGCCAGGATGAAGTACGCGGAGAGGATCGTGCCGATCGACACCATCCAGATGCAGGCGAGGTGGATCTTCTTCGGCAGCTTGTCCCAGCCGAAGATCCACAGACCGATGAAGGTCGACTCGAAGAAGAAGGCGATGAGCGCCTCGAAGGCCAGCGGGGCACCGAAGATGTCGCCGACGAAGCGGGAGTAGTCGGACCAGTTCATGCCGAACTGGAACTCCTGCACGATTCCGGTGACCACACCCATGGCGATGTTGATCAGGAAGAGCTTGCCCCAGAACTTCGTCGCCCTGAGGTACTTCTCCTTGCCCGTGCGGACCCAGGCGGTCTGGATGCCGGCAGTGAGCGCGGCAAGCGAGATCGTCAGGGGTACGAACAGGAAGTGGTAGACGGTGGTGATGCCGAACTGCCAGCGCGCCAGAGTCTCCGGCGCCAAAGCTAGGTTCACGTCTTCTCCTTACTCGACGTGGTCACAGCGGGCAGTCTGCCTGGCGGGTTCCACCCAAACAGGGAGGAAGCAGGACACGCTTGTGAACGCGTTCACATTCACAAGCATTATTGCTTATACGAAATCCGTACCGTAAGGCGGGGGGCTGTACCGCGGGTCACACTTTCCGAGGCCTTCAACATATTGTTGAATCCGGTGCATGACTCTTCGGATACGCATCTCCTGGCCGGCCGGACACACCACGGCCACCCTCGAGGAAACCCCCACGAGCAAGGCGCTCGCGGGGGCTCTCCCGATCGTCTCCACCGCCCGGACGTGGGGCGAGGAGGTCTACTTCGACACTCCGGTCTCCGCCGCGATCGAGTCCGACGCCCAGCAGGTCGTCGAGCCCGGCACCGTGGCGTTCTGGACGGAGGGCGACGCGCTCGCCCTCCCCTACGGACCCACCCCGATCTCGCGGGGCGAGGAATGCCGGCTGGCGAGCCCCTGCAACCTGCTGGGCGCGCTCGACGGCGACCCACGGATCCTGGCCACCGTCAGGAACGGCGACCCGATCCGCGTGGAACTCGCCGGGAACTGATCAGAGGCCCTGGCGGAAGACTTCCGCCGCCTTCAGGAACAGGTCGTTGGCCTCGCACTCACCGATCGTGACGCGCACGCCCTCGCCCGCGAACGGCCGCACCACCACGCCGTGCCGCTCGCACTCCGCCGCGAACTCCAGGGTCCGCTCGCCGAGCCGCAGCCAGACGAAGTTGGCCTGGGTGTCCGGCACGGTCCACCCCTGGGCCACGAGCCCCGCGTGGACCCGCTCGCGCTCGGCCACCAGCGAGCCGACCCGCCCGAGCAGCTCGTCCTCGGCCCGCAGCGAGGCCACCGCCGCGTCCTGCGCCAGCTGGCTCACGCCGAACGGCACCGCCGTCTTGCGCAGCGCCGCCGCCACCGGCTCGTGGGCGACCGCGAAGCCGACCCGCAGCCCCGCCAGGCCGTACGCCTTGGAGAAGGTGCGCAGCACGGCGACGTTGGGCCGGTCCCGGTAGAGCTCGATGCCGTCCGGGATGTCGCTGTCGCGGACGAACTCCCGGTAGGCCTCGTCGAGCACGACGAGGATGTCGGAGGGCACCCGGTCCAGGAAGCGCTCCAGCTCCGCCCGGCGCACGGCGGTGCCCGTGGGGTTGTTGGGGTTGCAGACGAAGATCAGCCGGGTCCGGTCGGTGATCGCCTCGGCCATCGCGTCGAGGTCGTGCACCTCGCCCTCGGTCAGCGGCACCTGCACGGAGGTGGCCCCGCTGATCTGGGTGATGATCGGGTACGCCTCGAAGGAGCGCCAGGCGTAGATCACCTCGTCGCCCGGACCCGAGGTGGACTGGAGCAGCGACTGCGCGACGCCGACCGAGCCGGTGCCGGTGGCCAGGTGGGAGACGGGCACGCCGAAGCGGTTCGCCAGCTCCTCCGTCAGACCGGTGCAGGCCATGTCCGGGTAGCGGTTGAAGTTCGCGGCGGCGGCCAGCGTGCTCTCCATGACCCCCGGCAGCGGCGGGTAGGGGTTCTCGTTGGAGGACAGCTTGAAGGCCACGGGGCCGCCCGCGGCGGCCGGCTTGCCCGGCTTGTAGGTGGGGACGCCGTCCAGCTCGGCGCGCAGCCTGGGGCTGCCGGTGCTCGTCCCGCTGGTCTCGCTCACAGTGTGGCCTCCTCGACCGTCCGTACCGCCAATACTCCTCACCTTAAGAGGATTCGCGGCCGCTGCGAATGGGCTGTGGACAACAGGAGGGACACGCTGCGGACACGGCCCCGCTCGCGCCCCCCGAAGAAGGGGGCGCGCACCAGGGTGGCGTGCGCCGGTGGCGGGCGCCGTGGCGCGCATCCCCCGTAGAGGTGAGTTGAGACCTCTTCGAGACCTCACCCCCTCGCCAGGCCTACGCCGTTCGATAACCATGGATTGCACGCCAGGAACCCTAACTGCCTTTGATTTAGCGGCTTTTGAGGTTTTTCGATCATGCAGAAACGTGCCTGTCAACGTCTGCATATGCGACCGTCCCGACCGCCCCTCATCGCCCTACTATCGGCTCGCCATGACAGCAGCAGGGAAGCACCAGGTGAGCCGGGCACAGACCCGGGGAAGCCGGCAGGGCCGGGCAGGCATCCGGGACGTGGCCGCCGCCGCCGGGGTCTCCATCACGACTGTCTCCGACGCGCTCAACGGCAAGGGCCGACTCCCGGACGCCACCCGCCGCCACGTCCGCGAGGTCGCCGACAGGCTGGGCTACCGCCCATCCGCGGCGGCCCGCACGCTCCGTACCGGCAAGTCGGGACTCATCGGCCTGACCGTGACCACGTACGGGGATGAACCTTTCACCTTCACCGAATTCGCGTACTTCGCGGAGATGGCCAGAGCAGCCACATCGGCGGCACTCGCCCGGGGCTACGCCCTGGTCATCCTCCCCGCCACCTCCCGCCATGACGTCTGGTCGAACGTCGCCCTCGACGGCACCGTCGTCATCGACCCCTCCGACCACGACCCGGTCGTCACCGAACTGGTCCGCCAGGGCCTGCCCGTCGTCTCCGACGGACGCCCCGCCGGCACCCTCCCGGTCACCGCCTGGGTCGACAACGACCACGAAGCCGCCGTCCTCGACCTGCTCGACCACCTCGCCGACGCCGGCGCCCGCCGGATCGGCCTCCTCACCGGAACCACCACCGACACGTACACCCGCCTGTCCACCACCGCGTACCTCAACTGGTGCGCACGGGTGGGCCAGGACCCCGTCTACGAGGCCTATCCGGCGCACGACCCGTGCGCGGGCGCCGTCGCGGCCGACCGGCTGCTCGCCCGCCCGGACCGGCCCGACGCCGTGTACGGCCTCTTCGACCCCAACGGGACCGACCTCCTCGCGGCCGCCCGCCGCTACGGACTGCGCGTCCCGGACGACCTGCTGCTGGTCTGCTGCAGCGAGTCGACCGTCTACGCCACCACCGAACCGCCCATCACGACGCTCTCGCTCAAGCCGCGCCGGATCGGCACGGCCGTCGTCCAGCTCCTCATCGACGCCATCGAGGGGATCGAGACCGACGGCCCGGTCGAACAGGTGATACCGACCGAACTCATCGTCCGCACCTCCTCGCAGCGGCGCTCGCCGCGCACCACGGTCAGCCCACCGCGCTCACCGGCCAAGGACTGACTCCACGGGCGGCGGCGCCCGAACCCGCCGTCACCCGAACCGCCGTCCCCGCCCCTGCCCGTGGGCAGGGGCGGGGAAACCGGTCCCCACACCGGCCCCACCCCTGGACTAGACCTTCACAATTCGGGCGAAACGACCGGTGAACCCGGAGTGAACCCGGATTCACCACCCTGGTGCGTCACACGGAAGGGCCCTCATTCCTATGATGGGCGGACGACACCGCGGACCACCCCGACCAGGCCGGTCCGCGATGTGCAGGGCATCGCGACGGTGGTGGAGGGGTCGATGACTCAGGGGGCCGGTCAGGAGCCCGTGGTGCGCACGGCGACATTGCGTGACTTCCGCGTACCGCCGTACGCCCGCGTGCCCGTGCAGGGCCATGCCGCCGAACCGCCCTCCCCGGAGAAGCCGCCGGTGACCCCGGCGGTCGAGCCGTCACCCGTCGAACGCCTGACTCCCCCTCCATATCCGGCACCCGTCGAACCCCCGGCATCCGCCGACCGCCTCCCCCCGATCGCCCCCTCTCCGGTCGAGGCCGTCCCGGTGCCGACCCCGCCGTCCGAGGCCCTCCCTGCCGAGGCGCCCGCGACCGAGGCGTCCCCGGCGGCGCCCGCCACCGCCCCGCCGGCACCGGCGCCCGCGCCCGCCGCCACGGCCGACACGCCGCAGGCTCCCGCGCCGCCGGTGACCCCGCCCGCCGCGCCGCAGGCCCCCGCGCCCATGCCCGCCGATCCGACCCTCCACCTGGGGCGCCGGCTCGCCCCGGCGTACGCCGCACCGGCCGGCTCGTCCATCGTCTCCGTCGCCACCGGCCACCCGGGCAACGCCTTCCCCGAGGGCGAGCCGCCCGAGGGATACACCCCGACCGAGCGCGACCTCCCGGTCATCAACCGCGGCGACACCGTCCAGGTCACCGTCACCCCCGAACCGGCCCCCGCCCCGGAGCCCGCGAACGGCGACGGCCCCGGTCCCCTCTACGTCGTCGGCGACGTCCACGGCTACCTCGACGAACTCCTCGCCGCCCTGCGCGCCCAGGGCCTCATCGACGAGAACGGCGGCTGGGCCGCGGGCAACGCCCGGCTCTGGTTCCTCGGCGACTTCACCGACCGCGGCCCCGACGGCATCGGCGTCATCGACCTCGTCATGCGCCTCTCCGCCGAGGCCGCCGCCGCAGGCGGCTACTGCAAGGCACTCATGGGCAACCACGAGCTGCTGCTGATCGGCGCCAAACGCTTCGGCGACACCCCCGTCAACTCCGGCGCGGGCACCGCCACCTTCCAGGCCGCCTGGCTGCTCAACGGCGGCCAGAAGCACGACATGGACCGGCTCCAGGACGTCCACCTCCAGTGGATGTCCCGGCTCGACGCCGTGGTCCGCGAGGACGACCACCTCCTCGTGCACTCCGACACCACCGCGTACCTCGAATACGGCCAGACCATCGAGGACGTCAACGACACGGTCCACGAGATCCTCAACCGGAACGACGCCGACGAGGTCTGGGACCTCTTCCGGAAGTTCACCAAGCGCTTCGCGTTCCGCGACGACGGCGGCCCGCAGGCCGTCCAGGAGCTGCTCTCCACCTACGGCGGCCGCCGGATCGTGCACGGCCACAGCCCCATCCCGTACCTCCTGGGCCAGGTCGGCACCGAGGACGGCGAGGACGGCTCGGGCCCGGTCGTCGACGGACCGCACGTGTACGCCGACGGTCTCGCGATCGCCATGGACGGTGGAGTGACCATGGCCGGAAAGCTACTGGTCGTCCAACTCCCCCTGAACGGCTGACGCATAACGCTGCGCATCCGGGGAAGTCGATTTCCGGAAACACCCTGTCAGGCCGTGGCGTCGCCGCAATACCATCGGGTCATCCGTAGCAGGCTCTCCTCCGTTTCCGCCCAACCGACCGTTTCCCACGGCTGATCCGGGCCTACGGAGCATCGGGGGATGCACATGAACGTGGCTCCGCACCTGCTGACCGAGGATCGCGCCGAGTACGAGCGGGTCCTCGACGACGCACTGAGCACCGCCCACGCACGTCCGGATCTCGCCGGGGTCGGAACGAGGCTCACGGTCGCGCAACTGCGCGCCATGACGATGAACGCGACAGCGCTCATCACCACGGCGGCGGCCGTCGAGTACGACCACTTCGTGAAGGTACGCGAGCAGAACCGGGCGGCCCTCGGGGCCCGGAGGACCGAAACGGAACCGGGCACGGACACCGGCGCGGGTGCCGGCGTCGTCGCCGTCGTCACCGTGCTGCTGCCCGTCCTCGCGGGCACCGCCGCCGCGATATTCCTGCTGGTCGGCGGGGTCCTGCACGCCCTCGCGCCCACCGTGGTGTTCGGCGGGACCCTGCTGACGGCAGGCCTCGTCTTCGCCGCCCTCGCCGCCGCCGGCCTGCTCTCCGCGGGCATCGGCCTCCTCGTGACCGCCCTGCGCAACAGTCCGGCCGCGTCGGACGGGACCGCCACGGCCGACGACGAGCTCTCCCTCGCCCGGGAGGCCTGGCGCCGCGCCCTCCTGGAGCGCGGCATCCTCCCCTTCCTCCGCGACGCCCTCGCCGCCGCGGCACCCCCGGATCCGACGCCCTCCTGAGGAACGGCGGGACCGGGGACCGCCCGGCCGTCGAGGGCCACCGCCCTCACGACACGATCCGGCAGCTCCCCCTCAGAGGATGCCGGCCCGGCGCGCGGCGGCCGTCCAGCTCGGGAACTCGGACAGGATCCGGTCGTAGAGCTCCTGGTCGGGGACCGTGCTGATGTCGTCGACAGCGAAGAAGCCGACGTTGTCGACGCGCCGTCCGGGCAGCGTGTCGAACCGTTCCAGCACTCCGTAGTCGGACCGCCCCAGACCGACGAACTGCCAGAAGATCGGCTCCTCCACCGCCGCGCGCAGCTCCTGCTCGATCTCGGCGTTGCGGTAGACGCCGCCGTCGGAGAAGAACAGCACCAGGGTGGGGGCGGGTACGGGGTTCGCGGCGACGTGGGAGCGGACCTCGGCGATGACGCGCTGCTCCTCGTTCTGGATGCCCACCGTCCTCATGTCGACCTGCCCGGGTTCGAGTCCCCTCGGCCTCTTGTTGCGACGGAAGAGGCCCACTTGCCCGACGCGTACGTGCAGGCGCAGCCAGTCGGGGAGTTCGCCGAGCCGGAGGTCCGGCAGCCGGGCGGGCTGGGAGGCGAACGTCCACGCCTGCATCTCACCGTCGTCGTCGAGCTGCGCGGCGACCGCGGCCATCCGCTCCACCACGTCGGCCACGACGCCCCGCGTGTACAGGAAGCTCATGGAGCCGGAGGCGTCCAGCACGAGGACGACACGCGCGACGATGCCCTCCGCCCCGTGCTTGCGCAGGCTGACCGCGACCTGTTCCTTGCGCAGCGACAGCCGCTTGCGCATGTCCACGGGGAGGCGCTCCTCGCCCTTGCCGAGGCGCGGGCTCCCGGGCGCCGCGCCCGACGCCGGCACGGCGGGCGGAGCCGGTGCGACGGGCGGGAGCTGCACCACGGGCGGAACCGACGCAGCGGGCGGAGCAGGTACGGCGGATGCCGACGGTACGGCGGGTGCCGGTGGCGCGGCGCCGGAGGACGGCTCGTCGACCGTGATGCCGAAATCCGTGGCCAGACCGGCGAGCCCCGAGGCGTAACCCTGGCCCACCGCCCGGAACTTCCACCGCCCCTGCCTCAGGTACAGCTCGCCGCAGATGAACGCCGTCTCCGTCCCGGCCGCCATGGCGAAGCGCACCAGCTCGTTCCCGGAAGCCGCGTCGAGCAGTCTCAGCATCAGACCGGGCACCTGGCCGAAGGTCCCGCCGTCGGCCGAGGCGCACAGCGCGACGCGCTCGACCCCGGCCTCCAGCAGGCGGAGGTCCACCGCCACGCTGTCGCTCGTGATGTCGGCGGCGCTCTGCTTTCCCAGATGGGTCACGGCTTCGGACGCGTGCCGCGGCTGGTTGTAGAAGACGAAGTCTCCGTCGTCGCGGACCCGGCCGGCCGAGGTCAGCAGCAGTGCCGAAGCATCGACGTCGGGCACGCCCGGTCCATGGGACCAGACGAGCTCGACGCGCAGCGCCGGAGAGTCCACCGGTACGTTGGCACCCTTGCTGAGGGATCTCGCTGTCATGACATCAGTCTGCCGAGTCCGCGCCCGAACGGCCGGTACTCACCGGCGCGGTCGTCCCGACGGCGGCTGTCACCGGCCGCGGTCGTGTCGGCGTGGTCGTACCGGCCGTGGTCGTACCGGCGGTGGGCGAGCGAGGCTCTGGGACGGCAGGGCCTCGCCCGCCGGTCTCAGTCCGCCAGCGGCAGGTAGACCCGGTTGCCCGAGGCCGCGAACTCCTTCGACTTCTCCAGCATCCCGGCCTCGATCTCCTCCGGGGTGGCGTCCGCGTCACCGCCGAACTGCTCCGTGATGCTCCTGCTGATCTTCATCGAGCAGAACTTCGGACCGCACATCGAGCAGAAGTGCGCGGTCTTCGCGGGCTCCGCCGGCAGCGTCTCGTCGTGGAACTCGCGCGCGGTGTCCGGGTCCATCGCCAGGTTGAACTGGTCCTCCCAGCGGAACTCGAAGCGCGCGTCGGACAGGGCGTCGTCCCACTCCTGCGCGCCCGGGTGCCCCTTCGCGAGATCCGCGGCGTGGGCCGCGATCTTGTACGTGATGACGCCCGTCTTCACGTCGTCCTTGTTCGGCAGGCCCAGGTGCTCCTTGGGCGTGACGTAGCAGAGCATCGCCGTGCCCCACCAGGCGATCATCGCGGCGCCGATGCCGGAGGTGATGTGGTCGTACGCGGGCGCGACGTCCGTGGTCAGCGGGCCGAGCGTGTAGAACGGCGCCTCCTCGCAGATCTCCTGCTGGAGGTCGATGTTCTCCTTGATCTTGTGCATCGGGACGTGGCCCGGGCCCTCGATCATCGTCTGCACGTTGTGCCGCTTGGCGATCGTGTTCAGCTCGCCGAGCGTGCGCAGCTCCGCGAACTGCGCCTCGTCGTTGGCGTCCGCGATCGAGCCGGGGCGCAGACCGTCGCCGAGCGAGTAGGTGACGTCGTACGCCGCCAGGATCTCGCAGAGCTCCTCGAAGTTCGTGTAGAGGAAGTTCTCCTTGTGGTGCGCGAGACACCACGCGGCCATGATCGAGCCGCCGCGCGAGACGATGCCGGTCTTGCGGCGGGCGGTCAGCGGTACGTACGGCAGGAGCACGCCGGCGTGCACCGTCATGTAGTCGACGCCCTGCTCGGCCTGCTCGATGACCGTGTCCTTGTAGATCTCCCAGGTCAGCTCCTCGGCCTTGCCGTCGACCTTCTCCAGGGCCTGGTAGAGCGGCACGGTGCCGATCGGCACGGGGGAGTTGCGCAGCACCCACTCGCGGGTGGTGTGGATGTTGCGGCCGGTGGACAGGTCCATGACCGTGTCGGCGCCCCACTTGGTCGCCCAGGTCATCTTCTCCACCTCCTCCTCGATGGAGGAGGTCACGGCGGAGTTGCCGATGTTGGCGTTGACCTTCACCAGGAACCGCTTGCCGATGATCATCGGCTCGATCTCCGGGTGGTTCACGTTCGCCGGCAGCACGGCGCGGCCCGCGGCGATCTCCTCCCGCACGACCTCGGGGGAGACGTTCTCGCGGATCGCGACGTACTCCATCTCCGGGGTGATCTCGCCCCGGCGGGCGTACGCGAGCTGGGTCACCGCCTGGCCGTCGCGGCCCCGGCGCGGCAGACGGGGGCGGCCGGGGAAGACGGCGTCGAGGTTCTTCAGCCCACCGCCGCGCGGGGAGGTGTGCTTGATGCCGTCGTCCTCGGGGCGGACCGGGCGGCCCGCGTACTCCTCGGTGTCGCCGCGCGCGATGATCCAGTTCTCGCGCAGCGGGGGAAGGCCCCGCCGGACATCGGTGTCGATGGCGGGGTCGGTGTACGGGCCGGACGTGTCGTACAGCGTGACGTCCTTGCCGTTGGTGAGGTGCACCTGCCGGACGGGCACCCGGAGGTCGGGGCGCGAGCCCTGGACGTACCCCTTGTGCCAGCCCGGCGTGCGCCCCTGCCCGTCGGTCTGGTTCTGCTCGGAGGCAGGCGTGCGTGCATCCTGAATGGTCATGAGACCGATCTCCCTACGCCGGCATTACCCGGTAACAGGTTCGGCGGTCGGCGCAGCCTCTTCCCGTACGCGCGTACGGTGATCAGCGCCCTCTCAGCCCGGTGCTCCGAGCTCCCGCGTGTGCAAAGGTGCCACCACGCTAGCGTCATCCCTGGCGTGCTGAACAGTGGGCCCCCGCCGTTCTTGCGATGATCGGCCGGTGACTTCCCCCCAGCAGCCCCTCGAGCCACACCACCACACCCACGGACCCGGGCACGATCCCGGGCCCGGTTCGGGCCACGATTCCGGGCCGCCCCACGGGCACGGACACGGACACGGGGACGGAGGTGGGCACGGAGGCGGAGGCGGGGGCCACGGAGGCGGCGGACACGGAGGCGGACACGGCCACAGCCACAGCCACGGGCCCGCCGCCCCGGTCTCACGGCACCTGCGCAAGGTCATCGCCGCGATCCTGATCCCCTTCGCCACCGCCGTCGTCGTCGGGCTCGCGGTCCTGTGGCCGGGCGGCACCCCGGCGCACGAGCGCACCGGCGTCGGCTTCGACCGGCAGACCGAGCAGGGCGAGGTCGTCTCCGTCGAGCACGTCGACTGCAAGGACGTGAACGCCGCTCAGGTCCCGCCGACCGGCGACACCTCCACCCCGGAGGGGCGCGAGGCGGTCAACGCCCAGCAGGGGCAGTGCGAGAAGGCGACGGTCGAGGTCACCAGCGGCCCGCACAAGGGCCGCAGGTTCGTCGAGATCGTGCAGCCCGACGCGCCGCGCCAACTGCACGAGGGCCAGGGGGTGGTGGTGGCGTACGCCCCCGACGCCCCGCGCGACCTGCAGTACTCGGTGACCGACGTGAACCGCAAGCTGCCGCTGGCACTGCTCGCCGGCATCTTCGCCGTCGCGGTCGTGCTGGTCGGGCGGATGCGGGGCGTCATGGCGCTCATCTCACTCGCCGTGAGCTTCCTCCTGCTGACGTACTTCATCCTGCCGGCGATCCTGGAGGGGTCGAACCCGCTGATCGTCGCGGTGGTC
The DNA here is from genome assembly GCF_020400725.1 of Streptomyces sp. NK15101. GTDB lineage: Bacteria > Actinomycetota > Actinomycetes > Streptomycetales > Streptomycetaceae > Streptomyces. The sequence continues at coordinate 29,612 of NZ_JAINVG010000020.1, read as the reverse complement.
GGGTCGAGCGCGATCATGCTGATCGCGCTCTACATGTGCCACGGGCTCTCGGCCCGCACCTCGGTCGCCGTGCTCGGCACGCTGATCTCGCTGCTGCTGATCGGCCTGCTCGGCTCGCTCTTCGTCGGCTGGGCCTCGCTCAGCGGCAACACCGACGACAACACCGGTCTGATCCACGGCCTCTACCCGGAGATCGACATGTCCGGCCTGCTGCTCGCCGGGATCATCATCGGCTCGCTGGGCGTGCTCGACGACGTGACGGTCACCCAGACCTCGGCGGTCTGGGAGCTGCACCAGGCCGATCCGGGCATGGGGCCGCGCCGCCTGTACCGGGCGGGGATCCGGATCGGCCGCGACCACATCGCCTCGGTCGTGAACACGCTGGTGCTGGCCTACGCGGGTGCCGCCCTTCCGCTGCTGCTGCTCTTCTCCATCGCCCAGAGCAGCATGGGGACGGTGGCCAACAGCGAGCTGGTCGCCGAGGAGATCGTCCGGACCCTGGTCGGCTCGATCGGTCTGGTGGCGTCCGTTCCGGTCACCACGGCGCTCGCGGCCCTGGTGGTCTCCGCCGACCGGCCGGCGTCCGGGGGCGGGAAGCCGGCGGCGGTACGGGGAGGGCGGCGCCGTCGCGCCAAGTGAGGCGGACGTGCGGAGGCGTCGGGCCGGCCCGGCTCGGGGAGGAGGGTCCGGCTCGGAGAGGGCGCCGACTCGGGGAGCCGGTTCGGGAAGCCGGTTCGGACGGACCGGCTCGGGTGGGGGCGGCTCAGGCGGGGCCGGCGTTCTCCTCGGCCAGGATCCGGCCCAGCGCGGCCTCCAGGTGGTCCTCGAAGTCGCCGAGTGTCCGTTCCTGACCGAGCGGAACGAGCTTGTCCGTTCGGTCGAGGAAGGCGACCAGCGGTGGAGCGCTGGCCCTGAACAGCGCGCGATCGCCGCCCACCTGGAGCCGGATGGAGACGTCCGAGAGCCGCTCCGGCTCCGTCGGGGCGATGTGCACATCACCGTCCCCGCTCGGCCGGTTGATCCCGTCGAGGAGCAGCTCCCTCCCGAACGCCCAGGTCACAGGGGCGTCTCCGGGGAGGTGGAAGGTCATCCGCACCGCGTAGGGATCCCGGGTCTCATACCGGAGTTCGACCGGGATCTTGAAGGAGAGCTCCTCGGAGACGAGGAAGCTCATCAGGACCTCGGCCTGAACGGACTCTCGCATCGTGTACCCCGCAGTAGATGAAGCAGTTGTGTGAACACAGCTGCTGAAAGCTGTGACCGAAACGGCCAGGAATGATCCCCTGTGGCCCTCTTGACGCAATCGTGCTGTACGCACTAGCAGATCACAAGGAGTGATTTTTCAGATACTGATAGAGAAAGCGAGGGAGCCGAAGAGTCTTCCGATCTCCGTGCGTAGCCGCTCGATCGCGGGGAGCAACCGTTCTTCCTGGTGGAGGGGGAGGGAAATCGCCATGGTGGCCGCCACGGAGCCCGCGGTGATGGGGATCGCGGCGCAGACCGTGCCGAGCGCATATTCCTGACGCTCCACCAGCGGCTCCATTCGCCCCAAACCACCCAAACGATCCAAAAGGACACGGCGATTACGCACCGTGTACGGAGTGATGGCTTCCACCGGGTGGCGGTCGAGGTGGTCTTGACGAGTTTTCAGATCGAGTTGACTCAGCAGGCACTGCCCGATCGCGTGGGCGTGCGCGGTCTCGCGGAAGTCGGCCCATTCCTCCACCGCGGGGGCGGAAGGGGTATCGGCGACGGCGACGAGCTCGATCTCGCCTTCGCGGTAGCAGGCGAAGTAAATGGGTACACCGATCTCGTCCCGCCAACGGGCAAGGGAATCTTCGATCTTGATGCGACGATTCTGCACAGCTCCGCCGCCGGCCAGTCGGACGGCGGCGTCGCCCAGGACGAACACACCCTTGTCGCGGAGCAGATAGCCCTCGTGCGTCAGGGTGCGGAGCAGGTGGTACGTGGTGGGCAGCGGGAGGCCCGTCTCACGTGCGAGCTGTTTCGCGGGGGCGCCCTCCGCATGGGAGGCCACGGCCTCCAGGAGTCTCAGCGCCCGCTGCACCGAGCCGATCAGCGTAGGCGCTGCCGTCTGCGTAGCCATGGCCAAAGGTCACCCCCAGGCGTGAGGACGGGTGCAGTGCACCCGCCCGCGGGGGCCGCCCCCGCGCGCCCGCCGGGCCTGGGAAACCGCTGGTCAGTATGGAGGTCTACGCCTGTAGTCCCCATCGCGGCGGCGAGATTCCACTCTAGTGGCAGCCTCAGGGCCCATACCCTGATTCGGCGGGGGCGTTCCCTCGCCCGGGCTAACGTCCGCCATCGCCTTCATACCGATCAGTAGCTTGTGCTACCAGTCCTCGCGCGACCTGGCGGAGGAGCTGAACTTCCGCACGACGTAGATCAGTCCGGCGACGAGGGCCACGAAGAGCAGCACCTTGAAGAGCAGACCGATCACGAAGCTGAGGACGCTGGTGATCAGCCCGCCGAAGACGAGCAGGGCGAGAACGGGTATGGCGACCCACTTCACCCACCAGGGCATCCCCGCGAGAATCTCCCGTACGGCCATCGTCCCTACCTCGCTCTCGAAGAACCGCGCACTCCGCGCCGAACACCCTCAAGGCTAGGGTCGGGAGGAAGCCCGTGGGGTCCCTGCGGCCCCCGCTCTCCCCTGATCCGCCCCCTAGGGGCTCGGTCCCTCGTGCCGGCACCGCCCTCAGGGTCCGGCTCGGCCCCCGTGCTCGGCGCGGGCCCGCACCCGGCTCAGCTCTCCGGCGGCGAGAAGACCACCATGACCCGCAGGTCCTCGCTGATGTGGTGGAACCGGTGCTCCACCCCGGCCGGCACGTAGACCACGCTGCCGCGTGCCACCTGGGTCGTCTCCGTGCCGACCGTGATCGACGCCCGCCCGCTGACCACGAAGTACACCTCGTCCTGACCGTGCGGCTGCTGCGGATCGAGTTCCCCGGCGTCGAGCGCGTACAGACCCACCGACATGTTCCGCTCGCGCAGGAACTGGAGGTACGCACCCTTGTTCGCGGCGCGTTCCGCTTCCAGTTCGTCCAGTCGGAATGCCTTCATCGCCCGCTCGCCCCTGCCTTCGGCCCGATCATGTCTGCCACGATCAGACACATGAAGAATTTCGTAGTCAAGACGCTCGCGAACGCGGGCGCCCTGGGAGTCGCCATCTGGCTGCTCCAGGACATCACCCTGACCGGTGAGAGCACCGCCAAGAAGGCCTGGACCCTCATTCTCGTGGCTCTCGTCTTCGGGCTGGTGAACTTCCTGGTCAAGCCAGTCGTCAAGCTCCTGACGCTTCCCCTCTTCATCCTGACCCTCGGTCTGATCACCCTGGTGGTCAACGCCCTGATGCTGCTCCTCACGTCCTGGCTGGCCGAGCAGCTCGACCTCAGCTTCCACGTGGAGGGCTTCTGGACCGCCGTCCTGGGCGGCCTGATCATCTCCGTCGTCTCGTGGGCGCTGAACGTCGTGCTCCCCGACGGCGACTGAGCGGGGACCATGACCTACCGCGTCTGCTTCGTCTGCACGGGCAACATCTGCCGCTCGCCGATGGCCGAGCACGTCTTCCGCCGCCGGGTGGAGGAGGCCGGCCTCGGCGGGCTGGTCGAGGTCGACAGCGCGGGCACCGGAGGCTGGCACGAGGGCGACGGGGCCGACCCGCGCACGGTCGCCGTCCTCGACGGGAACGGATACACCTCCGCGCACACCGCCCGGCGGTTCCGGCCCTCGTGGTTCCCCGCCCTCGACCTGGTGATCGCCCTGGACGAAGGACATCTGCGGGAGCTCACCCGGCTCGCCCGCACCCCCGAGGAGGCGGCGAGAATAAGGCTCCTGCGCTCCTACGACCCGGCCGCCGGGGCCGGACTCCTCGACGTCCCCGACCCCTACTACGGGGACCATGAGGACTTCGAGGAGTGCCTGGAGATGGTGGAGGCCGCGAGCGAGGGACTGCTCGCGGCCGTACGCGCGGAACTGGAGGAACGGACACCGTGAAGGACGACGAACTCGGCGACGGCACCCGGGCGGTACGGGCCGGGCTGCCCGAGCCCGTGAAGTACGAGCCGACCCTGCCGGGGCCGGTCTTCGCGGCCCACTTCCACCTGCCCGGCGAGCCGACCGGCCCCTACACCTACGGCCGCGACGAGAATCCCACCTGGACCCATCTGGAGCGGGCGATCGGCGAGCTGGAGGCACCGGGGGAGGAGGGGGTGGAGACCCTGGTCTTCGCCTCCGGCATGGCCGCGATCTCCGCCGTCCTGTTCTCGCAGCTGAAGGCCGGCGACGCGGTGGTTCTGCCGGCCGACGGCTATCAGGCCCTGCCCCTGCTGCACGAACAGCTGCGGGCGTACGGCGTCGAGGTCCGCACCGCTCCGACCGGCGGCGACGCCCAGCTGTCCGTACTGGACGGAGCCCGGCTGCTGTGGCTCGAGACCCCGTCCAACCCCGGTCTCGACGTGTGCGACGTCCGCCGTCTGGTGCGGGAGGCCCACGCCGCCGGGGCGCTCGTCGCCGTCGACAACACCCTCGCCACCCCGCTCGGACAGCGCCCGCTCGCGCTGGGCGCGGACTTCTCCGTCGCCAGCGACACCAAGGGCATGACCGGGCACGGCGACGTCCTGCTCGGTCATGTGAGCTGCCGAGATCCCCGGCGGGCGGCCGAGGTACGGCGCTGGCGGAAGATCGTCGGCGCCATCCCCGGTCCCATGGAGGCCTGGCTCGCCCATCGGTCGCTCGCCACGCTCCAGCTGCGGATCGACCGGCAGTGCTCCACCGCGCTGGCGCTGGCGCGGACGCTCGCCGAACGCGCGGACGTGACCGGGCTGCGCTACCCCGGGCTGCCCGACGACCCCTCGCACGCGGTGGCCGCCCGGCAGATGCGGCGCTTCGGCCCGGTCGTCTCCTTCGAGCTGGCGGACCGGAAGCGGGCCGACCGGTTCTTGGAGGAGCTGCGGCTCGTCGACGACGCCACCAGTTTCGGTGGCGTGCGCTCCACGGCGGAGCGGCGCGGGCGCTGGGGCGGGGACGCGGTGGCGGAGGGCTTCATCCGCTTCTCGGTCGGAGCCGAGGACCCGGAGGACCTGATCGCCGATGTGCTGCGCGCCCTCGACGCGGCCGGGAGCGCCGGCTGAGACCGGTGGTCCCGGGCCCGGCGTACGCGGAGCGGGGCGCTCCGAGCCTCCCCCCTCGTGGCTCGGAACGCCCTCGGTTTCCCGCTCGGAAACCGCCTGAACAAGGCTAGTTGACTGAGCGTCAGTGTCCAATCACGGTAGCGACAGCGACCTATCGACTTATTTATAGTTGGACGGTCCTGAGGCGCAGTCAGCCGACCGCCTGAGTCGGACGGCCATGCGGCCGGGAGGGGGCGGACATGGATCTGGCCCTGCTGCGCACGTTCGTCACAGTGCACCGGGCCGGTTCCTTCACCCGCGCCGCAGCGCTCCTGGGCCTCTCCCAGCCCGCCGTCACCAGCCAGATCCGCACGCTGGAGCGACAGCTCGGGCGGCCGCTCTTCCTCAGACAGGCGCGCGGAGTCACCCCGACCACCATCGGCGACGAGCTCGCGCACCGCGCGGCACCCCATCTGGACGCTCTCGTGGAGATCGCCGAGAGCGGGCTCGACGAGGAGAGCGATGTGCGCACCCTCCATCTCGCCGGCCCCCCGGAGTTCACCGCGCTCCGCGCGCTGCCCGCCCTCACCCCCCTGGTCGACCAGGGGCTCGCCGTGCGGGCCTCCTTCCTCGGCGACACGGAGGAGATCCTCGACGGGCTCGCCGCGGGCCATCACGATCTGGCCATCGCGACCGCCCGCCCCCGGGGAGGCCTGCTGGTCTCCACCCCGCTCTGCGACGAGGAGCACGTCCTGGTCGCGGCCCCGCGCTGGGCCGCCCGGCTCTCCCCCGAGGTGCTCCTGCGCAAGGGCGCGGTGGTCCTGGAGCAGCTGCCGGTGGTCGAGGTCCACGAGTCGCTGCCCTTCGTCTCCCGTTACTGGGCGAGTGTCTTCGAGACCAAACCGGCGGCGGCCGCCACCGTCATCGCCCCCGACCTGCGGGCCGTGCGGGACTCCGCCGCCTCCGGCGCCGGGCTCGCCGTCCTGCCGCGCTACCTGTGCGAGGAGGCCCTGCGGCAGGGGCGTCTCGTGGCGCTGGTCGACCCCCCGGTCCCTCCGCTCCGGACCTACTTCCTGGTCGCACGCACGGGGACGCTCGGCCTGTCCCCGCTCGCCCGGGCCCACGAGGAACTGCTGCGCGCAGCCGGGAACTGGTGAGTTTCAGGACACCTCGGACGGGCCATTTTCTTCCCATGACCGAACGTCCCGTGATCAAGCGCACCGCACGCGCCATCCTGCTCGACGGGGACGATCTGATCCTCATCAAGCGGACCAAGCCCGGCATGGATCCCTACTGGGTCACCCCCGGCGGCGGCGTGGAGCCCACCGACTCCACCGTCGTCGAGGCCCTGCACCGCGAGGTGCTCGAAGAGCTCGGCGCCAAGATCACCGATGTGGTGCCCTGCTTCGTCGACACCGTCGAGCACATCGTCGACGGCGGGGTCTCCGGGGTGAAGGTCCAGCACTTCTTCGTGTGCCGGCTCGGCTCCATGGACCCCTCGCTGCGGCACGGCCCCGAGGTCGAGGAGCCGGTCGGCGAGTACGAGATCGTCCGGGTGCCCTTCAGCCGGGTCGGCATCGCCGCCGTGCACCTCGTCCCGCTCTCCCTGCGCCACTACCTCGACGGCAACATCGAGGGTGTCCGCGCGATGCACGCCCCCGACCTGGGTTAGGTCCCGTCCGGCGGCTCAGGCCCTAACCGGCAGCGGCGGAGGTGAGCTCCGCGAGGAAGTCGTGGCGGATGCGATCCGAGGGGACCCCCGCGCCGCGCAGGGCGTCGACGCCCCGGCGGACCATGTCGAGCGGCCCCGAGAGATAGGCGTCCCGTTCGTTCCACGGGCCGTAGCGGCAGACGGCGTCCGGGAGCCTCCCCTGCTCCTCGGTGACCGGGTGGACGGAGAGCCACGGGAAGGTCTTCTGGAGCCGCAGCATCGTGTCGATGTCGTAGAGGTCGTGGCCGCTGCGCGCTCCGTAGAAGACGTCGACCGGGCGCCGGTCCCCGTGCTCGGCGACGTCCTCGACCAGGGCCTTGATCGGCGCTATTCCGGTGCCTCCGCCCATGCAGAGCAGGCCGGTGTCCGTGGAGTGGTCGACCGTCATGGAGCCGGCCGGCGGACCGAGCCGCAGCACGTCCCCGGGGCGCGCCCGGTGGACCAGCGCGTTGGACACCCAGCCGGCCGGGACGGCCTTGACGTGCAGGGAGAGCAGTCCGTCCGGCCGGGGCGCCGAGGCGAAGGAGTAGTGGCGCCAGATCCGGGGCCACCAGGGGGTCTCCAGCGTCGTGTACTGCCCGGCGAGGAAGGGGTACGGCCGGTCGGGCCTGAGGGTGACGACGGCGATGTCCGGGGTGCGCAGGTCGTGGGAGACCACCTCGGCCTGCCACCAGGCGGGCGCGGTCCGCTCGTTCTCCGCGGCCGCGTCGATCATGATCTGGGAGATCGTCGTGTACGTGCGGACCCAGGCCGCCTCGGTCTCCTCGTCCCAGCTCCTCTCCGCGTACCGCTCCAGAGCTCCGATGAGGGCCTCGCCGACGGCCGGGTAGTGGGCCGCCCGGGTCCCGTACTTCCGGTGCCCCCTGCCGAGGTTCTCCAGGTACGCGGTGAGGACCGGGGTGTCTTCCATGTGCTCGGCCGCCGTCAGCAGGGCCTTCAGGAGCCGGTCCCGCTGGGTTTCCATGGCCGCGGGGAACATCTCGCGCAGTTCGGGGTGCCGGACGAAGAGCAGGGCGTAGAAGTACGAGGTCACCCGGCCGGCGACCGGCGCGATCTCCGCCAGGGTGCGCCGGACGAGCACCGCGTCGGCGGACGGTCCCCCGGCTGTCCGGGATTCCTTCCCCTCCGCGTCAGGCGGCTCCCGCTCGTCCGTCGTGGTGGTCGGAGCATCCATCATGTGCCTCGCCTCGTGCTGGCCGGCTTCAGTGACCGCAGCATGGCGCTTCCGACCGGCGCTTCGGACGGAAAGCGGCGTTCTCGGGCCATAGGCCCGGTTTTCTGGCTAGGCTGCGCTGTTTCGGACCAGGGCGTAGGCCTCGCGCAGGTCCCCGCCGGAGTAGCTGTGGCGGGAGAGCCCGGCCAGGTGGTGGTCCGCGTTCACGGCCACCGTCTCCGGCACGATCGCGAAGAGCTCCGCGTCGGACATCGAGTCCCCGTACGCGACGCAGTCGGCGGGGTCCACCCCGTACCCCGCGCAGAGCTCCCTCGCGATCCGCACCTTCGCGCGCGCGTCGAGAATGCCCGGCCGGTGGATCGGCTCGGTGAAGGGGACCGCCGGCCAGAGCGAACCGTGGGTCGAGTCGGCCCCCCAGTCGAGAAGCCGCTCGACGAAGAAGTCGGGTGAGAGGGAGATGACCGCGCAGCGGTCTCCCCGCGCCCGGATGTCCGCCCAGACCTCGCGGATGCCCGTCAGCCAGGGGGCCCCTTCGAAGGCCGCCGCTACCTGCTCCAGGGTGAGCGCGGCCCACAGCTCACGGGCCTGGACGGCGAACTCGTCCGGCGTGAGCCCCCGCAGGAACCCCTCCTCCAGAACGGCGATCTCGTCCACCAGGTCGAGTTGCCGGGAGATCTCCACCGCGGCGGCCGAGCCCCTGATCAGGGTGCCGTCGAGGTCGAAGAGGTGCAGTCGTCGCGTTCGGGGTTTCACGTGAAACATCGTCCAGGTGCCCCACCGGCGGAATCAACGACTCCTCGGGTATCGGCCAGGGAGATCGGCCGGATCCGGTAAAGCAGTGGACGGCAGATCACCGCTTCGGAGAGCCTGAAAGGCATGCCGACTCCCCCCTCCTCCCTCGCCCGGCTTCCGATCCGACGTCTCATTTCCGAGGACCTCCTCGCCTGCGCCGACCTCTCCGAGAACCGGGGCTGGCCACGCGAGGAACACAAGTGGGGCCTGTTGCTCACCGCCGGCACCGGCTACGGCATCGACGACCCCGACGGCCCGGGCCTCGCCGCCTGCTCCGTGGTCACCTCGTACGGTCCCGGGCTCGCCGCGATCGGCATGGTGCTCGTCGCCGAGCGGTACGCACGCCAGGGCGTGGGCCGCCGGCTCATGCGGCACGTGCTGGCGGAGGCCGGGGACACCCCGCTCACGCTGTACGCCACGGCGAACGGGCAGCCCCTGTACGAACAGCTGGGCTTCACCGAGACGAGCCGGTCCGAGATGGTGCGCGGGCGCTTCACCTTCGCCGCCCCCGCCCCGGACGTTCCGGTTCGCCCGGCGACGGCCGAGGACCTCCCGGCGGTCCTGCGCCTGGACCACGAGGTCTTCGGTCTCGACCGCACCCATCTCATCGCCCGCCTCCCCGCCTTCGCGGATCACCTCAGGGTCGCGGAGGAGGACGGCGAGATCACCGGCTTCGCGGCCGCCTGGCCCAACATGGACACCCATGTCATCGGCCCCCTGATCGCCCGGGACCCGGGCACCGCGAAGGCCCTGATCGCCTCGCTGGCCGCCGCCACCGACCGACCGCTGCGCACGGACATCGACGTGCGGCACGCCTCCCTGCTGAGCTGGACGAAGGAGAACGGCATCGACACGATCGCCACCACATCGGTGATGGTCCGCTCCCTGCCCGATCTCCCCGGCGACTGGCGCCGCCGCTTCGCTCCCCTGACGGTCGCCGCCGGATAGGTTTACTTGCAGACGCCCATTATTGCGTTCCTTCGTCTACCCTGGACCGAGAGCCGCACCGGCGCCGAGGAGACACCGAGGAGAGAACATGACCGCGACGGACCCCGCACTCACCGCGCTCGCCCAGCGCTGGTGCGCCCTCTCCCTGCTCCACGGCAGGATCGAGTCCCACATCGAGCGCGCCCTGGAGTCCGGTCATGGTCTGAGCGTGCGGGAGTACTCGCTGCTCGACGTCCTCAGCCGCCAGCACAGCGGCCCCGGCGGCCACCTCCAGATGAAGCAGGTCGCCGACGCCGTGGTGCTCAGCCAGAGCGCCACCACCCGGCTCGTCACCCGGCTGGAGGACCGCGGTCTGCTCACCCGGTACCTCTGCGCCACCGACCGGCGCGGCATCTACACCGATGTGACCGAGGCCGGTCAGAAGCTCCTCGAAGAGGCCCGCCCCACCAACGACAGGGCGCTGCGCGAGGCTCTCGACGAAGCCGCGAAGAACCCCGAACTGGCCCCGCTGGTCCAGGTCGTGGAGGGCGTGGGCGCGCCCGTGTGAGTCCGGCGCCGGGGCGGGGCGCCCCGGCGTTACCCTGCGGCCATGAGCGATCTTGAGATACGCCCCGCCACCGCGGAGGACCTGCCGGCCATCGTCGCGATGCTCGCCGACGACCCCCTGGGCGCACAGCGTGAATCCCCTGACGACCTCGCCCCTTACCTCGTCGCCTTCGAGCGCCTCGCGAACGACCCGAACCAGCACGTCGTCGTGGCCGTCCGCGGGGACAAGGTCGTCGGCACCCTCCAGCTGACGGTCATCCCGGGGCTCTCCCGCCGGGGGACCACCCGGTCGATCATCGAGGGCGTCCGCATCCACGCCGACGAGCGCGGCAGCGGTCTCGGAACGCAGCTCATCGAATGGGCCGTCGAGGAGTCCGGGCGCCAGGACTGCAGGCTCGTCCAGCTGACCTCCGACGTCACCCGCACCGATGCCCACCGCTTCTACGAGCGGCTGGGCTTCGAGGCCTCCCACGTGGGGTTCAAGAAGAGCCTCTGAGGAGACGTTTCACGTGAAACGGCATGGTTTCACGTGAAACACCCCTCATCTGCTCAGAGACCGCGCCAGCCCGCCTCGTCCACACCGCCCGGAACCGCGTCCCCCGGCTCGTACGGCTCCCGCGTGAAGACGAACGAGCCGAGGTCGAGATGGCTCACGCTGCCGTCGGCGCGCCGCACCGCCCTGAGCGTCTCGCCCGCGTAGTAGCCGTTCAGGCCGACCCAGCCGCCCTCGGGCAGCGCCCGGAAGCGGGCCCGTCGTCCGGCGCCCCGCAGCGGTTCGAGCACCACGCTCCGCTCGGGACCGAGCCGCAGCCCGTAGACGTACGTGCCCCAATACCAGGGTCCCGTGAGGGACAGCAGCTCCTGGTCGACCTCGGCCTCGGGAAGGGGCCGCCACGGCTCCGGGAACCGGGGCTCCGCCTCCGCCACGATCCGTACGAGATCGGCGGCCACGACTCCTGTCAGCGGACCTGAGGTGGCGTTGGCGAGCGCGATGCCCGCAAGGCCGTCCTCCACGCTCACCCACAGGGAGGCGACGAAGCCGGGCAGGGAGCCGCTGTGGCCGATCAGGGTGCGGCCGTCCTTGTGCACCAGCTGGAGACCGAGTCCGTAGCTCCCCTCCCAGTCGCCCTCCCCGGCGGGAGAGGCGGGGGCACGCATCTCCTCCACGGTCGCCGCGGAGAGCACCCGCTCGTCCCCCGCAGCGAGGAAGGCGGCGAAGCGGGCGAGGTCGGCGGCCGTCGACCAGAGCTGTCCGGCCGATGCCATCAGACCGAGGTCCTCGGACGGTTCGGGCAGCATGACGTCGGCCCAGGGGTGCACCGCCCAGCCGCCCGCGTGCGGGGCGACGGGATCGACCGTCGTGCGACCCATCCCCAACGGCTCCAGGATCTCGCGCCGCAGCGCCTCTTCCCAGGACACCCCCCGGACCGCCTCGACCAGTGAACCCAGCAGCGTGTAGCCGGGGTTGGAGTAGTGGTGCCGGCGCCCCGGCGACTGGAGGAAGGGCTGCTCCCCCAGGACGTCGGAGAGCCCCGGCCGCAGGGCGGCCGAGGACCGCTCCCACCAGGAGCCGGGCGTCTCGGCGGCGAGTCCGCCGGTGTGGCCCAGGAGTTGGGCGATCGTCACCTCGCCGACGCCCGTTCCCTTCAGGTGCCGTTCCAGCGGATCGTCGAGCCCGAGCAGGCCCTCGTCGCGGAGCCTCATCACCAGGACGGCGGTGAACACCTTGGTGATGGACCCGATCCTGAACTGGGTGTCGGCGTCCGGCGCATGGCCGTCCACGCAACTGCGCGCGCCGCTCCACACCAGCGAACCGTCACGGACCACCGCCCCCACGAAGGACGGTGCCCGCCCTTCGGACTGGGCGACCGCGACGCGGTGCAGCAGAGCCCGCTCGGTACCGGGCAACAAGGCTTCGGAAGATGTCGTCACAGAACCCATCCAACGCGATGCCGGCCGCGGAACTTCCCTCTTGCAGGGTCTCACGGCCCGTGGCACGGGGCGGGCTACCGACCAGCTGCTTTCAAGCTGTCTCACGGCGATGGCACACGCCCCGGTCTCATGAGTCGTGGCACATCCTCGACACGCCTCACGAACGGCCAGGACCGCGATGTGCTGATGTCCCGTCGCGGTGTAGCCGGTACACAGGGACACGTCGAACTGTATGAATGCCCGGCAGTTCGAGACTGCCGACGGCTGCCGACCTCTAACGGCCTGGCTTTCGCGGAAGTCCCGCTCGCCGTGGAGACGGCAGTCCTGGCGATGCTCGGCCCCGTGACGACATTTGTACAAGACCGAGGGCCGGCAGCCCCGGCATCCTCCCGAGCATGGCTATCTACGACGGCAAGCACGTACACGGGATGCACGTGGTCCACGACGGCCCGCGGGAAGCGCCGCCGCTCGTGCTCATCCACGGATCGGGGGCCTCGGGCAGCTCCTGGGGCCCGGTGATGTCGGCACTGGCCAGCCGGTATCACGTCATCCGGGTCGACCTCCCGGGCCACGGTCAGTCCCCGCCCGCGCCGCCGTACGACGTGCCTGAGCAGGCAGCCAGACTGGCCGAGGCGCTCGATGGGCTCGGCCTTCGTCCGGTCACCGTGGCCGGGCACTCCAGCGGCGGGTACATCGCCACCGCCCTCGCCGAACAGCGCCCGGACCTGGTGGGTTCGCTCGCACTGATCAGCAGTGGCCCGAGTCCCGACGCGCTCCTTCCGCAGCCCGTCCTCCTTCGGGTCCTGATCGACCCGCCGCTCGGCCCGCTTCTATGGAGAGTCCGTTCCGACGCGATGCTCCGCCGGGGGGTGACCGCGGTGTGCAACCGCCCGGTGGACGTCCCGGACGACCTGGTCGCCGACGTACGGGGCATCGGTTACCGCACGTTCAGGACGGTGCTGCGCCACAACGCCGCGTACATCGCCGAGCGGAGCGTACCCGCGCGCCTGACCGCACTCGACGTCCCGGTTCTGGTGATCTTCGGCGCTGCCGACCCCCGCTGGGATCCGTCTTCGGCGCACCACTACGACACGGTGCCGAACGCGCGAGTCGAGCAACTGCCCGACGTCGGGCACTTCCCCATGCTCGAAGCGCCGGAGGCGACCAGTGAGTTGCTGCTGCGCTTCGCGGCGACGGGCCGCTGACACCCATGGCCTAGCCTGGTGCTGTGAAGTCCGCCGAATCACCACCTGACTGGGCGTCGGTGGAGGTCGCCGTGCCCCGGCAGCCCGGTCGGCTGCCGGGGGTCAGCATGGCCGGGTTCCGCCAGTGTGCTCCGGCAGACGTGGATATCGCCATGGTCGCGCACCCCTCGGTGACTCTGTTCGTGGACCTGAGCGACGGAGACAGCCTTGTCCACGACGCCCACGGCCGGCGCGCATGCGGCAGCACGGTCGTCGGGCTGGTACCGGGCGACCTTCGGCTCGGAGGCCGGGCGGCCGGAGGGATCGAGTGCCTCCAGATCCGGTTGTCGCCGGTCCTGGCGTTCACGGTGTTCGGAGCATCGACCGACCTCAGCGGGACGGTGGTCACCCTGGAGGATGTCTGGGGCCGCGACGCCGGGCGAACCGAGGAAAGGCTGCGGGCCGCCGCGTCGTGGGACGAGCGGTTCACGATCGCAGCGGACGCCCTCGGCCGACGGATGAGCGCCCGCCCGTCGCTTGATCCAGAGGTCGCCGCTGCCTGGCGGCTGATGCGCACCAGCCGGGGACGGGTGCGCGTCGACAGCCTTGCGAGCGAGGTGGGTTGGAGCCGTAAGCGCCTGTGGTCCCGCTTCCGGTCCCAGATCGGCCTCACGCCCAAGCACGCCGCCCGGTTGGTGCGCTTCGATCACGCCGCCCATCTCCTCGCGGCGGGCAACACCGCCGCCCAGGTGGCGGCCGAAAGCGGCTACGCCGACCAGGCCCACCTCCACCGCGAGGTCAAAGCGTTCACCGGGGTGACACCTACCGCCGTAGCCGCTGCGCCGTGGCTCGCCATCGATGACGTCGCGTGGCCGACCTCGTTCGCGGACCTGACACCGTCGGCGTCTCCGATCCATCAGGTTCCGGCGAAGTGAGCTGAGGTCCCACGGGAGACGAGGCATCGCCTCTCAGCACGTGCCCGGATGAGAAGAGGGCAGCACGAACGAGAACGGGTGGGAATCCGACAGGTTCAACCGACAGGACGACCAGCCGGCCTCACGAAGACGGCACGAGTGCCACCGATGTGCCATCGGGGCTGAGATTGTGCCGCGAATTTTGAGGCCCCACACCTCTGTAGGGCCTCGTCGCGCGTGGCAGGCCGCATTCGCCGACCAGCGGTTCTTCCGCCGTCTCAGATCGATGGCACAGCCTCTCGGTTTCACGGACGTGGCATTTCCTGCACGGCCTTGACCGACCGGTGAGCCCTGAACCGACCGGTCGACGACGGCGCCCCCTGCCCCTGAATGAGACCGAAGAAAATAGTCTGCAACGAAACCATCTGCTACGGTCTCCCTTGCTGCGACAACTGACAGGGGAGACCACGTGTTTGCCGCATTCGGCTCCGCGCCGTCGCGCGCCTCGCCCGCCGCCGATGAGCCGGCTCGCCATCCACGCCGCAGCTGTCCGACCTGCCCTCCCGCCCCACCCCAACCACCGAAAGGCTGACCGACGTGAGCGAGCACACCGCCACTGAGACCACCACCGGCACCACCCAGAACGACGGCCCGGCCCCCCGAGTGCTCACCGACCAGGAGCTCTCCCAGCTGTTGAGCCGGCAGCAGTTCGGCGTACTCGCTAGCGTCAGGAGCACCGGCCACCCTCACCTGTCGACCGTCCTCTACGACTGGAACGCCGAGGAGCGCGTCCTGAGGGTCTCCTCCACCGCCGACCGCCTCAAGGTCCGCCAGTTGCGCCGCGACCCGCACGCCTCACTGCATGTCAGCGGCCCGGACATCTGGTCGTTCGCCGTGGCGGAGGGAGAGGCGGAGATCGCGGACCCGGCCGACGAGGCGGCCCCTGGCGATCAGCCGCTGCCTGACCGGCGCGTGACCATCCTGCTCCGGGTCTCGCGCCTGTACGGGACCGCCCTGGACGTCCCCGCCCAGGACTGAGGAACCGCGCCGCGCCGGAGCAGGAAAACGCGATCGCACCTCACGTACGGGGCGAGCATCGCCGCTCGCTATGCAGCGAGTGGGAATCCGACACCCTGCAGTGCGACAGGGAGTCTCACAACGGCGGCATAAGTGCCGTCGCAGCTGAGACCGTGCCACGAAAATTGCGACCCTACAACCTCTGGGATCAGGTCTGGGCCATGTCCACGAAACGCGAGTAGTGGCCCTGGAAGGCCACGGTGATCGTGGCCGTCGGGCCGTTACGGTGCTTGCCCACGATGATGTCCGCCTCGCCCGCGCGCGGTGACTCCTTCTCGTAGGCGTCCTCGCGGTGCAGCAGGATGACCATGTCGGCGTCCTGCTCGATGGAGCCGGACTCACGCAGGTCGGAGACCATCGGCTTCTTGTCGGTGCGCTGTTCGGGGCCACGGTTCAGCTGGGAGAGCGCGATCACCGGCAGTTCCAGCTCCTTGGCGAGGAGCTTCAGGTTTCGCGACATGTCGGAGACCTCTTGCTGACGGCTCTCCTGCCGCTTGGAACCGCCCGACTGCATGAGCTGCAGGTAGTCGATGATGACGAGCTTCAGGCCGTTGCGCTGCTTGAGCCGGCGGCACTTCGCGCGGATCTCCATCATCGACAGGTTCGGGGAGTCGTCGATGTACAGCGGGGCCTGGGAGACGTCCGGCATCCGGCGGGCGAGGCGCGTCCAGTCCTCGTCGGTCATCGTGCCGGAGCGCATGTGGTGGAGCGCGACCCGGGCCTCGGCCGAGAGGAGACGCATCGCGATCTCGTTGCGGCCCATTTCGAGGGAGAAGATGACGCTGGGCAGGTTGTGCTTGATGGAGGCCGCCCGGGCGAAGTCCAGGGCGAGGGTCGACTTACCCATGGCGGGACGGGCCGCGATGATGATCATCTGGCCCGGGTGCAGTCCGTTGGTGAGCGCGTCGAGGTCCGTGAAGCCGGTGGGCACACCGGTCATCTCGCCGCTCCGGGAGCCGATCGCCTCGATCTCGTCGAGAGCCCCCTCCATGATGTCGCCGAGCGGCAGGTAGTCCTCGGTGGTGCGCTGCTCGGTGACGGCGTAGATCTCGGCCTGGGCCGAGTTCACGATCTCGTCGACGTCCCCGTCGGCCGCGTAGCCCATCTGCGTGATCTTGGTGCCGGCCTCCACGAGGCGGCGCAGGACCGCGCGCTCGTGGACGATCTGCGCGTAGTACGAGGCGTTGGCCGCGGTCGGGACCGACTGGACCAGGGTGTGGAGATAGGAGGCGCCGCCGACGCGGGTGATCTCGCCGCGCTTGGTGAGCTCGGCGCCGACCGTGATCGGGTCGGCCGGCTCGCCCTTGGCGTAGAGGTCGAGGATGGCCGCGTAGACGGTCTCGTGGGCGGGCTTGTAGAAGTCGTGGCCCTTGATGATCTCCACGACGTCCGCGATGGCGTCCTTGGAGAGCAGCATGCCGCCGAGGACGGACTGCTCGGCGTCGAGGTCCTGCGGGGGAACGCGCTCGAAGCCGGAGAGCCCTCCGTCCCAAGGACCCTCGCCGCCCCGCTCGTGCCGGTCGTCGCGGCCGCGGCCGCGACCGCGTCCTTCACCCCGGGTACGGGTGGGCAGCCGGTCGCTCGGTCCGCTGTCGGCCCAGGGGTCGTCCATGGGCTCGGGAACGCTCACCAAGCCACCTCCTCCCGTCCGCTCCGCGGACCTCGCCATGCCACTCTTTCTTACGCCACGGCCTTGATCAAAGAGTGGCTTCGCGACCGCTTCTGGCGCGTCGGGCGCCGGACCACGGTAGGCCTGTGGAGAGCCCCAGCCAATCTGGTTATCCACAGGCCCTGTGGGTTACGGGCCAGATGCTGTGGAGAACTCCCCGGATCCTGTGCACGGAGCGGGGGACAGCCATGTGGACAAACTCATAACACCCCCGATCTCACCCATCTGACCTGCACTTTCCCCATCCACGGGCTGTGGGGGAGAAAAAGTTTTCCACCGGGACCAAGATCAGAACAAACGGCCCACACCCGAAGCCCCGCACCAGGCCAAAGTAAGGATCGCTTACCAATTGCATCTCTTACCTGTGGAAGATTAGATTGAGCTCATGACTCAGGCCCCCGCGACCTCGGACACCCGCCGACAGCACGACCGCGAGATCGTCTCCCTCGCCCTGCCGGCCTTCGGTGCCCTCGTCGCCGAGCCGCTGTTCCTCATGGTCGACAGCGCCATCGTGGGCCATCTCGGCACACCCCAGCTCGCGGGCCTCGCGATCGCCGCAGCACTCCTCTCCACCGCCGTCAGCGTCTTCGTCTTCCTCGCCTACGCCACCACGGCCGCCGTAGCCCGACGCGTGGGCGCGGGCGATCTCCAGGCCGCCATCCGACAGGGCATGGACGGCATCTGGCTGGCACTCCTCCTCGGCGCCGCCGTCGTCGCGCTGACGCTGCCCACGGCACCATGGCTCGTCGACGTCTTCGGCGCCTCGGACACCGCCGCCCCGTACGCCGTCACCTATCTCAGGATCTCCAGCCTGGGAATCCCCGCCATGCTGGTGGTCCTGGCCGCCACCGGCGTCCTGCGCGGCCTCCAGGACACCCGCACACCGCTCCACGTGGCCATCGCCGGCTTCGCGGCCAACGGCGCGCTCAACGCCGGACTGGTCTACGGGGCCGGCCTGGGAATCGCCGGATCCGCCTGGGGCACGGTCATCGCCCAGTGCGGCATGGCCGCCGCCTACCTCGTCGTGGTCGTACGGGGCGCCCGGCGCCACGGCGCCTCCCTCCGCCCCGACCCGGCCGGCATACGCGCCTCCGCCCAGGCAGGCGCCCCTCTCCTGGTCCGCACGCTCTCCCTGCGCGCGGTCCTGATGATCGCCACGGCCGTCGCCGCCAGGCTCGGAGACGCCGAGGTCGCCGCCCACCAGATCATCCTGTCCCTGTGGAGCCTGATGGCCTTCGCGCTCGACGCGATCGCCATCGCGGGCCAGGCCATCATCGGCCGCTACCTCGGTGCGGACGACGCCGACGGGGCACGACAGGTCTGCCGCCGGATGGTCCAGTGGGGCGTGGTCTCCGGGGTGGTGCTCGGCGCGCTGCTCATCGTCGCCCGTCCCTTGTTCGTCCCCCTCTTCACCGGCGACACCACCGTGCAGGACGCCCTGCTCCCGGCCCTGCTCGTGGTCGCGATCTCCCAGCCGGTCTCCGGAGTCGTCTTCGTCCTCGACGGGGTTCTGATGGGTGCGGGAGACGGCCCCTACCTGGCCTGGGCGATGCTGCTCACGCTGGCGGTCTTCGCCCCGGTCGCGCTCCTGGTCCCGGCCCTCGGCGGCGGGCTGACCGCTCTCTGGTGGGCGATGACCCTGATGATGACGGTCCGGATGGGAACGCTCTGGTTCCGTATGCGCTCCGGCCGCTGGATCGTCACGGGCGCCACCCGCTGAGGGGCCACCCGTTTCACGTGGAACGGCGAAGGCGGCAGCGGAAGGAGAACGGCGGAAGGGCCGCACCCCGGGGGGTGCGGCCCTTCCTCACTGCTGAGCGCAGACTGCCAAGGGCAGCGTTACGCGGCGACGACCTCGACGCCGAGCTTCGCGGCAACCTCGGGGTGCAGACGCACGGAGACCTGGTGCGAGCCCAGGGTCTTGATCGGCGAACCGAGCTCGACGCGACGCTTGTCGACGTCGGGGCCACCCGCGGTCTTGATCGCCGAGGCGATGTCGGCCGGGGTCACGGAGCCGAAGAGACGGCCGGCGTCGCCGGAGCGAACGGCCAGGCGCACCTTCGTGCCCTCGAGCTGGGCCTTGATCTCGTTGGCCTGCTCGATGGTCGCGATCTCGTGGATCTTGCGGGCGCGGCGGATCTGCGCCACGTCCTTCTCGCCGCCCTTGGTCCAGCGGATCGCGAAACCGCGCGGGACCAGGTAGTTGCGAGCGTAGCCGTCCTTGACGTCGACGACGTCGCCAGCGGCACCGAGGCCGGAGACCTCGTGGGTGAGGATGATCTTCATTTTTCGGTCACCCTTCCCTTATCGCGCGGTGGACGTGTAGGGCAGCAGCGCCATCTCACGGCTGTTCTTGACGGCCGTGGCGACGTCACGCTGGTGCTGCGTGCAGTTGCCGGTCACGCGGCGGGCACGGATCTTGCCGCGGTCGGAAATGAACTTCCGCAGCATGTTCGTGTCCTTGTAGTCCACGTACGCGGTCTTGTCCTTGCAGAACGCGCAGACCTTCTTCTTAGGCTTGCGCACAGGCGGCTTCGCCATGGTGTTTCTCCTGTGTGATCAAGAAGTGGGGGTACGAGCTGCTTCGAGGGCCAGGCCCTAGAAGGGGGGCTCGTCCGAGTAGCCGCCGCCGGAGTTTCCACCCCAGCCGCCACCGCCGCCGCCCTGCTGGCCGCCGCCGGAGGGGCCGCCGGTCGCCCACGGGTCGTCGGCGGGAGCACCGCCGCCGCCCTGCTGGCCACCGCCGCCGGAGTTTCCACCCCAGCCGCCACCGCCGCCGCCCTGCTGGCCGCCGCCGTATCCACCCTGGCCGCCGCGACCGGTGGTCTTGGTGACCTTGGCCGTGGCGTTCTTGAGGCTGGGGCCGACTTCCTCGACGTCCAGCTCGTAGACCGTGCGCTTGACGCCCTCACGGTCCTCGTAGGACCGCTGCTTCAGCCGGCCCTGCACGACGACGCGCATGCCTCGCTGGAGCGACTCGGCGACGTTCTCCGCCGCCTGACGCCAGACCGAGCAGGTCAGGAAGAGGCTTTCGCCGTCCTTCCACTCGTTGGTCTGACGGTCGAAGGTGCGGGGGGTGGACGCGATACGGAACTTCGCGACCGCCGCACCGGACGGGGTGAAGCGCAGCTCGGGGTCGTCGACAAGATTGCCGACGACCGTGATGACGGTCTCGCCTGCCATGGGGGAACCTCTCGGCGGGTTTGCTTCTGGCTGCTGTGTTGCTACTCGAACCCGATGACCTCTGAGCTAGGTGCTCAGTGGGTCTCGGGACGGAGGACCTTGGTCCGGAGGACCGACTCGTTCAGGTTGAGCTGGCGGTCGAGCTCCTTGACGACCGCAGGCTCGGCCTGCAGGTCGATGACCGAGTAGATGCCCTCGGGCTTCTTCTTGATCTCGTAGGCGAGACGACGACGGCCCCAGGTGTCGACCTTCTCGACCTTTCCGTTGCCCTCACGGACGACGGAGAGGAAGTTCTCGATCAGCGGGGAGACAGCGCGCTCCTCGAGATCGGGGTCGAGGATGACCATCACCTCGTAGTGACGCATGTGGAACCCACCTCCTTTGGACTCAGCGGCCACGGTCGTTCCGTGGCAGGAGGGTCGTGATGCGTAAGCAACGGTATCCGCCACCACTGACAGTCCCCCTCGGCGAGCGAGGAGCGCTGTCGGGGATCCCCGAGGGACCTGGGCAGACACCGGCGCAGCTGTACAGAGTACCCGCACATCGGCTTGCGGTTGAAATTCCCCGGGGAGGGGACGCAATCTGTACACAACGGATGTGGGCGGCGCTAGGATGCGCCGCCTTCCGGTAGCCACGCCAGGAGGTGCCCCATGGCACAGGCAATGCGACCCGACCCCGGCCACTCGCTCTTCGCGACCGACGGCAAGCCTCATCCGCTCCAGGACGCCCTGATGGGCGTGACACTGGCCCTGGGGATCCTCGCCTTCGTCACGGCGCAGTTCCACAACCTGCACCTGTTGAGCTCCTGGTCGGGTCTGATCGGCATCCTGACCGGCGCGTACGGACAGTTCATCTCCGTGACGACACGCGAGCGCTTCCTGATGATCATCGGACTCGGCGCCTCGGCGGTCGGCTTCTACCTCGGAATGGCGCACGGCGGCCTCTTCGGCTGAGTCCGACCGCGCGTCGGGGCACACACGCCCATTCGGGGCGCTCCCCGGTCGCAGTAGGCTTCGGCGCGAGAGCCGGAGCCCCTGACCGATGGGGACACACCTGCCGAGGAGCGCCCCGCATGAGCCTGACCCTGAGGACCATCAGCCGTGAGCAGCATCTGGCATTCATCCAGAGCCAGCCCGCCGCGAGCCACTGCCAGGTCCCGGCGTGGGCTGACGTGAAGACCGAGTGGCGCTCGGAGAACCTCGGCTGGTTCGACAAGTCCGGCGAGCTCGTCGGCGCCGGCCTGGTGCTCTACCGCCAGCTGCCGAAGATCAAGCGCTACCTCGCCTATCTGCCCGAGGGCCCGGTCATCAACTGGTACGCGCCCAACCTGGACGACTGGCTGCAGCCGATGCTGGCGCACCTCAAGCACCAGGGCGCCTTCTCGGTGAAGATGGGCCCGCCGGTGGTCATCCGCCGCTGGGACTCGGCCGCCATCAAGGCGGGCATCCAGGACCCGGACGTCAAGCGCCTCAAGGACGTCGAGGCCACCCACATCGAGCCGCGCGCCTTCGAGGTCGCGGACCGGCTGCGGAAGATGGGCTGGCAGCAGGGCGAGGACGGCGGCGCCGGCTTCGGCGACGTGCAGCCGCGCTACGTCTTCCAGGTCCCGCTGGCGAACCGCTCGCTCGACGACGTCCTCAAGGGCTTCAACCAGCTGTGGCGCCGCAACATCAAGAAGGCCGAGAAGGCCGGTGTCGAGGTCGTCCAGGGCGGCTACGAGGACCTGGCCGAGTGGCAGCGGCTGTACGAGATCACGGCCGTCCGCGACCACTTCCGGCCGCGCCCGCTGTCGTACTTCCAGCGCATGTGGACCGTCCTCAACAACGAGGACCCCAACCGCATGCGGCTCTACTTCGCCCGCCACAACGGTGTGAACCTCTCCGCCGCGACCATGCTCGTCGTCGGCGGGCACGTCTGGTACTCCTACGGTGCCTCCGACAACATCGGCCGTGAGGTCCGGCCCTCGAACGCGATGCAGTGGCGGATGCTCCGCGACGCGTACGCCATGGGCGCGACCGTGTACGACCTGCGGGGCATCTCGGACTCGCTCGACGAGACCGACCACCTCTTCGGGCTCATCCAGTTCAAGGTGGGCACGGGCGGCGAGGCCGTCGAGTACGTCGGCGAGTGGGACTTCCCGCTGAACAAGCTGCTGCACAAGGCGCTCGACATCTACATGTCGCGCCGCTGACCGTTCCGTAGGCTTCGTCCTCGTACACACCTCTGACCCACCGCTGCCATCAGAAAGGTTCCGGGCCGGCCATGGCGCTCTCCCTCTACGTCGACACCGCTCGCTGGCGGGCGCACCAGAAGACCGTCATCGACCAGTTCCCCGGTCTCATTCCGGTCTGCAAGGGCAACGGGTACGGCTTCGGGCACGAGCGGCTCGCGGACGAGGCGGCCCGTTTCGGCGCCGACATGCTCGCCGTGGGCACCACGTACGAAGCCGCGAAGATCAAGGACTGGTTCGGTGGCGACCTGCTGGTCCTCACCCCCTTCCGCCGGGGCGAGGAGCCGGTTCCGCTGCCCGACCGGGTGGTCCGTTCCGTGTCGTCCGTGGACGGCGTCCACGCCCTGGTGGGCGCCCGGGTCGTGATCGAGTGCATGAGCTCGATGAAGCGGCACGGCGTGCGCGAGGAGGAGCTCCAGCAGCTCCACGCCGCCATCGAGGACGTCCGTCTGGAGGGCTTCGCCCTCCACCTGCCCCTGGACCGCCCGGACGGCACGGACGCGGTCGAGGAGGTCATCGCCTGGATGGACCGGCTGCGGGCCGCCCGGCTGCCGCTGCACACCATGTTCGTGAGCCACCTGCGGGCCGAGGAGCAGGCCCGGCTGCAGCAGCAGTTCCCGCAGACCCGCTTCCGTGCCCGGATCGGCACCCGGCTGTGGCTGGGCGACCACGAGGCCACGGAGTACCGGGGCTCCGTCCTCGACGTGACCCGGGTCGCCAAGGGCGACCGGTTCGGCTACCGCCAGCAGAAGGCCGCGTCGGACGGCTGGCTGGTCGTCGTCGCCGGCGGCACCTCCCACGGCGTGGGCCTGGAGGCCCCGAAGGCGATGCACGGCGTCATGCCGCGCGCCAAGGGCGTCGCCCGGGCGGGCCTGGCCACCGTCAACCGGAACCTTTCGCCGTTCGTCTGGGCCGGGAAGCAGCGCTGGTTCGCCGAGCCGCCGCACATGCAGGTGTCGATCCTGTTCGTGCCGGCCGACGCCCAGGAGCCCAGGGTGGGCGACGAGCTCGTGGCACATCTGCGCCACACCACGACGCAGTTCGACCGTCTCGTCGAGCGCTGAGCCGGCCGGGCCGCGGCACCGGCCGGTCCTGCCGAAACGAATCACCCCCGGGAGCCCTGCTCCCGGGGGTGATCTCCGTCGCTATTCGGGGGCGCCCCAGGGGTCGTCGGCGGTGCCCCAGCTCACCCGCTGTCCCTCCTCCACGGCGGGGGCGGCGTGCCGGGCCGGGCGGGCCGCCCTGCCCGCCACGACGACGTCCTCGGCCCCGTCCAGGACGCCTCCCGACGGGTCGTCCGCGCCGTCCTGCCGGACCGGGTCCCTCTCGGGCGCCAGGATGTCGCGTACGACCATCGCGCACAGGTACAGCGTGCCGAGCAGGTGCAGGACGATCACGAACTGGTAGCCGTCCACCGGCAGGCCCTGCTTGTTGCCGCTGGTCGTGAACGCCAGGTACATCCAGATGCCGACGAAGTACATGACCTCGCAGGCCTGCCAGACCAGGAAGTCGCGCCAGCGGGGCCGGGCGAGCGCGGCCAGCGGGACCAGCCACAGGACGTACTGCGGCGAGTAGACCTTGTTCGTCAGCACGAACGCGGCGACGACCAGGAAGGCCAGCTGGACGAAGCGCGGCCTGCGGGGCGCCGTGAACGCCAGGAACGCGAGGCCCGCCACCGCCGCCGCCATCAGCAGCAGCGCGTAGAGGTTGGCGCGGCCCGGCGTGATCACCTCGCCCGTCCGCTGGCTGACCAGCAGCCAGACCGAACCGAAGTCGACGTTCCGGTCCCGGCTGAAGAGGTAGAACTGCTTCCACCCCTCCGGCGCGAGCAGCATCACGGGCAGGTTCACGACCAGCCAGGACCCCAGGAAGCCGAGCACCGCGGTCCCGTACGCCCGCCACTTCCCGGCCCGCCAGCAGAGCAGCAGCAGCGGGCAGAGGAGCAGTATCGGGTAGAACTTGGCGGCGGTGGCCAGGCCCAGCAGGACGCCGAAGGCCAGCGGCCGGCTCCGCGACCACATCAGGACGGCGGCGGCGGTCAGCGCGACGGCCAGCATGTCCCAGTTGATCGTGGCGGTGAGCGCGATCGAGGGCGCGAGGGCGACCAGCAGACCGTCCCAGGGGCGCAGCCGGTGCGTCCGGGTCACACAGACCGCCAGGACGGCCGCGCACACCATCAGCATGCCGGCGTTGACCAGCCAGTACGACTGCTCCTGCTGGTTCGTGTCGCCGCCGCCGGGCGTCAGCCAGGCCGCGACCTCCATGAAGAGGCCCGTCAGGACGGGGTACTCCAGGAACGGTATGTCGCCGCCCAGCCGGTCGAAGTACGGGACCAGGCCGTCCGCGAAGCCCCGCCCGACGAAGAGGTGCGGGATGTCCGAGTAGCAGGCGTGGGTGTACTGGGAGGTCGTCCCGTGGAACCAGGCCCAGTTGTAGCAGGGCAGCTTCTGCACCATGCCGAGGGCGTACATGCCGAGGGCCACGAGCGCGATCACCCGCACCGGCGTCAGCTGTCCGGTGCCGGCCGCCGCCCGGCGCCCGTAGGGGCCGCCGATCAGCTCGCTGCCCGCTGCGGCCACCTTGTCCCGGTGGGTGGGGATGACCGTCTGCGAGCGGTCCTGCGGCGCGCTCGACTTCTGGAGGCTCGGCATGGGGGACATCCTGCCGTACGTCCCCGGGAAAACGGCGAGGGCCGCCGCGGCCGGTCCGTACGGAAGGTACGGAGCGGACGCGGCGGCCCTCGGGACGTGCCCGGATCGTCGCCCGGATCAGGGGGATCAGGGGACCCAGGCCCCTCCGGGTTTGCCGTTCCCGCCGCCGGAGGTGTCCGTCGGCGTGCCCGTCGGCGTCGGTGACTCGCTGGTGGGCGCCGTCGTGGTGGGCTCCCCGGTGCTGCCGCCCGTGCCTCCCGGGTTGTTGCACTCCCAGTCGAAGATGTCACAGGTCGTCTTGCCCGGCTTCGGCGTCCTGGTCGGCTTCGCCGGGGCGCTCGTCGTCGGGGTGGCCGGGGGAGTCGTCGACGGCGTCGCGGACTCGGTGGGCGTCGGGGTGGCCGTCGGGGTCGGCGTCGGGCTCGGGACACCGCCGAAGACGGGCTCGGCGCCCTCCAGCTTCTCCGGCTCGGGGAAGTCCACGACGGGCATGTCCTTGACGGCCTCCGTCATGTAGTCCTGCCAGATCCGCGAGGGGAACGAGGAACCGTGGATCTTCTCCTGGCCGCCCGTGTTGTACATCTCCAGGAACTCGCGGTTCTTCTTGGTGTCGTCGTCGTCGTAGCGGTACATGTCGATCGCGGTGGACAGCTGCGCGGTGTACCCGACGAACCAGGCCGACAGGTTGTCGTCGGTCGTACCGGTCTTGCCGGCCACGGGACGGCCCGGAATGCGGGCCTTCTTGCCGGTGCCCTCGTCCTCGTCCACGACGCTCCGCAGGACGTCGGTGACGTTGCTGGCGATGGCCGGCGAGAAGGGGTTCTTGGTCTTGGCCTCGTGCTTCTTGATGACCACGCCCTCCTTCTTCACGCGCTCCACCGAGTAGGGGTCGTTCTGCTCACCCTTGTTGGCGAAGGTGGCGTAGGCACCGGCCATGCGGATCGCACTGGGGCTGGAGATACCGAGGGAGAACGAGGGCACCTCGCCCTGGACGAGCGAGCTCTCCAGCAGACCGGCGTCGACAGCGGTCTCGCGCACCTTGTCGATCCCGATGTCCATGCCGAGCTGCACGTACGGCGAGTTGGCGGAGCGGACCATCGCCCTGCGAAGGGTGATGCTGGGGTAGCTGGCGTGCTCGTCGTTGCTCTGACGCCACTCCTCCCCCTTCTCGTTGGTCCAGATCTCGCCGTTGTACTTGCGGACGATCTGCCCGTCCTTGCCGGCGTAGCGGCTCTTGTCCGGATCCACGATCGTGCGGGTGGAGGCGTCCTGGACCGGCCCGAGCTTCGGGTCCCGCACGCCGTACTTCATCGAGGCGGCGAGCACGAAGGGCTTGAACGTCGATCCGACCATGGCACCGGTGGCGTCGGCGTTGTTGGTGAAGTGCTTGGTGGCGTCGACACCGCCGTAGAGCGCCACGATCTTCCCGGTGGCCGTGTCGACGGAAGCCCCGCCGAACTGGACGTGCGTGTCGTCGTCCGGGCGCTTCTTCGGGTCGATGTTGTCCTTGATGATCTTCTGGACCGAGTCCTCGAGCGCCTCCACCTTCCGCTTCTGGAAGGTGGTGTAGATCTCGTAGCCGCCGCGCTCCAGCTCCTGGACGCTGATGCCGAACTGGGCCTTGATGTTCGCGTTGGCGGTCTTGACCAGGTAGCCGATCTGGCCGCTCAGGTTGGCGCTCTGGTTGGGCTTCCTCACCTTGGGGAAGGTGGTGTACTTCGCCCGCTCCGCGGCCGAGATGTGCCCGTCCTTCTGCATCTCGTCGAGGATCCACTTCCACCGCTCGGTGGCCCGCGTGGTGTTCGCCTCGGCGGTGGCCCTGGGATCGATCTCGGGGTAGCCGGCGGGGTCGTAGTACGTCGCGCCCTTCAGCACCGCGGCGAGCAGCGCCGACTCGCTGGCGTTGAGGTCCCCGACGTCCTTGTTGAAGTAGGCGCGGGCGGCCGCCTGGATACCGTACGCACCACGCCCGTAGTACGAGGTGTTCAGGTAGCCGGCCATGACCTGGTCCTTGCCGACCTCGTTGCCCACCTTCATGGAGATGAAGAGTTCCTTCACCTTCCGCGTGATGGTCTGCGACTGGTCGTCGAGGCGGTTGTTCTTCACGTACTGCTGGGTGATGGTCGAACCACCCTGGGTCTCACCGCCCTTGGCCATGTTCCACACGGCGCGGGCGATACCCATCGGGTCGACACCGGAGTCTTCCCAGAAGGTCTTGTTCTCCGCCGAGATCACCGCGTTCTGCATGGACTTCGGGATGCCCGCGAACGGGACGATCTGGCGGTTGGTGCCACTGCCCGTCGCGACCATGCGCGATCCGTCGGCCCAGTAGTAGATGTTGTTCTGCGATTTCGCGGTGTCGGCCTCCTTGGGGATCTCCACCTGCGAGTACGCGATCGTGGCAGCGCCCATCAGGCTCGCCGCGAAGAACAGGAACGTGCCCGTCACGAGCTTCCACGACGGCATCCAGCGACGCCAGCCGTACTTGTCGTGGCGCGGGTAGTCGATGAACCGCTTCTTGCCCGGCGGGCGACCGCCGGCACCCCGTCCCGGACCACTGCCGCGACCGCCGCCACCGCCACCACCGCGCCGTCCCCCGCCGGGGCCGCCGGGGCCGGAATCGGCTCCCCTGCGGCGGCTGCCGCGCTGGGCGGCCCGCCGGGCCTCCGCGCGCCCTCCGTAGGGGCGCTGCTCCTCTCCATAGGAGGAGGGAGGTCCGTACGAGGCCGAAGGGGCCCCCGTACCGACGTCATGGGCCGGGGCCGACCTGCGGCCCATCGGCTGCTGGGCAGCGCGCCGTGCCGCCGCGCGACCGCCCGTCGGCGGCTGCTGCGGCGGCATTTTGCGACGATGCTCGCTCATCGAACGACTACTCCTCGGGCAGGCGCGTACGCCTGGAAGCGGCAGTTGAGTTCCGGTCCCCCCGAAATGCGCACGCGGGAACCCCATCGGAGGTCCCCCCGTACCGCAGCCGGTCACCCGCAGCACTGACGCCCCACGGCATCGCTCGGTTCCCGGTGATCTGCATGCCGCACAGACTACGCACGGCCAAAACCCGCCTAGAGCCGGAGTTCACCCCAAATCGGGCAACTCGATCGCTATGAATTGACGATGTGACGCCGGTCACGGTGGTCCCACTTGTCGAGACAGGGAGGCCGTTCTATCGTGCTGATGTATCGAGCCGATACATCAGCACGGCATAAGGGCCCCGAAGAGCGGAAGAGGAGGCGACGGATGAGCAGACGCTCCGGCATCCTCGAGTTCGCCGTTCTCGGCCTGCTGCGCGAGGCCCCCATGCACGGGTACGAGCTGCGGAAGCGCCTCAACACCTCGCTGGGCGTCTTCCGGGCCTTCAGCTACGGAACGCTCTATCCCTGCCTCAAGACGCTGGTCGCCAACGGCTGGTTGATCGAGGAGCCGGGCAGCGCCCCCGAGGAGGCCCTCGCCGCGTCGCTCGCCGGACGCCGGGCCAAGATCGTCTACCGGTTGACCCCGGCGGGTAAGGAGCACTTCGAGGAGCTCCTCTCCCACACCGGCCCGGACGCCTGGGAGGACGAGCACTTCGCGGCGCGCTTCGCCTTCTTCGGACAGACCGAGCGCGAAGTGCGGATGCGCGTGCTCGAAGGCCGCCGCAGCCGGCTGGAAGAGCGCCTGGAGAAGATGCGCGCCTCCCTGGCCCGGACCCGCGAGCGCCTGGACGACTACACGCTTGAGCTGCAGCGCCACGGCATGGAGTCCGTGGAGCGCGAAGTGCGCTGGCTGAACGAGCTCATCGAGAGCGAGCGGGCGGGACGGGATCAGCGATCCGGCCCCGACGCCCCCGCTCGGCACGACAACGATTCTGGAGAAACGGGCGGCCTGCCCCGGCACGGGGGCAGTACCCGGCCGGATCCGTCCGACGACACCGCCAAGTGAAACCCTGCGCACAGCAGGGCTTCCACGATCACACAGGGAGCAACCGGAATGGGTTCGGTTCGCGTAGCCATCGTCGGCGTGGGCAACTGCGCCGCCTCGCTGGTCCAGGGCGTCGAGTACTACAAGGACGCCGACCCGGCGACCAAGGTGCCCGGCCTGATGCACGTCCAGTTCGGCGACTACCACGTCGGTGACGTCGAGTTCGTCGCCGCCTTCGACGTCGACGCGAAGAAGGTCGGCCTCGACCTCTCCGACGCCATCGGCGCCAGCGAGAACAACACCATCAAGATCTGCGACGTCCCGAACAAGGGCGTCACGGTCCAGCGCGGCCACACGCTCGACGGTCTCGGCAAGTACTACCGCCAGACCATCGAGGAGTCCGCCGAGGAGCCCGTCGACGTCGTCCAGATCCTCAAGGACCGTCAGGTCGACGTCCTCGTCTGCTACCTGCCCGTCGGCTCCGAGGACGCGGCGAAGTTCTACGCCCAGTGCGCCATCGACGCCAAGGTCGCCTTCGTCAACGCCCTCCCGGTCTTCATCGCCGGCACCAAGGAGTG
>NZ_JAINVG010000002.1 GCF_020400725.1 Streptomyces sp. NK15101 | reverse complement strand
CGACCATGAGGCCCCCGGCCGCGTCGGCGGACTGCCACCCCGAGTGCAAGGTCCACTGCGGGGTGCAGGCCCCGCCCCTGGACCCGGGCCGGCGGGACGCGGGGGGCTGAGCCGACGGGGCCCTGAGCGGGGGTCTGAGTCGCAGGGCCCTGAGCCGCGAGGCCCCGGCCCGCGGCTCCTCGACCGGAGGGCCGGGACCCCGGCCCGCCGCTCCCGGGCCCGACGGCCGGGCTCCGGTCCCGGGCCGTCGGCCGCCGTTACTTCGAGAGCTCGGCGTACGCCTCGGCGCTGCTGTCCTTCAGGAACTGCTCGCAGCGCTCGGCCTCGTCCCGCTCGCCGATCGACTCCGCGGCGCGGGCGAGCGCGGCCAGGCAGCGCAGGAAACCGCGGTTGGCGCCGTGCTCCCAGGGGATGGGGCCGTGGCCCTTCCAGCCCGCGCGGCGCAGCGCGTCGAGACCCCGGTGGTAGCCGGTGCGGGCGTAGGCGTACGACTCGACCACGCGGCCCGCCCCCCACGCCTCGTCGG
Source organism: Streptomyces sp. NK15101 (assembly GCF_020400725.1). GTDB lineage: Bacteria > Actinomycetota > Actinomycetes > Streptomycetales > Streptomycetaceae > Streptomyces. The sequence continues at coordinate 209,221 of NZ_JAINVG010000002.1, read as the reverse complement.
CGAGCAGGGCCCAGGCCAGGGAGAAGGTGGGGTGGGCGGCGACGACCTCGACCGGAGGCTTCGACTCCTCGACGAGCAGGCGGTTCGCCTCCTCGTTCTCCGGGAGGTAGGTCGGGTTCGGCCCGCTCAGCAGGTTCTGGTGAATGTCCATGCGTGCAGTCTGCCACCAGGGAACCGGCGGCCGGCCGGGCGACGAGGGAGGCGTGGAGTGGGGGGTCACGCCCTCGGTGTCACGGAGTGAGCACGGGGCGCGCCTGGTGGTGCGCGTCGTCGTCGGTCAGCGGTTGCATTCGGATTCGGCGGGCGCCCTGCTCCGGCTCCTGTCCTTCGCGGTGCGCTGGACGGGGCCGGACGGGGAGAGCGTCCGCAGGGTCATCAGACAGGGGTCCTGGTCGAGCACGCGCCGCTGGAGGTCCTGCAGGGCACGGCCCGGTTCGGTGCCGAGCTCCGTGGTGGTGCGGTGGCGGTAGTCCCGGTAGAGACGGAGCGCCTCCGCGCCCCGCTCGGCGCGGAACAGGGCGAGCATGAGCAGCCAGACGAGGCGCTCGCTGAGCGGATGGCGGTGCAGGAGGAAGTAGAGGTACGGGACGGCGTTGCGGTGCCGGCCGAGGTCGAGCTCGATCTCGGTGCGCAGCTCCATGTCGGCGAGGAACCGCTCGTCCCGGTAGACCCGTTCCCGTGCCAGGGCGGGGGCCTCGATCCCCTCGGCCAGGGGACCGGTGACCAGGATGCGGGCGTCGTCGAGGTAGCGGGCCGCCTCGTGGAGGTTGCCCGTGAGCGCCGAGGCGGTCCCGGCGGCGGCGAGACGCTCGTACTCCTGGAGGTCGACGAAGGCGTCGCCGGTCAGCAGCCGGTATCCGCCGGAGGTCCAGAGGATGCGGGGCATGTCGGTGGGGACGCGCCCCGGCTCCCCCGTGTCGGCGGCGGGAAAGGCGGTGAACGCGGCACGGAGACCGGAGACGTACTTCTGGAGCAGGTTCTTGGCGTAGGCGGGAGGCTCGTCCCCCCACAGCGCGCCGGTCAGCAGCTCGGGTCCGGAGGTGAGTCCGGGACGGAGCAGCAGGACGGCCAGGAGGGCCTGCTGCTTGGGCGGCCCCAGTTCGAGCGGGGTGCCGTCGACCAGGCCCTGCAGGGGGCCGAACAGGGTCAGGTGGAGGCGGGGTCTTCCGTCGCCCCGGTCCGGGCCGGTGTGGCGTAAGAGAACGCTGGACATATCACCCTTCCGGTGCGCCGGGCGGCTTGCCGCGGTCATGTTGGCCGACGGCACGGGGCGCACCTGTGCGACTAGGTCGACGCTACGTGTTACCGACCGGTTGCCCCAGGGAGTTTGTGCGAACGATTGCCATCCGACCCCTTGACGTGGCGAGGAACCTCTGTTCCTGAGATGTGGATCACAGGGCCGGGCGTCGCTCGTGCCCCTTCCTCCTTCCTTCACGGGATCTTCCAGCGGGTCTTCCAGCGCCTTCGTGCAGGGTTCCGCAGGTCCGCTACCCGATCAGGGAGGCACCATGACCAGCACAGCCGATACAGAAGCATCGACTCCCGCGCGACCCTCGCTGCGTTACGACGCCACGGTTCCGCGTGCCATGGTCCACCGCGCCGCCGTGGCCGAGGTCTTCCTCACCGACTCGCGTCCCACCCCGGGCAAGGAGGAGACCTTCGACGTGGCGGCGCAGCTGCCCCGGGCCCACATCATCGGCGAGACCGCCGGCGCCCACGACTTCCTGCTCCTGCTGGAGGTCATCAGACAGTCCGGCGTCTACATAGCCCACCGCTACGAGGACGTCCCCCTGGAGGAGTCCTTCATCTTCCGCGGCCTGCGGACCCGGCTGACGAACCTCACGGCGATCCGCACCGGCGACCGGCCCGCCGAGGCGGTCGTCACCCTCACCTGCCTGCCGCAGCGCAAGCGCAACGGCCGGGTGCAGGCCCTCGACTTCACCGGTTCGCTCGCCATCGACGGCGAGGAGGCCATCGGCATCGACGGCGGCCTCGCCTTCTTCTCCAAGCCGGTCTACAAGGCGCTCCGCACCCGGCAGCGGGCCGGCGTCGAGGGCACCGACAGCCTCGTGCCGGAGTACGTCCGGGCGGACCCCTCGACGGTCGGGCGCCGCAATCCGTACAACGTGGTGATCACGCAGCCGCTGTCCGCGGGGGACAGCGCGATGGCGGCGATGGTGGTGGCCGACCAGAGCCACCCTCACCTCTTCGACCACCGGCTCGACCACGTCCCGGGCAACCTGCTCCTGGAAGCGGCCCGCCAGCTGGCCACCGGCGCCGTCGCGCACCTGCACGGCATCGCCCCCGACGGGCTCCAGGTCGTCAGCGTGGACGTCGACTTCCGGGAGTTCGCCGAGCTGGACCTGCAGACCAGGGCCGTCGCCCGCGTCGAGCGGCTGCGGCACGACGAGACCCTCGGGACGCTCGTCGTCCCGGTCGTCGTCGACTTCGAGCAGCGCGACCGGACCGTCGCCTCCCTCAAGCTGGAGGTGGCCCAGTGAGCGGCACCGCCGCCCCCCGGATCCGGGCCGTCGTCCTCGACTACGGCGGCGTCCTCACCAACCCGCTCCACGAGACGTTCGCGGCGTTCGCCGACACCGTCGGCGTCCCCCTCGAGGAGCTCCGCGCCGCGTTCGCCGCGGCCACCGCGGCCGACGGACGCTCGCCCATGGCCGACCTGGAGACCGGCCGGTGCACCGAGGAGGAGATGGTCCTCCGCGTGTTGAGCCGGCTCCCCGGCTCGCCCGGCCTCGAACTGCTCGGCGGAGTGCCCTTCGGCGAGCTGTGGTTCCGCGCCCGGCTCGTCAACGAACCGCTCGTCGAGCGCCTCGGGGAGCTCCACCGGGACGGCTACCTCATCGCCCTCCTCACCAACAACGTGAAGGAGTGGGGCCCCCGCTGGCGCGCGGGCCTGCCCCTCGACGAGATCTTCCACACCGTCGTGGACTCCTCCGCCGAGGGCGTCCGCAAGCCCGACCCCGAGATCTACCGGCGGCTCCTCGACCGGCTCCCCGTACCCGCGGAGGAGTGCCTCTTCGTCGACGACCTGGCGGAGAACCGCGCGGCGGCCGAGGCCCAGGGGATGACCACGATCGGCTTCACCACCACCGGCGCCACCCTGCGGGCGGTCGACGCCCTGCTGGGCGAGCGCGGTGCCTACCCGACGAGGACGTCCGCGGCATGAGCATCACAGCGAAGGCGGGCGACATCCTGGTCGTCGGGGCCGGGCCGACCGGCCTCGCCACCGCCTGCACCCTCCTCCAGCACGGCGTGGAGTGCCGCGTCGTGGACCGGCGCGGCGGGCCCGCGTCCGAACCCAAGGCCCTCATCCTGTGGAGCGGCGCGCTGGAGATCCTGCGCCGCATCGGCGTCGCCGGGCCGCTGCGGGACCGGAGCCTCGCGCTGGCCGGCGCGAGCTACTGGTCCCGCGGCCGCCAGGTCGGCGCGGTCCGCTTCGGCGCCCTCGAAGGAACCGCGTTCCCCGCACCGCTGTGCGTCCCGCAGTCCGTCACCGAGAGCGTCCTCTACGAGCGGCTGCTCGAACTCGGCGGCCAGGTCGAATGGAACACCGAGGCCACCGGCCTCCGCACCGTCCCGGCGGGCGGCGACACCGCCGCCGAGGTCACCCTGACCGCGCGCCGGGGCGACCGCGCGGAGGAGGTCGCGCCCCGCTACCTGGTCGCCGCCGACGGCGCGCACAGCCGGGTGCGGGAAGCGGTCGGCATCCCCTTCGAAGGAGGCTCCTACGCGCGGGACTTCCTCCTCGGCGACGGCGAGTACGGCGGCCGGCTGCCCGAGGACGAGGTGCAGTACCACCTCACCCCGCACGGGGTGCTCGTGGTGGTGCCGCTGCCCGGCGGCGGCCACCGGATCTTCTTCGACCGGGAGCCGGCCGGCGAGACCGCGCCGCCCACCGAGCCGGAACTCCAGCGCTACCTCGACGAACGCGGCCCGGCCGGCTGGTCCCTGGAGCGCACCTGGTGGAGGTCCACCTTCCGCGTCCACACCAAGGTCGCCGCGACCTTCCGGCGCGGCGGCGTCTTCCTCGCCGGCGACGCCGCGCACTGCCACAGCCCGGCCGGCGGACAGGGCCTCAACACCGGGGTGCAGGACGGCTTCGACCTCGGCTGGAAGCTCGCCGCGGTCGCCCGGGGCGCCTCCCCCGTACTCCTCGACAGCTACGAGACCGAGCGGCGGCCCGCCGCCCTGCGGGCCCTGCGGAACTCCGACCGGCAGACCAAGCTGTGGATGCTGCGGTCCGGCCTGCGCCGGACCGTGCGGGACCGGGTCCTGACCCTGGCGACCCGCAGCGGCGCCCTGGACCGGAAGCTGGTCCCCGAACTGGCGCAGATCGCGCCGGACCTGACGGGCAGTCCGGCGGTACCGGGCGGTCTGGACGCCGCGGGCGGCGCCCGGCCCGCCCCGGGGCCCCGGCCGGAGACCGGCCGGCGGCTGCCCGACACCGGGTGGGAGCCCCTCGCGGGGACCCGCGCCAGGACCGCCCACGGCTTCCTCGCCACGGGCCACCACACCCTGCTCGTCGTCACCTCCGGCACGCCCGGGGGCACGGCCGCCGAGACCGCGGAGCGCCTCGTCCGGTCCGTACGGCAGTCCCCGCTGGCCGCCCGGATCGACGTCCTGCTGCTCGCGGGACGGGCCGGGGACGGCGCGGAGGCCGGTGGCCGGTACGCCGTCGCCGTGGAACGCGAGCCCCTGTTCACCCGCTGGGCGCCGCACGCGCCCCTGGTGCTGTACGTCCGCCCGGACGGCGTGACCGCGGCCTTCGCCACGGCCGACCGCTGGCGGGAGCTGCTCCGGCACGTACCGGCGGTGCGCCCGGACGCCGGCGCCGACGCGGTGCGCCCGGACGCCGACGCGGTGCGCCCGGACACCGGCGCGGTGCGCCCGGACACCGGCGCCGACGCCTCCGAGGGCGGCGCGGCGGCCGGATCCGTGGCCGGCGCGCGGCAGGGGAGTGACGGCGCATGACCGAGCCGTCTCCCGTGTCCCCCGGCCGCCCCGGGGACACGCCCCTCCGCACCGCGGTGGTGACCGGAGCGACCGGGCTCCTCGGCACCGCCGTCGTCACGGCCCTCCTGGAGCGGGGGACCGAGGTGCGCGCCGTCGTCCGCGACGAGGAGCGGGCCCGGCGGGTGCTGCCCGACCACCCCGCCCTGCGGATCGTCCGCGGCGACGTGACCGACGTCCCCGGCTTCGCCCCCGCCCTCCCGGGCGCCGACGCGGTGTTCCACCTGGCCGCCTACTTCCGCGAGTACTACCAGCCGAACGCGGACCGGGACCTGCTCCTGCGGACCAACGTCACCGCCGTGGAGGAACTCCTCCGCGCGGCGGCCGACTCCGGCGTCCGCACCGTCGTCCACACCAGCTCCACCGGCGCGCTCGACCCCGACGCCCACCCGGGCCGCCCGGCCGACGAGTCCACGCCCAACGGCTCCCCCGACCAGCCCCACGCCTACCGGGCGAGCAAGGTCAGGGCCGAGGCCGTCGTGCGGGCCTTCACCGAACGGCAGGGACCGGACGGCGTACGGGTCCCCGTGGTGCTCCCCGGCTGGATGTGGGGCCCCGGCGACCAGGCGCCCACCTCCGCCGGACGGCTGTTCCTCGCGGTGGCCTCCGGCGCGGTCCGGGCCCTGCCCCGCGTCGGCAACCACGTGGTGGACGCCCGCGACGTGGCCGGCGCCATGATCGCCGCCGCGCTGCGGGGGGAGAGCGGCCGGCGGTACGTCGTGGCCGGCTCCTGGTACTCCCTGGACGAGATCTGCCGCGGGATCGTGCGGGCCGCCGGCACCGGCACGGTGCCCCGGCCGATCCCGGCCGCGGTCGCCCACGGCGTGGCCGGCATCGCCGAGGCGAAGGCCCGGCTGACCGGCGGCACCCCCGTCGCCACCCGCACGGGCATCAGGACGCTCACCGAGGGGGACCGGGCCCGGTTCTCCTCCGCGCGCGCCCAACGGGAACTCGGCGTCGTCTTCCGGCCCCTGGAGCGGACGCTCGCCGACCAGGCCGCCTGGCACCGGACCCACGGGCAGCTCCCGGCGGCCGCCGCCGCCCCGGGGAGGCGGTGACCCGTGCTGCGTCCGCTCGCCGCCGCCGTGTCGAGGAGCCCGCGGGCCGTGCTCCTCGCGGCCCTGCTGTTCGTCGTGCTCTCGGCGGTCCTCGGCTCCGGGGCCGCGGACCGTCTCCGGGCCGGACAGGGGACCGAGAACCCCTCGGCCCCGTCCGCCCTCGCCGCCGACGTCCTGGAGGAGCACTTCCCCGCGAGCAGCCCGAACTTCGTGCTGCTCGCGCACGCCCCGGACGGCGTCAACGACCGGAAGGCGGCCCGCACCGGACTGCGGCTCGCCGACCGCCTCGCCCACGAGGACGCGGTCAGCGGCGTCGTGTCGTACTGGCAGAGCGGCTCGGACGCGCTGAAGTCGACCGACGGCGAGTACGCCGTCGTCGCCGCCCACGTCGACGGCGACGAGGCGGCGGTGGGCCGGGCGACGAAGCGGCTCGCCGCCGCCTACCGGGGCGCGCACGACGGGCTCACGGTCCGGGCGGGCGGGACCGGCGAGATCCTCAACACGGTCGAGACGACCATCGCGGAGGACCTCGTCAGGTCGGAACTGCTCGCCCTGCCGATCACCCTGCTCGTCCTCGTCCTGGTCTTCCGCAGCGCGGTCTCCGCGCTGCTGCCGCTCGCCGTCGGCGTGGTCGCCATCACCGGCACCAACATGGTCCTCTGGGTGATCGCGGGCTACACCGACGTGTCCGTCTTCGCCCAGAGCCTGACCACCGCGCTCGGCCTCGGCCTCGCCATCGACTACGCCCTGCTGATGCTGCGGCGCTTCCGCGACGAGCTGGCCGCGGGCCGGCCGGTGCCGGAGGCCGTCCGGACCATGCTGGCCACCGCCGGGCGCACCGTGGTCTTCTCCGCGCTCACCATCTCCGTCGCGCTCGCGGCCCTGCTGCTCTTCCCGCTGTTCTTCCTGCGGTCCTTCGCCTACGCGGGCGTGTCGGTGGTGCTGATCGCGGCCGCCGCGGCCCTGGTCGTGCTCCCCGCGCTGCTGTCGGTCCTCGGCCACCGCGTGGACGCCCTGGACCCGGTCCGCCCGCTGCGCCGGCTCCTCCGCCGCGACCGCGCCGGGAGGACCCCGGGCGCCGGCCGGGCCTGGTCCCGGTTCACCCGGACGGTCACCGGCAGGGGCGCGCCGGTCTTCGCGGCCGGATCGCTCGCCCTGCTCGTCCTGCTCGGACTGCCCTTCCTGCGGGCCGAGTTCGGCATGGCCGACGACCGGCAGCTGCCCGCGGGGGCCGAGCCGCGCACCGTGCAGGAGATCGTCCGGGAGCGGTTCGACGGCAGCGAGACGGCGGTCGTCGACGTCCTGGTCAGCGGCGTCCGGGCCGGCGGGGCCGGAGGTTCGGGGGAGGCCGTCGCCGCGTACGCGACGAAGGTCTCCGAACTCACCGACGTCGCCGAGGTGCGCACCCCGGCGGGCGTCTTCGCCGACGGCCGCAGGACCGAGCCGCGCACCCCCGTCGACGCCCTGCGCGAGTCGGGCGACCTGGCCTGGGTCCAGGTCGTCCCGGTGCACGGGGTGGAGACGGTCTCGCCCCGCAGCCAGCGACTGGTCCGGGAGATGCGGGAGATCCGCACCGCGCCCGGAGTGGAGGCACGGCCCGCCGGACAGGCGGCGGCCCTGGTGGACACCCAGGACAGCATCACGGGACGGCTCGGCTGGGCGCTGGCGCTCATCGTGGTCACGACGCTGCTGCTGGTCTTCCTGCTCACCGGCAGCGTGCTGATCCCGTTCCAGGCGGTCGTGCTCAACGCCCTCAGCCTCACGGCGATGTTCGGCGCCGTCGTCTGGGTCTTCCAGGACGGCCGGCTGTCCGGGGTCCTCGGCTTCACCCCGACGGGGTTCGTCGACACCACGGTCCCGGTCCTGATGTTCTGCCTCGCCTTCGGACTCTCCATGGACTACGGGGTGTTCCTGCTCGCCCGGATGAAGGAGGAGCACGACCGGGGCGCCGGCGACCGGGCCGCGGTGGAGCGGGGACTGAGGCGGACCGGCGGCATCGTGACCGCCGCCGCGCTGATCCTCTCCGTGGTGCTCGTCGCCATCGGCTGGTCCCGCATCACGAACACGATGGTGCTCGGGACGGGGGTGGCCCTCGCGGTCGTCATGGACGCCACCGTCGTGCGGTGCCTCCTGGTGCCCTCGGTGATGGCCCTCGGCGGCCGTGCCACCTGGTGGGCCCCGGCCGGACTGCGGCGGCTGCACGCGCGGTTCGGGCTGAGCGAGGAGGGCGCCGGGGCCGGCGCGGGGACGGAACCCGACCGGCCCGGCCGCGACGACCGGACCGACCGCGACGACCGGACCGTCCCGGACGGTCCGTCCGGCCGGACCCGTGGGGAACAAGGAGGGACACGGACGTGGGCAGAGGTCTGAGGAGGGCGGCCGCGGGGCTCGCCGTCGCCGTGGTGCTCGGCGGCCCGCCCGTCGCGGGCGCGCTCGGCGAGGACGGGGGCGGTACGCCGGAGACGGCCGCCGGGCGGTCGTACGACGCCGGGCAGGCCCGCGCCCGTACGGCGGAACGGATGAAGGCCGGGGGGATCGTCGACCTGCCGGTGGAGTTCCGGGTGGTGAACCGGAACCGGTCCGCCCTGGCCTGCAACACCGACGGGCGCACGTACACGGTCCGGGGCCACCTCACCGCCCCGGCCGGGCTGCTCGACCGGCCGGGCCCCGGCAGGCCCCCGGTCACCGTCTACCAGCACGGCTTCGAGGCCGCCGAGTGGTACTGGCGCGTCGACGTGCCCGGATACCACCACAGCGAGGAGATGGCCCGCCGCGGCCAGATCTCGCTGACCTTCGACCGCGTCGGGTACGGGGCCAGCGACCGGCCCGACGGCCGGCAGCTCTGCCTGGGCGGGGCCGCCGACATGACGCACCAGATCGTCGGCCTGCTGCGCTCGGGCGCGTACACGGTGAAGGGGCGGGCCACCGCGCCCCGCTTCGGGAAGGTGGCGCTCGCCGGGCACGACCGGGGCGCGCAGATCGCGCAGATCGCCGCGTACTCCTTCCACGACGTGGACGGGCTCGTGCTGACCGGCTGGAGCGACGGCGGGCTCACCGACGAGGACGACGCCCGGTTCTTCGCCGCCCTCACCTCCTGCATGCAGGGCGGTGTCCCGGCGGTCGCGCCGGACGACCCGGTGGGATACGTCCATCTCGACCCGGGCCCGCGCGAGTTCGCGCAGGGCAACTTCGCCGACACCGACCCCCGGGTCCTCGACGTGGCGCTCGCCCGGCAGAGCAGGCACTCCTGCGGCGAGCAGGCCGCGCAGCTGGAGGGCGTCCTGGTCGACACCCGCCGGCTCGACCGCATCCGCGTGCCCGTGGCGCTGGTCCTCGGCGCGGAGGACCGCAGGGTCGGGGGCGGCTCCGCACACCGGGCCCGGTTCACGGGGACGGCCGACACCGCGCTCCTCACCGTCCGCGGCAGCGGCCACTTCCTCGCGCTGGAGCGCGGGGCGCGGCAGATCCACGACTTCCTCGCCGACTGGCTCGAACAGAAGGGACTCACGCCGTGAACACCGGCACCCCCGCTCCCGCGCACCCCGCGCGACGACGGCGCCGCGGCCTGCGGGCCGGGCTCGTCCGTGCCGCCGTGTCCGCCGCGGCGGTCGCCATGGTGACCTGCGAACTGGTGGCCACCGCCGCCGTCGCCGAGCCGGCCGGACCGGCGGTGGGTCCCGAGCGCCGGGTCACGGTGACCCCGGAGGCGTCCCCGGCCGCCGGGGGCACGACGGTCCGGGACGCGTCCGCCGCCGACCCCGTCGACCTGCCGGTCTCCTTCGTCGTCCGCAACGTCAACCGGACGAAGAGCCAGTGCACCACCGACGGCCGTACGTACACGGTCCGAGGCCACCTCACCGCGCCCCGCGCGCTCCTCGCGGGCGGCCGCCGGCCCCCGGTGACCCTGTACGTCCACGGCACCAACACCGGCGAGTGGATCTGGCGCCTGGACGTCGAGGGCCGCGACCACGTCCGGGAGCTGGCCCGCAGGGGCCACGCCTCCGTCACGATCGACCGGCTCGGCTACGGGAGCAGCGACATCCCCGACGGCTTCGCCTCGTGCAGCGGGGCGCACGCCGACATCGCCCACCAGGTCGTCGGGCAGCTCCGCGCCGGCACGTACACGATCGACGGCGCCCCGACGGCCGGCGAGCGCCCCGCGAAGGCCCCGGACGCCGCGAAGGCCCCGGACGCCGGGCGGGCCCCGTACCGCTTCGGCAAGGTCTTCCTCGCCGGGCACTCCAGCGGGGCGCTGGTCGCCGAGACCGTCGCCGCCTCCTTCGGGGACGTCGACGGGCTCGTCCTGACCGGCTGGGCCGCCGTCGGCGTCACCGGGGAGACCAACCGCCGCTTCCTCGCCGCCTACGAGGTCTGCCGGCAGGGCGGCGAGCACAAGGCGAAGGCGGCCGACCCCGAGGGGTACGTCCACTTCGACCCGGTGCGCGAGGACTTCCTCGCCGGCGGCCTCGGCCCGGACGCGGACCCCGCGGTCGTCCGGGCCGTCACCCCGCTCTGGCCGCGCAACCCCTGCGGGGTCATGGCCTCGGAGCCGTCCGGCATCCTCACCGACCTCTCCCTGATCGGCCGGATCGAACAGCCCGTGTTCCTGGCGTTCGGCGCCAAGGACGTCCTGCGCCAGGGCGTCGAGCGCTACCCGTCGCTCTTCACCGCGAGCGAGGACGTGGAGGAGCTGACCCTGCCGAGGTCCGGGCACTTCGTGACCGTCGACCACGACGCGGACCGCCTCTACGACCGGGTGGACCGCTGGCTGCGCCGGCACGCCTGACGACCCGGCCCCCGAGACCGGGACCGGGCCCCACTTCCCCCGGGGGGCCCGGTCCCTCCCCCTTCCCCCTTCCGTCCACCTCCTGACAGAAAGCGATCCGACGTGGCCATCTCGTCCCGCACTCCCCGACCGGGCCCCGCCCCGGGGGCAGGGGCCTCCACCGGCTCCGGCCCCGAAGACTCCGCCCTGCACCGTCTCGGCTCCGGCATCGCGGGCCGCCCCCGCCTGGTGATCTGGATCGGCGTGGCCCTCGCCGTGGTCGGCCTGGTGCTGGCCGCGGGCGCGATGGACCGGCTCGTCCTCAGCCGCTTCGAGTCCCCGTCGTCGGAGTCGGTGGACACCCGGACCGCGCTGGAGAAGCAGTTCGACACCGGGACGCCGAGCGTGCTGCTGCTCGTCACCGCCAAGCAGGGGCGGGTCGACAGCCCGGCCGTGGAGCGGGCGGGACGGGCCCTGGAGAAGGAGCTGGCCGCGCAGGACGGGGTGGCCGAGACCGCCTCGTTCTGGTCCCGCGGCGATTCCCCCGTGATGCGCTCGGAGGACTTCGGGCAGGCGCTGGTCATCGCCCGCATGGCGGGCACGGTGACCGAGGCCCGTACGAAACTCGCCGAGTTCTCGCCGGAGTTCGCGCGTGACGACGCCACCGTGCGGGTGGAGGTCGGCGGCGGCGACGAGGTGTTCCGGCAGGCGGCCGCGCAGGCGCGGACCGACTTCCTGCGCGCCGAACTGATCGTCTTCCCGCTGGTGCTGCTGCTCCTCGCCCTGATCTACCGGCGCTTCAACGCGGCGCTGCTCACGCTCGGCATGGGGCTCTTCTCGGTCGTCACCACCCTGGCGCTGATGCGCATCCTGACCTCCTTCACGGACGTGTCGACGTTCGCCGCCAACCTCACGCTCGTGATGGGCGTCGGCCTCGGCGTGGACTACTCGCTCTTCGTCATCAGCCGCTTCCGCGAGGAGCTGACGGCCGGGCGCGAGGTCGCCGAGGCGACCCGGCAGGCGGTAGGCCGGGCGGGCCGCACGGTCGCGTTCAGCGGTCTCACGGTCATCGTGTCGCTCGCCTGCCTGATGCTGTTCCCCTTCCCGTTCCTGCGCTCCTTCGCGTACTCGGGCATCGCGGTCGTCCTGACCTCGGTCTTCGCCGCGCTCGTGATCCTTCCGGCCGCGCTGACCCGGCTCGGCCACCGCATCCAGCGCAAGAAGCCCGCCCCCGCCGGCGGGACGGGCTGGTGGCACACCACCGCCCTGCGGATGATGCGCCGCCCCCTGGCGTACGGCGTTCCGGCGCTGGCCGTGCTGCTCGCCCTGGCCTCCCCGACGCTCGGCATCACCTTCGGCACGCCGGACGACCGGGTGCTGCCCGCCTCGACGTCCAGCCGTGTGGTCCAGGACCAGATCCGGGCCGGTTTCGCGGCGGAGGAGATGGACGCGCTGCAGGTCCTCCGCAAGGGCCTGCCGGGTACGGCCGAGAGCTCGGGCGACATCGAGAAGACCGCGCTGGCGCTCTCCGAGGTCCCCGGCGTCCAGCAGGTCGACGCGCTGACCGGCTCGTACGCGGAGGGCCGCCGGATCCTCGGCCCGAACGACGCGTCCCGGCGGTTCGCCGACGGGGCCGACACGTGGTTCTCCGCCGTCCCGAACCAGAAGGCGCTCTCCGCGGACCCCGACCGGATCCTGGCCGACGTCCGCGCGGCGGCCGGCCCCGCGGACGAGGTGCGCGTCGGCGGCTACCCGGCCGAACTCGGCGACTTCCGCAGCGTCCTGGTCGACCGGCTGCCCGTCGTCTTCGGCCTGATCCTGCTCGTCACCTTCGTCATCCTCTTCCTGATGACGGGCAGTCTGCTGATCCCGCTGAAGGCGATGGTCCTCAACGCCCTTTCCATGGCGGTGATGTTCGGCGCCCTCGTGTGGATCTTCCAGGACGGCAACCTCTCCTCGCTGTTCGGCTTCACCTCCACCGGGACCCTGGAGCCGTCGATCCCGATCCTGATGTTCTGCACGGCCTTCGGCCTGTCCATGGACTACGAGGTGTTCATGCTGTCCCGGATCAAGGAGGAGTACGACCGGACCGGCGACACCTCGGCCGCCGTGGCCTGGGGCCTGGAGCGCAGCGGCCCGCTGATCACGGCGGCGGCGGTGATCCTCGCGGCCTCGTTCGCGACCTACGCCTCCTCCGGGATCGTCTACCTCAAGATGCTCGGCCTCGGCATGGTCGTGGTGATCCTCGTCGACGCCACCCTCATCCGCGCCGTCCTCGTCCCCGTCCTGATGCGGCTGGCCGGGCGGGCCAACTGGTGGGCCCCGGCGCCGCTGAAGCGCCTGCACGCCCGCTTCGGCATCGCGGACTGACCGGCGCGGACCGACCGGACGGAGAACCCCGGGGTCCGGGGGCGGCCCGCGCGACGGGCCGCCCCCGGGCCCCTCGTCGGCAAGGAACGGAAGAGAGAAGCACCCCATGCTGGGAATCGGCCTCTACGCGGCCATGGTCGTGGGCTCCGCGATCATCCACTACTACCTGTGGGTCCGCCTGGTGCGCGACACCACCCGCCCCGGGACCCGGGGCCGCGCCCTGGGCACGGCCGCCGTCGTGGTCTCCGCGGTGCTCGCGCCCGCCACCCGGATCTCCATCCCCTACCTGGGGCCGACGGACGGGCGCTGGATCGCCTGGCCCGGATACGTCCTGATCGGGGTGCTGCTGTACCTGCTGACCGGGCTCGCGGTGGCGGAGGTCCCGCGCGCGCTCCTGGCACGGCGCATCCGCGCGGAGGAGCGGGCGGCGGCCGTGTCCGTCCCGGCGCCCGTGTCCGTCCCTGAGCCCGTCCCGGCCGTGGCGCCCGAGCCGGTGGCGGCGGGCGCGGCGACGACGTCCGTGGACCTCCGTACGGGGGAGCGCGGGGAGACGGCCGGGACGACCGGGGCGAACGGGCCGGCCGGGGTGCCGGCGGCGCCTCCGGCCGGGGCCGGGGACGGTGCCGGCACGCCCGCGCCCCGGCTGGTCGGCCGGCGTCTCTTCCTCGGCCGGACGGTCGGCGCGATCGTCGGGGCGACCGCGCTCGGCACCACCGGGTACGGGGTGTCCGTCGCGCTCGGCGACCCGCGGATCAAGCGGGTGCCGATCGTGCTGCCGAAGCTCGACCCGAGGGCGTCCGGCCTGCGCATCGCGGTCATCAGCGACCTGCACCTGGGGACCATGCTCGGCCGCTCGCACACCGAGCGCGTCGTCCGGATGATCAACGGCCTTGAGGCCGACGTGGTCGCGATCGTCGGAGACCTCGCCGACGGCACCAGCCGCCAGCTCGGCTCCGCGATCACGCCCTTCCGCTCCCTGGAGTCCCGGCACGGCACCTACTTCGCCACCGGCAACCACGAGTACTTCTACGACGACGTGGAGGGCTGGGTCGGCGAGCTGCGCGACCTCGGCGTCCGCCCGCTCCTCAACGAGCGCCTCACCCTCACCCACAACGGCGCCGCCGTGGACCTGGCCGGGGTGGAGGACGTCACCGGCGAGGAGCACGGCCGGGGGCCCGACTTCGGCCGGGCGCTGGGGGGCCGTGACGAGGCCGACCCGCTGGTCCTCCTGGCCCACCAGCCCGTCCTGGCGGAGGAGGCCTCGCGCAACGGCGTGGACCTCCAGCTCTCGGGCCACACCCACGGCGGCCAGATGTTCCCGCTCACCGCCGTCGCCGCCCTCTCCAACCCGGTCCTCTCCGGCCTCGGCCGGGTCGGGGACACGCAGGTGTACGTCACCAACGGGACCGGCTTCTTCGGCCCGCCGGTCCGGGTCGGAACGGCCCCGGACATCAGCGTGATCGAGCTGCGGTCGCCGGTGGCCTGATCCGCCCGTCCCGACCGGTTCGTCCGCCCGTTCCGTTCGAAGGCGTTCGAAGCGGCCGGTACGATCCCCGGAACCGCAGGACCCAGGGGGGAGTCTGTCGTGGGAAAACGTGCTCTATCCGCAGGACGGCGGGGAACGAGGAGAAAACGCAGGTCAGGGCCTCGTCTGGCCCTGCCCGCCCTGGTCCTGGCGATGGTCTCGCTCGGCGCCGGGGCCGCGCTCGCACACCTGCGGGGCGGGGCTCCGGACGTGACGGCGGCCCCCGGGGCGGTGGGACCGCCGACGGCCGCTCCGACCGCCCCGCCCGCGACGGCGAAGCCGAAGCCGCCGCCGAAGCCCTCCGGGCCGGCCCCCGAAAGGACACGGCGCCCCACGGCCGGGCCCGCGCCGGAGAGGACCACCGTCCCGCAGTCCGGCTCCGGCGCCTTCACCACCGCCCGGGCCTCCGGGGCGCCCGTCGGCCACGGCGGCACCCTGCGCCGCTACCGGGTCCAGGTCGAGGACGGCATCGCGCTCTCGGCGCGCGAGACGGCCGCGGAGATCCAGCGGATCCTGGCCCATCCGCGCGGCTGGGCCGCGCACGGCCGGGGCCGGTTCCAGCTGGTCTCGGAGAACGCCGACTTCGTCATCAGGATCGCCACCCCGGACACCGCCGACGCGCTCTGCGCGCGGCAGGGCTACAACACCCACGGCGAGCTGAACTGCGAGACCGTCGACGGCGTCGTGGTGAACCTCAAGCGGTGGATGCTCGGCTCGCCGACCTTCGCGGGGGAGCCGGCGGAGTACCGGCACCTGATCATCAACCACGAGGTGGGACACGAGATCGGCATCCGCTCGCACATGGGCTGCCCGGGCCCGGGCAGGCTCGCGCCCGCCATGATGCAGCAGATCAAGGGCCTGAACGGCTGCCGATCGAACGCTTTTCCGTATGACGAAGAGGGGATCTACATCACGGGCCCGATCGTGTCATGATGCGCTTGGGACGCGCGCGAAGAAGCACGCCTCCCGAGGGGACCGGAGCTCCCGTGGCGCCCAGCAGAGCGCGCGGTGGAGCGGACCGCTACCCGGTAGCCCGTATCGAGGAGACAGAAATGTCCACCTTCCCCGATGCCTCCGGAGCCGGCTCGGTCGTCGACGACCCGAACCTCGACTTCGCGGGCACGACGCCGTACGAGGACTACGTCCAGGCGGACGTCCTCACCCACCTCCAGCACCTCCGCTCGGACGACCCCGGCGAGATGGTCTTCCTGGTCACGACCCAGGTCATGGAGCTGTGGTTCACGGTGATCGTCCACGAGTGGGAGACCGCGAGCCGCGCCCTGCGCGAGGACCGGGTCCCCGTCGCGATGGACGCGCTCAAGCGCTCGGTGCGCGAGCTGGAGGCCCTCAACCACTCCTGGCGGCCGCTCGCCCAGCTCACCCCCGGCCAGTTCAACGCCTATCGGGCGGCACTCGGCGAGGGCTCCGGCTTCCAGTCGGCGATGTACCGGCGGATGGAGTTCCTGCTCGGCGAGAAGTCCGCGTCCATGCTCGTCCCGCACCGGGGCGCGCCCCGCGTCCACGCCGAGCTGGAGAAGGCGCTGCACGAGCCCAGCCTGTACGACGAGGTCCTCGGGTTCCTCGCCCGGCGCGGCCTGCCCGTGCCGGCCTCGGTCCTGGGCCGCGACCTGGCGCAGCGGTACGAGCCCTCGCCCGAGGTCGAGGCGGTCTGGGCCGGGATCTACGCGGACGCCGACCAGAACGGCGAGCTCGTCCGCCTCGGCGAGGCCCTGAGCGACGTCGCCGAGCTGGTCTGGCGCTGGCGCAACGACCACCTGGTGGCGACCCGGCGCGCGATGGGCGCGAAGACCGGGACCGGCGGCTCCGCCGGCGTGGCCTGGCTGGAGAAGCGGGCCCAGAAGAACGTGTTCCCCGAGCTCTGGACGGCCCGCAGCCATGTCTGAGCCGTACGAGAAGAAGGCCGGGCGCCCGGACGCCGACGACCTCCTCCGGCGGGCCCTGGAGCTCGACGCGGCCGACGGCCTCGCCGGGCACCGCGAGAAGTTCGCCCTCGACGAGGAGACCGTCTACCTCGACGGCAACTCCCTCGGCGCGCTGCCCGCGCACGTCCCGGCCCGCATGGCCGACGTCATCACCCGCGAGTGGGGCGAGCTGCGCATCCGCTCCTGGGACGAGTCCGGCTGGTGGACCGCGCCCGAGCGGATCGGCGACCGGATCGCCCCGATCGTCGGCGCCGCCCCGGGGCAGATCGTGGTCGGCGACTCGACGAGCGTGAACGTCTTCAAGGCGGTCGTCGCGGCCGCCCGGCTGAACGGCGACGACCGGGACGAGATCCTCGTCGACGCGACGACCTTTCCCACGGACGGGTACATCGCCGAGTCCGCGGCACGGCTGACGGGTCACGAGATCGTGGCATGCGACCCGGCCGACATGGCGGCCGCGGTGAGCGACCGCACCGCCCTCGCCCTCGTCAACCACGTCGACTACCGCACGGGCCGGCTCCAGGACCTGCCCGGGCTCACCGCCGCGCTCCACGCGGCGGGCGCGCTCGCGGTCTGGGACCTGTGCCACAGCGCGGGCGCCCTGCCCGTCGGCCTGGACGCCCACGGGGTCGACCTGGCCGTCGGCTGCACCTACAAGTACCTGAACGGCGGCCCCGGTTCGCCCGCGTACCTGTACGTCGCCGAGCGCCACCAGGCCGCCTTCGACTCGCCGCTGCCCGGCTGGAACTCGCACGCCGACCCGTTCGGCATGACCCCCGGCTACGAGGCGGCGTCCGGCGCGCTCCGGGGCCGGGTCGGCACGCCCGACATCCTGTCCATGCTGGCCCTCGAAGCGGCGCTCGACGTCTGGGACGGGGTCGCGATCGAGGCCGTGAGGGCCAAGTCCCTCGCCCTGACGGACTTCTTCCTGGAGTGCGTCGAGGCGTACGTCCCCGAGGGCCGCGTCACCTCCGTGACCCCCGGCGCGGGCGCCGAGCGCGGCAGCCAGGTGGCGCTGCGCTGCGCGGAGGCGCCCGCCGTCATGACGGAGCTGATCAAGCGCGGGATCGTCGGGGACCTGCGCCGTCCGGACGTCCTGCGGTTCGGCTTCACCCCGCTGTACGTCGGCTTCGCGGACGCGGAGCGGGCGGCGCGGATCCTCGCGGACGTCCTGCGGGACATACCGGGCGCGTAGGTCGGATCATCGCCTGATCTGCGGGGGCTCCGGTCCTGGTACCGTCCCCGCAGGTCAGGCCGATTCGGCCCCGCACCCGAGAGGTTGGAACAGCATGCCGGACCCCGCCGCGCGCGATGCCGCCGAAGAGGCGTCGGCCTTCTCGCACCCGGCCGTCGCCCCGGACGCCACCGCCGCGTACGGCGACCACCCGGACCAGGTGGTCGACTTCTACGCCCCGCGCGACGGGCGCACCCGGGCCCCGCTCGTCGTCGCCCTGCACGGCGGCGCCTGGCGGGCGCCGTACGACCGGCGGCACCTGACCCCCTTCGTGGACTTCCTGGCCCGCCGGGGCTTCGCCGTGGCGAACGTCGAGTACCGGCGCGGCTCCGGCCTCCCCCGTCAGGGCGGCACGGCCCCGGTCGCCGGGCGCTGGCCGGAGACCTTCGACGACGTGGCGGCGGCGCTCGACGCCGTGACGGACCTGGCCGCCGCGCACCTCCCGCAGGCCGACCCGCGGCGGACCGTCCTCACCGGCCACTCGGCGGGCGGCCACCTCGCGCTGTGGGCCGCCGCCCGGCACGTCCTGCCCGCGGACTCCCCGTGGCGGCTCCCCGCCCCGCCGGAGCTGCGCGGGGTCGTCGCCCTCGCCCCGATCGCCCACTTCGGGCGGGCGGTGGAGCTCGGGGTGTGCGGCGGCGCGGTCACGGAACTCCTCGGCGGCGAGGGGGAGTACGCGGCGAGGGCGGCGTCCGCGGACCCCGCCGCCCTCCTGCCGACCGGCATCGCGACGACCCTCGTCCAGGGCCGCGAGGACGTCGTCGTGCCGTACGCGGTGGCCGACGCGTACGCGGAGGCGTCGGCGAAGGCGGGCGAGGAGGTCGGCCTGACGCTCCTGGAGGGCATCGGCCACTTCCCGCTGATCGACCCGGCGGCGGACGCGTGCGCGGTGGTGGCGGAGGAGATCGCCCAGCTGGCGTGGTGAGCGGCGGGCGGGCTCGGAATCCGGGATTCCCCTGAGATTCCGTACAACCCTTCGAACGGATCACGAGTCTGATCGGGCACACGCTCCCGTGCCCGATCTTCCTCGTGGGGGTTTCACCTTGCAGCTCCGCACCACCCGTACCCGTCTGGCCTCGGCCGTGACGGCAGTCCTCGCCGTCACGGCCCTCGGTGCCGGCGCCCTGGCGACGGCACCGGCGGTCTTCGCGGCACCCGCCCAGGCGGCCGCCGAGACCAGCACTCTGCCCGTCTTTCCGACGGGCGCTCAGGTCCTGGCCACAGGGCCTTCAGGCTTCCTCACGCACGACCGGTTCGTGTCCGGTGGCAGCACCTCGGCACTGCTCTGGACCCCGTACGACGGCGGGACGCCGACGCCGGTCGCGGTGCCGGACGGCGGCGGGTGGGCCTCGGCCGGCGGCGACGTGCTCGTCGTCGGCGACGCGCCGTCCGCCCGCGACATGCGGGCGGTCACCCTGCGGAACATGGCCGACCCGGCCGCCCCGAGCGTGACCATCGACCTTTCCTCCCTGAACGCCTCCTACGTGACCGTCCTCGGCCCGACGAGCGTCCTCGCGCAGGTACAGAAGGGCGACGGCGAGGCGGAGCTGCTCGTGGTGACCAGGAACGGCGCCGCGCTCGAGACCGAGCCGGTGACCGGTCTGCCCGCTTACGCCCAGCACTTCTGGAGCGACGCGCCGATCGTGAACGGGCAGGTCCTTGTCGGCCACATGGCCAGCAAGAGCGACCCGGTGGCCGGCGGTCGGTCCGTCATCGACATCGCCTCCGGGTCCGTCGTTCTCACGTACGGCGCCGACGAGGGCGGCATCGACTTCAGCCACCTGCTGTTCTCCGAGTCGTACGTGGGCTGGTACGAGCGTGAGGGCACCGCGATCACCCTCACGACGGTCTCGCGCGGCCAGGACCCGAAGCGGACCACGAAGATCCTCAGTGCCGCGGAGACCGACCTCACCGCGCTCGCGGGCGACTGGCTGATCCTCGGAAACCCGTCGGCGGGCGTCAGGGCCTACTCCCTGTCCTCCGGCGACAGCCGCCCCGTCACCAACGGCTCCGGTACGACCGGTCTGGCGGCCGAGGGCGAGGGCACGTCAGTGGTCAGCGGCGAGCGCCCCGACGGCACCCGCGGCCTGTTCCGGCTGGGGAACGCGGAGAACGGCGACCTGGCCGTCACCAAGATCGCGGACATGGAGCTCGGCGTCCCCCTGGCCGTCGTGCAGTCCCACGTCCCCACGACGGTCAACCTCGACAAGAGCGGCGGCAAGGTGGCGCTGGGGTGGACGCTGTCGCGCCCCGACGCCACCATGGACGTGACGCTCACCCACATCGCGACGGGCAAGGTCTTCCGCCAGCAGCTCGGACCCGTCACGGACGGCACCTCCCGCTTCTCCTTCGACTGGGCCGGCGAGGTCTTCGGACCCAACGCACCCCACACCGACGACGCACCGAACGGCGCGTACACGGTCGCGATGCAGGCCACGCAGGTCGATGCCATCGGAGAGACCATCCGGGACACCCGGCGTATGGAGCTCAGCCGGACGCCCAACCCGCACGACTACACGAACAACGGCTCCACCGACGTCCTCGCCCGGGACACCTCCGGCGTGCTGTGGCGCGACGACCTGCGGGACCGGCCGGTGAACGGCCAGGTCAACGTCGCCGGGCGCACCCGCATCGGTACGGGCTGGGGCGTGTACAAGCAGATCGAGGCCGTCGGCAACGCCGGCGGTGCCGCCACCGGCGACCTGATCGCGGTCGACGGCTCCGGCGTGCAGTGGCTCTACCTGGGCAAGGGCGACGGCACGTTCGCCCCCCGCGTGCAGGTCGGAACGGGCTGGCAGATCTACAACAAGATCACCGGCGGTTCGGACCTCGACGGCGACGGCCGTGCCGACCTGGTGGGCACGGACGGCGCGGGCGTCCTGTGGTTCTACAAGGGCACCGGGAACTACGCGAAGCCGTACGCGCCGCGGGTCCGGATCGGCGGCGGCTGGCAGATCTACAACCACATCACCGCCGTCGGGAACATCGCCGGCACGGCCGCCGGTGACCTGGTCGCCCGCGACACCTACGGCGTCCTCTGGCTCTACCAGGGCAACGGCGCCGGCGGCTTCGCCCCCCGGGTGAGGATCGGCGGCGGCTGGGGTGTCTTCTCCCAGCTCGTCGGTGCCGGCGACCTCGACAACGACGGGCGCCCGGACCTGATCGCGTACGGGTCGGGCGGCACGTACGTCTACCGCTCGACCGGCTCGGCCACGGCGCCGTTCGCGCGCATGACGACGAACCTGTACGCGGGCGAGGGCACCAAGTTCAACAACGTCTCCTGAGGCCCGCCCTAGTCCTCAAGGGGGACCCGGAAGGATCCGCATCCAGCGGGACGACCGGGTCCCCCGCCGCCCGTACCGTTTCGGTGTGACCCAGACACAGTCCCCCGAGACGAGCCGCAGCCCCGAGTTCCGCCTGGTGCAGGTGGCGCTCGGCGGGCTGCGCCAGGAACTCTTCCACGACGCCTTCGCCTACCGGCCGCTGCCGCGCATGGACGTGGACAGCGGGCCCGCGCGCCGGCTGCCGAAGCGGATACGCGTCTACGCCGGCCTGTTCCCGCACGCGGTGGTCGCCTTCTGCGCCTTCGTCGTCTTCCTGATCGGGTACGACCGCGTCGACGACGGCTTCGGACCCGCGGCGTTCGTCTTCGCCTGGGTGTCGCCCGCGATCGTGCTGGCCACGCTGATCAGGCCGGTCTTCGCCTTCTGGGCGTCCCTCGCCTCGACGCCCTTCCTGGCGTTCCTGGGCGGCTACTGGAGCGGCTGGCCCTGGACGGACAACGCCTTCGCCGCCCATCTGGTGGTCCTCACCGTCGTGGCCGCCCGCACCGGGCCCCGTACGGCGGGGTGGATGTGGGCCGGGACGGCGGGCTACGCCCTGTTCGCCGAGATGTTCCTCGGGGTGGGCCGCGGCTCCGACTCGATGCCCCTGCTGTTCGTCTCGGCCCTCGCCCTGCTCGCCGTCACCGTCGTCCAGGTCCGCCGTCAGGCGCGCCGCGACGTCACCGCCCAGGAGACCGTCACCGCCGTCGAGCGTTCCAAGCGGACCCTCCTGGAGGAGCGGACGACCATCGCCCGTGAGCTGCACGACGTCGTCGCCCATCACATGTCGGTGGTCGCCATCCAGGCGGAGGCCGCGCCCTACAGGGTGGAGAACCCGCCGCCGGAGCTGGAGCAGGCCTTCCTCACCATCCGGGAGAACGCCGTCGCCGCGCTCACCGAGCTGCGCCGCATCCTCGGGGTCGTCCGGGCCGAGGACTACGAGGCGCCCGACGCGCCGCAGCCGACCCTCGCCGACCTGGACGCGCTCGTCGGCAACGTCCGCGAGGCCGGGCTCGACGTGACGAAGACGGTGACCGGCGCGGTGCGCGAGCTGCCGCAGGGCGTGGAGCTCTCCGCGTACCGGATCGTCCAGGAGGCCCTGTCGAACGTGCTGCGGCACGCGCCGGGCGCGGCTGCGAAGGTCGAGGTCAGCTACGTCCTGGGCGGTCTCGGTCTGCGCATCGCCAACGGACCGGTCCGAGGTCCGGTGAAGCCCACCCGCCACCCGGCCACCACTCCTGACGGAGGGCTGCGCCCGTCCCCTTCGATGGGCGCCGGGCACGGCATCACCGGCATGCGGGAGCGTGTGACGATGCTGGGCGGGGAGATGACGGCCGAGGCCACCGACGACGGCGGCTACGAGGTGACGGCCTTCGTCCCCGTGAGCCGCGAAGAGACCCGTGAGGAGCCGCAGCCGTGATCCGCGTACTGATCGTCGACGACCAGATGATGGTCCGCGAGGGCTTCTCGGTGCTGCTCGGCGCGATGCCGGACATCGAGGTCGTCGGCGAGGCGGTCAACGGCCGGGAGGCGATCGCACAGGTCGCCGCCCTCCGCCCCGACGTGGTCCTCATGGACATCCGGATGCCCGAGCTGAACGGCATCGAGGCCACGCGGGAGATCGTCGCCGCCGACGCGGACGCGAAGGTGCTCGTCCTGACCACCTTCGACCTCGACGAGTACGTGTACCAGGCGCTGCGCGCCGGGGCCTCCGGCTTCCTCCTCAAGGACGCCTCGGCCCGGCAGCTCGCGGACGGCGTCCGGGTGGTCGCGGCCGGCGAGGCGCTGCTCGCGCCGACCGTCACCAAGCGGCTGATCACCGAGTTCGCGAAGGCGCCGGGCTCTCCGCGCCCGCCGGCGATGGCGCAGATCGGGGAGCTGACCGAGCGGGAGACGGAGGTCCTCGTCCTCATCGCGCAGGGCCTGTCGAACGCCGAGATCGCCGACCACCTCGTGGTGGCCGAGTCGACGATCAAGACGCACGTCAGCCGGATCCTGGTGAAGCTGGGCCTGCGCGACCGCACGCAGGCGGCGGTCTTCGCGTACGAGGCGGGGCTGGTGCGGGTCGGCGGGTGAGGCGCCGGTACGGGGGCGGGATCCGGTCGGGGGAGTAGCGTCCGGGCATGGACGCTGTTGACGCTGCTTACGACCCCTGGTCCCCGGAGTTCGTCGCCGATCCCTACCCCGCCTACGCCGAGCTGCGCGCCGCCGGCCGCGCCCACTGGCACGCCCCCACCCGTCAGTGGCTGATCCCGCACTACGAGGACGTCTCGGCCCTCCTCCGGGACCGGCGCCTGGGCCGGACGTACACCCATCGCTTCACGCACGAGGAGTTCGGGCGGGAGGCGCCGGACGCCGCGCACGAGCCGTTCCACACGCTCAACGACCACGGGCTGCTCGATCTGGAGGCGGCCGACCACACCCGGATCCGGCGGCTCGTGTCGAAGGCGTTCACGCCGAGGACGGTGGAGAACCTGGCGCCGACGGTACGGGGCCTCGCCGCGGGGCTGGTCGGGGACCTGGTCGCGGCGGGCGGCGGCGATCTGCTGTCCGCCGTCGCCGAGCCGCTGCCGGTCGCGGTGATCGCCGAGATGCTCGGGATCCCGGCGGAGGACGAGGAGCGGGGGCGGCTGCGTCCCTGGTCGGCGGCGATCTGCGGGATGTTCGAGCTGAACCCCTCGGAGGAGACGGCCCGGCGGGCGGTCGAGGCCTCGGTGGAGTTCTCGGACTATCTGCGGGAGTTGATCGCGCGTCGGCGGAAGAGCCCGGGGGACGATCTGATCTCGTCCCTGATCGCGGTGGAGGAGCTGACGGAACAGGAGATGATCTCCACCTGTGTCCTGCTCCTCAACGCGGGCCACGAGGCCACGGTGAACACCACGGTCAACGGCTGGTGGACGCTGCTCAGGGAGGGCGTCCGTCCGGATCCCGAAAAGTTGTCCACAGCTGTGGAGGAACTCCTGCGCTACGACACGCCGCTCCAGATGTTCGAGCGCTGGGTCCTCGACGACATCGAGCTCGGCGGCGTCACCGTTCCGCGCGGCTCCGAGGTCGCCCTCCTCTTCGGCTCCGCCAACCGCGACCCCGCCCGCTTCGGCCCCACCGCCGACGTCCTCGACCTCGAACGGGCCGACAACCCGCACATCACCTTCGGCGCCGGCATCCACTACTGCCTCGGCGCCCCGCTCGCCCGCCTCGAACTGACCGCCGTGTTCGGCGAGTTGCTGAGGCGCGCGCCGGGGCTGAGGCTCGCGGCGGAACCGGTGTGGAAGCCGGGGTACGTCATCCGGGGCTTCGAGGAGCTGCTCGTGGAGGTGTGACCCCCCGGGCGGTCAGGTCAGCACGTCCCGGCGGCGCAGCCCCGCCAGGCCCGCCGCCGTCAGGGCCGCCGCCAGGGCCGTCAGGACCAGGACCGGCGTCCAGGCCATGTCCGGGCCCGGCAGCTTCGGCAGGTGCCCGAAGGGGGAGGCGTCCAGGAGGGCCCGCGGCAGGTCGAGGGCGGGGCCGATCCAGCCGAGGGCCAGGCAGAGCCCGGCCACGCCCCACGCGGCGGTCGCGGCCTTCGGAGCGGCGCCCCAGAGCAGGACCGCGAGCCCGGCGAGCGTCCAGACGGCCGGCAGCTGGACGAGCGCGGCGCCGAGGACCGGGCCGGCCTCGTGCCCGTACGCGAGGGTCAGGCCGAGCCCGCCGAGGACCATGATCAGGGCCGAACCGCCGAAGGCGATCACCAGGTGCCCGGCGGCCCAGCGGAGCCGGCCGAGGGAGCCCGCGAGGAGCGGTTCGGCCCGGCCCGAGGTCTCCTCCCCGTGCGGCCGCAGCACGGCCCCGACCGCGTACAGCGCGGCGAGCATCCCGAGGAGGGAGACCATGGTGGCGAGGAAGGCGTCGGTCAGCGCGCTCTGGCCGCCCATCCGCTCGAAGATCTCCCGGGCCCGTTCGTTGTCGCCGACGATGTCGGCCGCGCCCTCGACCATCCCGCCGAAGACGAGCCCGCCGAGCAGGAAGCCGAGGGACCAGCCGAGGAGCGTGCCGCGCTGGAGCCGCCAGGCGAGCGCCCCGGCCGTCGCGAGCCGGCCCTCGGCCGGGCCCGGCCGGGTCGCGAGGAAGCTCGCGCCGACGTCCCTGCGGGCGGTCAGCGCGTACGCCGCCGCCGTCTGCGCCAGCACGGCGGCGAGGATCAGGAGCAGCACCCACCAGCGTTCGCCGGCGAAGGCGCGGACGTGTTCGGCCCAGCCGATCGGCGAGACCCAGGTCAGCACCGACGAACCGTCCGCCGTGCCGGAGTCGCCGGCCGCGCGCAGGGCGAACGCCAGGCCCAGGACGGCGGCCGACAGGCCCTTGGCGAGCCGGGCGCTCTCCGTGAACTGGGCGGCGAGCGCGGCCGTGGTCGCGAAGACCATGCCGGTGCCGCCGATCGCGAGGCCCAGCGCGAGCGCCCCGGCCGCGCCCTGTCCGGCGAGGCCGGCGGTGACGACGAGGGCGACGGCCGTGTTGAGGGTGAGGGCGGCGAGGAGCGCCGCCGTCAGCGGGGCCCGGCGGCCCACGGCCCCCGCCGACAGCATCTCCTGACGGCCCGTCTCCTCCTCCTCGCGGGTGTGCCGGACCACCACGATCAGGCTCGCGACGGCGGCGAGGACCGCGCCGAAGGTGCCGAAGCGCCAGGCGACGAGCCCTCCGAGGGAGTCGTCGAAGACCGGCCCGTACAGGGCGCGCATCGAGCTGTTGGCGGTCATGGAGGCGGCGAGCTCGGCCCGCTCGGCGGCCGTGGAGTACAGCCCCTCCAGGGAGCCGGCGCCGCTCGCGACCATGCCGCCGGTGACGAGCGCCCAGACGGGGAGCATCAGCC
Source organism: Streptomyces sp. NK15101 (assembly GCF_020400725.1). Taxonomy (GTDB): domain Bacteria; phylum Actinomycetota; class Actinomycetes; order Streptomycetales; family Streptomycetaceae; genus Streptomyces. The sequence goes on along the minus strand of NZ_JAINVG010000002.1, from coordinate 183,129 downwards.
GGTCGCGGCGGAGCGCGAGCCGCGTGAGGGCGCCGGTGCCGGCGAGGGTCATGACGCCACCTCGTCCGTGTAGTGCCGGAGGAAGAGCTCTTCCAGGGTGGGCGGGGTGGAGGTCAGGCTCCGTACGCCCGAAGCGGTCAGGGAGCGGAGGACGGCGTCGAGCTTGTCGGTGTCGACCTGGAACCTGACCCGGCTGCCCTGCGCGTCCAGGCCGTGGACGCCCGGCAGCCGGGCGAGGCCGTCGGGCGGCCCGGCGAGTTCGGCGGTGACGCTGGTACGGGTCAGGTGCCGCAGCTCCGCGAGCGAGCCCGACTCGACGGTCCGGCCCTTGCGGACGATGCTGACCCGGTCGCAGAGCGCCTCGACCTCGCTGAGGATGTGGCTGGACAGCAGGACGGTCCGGCCCTGGTCGCGGGCCTCCTCGACACAGCTCTGGAAGACCTCCTCCATCAGCGGGTCGAGGCCGCTGGTCGGCTCGTCGAGGACGAGCAGGTCGACGTCGGCGGCGAAGGCGGCGACCAGGGCGACCTTCTGCCGGTTGCCCTTGGAGTAGGTGCGGCCCTTCTTGGTGGGGTCGAGCTCGAAGCGTTCGATCAGCTCGGCCCGCCGGGCCCTGTCGAGGCCGCCGTTCCCGCGCAGCCGCCCGTACAGGTCGATGACCTCGCCGCCGGACAGGTTGCGCCAGAGCGTCACGTCCCCGGGGACGTACGCGATCCGGCGGTGCAGCTCGACGGCGTCGCGCCAGGGGTCGCGGCCGAGGAGCCGGGCGGCGCCGGAGTCGGGCCGCAGCAGGCCCAGGAGGGCCCGGATGGTGGTGGACTTCCCGGCGCCGTTGGGGCCGAGGAAGCCGTGGACCTCGCCGGTCTCGACGGTGAGGTCGAGGCCGTCGAGGGCGTGGGTGCGCCCGAAGGACTTGTGGAGTCCGATGACGCTGATTGCCTTCGTCATGCTTCTGAACGTACGGTAGTTTCACAAATTTGTGAAGTTAAGGAACCGTATAAAGTCAGAGGATGGAGAGCGAGATGACGACGAGGACCGACGGGGCCGGCGAAGAGGCGGTCTCCCGCTTCGTGGAGCGCTTCGCCGCCGAGATGACCGCCGCCGGCATGCAGCGCATGGCGAGCCGCGTCTTCGCGGCGCTCCTCGCCTCCGAGACGGCCTCCATGACCTCGGCCGAGCTGGCCGAACAGCTGCGGATCAGCCCGGCGGCCGTCTCCGGCGCGATCCGCTACCTCTCCCAGGTCAGCATGGTCAGCCGCGAGCGCGACCCCGGCACCCGCCGCGAGCGGTACGTCCTCCACAACGAGCTCTGGTACGAGACCTTCACCCGCCGCGACCAGACCCTCACCCGCTGGGAGAAGGTCCTCGACGAGGGCGCCGCGACCCTCGGGACGGACAGCGCGGCGGGCCGCCGCGTCGCGGAGACGGCCGAGTTCTTCGCCTTCCTGCACGGCGAGATGGCCGGGATCATGGACCGCTGGCGCGCCCACAAGAAGGCGCGGGAGGTCTGATCAGAGGGGCCGGTCCGCCGGCGGCGGGGCGAGCCGGTCCAGGAGCGCGGTGAACTCCGGCCGCCCGCCCGTCTCCCGGTACGGCCCCGCCGGCCACAGCGGGCGCCCGTCGATCCAGGGCACGACGAACGACACGGGGCGGTCGGCGGTGAAGTGCCGCCGGCCGTGCAGCCAGGCGGTGCCGACGGGCAGGGCCGGCAGCCCCCGGCGCGGCTCCTTGGGCGGGCCGGGGGGAACCAGCGGGAGCAGCCCCTCGGGCTGGGCGCACGGGCCGCCGTGCATCGGGAACAGCACCAGGACCGGATCGCCGCCGTGCGGGTCGTACAGCAGGGCGTACCGGCGCGGGGTGGGCGGGGAGGAGGTCGCGGCCCGGGCCATCAGCCGCGCCGCGGGCCTGCCGACGGCCACCGTCCGGTAGCAGGAGTGCGCGAGGGCGCCCAGGACCAGGACGCCGATGGCGTACAGCTTCACGGCGTCGCCCTCCGGCGGTCCGGTCAGCGCGGCCGCGCCGACGGCCGCGCAGAACGCGAGCGCGACCAGCACCCGGGTCACTCCGGCGATCCTCCGCAGGCTCCGCACCCGCCACCAGGGCACCTCGCGCACGTCCGCCTCCGGGCGGAGCGCCTTGCCCTGGGGCCCGGCCTGGCGCAGGGCGTGCGCGGCGAGCACCGCGTACGTCGGCCCGGCCGTGCGGGGCGGCTCGTCGAGGCGTGCGGAAAGGCCGTCCACGATGACGTGCTCGGTGACGGTCACGGGCTCCTGCGGCTGCTTCGGGGCCGCCCGGCACATCAGGCCCTCCGCCTCCGCGTGCGCCACGATCCGGCGGCGCACGCGCCCGCCGCGCAGCCGCTTCGCCCAGATCAGCTCCCCGCCGCCGGGCGGGGCGAGGACCCCGCCCGCGCGCGGGTCGCCGCACCACCACAGCACGCCGTCCGGGCCCGGCCGCAGCAGCTCGTAGCGCTGCCGGGTCGCGATCACCGTCAGCGGCCACGCCTCGCCGCCGTCCGGGGAGCGCAGCACGACGCTCGTCGCGTACCGGCTGTGACCGACCGCCACGGCGGGGTGCGCCGACCAGACGCCCGCGCCGAGGGCCCGCCGCATCCGCCGCGCGAGGACCAGCGAGCCGGCCCCGGCGCCCAGCGCGACGATCCCGAGCGCGAGGATCGTGAGGACCGGGCCGGGGACCCCGAGGGCCCCGAGGCCGGCGGTCAGGGCGAGCGTCACGCCGCCCGCGCCGATCAGCCGCCCCGCTCTTCGCCGGTACCGCTCCAGCGCCCCCGCCGTCGCCCCGACGCCCAGCGCCCCCGCCCCGACGTCCAGCGCACCCGTCATCGCACGTCCCCCCGCCCACCGGTAGATGTCGGTCGACGCTAGGTCCCGCCCGGCGCCCCGGCCAAGCCGCGCCCCGGCGTCGGCCGGAACAAGATGACCGGAAATCGCTCCATGACGGATGTCGAGCGGCGCCCGGGGGCTCCGACCCATGGGCGAGAGCGGACCGCAGGGGCGGTACGCGCCACCGGAAGGCAGGACCTCGTGAGCGGCCGGATCATCCACTTCGTCCACCAGTCCCTCGACGGCTTCATCGCCGGGCCGAACGGCGAGTTCGACTGGCCGGCCATGGGCCCCGAGCTCTCCGCGTACACCGCCGAGCTGACCGCCGGCGACACGGTCTTCCTCTACGGCCGCAAGGTCTGGGACCTCATGTCCGGCTTCTGGCCGAACGCCGAGCGGTACTCGCGGGACCCGCACGACCTGGCCTTCGCGCCGGTCTGGCGGGAGGCCCCCAAGGTCGTGGTCTCCCGGACGCTCGCCGGCCAGGACCCGGGCTTCGACACCACGGTGGTCTCCGACGACGTGGCCGGGCGGCTGACCGCGCTCGCCGCGACCGGCAAGAACCTGGTGCTGTTCGGCGGCGCCGAGCTCGCCGCCCACCTCGGCGCGCACGGCGCCGTCGACGAGTACCGCGTCGTCGTCCACCCCGTCGTCCTCGGCGGCGGCACCCCGGCCTTCCGCCCCGCCGAGCACCGCACGGACCTGGAGACCGTCGAGACCCGGATCTTCGACGGCCGCTCGGTCCTCCTCCGCCACCGGGTCGTACGGAGCTCCTGAGCGGGGCCGCCGTACGGGGCGGCTCAGGCCGGCGGCAGGAGCTCCCGGACCGGGTCGCGGGGCAGGGTCAGCCCCCACGCCCCCGCCCGCACCGTCCACGTCCGCCGCCGCACCGGCCCCGCGACCCGGCCGTCCGCGCGGTAGCGGAAGTCGGGGCCCGAGACGGTGAGGGTGCGGGCGGTGGCGCGGCGCGGCGGGGCCGCCGACGGGTGGACGGTCACCTCCGCCGTACCGCCCGCCGAGCGGACCGACAGGCCCTCCACCGGCGCGTCGACGTCGGCGAGCAGCACCCCGTCCGCCTCCACCCGCAGCCGGTGCGTGCGGACGGCGAGGGCCGAGGGGGCCGGCCGGACGAGGGTGCGGACGAGGGAGCGGCAGGTGCCCCACACGGACGCCGCCGGGGCGAGGTCCGGCGCGCCGGGGACGAGGAGGTCGCCGAGGACGACGCCGTCGCTGTCGTCGACGAGCAGGTCGAGGCGGCGCACGGCCCCGTGGAGGACCGCCCGGGCCGCCGCCGGCGTGGAGCGCGGCACGCCGAGCGCGCGGGCCACCTCCAGGTCGTCCGGGGCGCCGATCGGGACGAGCGAGAGGGCCCCCTCGGCGAGCTCCCGCTCGCGGTGCAGCAGGGCCACCGTGCGGAGCAGCGCGCGGTCGTCGCCGAGGACCACGGGGCGCCGGGAGCCGCGCCTGGCCAGGGCCCGGCAGAATTCTTCGGGGCCGTCCGGCAGGCAGATCTTCGCCTCCGCGCCCGCGGACAGCACGTCTTTCGCGATCCGTACGGACTCGCCGTCATTTCGGCGGGCGACCGGGTCGACGATGACCAGCAGCTGGTCGTGATCCGACACCTCGGTCCTTCCTCGGGTAGCATCTTTGTGCAAGAGCCCCTTGCGCTATTGCGCCAGGGGCTTCGTCTATTCCGGGGCACACCGGTGAGGCGGCGTACGCCCCCTGACCTTGGACATGCCCCACCCGGAAGGGGTGTACGCCTGTGCCCGCACTTGTGCTGCTCGGTGCTCAGTGGGGTGACGAGGGCAAGGGAAAGGCCACCGACCTGCTCGGTGGATCCGTGGACTACGTGGTGCGTTACCAGGGCGGCAACAATGCCGGCCACACGGTCGTCGTGGGCGACCAGAAGTACGCGCTGCATCTCCTCCCTTCCGGAATCCTCTCCCCGGGGTGCACCCCGGTGATCGGGAACGGTGTCGTCGTCGACCCGGCGGTCCTGCTCTCCGAGCTGAGCGGACTGAACGAGCGCGGCGTCGACACGTCGAAGCTCCTGATCAGCGGCAACGCCCACCTGATCACCCCGTACAACGTCACCCTCGACAAGGTGACGGAACGGTTCCTCGGCAAGCGCAAGATCGGCACCACGGGTCGGGGCATCGGTCCCACCTACGCCGACAAGATCAACCGCGTCGGCATCCGGGTCCAGGACCTGTACGACGAGTCGATCCTCACCCAGAAGGTCGAGGCGGCGCTCGAGGGCAAGAACCAGCTCCTCGCCAAGCTCTACAACCGCCGCGCGATCGACGCCGCGCAGATCGTCGAGGAGATGCTCCAGTACGCGGAGCAGATCAAGCCGTACGTGGCCGACACCACCCTGATCCTCAACAACGCGCTCGACGAGGACAAGGTCGTGCTCTTCGAGGGCGGCCAGGGCACGCTCCTCGACGTCGACCACGGCACGTACCCCTTCGTCACCTCCTCGAACCCGACCGCGGGCGGCGCCTGCACGGGCGCGGGCGTGGGCCCGACGAAGATCTCCCGCGTCATCGGCATCCTCAAGGCGTACACGACCCGCGTCGGCGCCGGCCCGTTCCCGACGGAGCTGTTCGACGAGGACGGCGAGGCGCTGCGCCGCATCGGCGGCGAGCGCGGTGTCACCACCGGCCGTGACCGCCGCTGCGGCTGGTTCGACGCGGTCATCGCCCGCTACGCGACCCGGGTCAACGGCCTGACGGACTTCTTCCTCACCAAGCTCGACGTGCTGACGGGCTGGGAGCAGATCCCGGTCTGCGTCGCGTACGAGATCGACGGCAAGCGCGTCGAGGAGCTGCCGTACTCGCAGACCGACTTCCACCACGCGAAGCCGGTCTACGAGATGCTGCCGGGCTGGTCCGAGGACATCACCAAGGCGAAGACCTTCGCGGACCTGCCGAAGAACGCGCAGGCGTACGTGAAGGCGCTGGAGGAGATGTCGGGCGCCCCGATCTCCGCGATCGGCGTGGGCCCCGGCCGCACGGAGACGATCGAGATCAACTCCTTCCTGTAGGCCCCCTTCGTTGTGGGCAGTCGTTCCGCGGGGCGGAACGGGTGGGCACAACGGAACGGCGCCTTTACCGGCGCCAGAGGCTCCGCACCTGGACCCGCACCCCGTGCACAGTGCACTGGTGGTGCGGGTCCAGTCGCGTGAGCCGCCCCGGTGTCCGGACCCGCCTCGCGCCAGGCCTGAACTCGCCTTGTGGGAAGGCTGGTTCGGATGCGTAATGAGGGACACGCCGTAGCCGGTCCATCTCGGGGGGACGCATGGAGACTCACGGAACACCGCCGCCGAAGCCGACCCGGCCACCGGTCCCGGCCGCCTCCCCGCCCCGGAACGGCCTCGTCATCAGCAAGCGGCTGCTCTGGGTCTACGGAGCCGCCTACCCGCTGGAGAACATCGTCCGCGTCTACACCTTCGTGCTCCGGCCCCGGCGCGCGGAGGCGTTCGGCCGTTTCCTGAAGCGGGGCGGGATCACGCTCGCCGTCCTGCTGATCCTCATGAACTTCACGGACTCGTCGTCGAGCTCGTACGAGTACGGATCGGACGGCAGCGACCTCGACGACGTCCTCAGCTTCGTCCTGGCCTGCGCCGCGCTCCTGCTGGCCTACTACTTCGGCGTCATGGCCTCCGTGGTCTTCGCCAGGTCCCACGACGTCCTCGCCGTCGAGACGAACGGGCGCTCCACGGCCCTGGTGACCGGGAAGCGCGAGTACCTCGACCGGCTCGTCCGCGAGATCGCCGAGGCGATCGACAAGCCGAACGCGGAGTTCCAGGCCTCGGTGGGGACGCTGGCGGTCACCAACTACGGCAACTACTACTTCGGGGACGCCGTGAACATGTACGGCGGCAGCGGCAACACGGGGATGGTGAAGTGATGGCCGGGGACAACTACTACGGCGACGTCGTGAACATGCACGGCGGGCACGGCAACCGGGGCATCGTGCACTACCACTCCTCGCCGGAGGTGGAGCGGCTGCTCGCGGAGGTGCTCGCACGCGTCGAGGAGCTGCGCGGCCAGGTGGCGCCCGAGGTCGCCGAGGAGCTGGACGGGGCCACGGCCGCCCTCGCGGTGCCGCAGACGCGGCAGGGCGGGCTCGCGGTCCTGCGGGCCGTCGCCGCGACCGTCGGCGGCGTCGGCCAGCCGCTCCTGGACGCCGTCCTGGCCGTGCAGCAGCTGCTCGGCCGCTAGGGGGCGCCCGGCGGCTCAGGACCGGACACGCCTCAGTCCCGGACGAACTCCGCCGGCTCCCCGTCCGCCGTCATCCCGTAGACCTGGAGCCGCTCCTGGCCCTTCCAGTGGGCGATGCGGAGGTTGCTGGAGCCGTTCTCGGCGCAGTCCGGGTCCCAGCTTGCCGGGTCGCGGGTCTCCGGGCCGATGACGAGGAGGGAGCCCGCGCCGCCGACGACGGCGGTGGCCGCGCAGTCGATGTCCTCGGCGAGCAGGTTCCCCTGGTCGTCCATGCGCGGGTACGACTGCTCGAAGCGCACGAGCGGGGCTCCGACCGGGCCCTGGGTGATGGTGACCCGGTAGGACCAGCGGTCGGGTTCGGGCTGGGTCACCGTGTCCGGCGCCTGCTTCCAGGTGCCGACGTAGGCGGCGGGGACGACGTCCGGTCCGGCCTTGACCCGCTGGAAGGTGCTCCTGGCGACGCCGGAGCCCCATTCGACGACGTCGGTCGAGCGCAGCCTGAGGGTCTGGCGGGCGGCCGGGGTGCAGCGCTGGGCGGGGACGCTCTCGGTGACCTCGGCGTCGCCGAGGACGAGTTCGCTGTCGGTGGCGGAGATCAGGGTGGCCCGGCCGATGCACAGCAGTTCGCCGGTGACGTGGGTGTAGACGGCGGCCTTGGCGCCCCTGGGGCCCTGGGTGATCTCGATCCGGCTGGTCTCGTAGGGCGCGTTCGCCGTGCCCTTGAGGACGCCCTCCCAGGCGCCGAGGAAGGCGGCGGGGACGATCCCGGCGGGGCGGCCGGTGGCGGTGCCGTTCTTCCGGCCGCCGTCGGCGGTGCCGCCGCTGCCGCCGTCGGTCCGGCCGGGCCAGTAGACGTACGCGACGGTGGCCGCCGCCGCGACGACGAGGGCCGTGGCGGCGGCGAGGAGGGCGGTGCGGCCCCGGCGCCGGGGCGGAGCGGGCGCGGCGGCGGTACCGGCGCCGGGGACCGCGCCGCCGGCCGGCGGGGGAGTGTCGGAGGCGGCCGGGGCGCCCGCCGCGGGGGCGGCTCCCTCCGCCTCGAGCAGCTGCGCCGCGTGCCGGCCGAGCCGTGCCAGGACGTCCGCCGGGAGCCAGGGGTCGGCGACCGGGAGGGTCTCGACGATCTCGGTGGCCGTGGGCCGGGCCGCCGGGTCCTTGGCGAGGCAGGCCCGGATGAGTCCGGAGAGCTCGGGCGGGAGGTCCGTCAGGTCGGGCTCGTCGTGGGCGATGCGGAACATGGTGGCGTGGACGCCGCTGTCCGCCGTGCCGAAGGGGGCGCGGCCGGTCGCCGCGTACGCGAGCACGGACCCGAGGCAGAAGACGTCCGACGCGGGGCCGACGTGGTCGCCGCGGACCTGCTCGGGCGACATGAAGCCGGGGGAGCCGACGACCGCCCCGGTGGTGGTCAGGTTGCCGCCGTCGGCGACGGCGTCGACGGCGCGGGCGATGCCGAAGTCGATGATCCGCGGCCCGTCGACGGTCAGCAGCACGTTGGACGGCTTGAGGTCGCGGTGGACGAGTCCGGCGGCGTGGATGTGGTCGAGGGCGCGGGCGAGCCCGGAGGCCAGGGCCCGTACGGTCGCCGGCGGCAGCGGCCCGAACTCGTCGCCGACGACGGTCCGCAGCGAGGGGCCCGGTACGTATCCGATGGCGACCCACGGCGCGTCGGCGGTGGTGTCCGAGCCGAGGACGGGCGCGGTGCCGGTGCCGCCGACCCGCTCCAGGGCGGCGACCTCGCGGGCGAAGCGGCGCCGGAACTCGTCCTGGGCGGCCAGCTCCGCGTGCACCACCTTGACCGCGACGGTCCGCCCGCCGGCCGAGCGCGCCAGGAACACCCGGCCCATCCCGCCGACCCCGAGGCGGCCGATCAGACGGAACGGGCCGACGCTGACCGGATCTTCCGCGTTCAATGACTCCACGTCGCCAGAGCATGCCAGACGACGAGATCGGCGATCAGCCCTCTCCGCACACCGGCAGCCCCTCCGGGGTCGCGCAGGGCAGGTGTCCGTGCGCGCTGATGACGTCCTGGCCGCGTCCCGACCGGAGGTACGCGAGGAAGCTGGAGGTCAGGGAGTCGGCCGGGGGCAGGCCCCGGGTGTAGGCGTACTCGGTCTCCCGGTACGGGTAGCCGGACTCGCCCAGTTCCTCCACGAGGGGCCGCCGTCCGTCGACGGCCACCCGGTGCAGGCCCTCGCGCCCTTCGGTGGCGCGGAGTTCGGCGTAGCCGAGGGCGCCGGGGAGTTCGGCGACGGTGCCGAGGACCTGTTCGGTGGAGTCGAGTTCGCAGCGGACGACCTTCGACTCGGGGTCGTCGGAGGTCTCGCAGTCCTGCGAGGAGTTGGCGGGTTCGTTGCGTCCGAGGACCCGGCGCTGGAAGACCTGCCGGGTGCCGGAGCCGGCGTCCCGGCTGACGAGGAGGACCGGCCGGTCGACGCCGGGGACGAGCTCGCCCCAGTTCCGGATCTCGCCGCGGTAGACGCGCCGGATCTGGTCCAGGGTGAGGTCGTCGAGGGGGATCCCGTCGTTCACGACGAGGGTGAAGAGGGAGACGGCGACCATGTTCTCCCGCAGCTCGGGGAAACCGCCCGGCTTGCGCCCGTCGGAGAAGGCGATGACGGCGTCCCCCTCCGCCCCCGCCTGTGCGAGCTCCCGGATCCCGGCGGTCGAGCCGTGCACGTCCACGGTCACGGTGGAGCCCTCGCAGTCCTTCTCGTACTGCCGTGCCGCCGCCCGCAGGGCGGGGGCGAAGGCCGTCGAGCCGGTGAGGGTGAGGGCGCCCCGGGTGCAGCCGATGGGCGGCGGGGTCTGCTCGCGGACGATGATCGCGGCCAGGGCCATGACGCAGGCGGTGAGGACGACGGTGACGTTCCGCGCGGTCGGGCTGAACCTGGCCGGCTTCTCGTCGGGCGTGGTGCTCCGGTTGCGCCGGATCGTGCCGCCCTGGAGGCTTCCGTCGATCTTGACGTCCCGGTCGGCGACGCCGCCGGAGAGCTGGACGAGCAGCTTGAAGTACTGCCCGCGTTCGAGGGCCACCTTGGGGACGAGGACGGCGTTGCCGTCCCGGCCGAGCTTGGGGGCGCGCTCCAGGTCGTCCCGGACGGAGTCCCAGCCGGCCGGGATGGTGGCGACCACGCCCTGGACGGTCCGCTCGCCGAAGGTGATCCTCAGGCCGTGGGGTTCGGCGGAGGCGCCGTAGTCCTCGGGGCTGATGTCGAGCTCGCGGTCGTTCTCGATGCGGAGGAGGACGAGCGTGGATCCGTTCGCGGGCGCGGCCATCCCCACGACCTGGCCCTCCCGCACGGTCATGACCTCGCTGTCGCGGTTCTCCTCCCGGTGGAGCGGGGTGTTGAGCTGCACGCGGTAGCCGAGCCGCTTGCGCTGGGGCGAGAACCGGTCGATCCAGACGACGGCGAGCGTGACCAGGACACCGACGAGGGCCGTCCCCACGGCGATGACGTTCTCTGCGGTAATCCACTCCATGGCCGGGACGGTACGTACGCCAGTACGAGGGCGGGGGCGGTGTAGCGGGCCGCCACCTGGACTTCGCCCTTCGTTCAGGGAGGGCTACTCGGGTGGACGGACATGGGTTGCCGGGGGTCCGGAGCGTGGGTGTAATGGCGACGAGGGGGCCTTCCGTGTGAGGAGTACCCCATGCGCTCGATGCGTGTCGTCGAAGTGACCGCCTACGGAGGACCGGAGGTCCTCAGGATGGCCCGCCGGCCCGAGCCGGAGGCCGGGGCCGTCCCGGGCAGGGTGCGGGTGCGGCTGAAGGCGGCCGGAGTGAACCAGGCGGACCTGCGGATCCGTGCGGGCAGGTACGCGGACGCGGTCGGCGATCTCAGGCCGCCGTTCGTCCTGGGGACGGACTTCGCGGGCAAGCTCCTCGACCCCGTGGCCGGGATGGAGCCCGGCGCCCGGGTGGCCGGCTTCGTGCCCTGGTTCGAGATGCTGACGGGCGACGGCACGTACGCGGAGATCATCTGGGCCGACCCGGAGTGGCTGGCCCCGGTCCCGGACGACGTGGACTTCACCGTGGCCGCCTCCCTCCCGCTGGCCTCGGCCACCGCCCAGCAGGGCCTCGACCGGCTCGACCTCCCGGAGGGGGCGACGCTGCTCGTGACCGGCGCGAGCGCGGTGGTGGGCCGTCTGGCCGTCCAGTACGGCTCGGCCGCCGGCATGCGGGTCGTGGCCGTCGCCCACGAGGGCGACGAACCCGAACTGCGGGTCCTCGGCGCGGACCACGTCGTCACCCGCGGCACCCCGGAGGACGTGGTCGCGAAGGTCCTCGCGGGCGACCCGGACGGCGTGGACGCGATCTTCGACGGGGCGATCATCGGCGACGCCCTCCTTCCGGCCCTCAAGAACGGCGGCGTGTTCCTCGCGCTCGCGCCCGACCGGGTCCCGGCCGCCGAGCGGGACATCCGCGTCGAGACCGTACGGGCCAAGCCGGACGCCGCCCGGCTCGCGGAGAGCCTGCGGAAGGTGGCGGCCCGTGAGCTGACCACCCGGGTGGCCGACGTCATGCCCCTGGAGGAGGTCGCGGAGGCGCACCGCAGGGCGGAGGCGGGCCACAGGCCGGGCCGGATGATCCTGATGATCTGAGCGGGCCGGGATCCACGGGGATCGTGATCCGGGTCACAGGGGCTGGACCTCAACTTTGGTTGAGGAAGAAGGATCTCTCCCACCGGCCCCTGCGACTCCAGGAGACGATCCCCATGGCCACACTGCTGCACATCGACACCTCCTTCAACGGCGACGACTCCCACTCCCGCGCCGTCACCGCCGCCTTCCGCGAGGCCTGGGAGACGGAGCACCCCGAGGGGACGGTGATCTACCGCGACCTCGCGGCGGATCCGATCCCGCACCTGGACGCCGCCGCCTACTACGCCGACAGCGCGGCGCCCGCCTTCGCGCTGCGCGGAAGGCTGATCGAGGAGGCCGAGCGGGCGGACGTGATCCTGCTCGGTGCGCCGATGTACAACTACACGATCCCCTCCACCCTGAAGGCGTGGCTCGATCACGTCTTCCTCGTGGGCCGCACCTCGATCACCGAGAACCCCTCGCTCGCCGGCAAGCGGGCCGTCGTCGTGACCAGCCGCGGCGGCTCCTACCGCGAGGGCACCCCCCAGTACGGCAAGGACTACGTCGAGAACTACCTCCGGCTGGCCCTCGGCGACGTGTTCGGCCTGGACGTCAGCTTCATCGTCCCCGAGCTGACGCTGGCCCCGCACGTTCCGGCGATGGCCGGGCTCGTCCCGCTCTTCGAATCCTCCCGCGCGGAGTCCCTCGCGACGGCGGAGTCCCTGGCGAAGGAGCTGGCGGTGCAGTCGGCCGCCTAGCGGTCCCGTTCGTCCGAAGAGGGCGCTCCGGTACGGCCGGAGCGCCCTCTTTCTGGTCTAGACCTTGACAGGTTCAGACCAATCGCGCTTCGCTGTGGCTTCCCACCCGGACCCCACCCGGAAGGAAGACGCATGCTGCGCAAGCTGGTCACCCTGATCGCCGCGCTCTGTACGGCGGTCGGCCTCGCGATACTCCTCCCCACCGCCTCGGCGGGCGCCGCCCCCGCCTGTGTGGCCGCCTGGAACTCTTCCAGCGTCTACACGGGCGGCATGACCGCCTCGTACAACGGCCACAACTGGTACGCCAAGTGGTGGACCCAGAACGAGCGCCCCGGCTCCTCCGACGTCTGGCGCGACGAGGGCGTCTGCGGAACGGGCGGTGGCGGCACTGACCCGAGCCCCTCCGGATTCGTCGTCTCCGAGGCCCAGTTCAACCAGATGTTCCCGAACCGGAGCCCCTTCTACACGTACGCGGGCCTCGTCGCCGCCCTCAAGTCGTACCCCGGCTTCGCCACCACCGGCAGCGACACGGTGAAGAAGCAGGAGGCCGCGGCCTTCCTCGCGAACGTCTCCCACGAGACGGGCGGGCTCTACTACATCGTCGAGCAGAACACGGCGAACTACCCGCACTACTGCGACACGACCCGGCCCTACGGCTGCCCGGCCGGTCAGGCCGCCTACTACGGGCGCGGTCCCATCCAGCTCTCCTGGAACTTCAACTACAAGGCCGCGGGGGACGCCCTCGGCATCGACCTGCTCAACAACCCGTGGCGGGTCGAGCAGGATCCGGCCGTCGCCATGCAGACGGGCCTCTGGTACTGGAACACCCAGAACGGCCCCGGCACGATGACCGCCCACAACGCGATGGTCAACGGCGCCGGCTTCGGCCAGACCATCTGGGCCATCAACGGCAGCCTGGAGTGCAACGGCGGCAACCCGGCCCAGGTCCAGAGCCGGGTCACCAAGTACCAGCAGTTCACCCAGATCCTGGGTGTGCCCGCGGGGGCGAACCTGTACTGCTAGGGATTCATCCCTGCCAGGCGACGAACGCGGTCCACGAGGACGGTTCCACGGCGAACGTGGGGCCGTCCTGCACCTTCGAGTCCCGGAGGTGGACGGCGTGGGGGCAGGCGGCGACTTCCACGCAGTTGCCGCCGCCGTCGTCGCTGTACGAGGACTTGTGCCAGGCGAAGGCGACTTCGACGGTGTTTCTTTTGGCCCGCTGATCACCGTGGGCGCCTGCTCAACGGGACATGAAGGCGCTCTGTCTGAGTGACGTGTCGTGAGTCGATCAGCCGCGCGTGAGGTGTTCTGAACGCACGCGGGGTGGCAGCATCACCTCGTGATCGCTGGCGTTGGAGAGGGTGAAGTCGTGCTTCAGGGAGACGAGGTGGTGCGGGCACTTTTGGCGGCGGTGGCGACCCTGGAGGATCTCGTCAAGGTCGGGCCCGACTCACAGATGGCGTTGAGCACCTTGGAAGAGATCGCCTTTGAGCTCGGCAAGATGGACTCAGGGGAAGGTCGGCGGTTCATCGAGGCGCTGGATCGTGTCGCCGCTGCGGAGCCGGACCGCGCTGCCTGGATCCGGGACATTCCGAGTGCGCTGGGCCTTGAGCACATTTGATCAGGCAGAGTGCCGGGCAGCCGCCGGGTGTCGGAAGCAGATGAAGGCGGCGGCTATGCCTGCGAAGCCGAGGAAGTGCTCGGACTTTCGCTCGTAGCGGCGGTGGAGCCGTCGGCACCCAGCCGGCCAGGACACGGTCCGCTCCACCACCCACCCGTGGCGGCCCAGGCGACCGGAGGGCTCGATCCCGCGGCGGGCGATCCGGTGTTGGATCCCCCGGCCTCGAAGCCACCGGCGCAGGTAGTCGTAGTCGTATCCCTTGTCCGCGTGCAGCTTGCCCGGTCGTCGCCGGCGCGGCCCACGGCGCGAACGATCGGCGGGATGCCCTGGACGAGCGGTTGCAGAGCCAGGATGTCATGGGTGTTGGCGGCCGAGACGCCGAGCGAGATCGGGAGGCCGTTGCGGTCACAGATCAGGTGGATCTTCGACCCTTTCTTGCCGCGGTCGGTCGGATTCGGTCCGGTCAGGGGCCCCCTTTGGTGGCGCGAATACTCACAGAGTCGATCGCGCACCGGGACCAGTCGAGCTCTCCGCGACTGCCAAGCTCGTCCAGGATCACGCGGTGCAGCTGTGCCCGGACACGGTCGCGGCTCCACTGGGCAAACCGCCGGTACACGGTCTGCCGGCACGGCCCGAACACCGGCGGCAACTGTCGCCAGGTGCAGCCCGACGTGGCTACGAAAACAATCGCCGCCAGCGTTTCCCTGTCGCCAGCACGACGTCGACCGCCTCCCTGCGGACGCCGGGTGACCGTCTCCGGAACCACCCGTCTGAACAACTCCCACAGTTCGTCAGGCACCAGACGCTCGGCAAGACCCTCCACGCCAAGCTCAACGCGCCAGCCAACCAAAGGAAACGGTGTCTTCGACGCATCCCCCGCCGCCGCTGTCGCTGTAGCTGGACCTGAACCAGTGCGGGGCGTCGTTCACCTCCGTGCTCCCGCGAACTCCTCGATGAAGCCCGGCGACCTGCGCGGATCCAGGGCCTGTGCCCGGATCTTCGCGTACCGCTGCCGGTGGGTGCTGACCTTCGCCCGGTCGGTGATCAGCAGGATCCCCCTGGATCTCCAGGTACGTCACGTGGTCGTGGGTGGGGGTCTCGATGACCGTCGAGTTGCCGCTCCGGCGTCGGCTTCGGATAGCCGTCCGCGATCAACGCCCGCTCGTACGACTCCGTTTGGAACAGGCCGTGCACGACGTGGTTCGCGTACAGGCACAGCGCCACCGCCTTCTGCTCGATCGGCGCGTACCCCCGGAACTGCTCCGGCAGTTTCTCCAGCCGCACGAGTTCCCGCATCTCCTCGAAGATGCCCGTCCCGTCGCCGAGGACGCGTTCGAGCTGGACGAGCATCTCGTCGCTCACCGGATGGATGAGCCGTTCCATGGCGCTGACGGCCGCGCCCGTGAAACCCGTCCGGGCGCCCAGGCATTCCTGCGTCCACCCCTTCTTCTGTCGCAATCGCTTCGCTACGGTGGCCGCCATCCTGGCCGCGGGGCCGACCGTTTCCCTGCTCTCCGCTCGTGCCATTCATGCTCCCCATCCGGACTCAACCGATCTCAATCGGTCTCAACTGCTCCCCGCCGAATTCGACTGCGCGCGAGGCGCGTTGACGCAGGTCAAGGGGTTGTCGACGCGCCCGCCGCAGTCGTGGAAAACGCTGGCGCCGACGCGGGAACATGGTCTCGTGAATGAAGAGGATCGGGAAGTGAAGGTGGATTGGATTCCAGTTTCCGGATTCCAACTCCGTAAGGCGGGAGTGCAATTCGACGCCGTTCGCGTGGACGGTGACGAAGGGCGTCGACTGGCCGACTGGATGGAGGCGCTGACGGGCGGGGACCCGGGGCCGGTGGTCATCGAGGCGAACGGCCGACGCGGGGTCTATTTCCTCGTACCGCCCGGGTCGACGGCCCGCCGGGCGTGGCCGCGCGGGGTGACGCGCCTCAACGCGGGCCCGGCGCACATCAGTTACGTGCCGGTCCCGGCGCTGACGGGCCGGACCTGGCCCCTGGCGTGGCGCTGCCCGCCGACGTGCGCGGACCGTTTCGTGCACCCGCTGCTGCTGCGGAGCGCGGTGACGGAACTGTTCGCCGACCCGTACGCCGTCCGGGCGCGGTGAAACCGGTCCGAACCCTTTCAGACCCGCTTGACCAGCCAGGTGAGGGCCAGGGCCGGAGCCGGCACGGCGAGGAGGGCGAGAGGCCGGTCGAGGCCCGCCACCTGGAACTCCAGGGCCATCGGCAGGAGCAGGACCAGGCCCGCGAGGAGGATGCCGAGCGCGGGCAGGTGGACGCCCGGCTCGAAGCGGCGCAGCCGGTGGAGGTCGTCGGTGTCCATGTGGCCCGTCAGCCCCCCCGCCCACGATCAGGACCCACGGGCCGCCCAAGGCCGCGAAGGCGATGAGGCCGAACAGCCGCCCGTCGCGGGTGCCGTTCTCGACCACGGGCACCTCCGGGTCGCGGGGCGCGAAGTACACCTCCACCTTCGTGCGGCCGGGCACGGGCGGCTCGAAACGGGTGTAGAGCCCGCGGACGGTGACCTCGCGCGGGCCGGACTCGTACGGGATCCGCAGTACGAGGTCGGTGAGGTAGTACGGATCGCGGTCCTCGTCGCCCTCGTGGAACACGGGATCGCCCGCGAGGCGGACCACGGGGACCTCGTACTCGCCGTACCCGACGCGCTCCAGGCGCTCGGTCTCGCGGCCGTACGCACTGCTGTCGACGAAGAGCGTCAGGAACGCGGCGGCGGTGGCGAAGGAGATGCCGAAGCCGAGCACGTACCGCAGGACACGGTTCGGCCGGCGGGTCTCGCGGTACGGCTTGGCCAGCGGGTCCCGGGAGCGGGCGCCGGCCCGGTGCGAGGCGACGGCCCAGGCGGCGGCGAAGAGGACGGCGAGTCCGGCGAGCGCCAGCGGCGCCACGAGCGGCGGGTACGGGGAGACCCCCGCGAGGGAGACGAGCACGGCCGCCCAGGCGCTGAGGAGCATTCCCCAGCCGGTGAACGTCGTGGCGGCGCTGCGACCGGGCGTGTACATGCCGCGCAGCATAGGAGGGTCCGCCCCCCACCCCGCAACGTGTCGGGTCCGCCCCGGTCTCGGTGGACAAGATGGCCATGGCCCCTCCCACCTGCGCTTCCTTACCCTCGACGCCATGACCCCTCATGTCGAACCCGACCCCCAGGCCGGCGCGGCCGTCAAGGCCGCCGACCGCGCGCACGTCTTCCACTCCTGGTCCGCCCAGGGCCTGATCGACCCGCTCGCCGTGGCCGGCGCGGAGGGTTCGTACTTCTGGGACTACGACGGCAACCGCTACCTCGACTTCACCAGCGGCCTCGTCTACACGAACATCGGCTACCAGCACCCCAAGGTCGTCGCCGCCGTCCAGGAGCAGGCCGGTAAGCTCGCGACCTTCGCGCCCGCCTTCGCCATCGACGTCCGCTCCGAGGCCGCACGCCTCATCGCCGAGCGCACCCCGGGCGACCTGGACAAGATCTTCTTCACCAACGGCGGCGCCGAGGCCGTCGAGAACGCCGTCCGCATGGCCCGGCTGCACACCGGCCGCACGAAGGTGCTCTCCGCCTACCGCTCGTACCACGGCGCCACCTCCACCGCGATCAACCTGACCGGCGACCCGCGCCGCTGGGCCTCCGACACAGCCTCCGCGGGCGTCGTGCACTTCTGGGCGCCGTTCCTCTACCGCTCGCCCTTCTACGCCACCACCGAGGCGGAGGAGAGCGCGCGGGCCCTCCAGCACCTGGAGGACACGATCGCCTTCGAGGGTCCGGCGACGATCGCCGCGATCATCCTGGAGACCGTGCCCGGCACCGCCGGCATCATGACCCCGCCGCCCGGCTACCTCGCCGGCGTCCGCGAGATCTGCGACAAGTACGGCATCGTCTTCATCCTCGACGAGGTCATGGCCGGCTTCGGCCGCACCGGCAAGTGGTTCGCCGCCGAGCACTTCGACGTCGTCCCCGACCTGATGACCTTCGCCAAGGGCGTGAACTCCGGCTACGTGCCGCTCGGCGGCGTCGCCATCAGCGCCGAGATCGCCGCCACCTTCGACAAGCGCCCCTACCCCGGCGGCCTGACCTACTCCGGTCACCCGCTGGCCTGCGCCGCCGCCGTCGCCACCCTCCGGGTGATGGCCGACGAGAAGGTCGTCGAGCACGCCGCCCACATCGGCGAGACCGTCCTCGGCCCCGGCCTGCGCGAGCTCGCCGAGCGCCACCCGTCCGTCGGCGAGGTCCGCGGCACGGGCGTCTTCTGGGCGCTCGACCTCGTCAAGAACAAGGAGACCCGCGAGCCGCTCGTCCCGTACAACGCGGCGGGCGAGGCCAACGCGCCGATGGCCGCCTTCGCCGCCGCGGCGAAGAAGCAGGGCCTGTGGCCCTTCGTGAACATGAACCGCACCCACGCCGTTCCCGCCTGCAACGTCTCCGAGGCCGAGGCCAAGGAGGGCCTGGCGGCCCTGGACGCGGCCCTCGCGGTCGCCGACGAGCACACCGCATAACCGCAGTACCGGGAGGTCCCCTCCGTCTGGACTAGGGTGTCCGGAACCGTACGGAGGGGACCGACCACATGCCCGCGAGCGGAGCTGTCACGCGCAACACCTTGCGACAGCAGATCGCGGACGCGCTCCGTGACGAGGTGCTCGCAGGCCGTCTCCAGCCCGGCGAGGAATTCACCGTCAAACAGATCGCCGAGCAGTACGGCGTCTCCGCGACGCCCGTCCGCGAAGCCCTCGTCGACCTCTGCGCCCAGGGCCTCCTCGACTCCGACCAGCACCGCGGCTTCCGCGTCCACCAGTACTCGATCGACGACTACCGGGGCATGGTCGAGGCCCGGATGCTCGTCGTCGACGGCATCTTCCGCCGCCACGCCCCCGCGACGACCCCGCCGCCCTCCGCCCCGGAGCCCGACCTCAACATCGGTGTCGCGCTCGTCTCCGTCCGCCGCCGGGGCGAGGCCGCCGCCCGCGCCGCCCGCGCCGGGGACCTCGACGTCCTCATCGGCTACGACATCCGCTACTGGCGCGAGCTGGGCCGCCTCGTCTCCGCCAACGACTACATCGCCGACTTCCTGCACCGGCTCCGCGTCCAGGCCTGGGTCTTCTCCGTGCCCTACCTGCGCTCCGAGCGGGACGTCCTCGGCTGGCTGTGGAGCGGACACGTGGACCTGGTCGACGCGATCACCCGCGGCGACGCGGAGGCGGCCGTCGCACTCGTCCGGGCCTACAACGCGCACTCGCTGGAATGGGCCGACCGCCTGGAGGCGCGGGCCCGCTGAGCCCCCGTCGGGTTGAGGCCGGGCCCGCGGGGGCAGGTCATCGACGGGTGGGCGTCGTCGGCCCGGCCGACTACCCTGGCCGTCCCTGCATCTGACGGAGAGCGAGCCTCCCTTGGCCTGTGACCTGTGGCTGGTCCCCCTCGTCGACGTGCTGTGCCACAGCCCCGACAATCCCTTCGCCGAAGAGATAGCCGCCTACGACGCCGTGCTGACCGCGTCCGGCATGCCGACCGTGCCCGTCTACGCGTACATGCCGGGGCTCTCCGGGGACGTCGCTCCGGTCGCCGGTTTCGACTACACGGCCCTGCACTTCCTGCGCCGCGCCTATCTGCTCCGGATGTGCGGGCTGCCGGTCGAGCCCGTCGACGAGCTCGGCGGGGACTACGAGCAGCTCCTGGAGATGTTCGAGGCCACCGCCCAGCAGTCCCACCTGGTCTGGCACTACGACCACGCGGGCGCTTACGTGCCGGTGGACTTCCCCGTGCCGCTCGCCAACGACGAGCTCCTCGAAGGCGGCGGCCCGCTCGGCTCCTCGTACGGGCTGCTGCGGGAGCTGGAGTTCGTGGCGCCCTCGATCGGCATCGACCCGGCGAACCCGCCCGCGGCCCCGCTGCCGCCGGATCGGCCCACCACCCTGGAGGAGCCTGCCGCGGCCGTGCCGTACGACGGCCATCCCTTCGCGCGGGAGCGGCACGTCTGGCTGGGACTGCACGCGGCGGCGACTCGGAGCCTCGCCCAGGGCTCGATGATCATCCTGAGCTGAGGCCCACCGGGCCGTCCCGGGAAAGGTCCCTCCGGGCCGTCCCCGGGGGAGGTCCCTCCGGGCCGTTCTCGGCCGAGGCCCCCGGAGCAGCCCGCGTCAGCGGGTCTCCGGGGGCCGCTGACGCGGCATGTTCGGCCGGGTGCCCGGCGGCAGCGGGAAACGGCCCGAGGGGTGGGGGCTCTCGGGCCTGGCCGGGACCACGCCGACCGACTGGAGCGCCAGCGGCGCCGGACCCGATCGGAACTCGACCATCCAGTCCGCGGTCTCCGCCCGCACCAGCTCCGTCACGTCCTCCGAGAAGCGGCGCAGCACGCCGAGACAGCGCTCGGCCGCCTCGCTCGCCGTGCCCTCCGTGGGGCCCAGGACCTCCCGGACGCTCTCCGAGGCCCAGTCGAACTGGAGCGCCTGCAGCCGGCGCTGCACGGCCTGTGCCGTCGCCACGTCCCTTATCCAGCCGGACGTCAGCCCGAAGTACCGGTCGCAGGCCATGCAGGCGGCGCCGAGCAGCAGCGACAGATAGCCCCAGCCCGCGATGCCCTCGGCGACCCCGGTCAGGTCGAGCAGCGGGAGCGCGGCGCCCGCGATCACCCCCACGGCCGTGCCGATCCGCAGGATCCGGGCGGCCCGGCGCTTCCAGACGCGGTCGGAGAGGTACCACTCGGCGGTGCGCAGGGCGTTGCTCTCGACCCAGCGGTACAGCTCGTCGAGCCGTTCGGCCGGCTCGCCCCAGTCGCCCAGGGGGAAGGGCGTACCGGTCAGATCGCGGTGGACGTCTCCCCCGGGGGGTCCCGGTGGCTGCATCTCCGGCTGCTGGCTCACCGGGGGACTCCTCTGTTCAGCTCAGCGCTCGTGTCCTTCTGTGACGTGCGGTGCACGTGGTGCCTGCCCTTCCTACCGCCGAATGGTGGGCGATGGGCCCGGAATCCCGGGATTTCCGCCCACAAGAGGGTGTTGATCAGGTAGAGGAGCCCGCAGTTTCTCACTCGAAAGAGTTGCGTCGGCGCCCCGGTCCGCGACCACGTAGGCTCGGCATACCGACATATCGAACCTGAGGAGTGACCGTGATCCCCGGTGGTGGCCAGCCCAACATGCAGCAGCTTCTCCAGCAGGCCCAGAAGATGCAGCAGGACCTCGCCCGGGCCCAGCAGGAGCTGGCGGCGACCCTGGTCGACGGGCAGGCCGGCGGCGGCCTGGTCAAGGCGACCGTCACCGGCGCCGGCGAGCTGCGCGCCCTGGAGATCGACCCCAAGGCGGTCGACCCCGAGGACACCGAGACGCTGGCCGACCTGATCGTCGCCGCCGTGCAGGCCGCCAACGACAACGCGCAGCAGCTCCAGCAGACCAAGCTCGGTCCGCTCGCCCAGGGCATGGGCGGCATGCCGGGCCTCGGCTTCTGAGCCCTTCTCCTGAGCCCTTCTAAGGCTCGCTCCCAGCCACTACCGTAAGAATCAAGCACTCCGAGAGAGGCGTTCCGTTGTACGAAGGCGTGGTTCAGGACCTCATCGACGAACTGGGCAGGCTGCCCGGCGTCGGTCCCAAGAGCGCGCAGCGGATCGCCTTCCACGTCCTCCAGGCGGAGCCCACGGACGTCCGCCGTCTCGCGCACGCCCTCCTGGAGGTCAAGGAGAAGGTCAGGTTCTGCGCGGTCTGCGGGAACGTGGCACAGCAGGAGCGGTGCAACATCTGCCGCGACACGCGCCGCGACCTGACCGTCATCTGCGTGGTCGAGGAGCCCAAGGACGTCGTGGCGATCGAGCGGACGCGCGAGTTCCGCGGCCGGTACCACGTCCTCGGCGGCGCGATCAGCCCCATCGAGGGGGTCGGTCCGGACGACCTGCGCATCCGCGAGCTGCTCGCACGGCTCGCGGACGGCACCGTCACCGAGCTGATCCTCGCGACCGACCCGAACCTGGAGGGCGAGGCCACCGCGACGTACCTGGCGCGGATGATCAAGCCCATGGGACTCAAGGTGACCCGGCTCGCCAGCGGCCTCCCGGTCGGCGGCGACCTGGAGTACGCCGACGAGGTGACCCTCGGCCGTGCCTTCGAGGGGCGGCGGCTGCTAGATGTATGACGACAGGGCCGGCGCGCGCCGCGCGTTCTCAGGAAGGCTGCTCGATGTCTGATCCCACACTGCACTCCGTCACGCAGGACCCGGACGACTTCGCGGTCCAGATCGCCGACTCGATCGAGAGCTTCATCGTCGCGACGACCGAGGTCGCCAAGGGCGACGAGCCGGACAGCGCGGTGCCCTTCCTGCTCCTGGAGATCTCCCAGCTGCTCCTGGCGGGCGGCCGGCTCGGGGCGCACGAGGACATCGTCCCGGACGAGCGGTACGAGCCGGACACGGGCCCCGAGCCGGACGTCGACGACCTGCGCGAGCGGTTCGCGGTGATGCTGGAGCCGGTCGACGTCTTCTCCGAGGTCTTCGACCCGTACGAGCCGCGCAAGGCCCCGGTGCCGGCCCGGATCTCCGACAACCTCGCCGACATCGTCACCGACCTGCGCCACGGCCTCGCCCACTACCGGGCGGGCCGCACCAGCGAGGCGCTGTGGTGGTGGCAGTTCTCGTACTTCTCCAACTGGGGCCCGACCGCCTCGGCCACCCTCCGTGCCCTCCAGTCCCTCGTCGCCCACGTCCGCCTCGACCAGCCCCTCGCGGAGCTCGACGGCCTGGACACGGACGAGGACCTCACCGAGGAGGACCTGGCGGAGGAGGCGGGCCGCGTGATGCTGGAGGAGATCGCGACCCCGCTGGGGCTGCGGATCCGGTCTTTGAGGAAGTAGAGGAAGCAGCGGCCGGGCCCTGGCCGAGTACCGGGACCCGCTGCCCGTCTGCGTGCGCGGCCTGGGCGAGCGCCACCCCTGCACGGGCCACGTGGCGGGAGAGTCGCCGAACCGCCCCGGTGATCACTTGCTGAGCGCCCTGTCTCAGGATGCGATATACGGTCGGCGTTTCCGGGTCCCTCGATAGACTGAGTCGATCGCAGCGCCGGCTGCGGCACAGACTGAGCGAGGAGCGCACGTGGGCCTTGTCGTGCAGAAGTACGGAGGCTCCTCCGTTGCCGATGCCGAAGGCATCAAGCGCGTCGCCAAGCGGATCGTGGACGCCAAGAAGAACGGCCACCAGGTGGTCGTCGTGGTTTCCGCGATGGGCGACACGACGGACGAGCTGATCGATCTCGCCGAGCAGGTATCCCCGATCCCTGCCGGACGTGAGTTCGACATGCTGCTGACCGCCGGAGAGCGGATCTCCATGGCCCTGCTGGCCATGGCGATCAAAAACCTGGGCCACGAGGCCCAGTCGTTCACGGGCAGCCAGGCAGGCGTCATCACCGACTCGGTCCACAACAAAGCGCGCATCATCGATGTCACGCCGGGCCGGATCCGTACCGCCCTCGACGAGGGCAACATCGCCATCGTCGCCGGCTTCCAGGGCGTGTCCCAGGACAAGAAGGACATCACCACGCTGGGCCGCGGCGGTTCCGACACCACCGCCGTCGCGCTCGCCGCGGCGCTCGACGCCGAGGTCTGCGAGATCTACACCGACGTCGACGGTGTGTTCACGGCGGACCCGCGCGTCGTGAAGAAGGCGAAGAAGATCGACTGGATCTCCTTCGAGGACATGCTGGAGCTCGCCGCCTCCGGCTCCAAGGTGCTGCTGCACCGCTGCGTCGAGTACGCACGCCGTTACAACATCCCGATCCACGTCCGCTCGTCCTTCTCGGGGCTGCAGGGCACCTGGGTCAGCAACGAGCCGCAAGGGGACCGCAAGGTGGAGCAGGCCATCATCTCGGGCGTCGCCCACGACACCTCCGAGGCGAAGATCACCGTCGTCGGCGTGCCGGACAAGCCGGGCGAGGCCGCGGCCATCTTCCGCGCCGTCGCGGACGCCGAGATCAACATCGACATGATCGTGCAGAACGTGTCCGCGGCCTCCACCGGCCTCACGGACATCTCCTTCACCCTCCCCAAGGCCGAGGGCCGCAAGGCCATCGACGAGCTGGAGAAGGCGAAGACCGCGATCGGCTTCGAGTCCCTGCGCTACGACGACCAGATCGGCAAGATCTCCCTGGTCGGCGCGGGCATGAAGACGAACCCGGGCGTCACCGCCGACTTCTTCAAGGCGCTGTCCGACGCGGGCGTGAACATCGAGCTCATCTCGACCTCCGAGATCCGCATCTCGGTCGTCACCCGCGCCGACGACGTCAACGAGGCCGTGCGCGCCGTCCACACCGCCTTCGGTCTGGACAGCGACTCGGACGAGGCCGTCGTCTACGGAGGCACCGGACGATGAACCCGAAGCCGACGCTCGCGGTCGTGGGAGCGACCGGGGCGGTCGGCTCGGTGATGCTCCAGATGCTCACGCACCACGCGGACGTCTGGGGCGAGATCCGCCTGCTCGCCTCCCCCCGCTCGGCGGGCCGCAAGGCCCCCGTCCGGGGGGAGGAGTGCGAGATCCTCGCGCTGGGCGAGGAGGCCTTCGAGGGCGTCGACCTGGCCCTCTTCCTCGTGCCCGACGCCGTCGCCGCCCGCTGGGCGCCGATCGCCGTCTCCAAGGGCGCCGTCGTCGTGGACACCTCCGCCGCCTTCCGCGCCGACCCCGACGTGCCGCTCGTCGTCCCCGAACTCAACGCGCACGCCGCACGGCTGCGCCCCCGGGGCGTCGTCGCGGGACCCGGCTCCACCACCCTCGCGCTGATCGTCGCCGTGGGCTCCCTGCACGCCGAGTTCGGGCTCGCCGAACTCGTCGTCACCGCCCAGCAGGCCGCCGGCGGCGCCGGACAGGCGGGCGTCGACGCGCTCCGCGCACAGCTCGCCCTGGTGGCCGCCGACGGCGACCTGGGCACCCTCCCCGGAGACGTACGGCGGGCCGTCGGCGAGAACACCGGCCCCTTCCCCGGGCCCCTCGCGCTCAACGTCCTGCCCTGGTCGGGCGTCCCCGGCGCCGACGGGGCCTCCACCGAGGAGGAGCGCGTCCGCGACGAGACCCGCCGCATCCTCGGCCTCCCCGGCCTCCGGATCGCGGCCACCTGCGTCCGCGTCCCCGTCGTGACCGGGCACTCCGTCTCCGTGCACGCGCGCTTCGAGCGCCCCGTCCCGGTCGGCCGCGCACACGAGGTCCTGGCCACCTCGCCCGGGGTCGTGCTCTGCGACGACCCGGCCGCCGGCGACTTCCCCACCCCCGCCGACGTCGTCGGCACCGACCCCGCCTGGGTCGGCCGGGTCCGGCGCTCCCTCGACGACGAGTGCGCGCTCGACTTCTTCGTCTGCGCCGACAACCTGCGCAAGGGCGCGGCCCTGAATGCGCTTCAGATCGCGGAATCGCTTGTCACGGATTTCCGTGATCTGTGAACGACCTGTGAGCAAAAAGGCGTCAGATACCCCTTGAACTGCTGCGATGCCGTGGTCGACGATGCACTTCCCCCGTACTGCAACCAGAGTTGGGCGGGGCGCGTCTCTGCGTGCACCCACGACCGTGTGGCGCGGGACACGCCGAAAACGGGGCATCGGGGGAGAACGGTTACGCATGAGGACGAACAACTCGCCGTCGAAAAGGATGGCGTACGCGTACAACCCTGTCGGGGGGAAGCGTGTCCAACAAGCGTGGCAGAGGTACTCGACATCGCGACCATCGCCCCGCTGCGCGGCGCGGGCACGGCGGTGCTCCCCGTGCGGAGCGGCGCCGTCGTCCCCGTGCGCGGCTCCGCGGTCCGTCCGCTCAGGCGTCCGCGCGCACTCGGCGGCCTGCCGGTGATCGCCCCCGTGCCCACCGGATCCCGCACCGGCGGCGTCGAAGGCATCCCGTCGCCCCGCCGGAGCACCGAGACCGCCCCGGCCGCCGGCACCACCGTCGACCACCTGACCGAGACCTACCGCGCCCACTACCGGTCGCTGCTCGGTCTCGCCGCGCTGCTCCTCGACGACACCGCCTCCTGCGAGGACGTCGTCCAGGAGGCCTTCATCCGCGTGCACTCGGCCCGCAAGCGGGTGCGCGAGCCCGAGAAGACGCTCGCCTACCTGCGGCAGACCGTGGTGAACCTCTCCCGGTCCGCGCTCCGCCGCCGCATCCTCGGCCTGAAACTGCTGTCCAAGCCGATGCCGGACATGGCCAGCGCGGAGGAGGGGGCGTACGAGCAGCTGGAGCGCGAGGACCTGATCAAGGCGATGCGCGGACTCCAGCGGCGCCAGCGCGAGGTGCTCGCCCTGCGGTACTTCTCCGACATGACCGAGGTCCAGGTCGCCGAGACGCTCGGGATATCCCTGGGTTCGGTGAAGGCGTACGGTTCGCGGGGCATCGCGGCGCTGCGCGTCGCGATGGGAGCGACGACATGAGCGAGGCACCCGGCGGGGACGGCGTGGCCCACGAGAACGGTGACGGCGACGACGTCCCCGAGAGGCATGCCGCCGAGACGGCGCGCGAGGACGACACCGCGTCCCCCGCCGCTCCGGCCTCCACCTCGGAGAAGCCCGACGCCCTGGATGAACGTGACGAGCTGAGTGGACAGCGCATGGTGAAGATCGAGCCCGGACCCGGCGAGGGCGACGACGAGCTCGCGCTGCGGCGGCTCTTCCAGGAGGCCGTGGGCGGCATGGAGCCCTCCCTCGGCTCGCTGGAGCACCTGCGCCGTGCCGTGCCCGCGCGGCGCGCCCGCAAGCGGCAGGCCGTCGTCGGCGCCGCGGCCGCCGCCGTCCTCATCGGCACGGCCGTCCCCGCCTTCGTGCACGTCGCCGCCTCGGGCGGCCTCTCCGCCGCCAACCCCGTGAACGCCGGCCACGGCGAGCAGGCCCAGGGCGGCACCGGCACCGAGACCGGCATCGAGGGCGGCCAGAGCTCCAAGGCCCCCGCGAGCGGCGTCTCGCCGAGCCCCGGCGGAGCCGACGGCGCCTCAGGCAAGCCGCAGCAACCGGGCCCCGGCGTCTCGGGCGGCTTCCCCAGCCAGACGCTGGGCGCCGGCCTCGGCTCCACCCCGCGGTGCGCCGCCGACCAGCTCGGCGTCGCCGGGCAGGGAGCCGGCGGGCCCGACGCCGAGGGCAGGGTCCACGGCACCTTCCGCATCGCCAACGTCTCCGACCGGACCTGTCTGGTGGACGGCGCGGGCATCGTCAGCTTCGAGGCCAGGGGAGCGGCGGACCCGACCCGGATCTCGGTGGTCCGGCACACCTCGGGCGACGGGGGCAGCGGGCTGCCCGATCCCTCGCAGGAGTCGCTCGCGGTCGTCCTGAAGCCGAGCGGCAGCTACGAGGTGAAGTTCGTCTGGGTGCCGAGCGAGACCTGCCCGACGACCGGCACCACCCCGACCCCCACGCCGACCACCCCGAGCGAACCGCCCGCCTCACCGACCCCGACGGCCACTTCGACGCCGACCCCGACGGACGACCCGACGAGCGGGGCGGGCGGCACCGAGACCGGCGGCTCCGGGGTCGGTGCCGAGGAGGGCGCCGGCGCGGCACCCCAGCTGGTCCACGAGGACGGCGCCCCGGCGGACGGCAGCATCGTGGTCAGCCACACCGCGGAACCGGGCGGCCCCATGGCCACGGCCCTCATCCCGAACGCCTGCGCCGGCACCGTCTACCGCACGGGCACCCTGCCCGGCTCCTGAGACGCGAGCCCGGAACACCGGCGGCGATACCCGCGCCCCTCCGGGCCCCCGGCTCCTGGGCCGCGGGGGCGGGCTGCTGGGCCACGGGCCCGGGTCCCGGTCCTCGGGCGGCTGGACGTTCGCTCCGGCGCTCGGGCGCGGGACGTCCGGCTCCGGCCCTCGGGCGCGGGACGTTCGCCCGGGGCTTCGGGGCCCCGGACGTCCGCTCCGGGCCTCAGGCCCTGCGCCCCGGTCCTCCGGGCCCAGCGCCCCGGCGCGGGAGGCCTCCGCGGCCTACAGGCCCAGCGCCTCGTCGCGGGAGGCCTCCGCCTCGCGGCGCACGAGGCGGAACCACATGAAGACGACGAAGCCCGCGAAGACGAACCACTCCGCCGTGTAGCCGAGGTTCTGGAACGCCTTCGCGTCCAGGCCCGTGCCCGCCGCGGCCACCGCCGGGACCGGTGTGAGCCCGGCGGGGGAGTCCGCGAGGGTGATCCAGGCGTCGTAGACGTCGTCCGTGACCACATTCACCAGGGACGCCGCGCTGATCATGCCGAGCTGTCCCTCGGGCAGCCCGCCCGCCGTGTGGACGCCCTTCGTGCCCGGGTTCTCCGAGGCCTGGAGCGCGCCCACCACCGTCACCTCGCCGGACGGCGGGGCGGGGGCCTTCGCGCCCGCGGGGAGCCAGCCCCGGACCACCGGCAGCGACCGGCCGCCGTCGGTCCTCAGCAGCGTCAGGACGTACGAGCCGGTGCGGCCGTCCAGCTCGCGGTCCGGCACGAGGAACTGCTCCCCGAACCGGCCGCGCGCCTGCGCCGAGCGGCCCGAGGTCCTCTGGTCCACCGGCAGCAGGGAGTCCAGCGGCTCGGCCTTCTCCGCGCGCGCGGCGGGCTGCCGCTCGGCCTCCCGATGGGAGTCGACGCGGTCCTCGAACTTGCCGAGCTGCCAAGTCCCCATGAAGACGCAGAACGGGATCGCGAGGAGGACGAAGACGTTGATCCCCCACCAGCGGGGCGTTCTCAGGAACCGGTACACGCCCCCACGGTACGCAAGCGGACCCGACTCCCCGACGACCGGGTCCCCGGGCGCCCCGCCGGTCAGGCCGCGCCCGTGACGCCTCCCCGCACCGGCGGCTCGGTCCCCAGGTGCCTGGCCGCGAAGTCCAGGTCCAGGGCGACCTGCTTGATCCGCTCCTCCACCACCAGGGAGCCGTGGCCCGCGTCGTACCGGTACACCTCGTGGACCGCGCCCCTGGCCGCCAGCCGGTCGACGTAGTTGTCGATCTGCCGGATCGGGCAGCGCGGGTCGTTGACGCCGGCCGACACGTGCACCGGGGCCTTCACCGCGTCCACGTACGTCAGCGGCGACGAGGCCGCGTACCGCTCGGGCACCTCCTCCGGGGAACCGCCCAGGAGCGTCCGGTCCAGCGCCTTCAGGGCTTCCATCTCGTCCTCGTACGCCGTGACGTAGTCCGCGACGGGCACGGCCGCGAGGCCGACCGCCCAGTCGTCCGGCTGGGTGCCCAGACCGAGCAGCGTGAGGTAGCCGCCCCAGGAGCCGCCGGACAGGACGAGCCGTGCCGGGTCCGCGAGGCCGCTCTCCACGGCCCAGGAACGGACCGCCGCGATGTCCTCCAGCTCGATCAGGCCGACCCGGTGCTTGAGCGCGTCGGTCCACTCCCGGCCGTACCCCGTGGAGCCCCGGTAGTTGACCCGCACCACCGCGTACCCGTGGTCCACCCAGGCCGCCGGGCCCGAGGCGAAGGCGTCGCTGTCGTGCCAGGCGGGGCCGCCGTGCACCTCGAAGACCGTCGGGAAGGGGCCCTGGCCCTCCGCCGGGCGCTGGACGAGCGCGTGGACCCTGCCGCCGGGGCCGTCCACCCACACGTCCTCCACGGGCACCGACGGCGGCGCCTTCGGGCCGGGCGGGTCGAGGACGACGCCACCGGCCGTGGAGCGCACCACCGGCGGCTCGGCGGCCGAGGACCACAGGTACTCCACGGAGCCGTCGGGCCGGGCCGTCGCGCTCGACACCGAACCGGACGGGGTCTCCACCCGGATCAGGGCGCCGGTCGCGATCTCGTACCGCCACAGCTCGCTGCGGGCCTCGAAGCCGTGCACGATCAGCAGGCCCGAGCCGTCCGGATACCACTCCGCCGACACGTCGCCCGGCAGATCGAGCCGCAGGTCGGTCTCGGCGCCCGTCGCCACGTCCCAGAGCATCGGCTCCCAGCGGCCGCGCCGCTGGTGGCCGACGAGCAGCCGGGTGTCCCCGGCCAGCGGGGCGAAGCCGAGGACCGTGAGCCCCAGCTCCTCCGTGCCGCCCTTGGTGTCGTCGAGCTCGGCCACCACGCCCGCGTCCGAGGCGCGGAGCACGCGCAGCGCCGAGTGCATCGCGTCGCCGTGCTCGGTGTGCTCGATCGCGATCAGCGAGCCGTCGTAGGACAGGTCGCCGACGCCGGCCGACTCCCGGTGCCGGTAGATCTCGACCGGGGCGCCGGCCCCCGGCCGTACGAGATGGACCGTCGAACCCTCCTCGTCCGTGGACCGGCCCACCACGACCGTGCCCTCCCGGCCGATGGCGAGTCCGGCCGGGTAGGACGGGGCGAGGCCGGGCACGGCCGGCTCGTCCTCGCCGCCCGCGAACGGCTGGCGCATCCACACCCCGAACTCGTCCCCGTCGGTGTCCGCGAACCACCAGATCGAGGCGCCGTCCGGGGACAGCGCCCCGTCCGTCGTCCCGTTCGGCCGGTCCGTGACCTGCCGCTGCTCACCGCTCGCCCGGTCCCAGGCGTACAGCTCGTACGTCCCCGTCGCGTTGGACACGAAGAGTGAGCGGTCCGGGGCCTCCTCGGCCCATTCGGGCAGGGAGACGCGGGGTGCCCGGAAGCGCTGCTCCCAGACGGGGGTGTCGAAGTCCTTGCTCTCGGTGGTCATGGCCCCCATCATGCTCCGCGCGGCCGACAATCGGGTCGCGTCGTCCGTAGCCTGTGGATAACCTCGCCGACATGTACTCTCCGACCCCCGAGGACTGGCGCGAGGCCAACCGCGCGAAGTGGGACGAGCGCGTCCCGATCCACGCCGCCAGCGAGTTCTACGACCTCGACGCCTTCCGCGCGGGCAAGGACGCCCTGCGGGACTTCGAGCTCGCGGAGGTCGGCGACGTCACCGGACGCTCCCTGCTCCACCTCCAGTGCCACATCGGCCTGGACACCCTCTCCTGGGCCCGGCACGGCGCCTCCCACGTCGTCGGCCTGGACTTCTCCGAGCCGGCCGTCGAGACCGCCCGGGCGCTCGCCGCCGACCTGGGCCTCTCGCAGGAGCGGGCCGCCTTCGTCGCCGCCGACGTGTACGACGCCGCCGAGGCCGTCCCGGACCGGTCGTACGACGTCGTCTACACCGGCAGCGGCGCGCTGTGCTGGCTGCCCGACATCGAGCGCTGGGCGGAGACCGCCGCGTCCCTCGTCACCCCCGGCGGCTTCCTCTACGTGGCCGAGTTCCATCCGCTGACCGACTCGCTCGACGACGAGACCGGCAGCCGGGTCGTGCACGACTACTTCGTCCGCGATCCGTGGGTGGACACCACCCCGGGGACCTACGCCGACCTCGACGCCGTCACCGTCCACAACCGCAGCGTGGAGTGGGTGCACCCGGTCGGCGAGGTCGTCACGGCCCTCGCGAGGGCGGGGCTGCGCATCGAGTTCCTGCACGAGCACGACGCCTCGCTCTTCCCCCGCTACGGCGCCCTCCAGCGGCACGAGGACGGCTACTACCGCTTCCCCGTGGACCGTCCCCGCATCCCCCTCATGTACTCGGTCAAGGCGTCCCGCCCGGCCTGATCCCGATGCACGGGGTCAGGCCGCACCGTCCGGCCCGAGCCCGATGTGCCGGGTCAGGACGCACCGCCCGGTCCGATCCTGATGACGGCCCGCCCGCCGCCGAGATCCACCGTGGAGTGGCGCGGCGGGGCGCCGTCCTCCTCGTCGTCGCGCAGCACCAGGGCGCTCTGCCGCTCCTTGAGCTCGTTCTGCTTGCCCTGCGAGAAGGTGGCGTGCAGCTGCTCGAAGCCCGTCGAGGAGACCTGCCCGCCGCGCTTGCCGCGTCCGGTCACGCGCAGGAACTGGTCGGCGAAGGCGATCACGGTCAGCAGGATGACCAGGCCGGGCAGCGTCACGAACACGGCGAACTCCACGGGCCCATCAAAGCACGCGCCGGTCGCCCTGTCAGGAGTCGGTGGCGGGCCGTATGTGGTGGGTGCGCCGGCCGTCCGGTCCGAGGACCTGCGCGCCGATCTTGTGGGTGCGCAGGGACACCGAGGTGCCCGTGATCCGCAGTGCCGGCGCGGCCCGCACCAGCGCCGCCGTCACGTCGTGGAGCTCCTCGACCGTACGGAGCCACATGGCGAGGGCCAGGTTGTGCGGGCCGGTGACCGAGGTGATCACGCGGGTCTGGCGGAGCCGGGTCAGCGAGGCCACCGACTCGGCCACTTCCAGGGGCGGTACGTCCGCCGTGACCAGCGCCCACACCGGCCGCCCGGAGAAGCGCGGGGCCGGCAGGCAGTGGTGGTGCACGGCGCCGGCCGCGCCCAGGGCGTCCAGCCTGCGGCGCACGGTCGACTCGCTGGTGCCGCACTGCCGGGCCAGTTCGGCGGCGCTGCGCCGGGCGTCCCCCGCCAGCTCCGCGATGATCCGCTGGTCGAGCTCCGTGACGAGGGGGTACGCGCGCGTGGAGGGCCGGGCCCGCCGGTCGCCGCCGGTGAGCTCGGCGAGGTGCTGCGCCTGCGCCGGGGTGAGCTGCTCGATCCGCGAGCGGTACGGGCGGTTGTGCAGCTGGGTGACGACCTGCGTGCGGGCCCTGAGCACCCCGGGGAGCCGCCGCACCCGGCCGGCGAGGTAGCCGTCGAGGGCGTGGAGGTCCGGGCAGTTGACGAGCAGCACCAGATCGGCGTCGCCGGTCACCTGGTGGACGCCGAGGGTGCACGGGTCGCCCGCGACCTCGACCGCGGTGGCCTCGGCGGCTCCGGCGACGCACTCCAGCTCGACCCACGCGTACAGGGTGGCCTCCGTGCCGCGCCGGGCGGCGAGCAGCGAACTCCAGGCGTACCCTCCGGCGGTGAGGGTCTCCCAGCGCCGGGCGAGGGTGTCCGGGCTCACGGCGAGCACGCCGGAGAGCTGCGTCCAGCTGGCGCGCGGGGCGAGCTGCAGTGCGTGGATCAGTGCCAGATCCACCTCTCCCAGGACGGATTCCCTGGTATGCATGTGCCTCCTTGGTCGATCCCGGGGAAACCCTGGGTGCGGGCACGGGAAGGCCCCAGGATGTGGACCGGGGCAAATGCATTCAAGCCGCGGCGTCGGCCGTTTTCCATTGAATCCGTCCTGGATCACAGGAGAGGGCGGAGAAGTGACATCGGGGGCTGGAGTACATGTGGGCAGGAGAACCACCGGAGACCGAACGCCTGTGGGGCGAACACATCGGCCTTGACCAGATCGCCGCGGCCGAGCGCGGCTACGACGGCTGCGGCCCCGCCGAACAGCTCCTGTGGGAGCGGCTTTCCGTCTTCGAGGGCGCCTTCGGCCGGGAGGCCGTCCGCGAGGTCTGCGCCTCCGGGACGCTGCCCGCCGGGGAGATCCAGACGGTCCTGGACCGCCTCGCGCCCCTCGCGCTCCTCCCCGTCGACGACCTCTTCGACGGCGAGGACGGCCTGCCCCGCTACTGGATGCCGCACCCGATGCGGGCCGTCGGCGCCCGCCGTCTCACCGCACGCGGCGACCGCTGGGCCGTCCTCCTGCACCACCGCAGATGGTGCGCGAAGGTGGCCCGGCGGACCTCCGACTGGTGGCAGCGGGGCCGGCAGCTCGACGCCCGGGACCTGGCGCTGCGCGAACTCCCGGACCTGGCGGCCGCCATGGACCCGACGACCGCGCCGCTGTCGCCGAACGCCGAGGCCGAGACGTCCGTCGAGATCGCGGTCTCCCTGTGGTTCCTGTGGGTGGCCTGCGGGCGGATCGCCGAGGGCCGCTCCCGGCTGCGGCACGCCCTCAGCCTGCACGCCGGACCGCCGCCCGCCCGTGCCCTGTGGCTGGCGGCCTTCCTGGAGCTGGAGTCGGGCCGCCCCGAGGACGCCGACCCGCTCCTCGCACAGGCCTGGGCGGCGGCCGTACGGGACGGCGACGAGCGCTGCCTGTCGCTCCTGGCCCATCTGCGCGGCGCCACCGCCCTCTACCAGGGGCGTACGCGCGCGGCGGCGGCCGAGTTCCGGGAGGCCCTCGCGCTGATGGAGGAGCACCCGGAGTTCGGGCCGAGCCGGCAGGCGTGCTGGGTCGGGCTCGCGCTCTCCCTGTGCCGTTCCGACCCGGAGGCCGCGCAGGAGGCGCTGGACCAGGGGGACCTGGACCGGGAGAGCCAGTGGGCCTGGGTGGGCCGTGACGTGTTCGCCGAGGCCTGGGCGTACCACGTGCGGGCCGAACTCGGTGCCTGGGACGGGGACCGGAAGCGTGCCGCGGAGTACGCCCGGCGGGCCCTGCGCGAGCATCTGCGGCTCGGCTCCGCGGTGGGCGCGGCCTGTGCGGCGGAACTCCTCGCCCAGATGCGGGCGATGGACGGACAGCGCACCGCGGCGGCCCATCTCCTGGGCGCGGTCGACCTGTTGCGGACCTCGGTCTTCGACGCCTCGTACCGTCCGGCGGAGTACTGCGCGGTCACGCGCACGCGCGGGGAGGAGGCGCTCGGGGCGCCGCTCGGCGATCCGGATCTGCGGAAGGCCTACGAAGAGGGCGCGAGGCGAGGCCTGTTCGCGCTGTCGGGCGAGATCTAGGGCCGCCCTTCGGGGCGCCGGTGACGGGCTGACGACCGGAAACCGGACGCCGCGCTCCGTCACGTACGGCAAGAGCGGGGCGGGACATCGCGCCCGCCGACCGCCTGCACACAGAGGGTGACCGGACCGCCACGGCCCGAAGGTCCCCGACCGCCTACCCTGGAGGTACGCGTCCCGTTCCAGCGGCCCGCGTCGACCCCGGGGTACGGAGGTGGCCCATGAGGGCACGCCACCACTTCCACACCGACCACCTCGGCCACTCGGTCTCCGTGACCGTCCAGACCGGGCACGTCCCGGTCGTCGAGGTCCTCGTCGACGGCAAGGAGACCGGCCACGCCACGGGCCAGGGCGACCGTCCGGTCACCGTCACGATCGAGCTGCCGACCGACCCGCCGACACCGGCGACCGTCCACGCGATCCCGGGGCCCGGCGTACCGCGCTGCCTGCTGCTCGCGACGGTGGACGAGGAGCCGCGCGTGATGGCGCCGAGACCGTACTGAGCCGGTCCGCGGCTCGCCGGGGCGGCCGGGCAGTGCCGAGCCGGTCCGCGGCTCGCCGAGCGGCCGCGCCCGGCCCCTGGCCCGTCAGGACAGCCAGGCCATCCCGATGATCAGGAAGACCACGAAGGCGATGGCCCCGGCCACCGCGGCCGTCTTGCGCGGGCGGCGCCGGGAGAGCTCGGCGAGCCCGCCGCCGCTGCTCGCCGGGGCCTGACGCCGCCGGGTGGCGGGCGCGGGCCGGGGCATCGGCGGCCGGTTCATCGGCGGCGGGGTCGGCGCGGGCGTGTGCACCGGCGCGGGCATGGGCATGGGAGCGGACCCGGTCGGCTGGTGGGAGCCGTGGGGCGCGTGCGACAGGGCGGGCCCGGGACCGGCGGGCTGACGGGGCGCGTGCGGCCGGCCCGCGACGGGGGCGGCCCCGGGATACCCGGACCCGCGCCAGGCGCCGGAGGAGAACCAGTCCGTGATCGCCTGCGCCGAGGGCCGCTGTTCCGGCTGCTTGGCGAGCAGGCTCAGCAGGTACGTCTCGAAGTCGGGCGGCAGCGCGGCCCCGAGCCGGCTCGGCGGCACCGGCGCGGTGTCGATGTGCTGGTACAGCAGTGCCGTCGCCGTGTCCGCGCGGAACGGGGGTCTTCCGGTGAGGAGTTGGTACAGCACGCAGCCCAGCGAGTACACGTCGGAGGCGGGCGACGCGGGCTGCCCGAGGGCCCGCTCGGGCGCGAGGTACAGCCCCGTGCCCACGATCTGTCCGGTCGTCGTGAGCGCGGCCGAGGGGTCGTCGACGAACCGCGCGATGCCGAAGTCGGCCAGCTTGACCGTGCCTTCGCCGTCGACGAGCAGGTTCCCCGGCTTGATGTCCCGGTGCACCACGCCCTGCCGGTGCGCGGCCGCGAGCCCGGCGGCGGCGTGCGCGGCGACGACCGCGACCCGCTCGGCGGGCAGGACCAGCGGATCGGACGGGCTCCCGGCGAGGCTGTCGCCCTCCACCAACTCCATGACCAGGAACAGCTTTCCGTCCCAGGTGCCGAAGTCGAAGACGCCCACCACGTGCGGGTGGCTCAGCCGCGCGGCGGTCTGCGCCTCCAGCCGGAAGCGGTCGCCGGCGGAGGGGTCGGTCGCCTGCGCCAGCATCAGCTTCACGGCCACGGGCCGGCCCAGCACCTCGTCGGTGGCCTGCCACACTTCGCCCATGCCGCCCCGGCCGATACACACGTGAAGCCGATATCGGTCCGCGACCAGCACCTGGAGACCACCCTTTCGACGATCGATCAACCTGACGGAAGGGAACCAGCGTAGAGCCGCCCGCCCCCGCTCCTCGCCGCGCTCCCCCCTCCGCGCTTCCGTGCGGTGCACGGCACCCGTGGTCCGGGTGAACAGGAGGTGTCCCCGGACGGCTAGCATCGCGGCCCGGAGCAGGTTCCGGTGCAGAGGTTCATGGGACGGAGTGGGTCGTGGCGCGACCGCGTGTGGGTGTGGCGGTACTGACGATGGGCACGCGCCCCGCCGAGCTGCGGGCGCTGCTCGACGCCGTGGCGCGCCAGGACGAGCCCGCCGCCCGGATCGTCGTCGTCGGCAACGGCACCGGGTCGCTCCCGGACCTGCCCGAGGGCGTCACCGGCGTCGAACTCCCCGAGAACCGGGGCGTCTCCGGCGGGCGGAACGTCGCGATCGAGACGCTGCGCTCCTTCGGCGACGTCGACATCGTGGTGGACCTCGACGACGACGGCCTGCTCGTCGACACGGACGTCTTCCGCCGCCTCGTCGACCTGTACGAGGCGGACCCGCGCCTCGGCATCGTCTCGTTCCGCATCGCCGACGAGACCGGCGAGACCCAGCGCCGGCACGTCCCGCGCCTCGGGGCGAAGGACCCGATGCGCGGCGGCGAGGTGACCACCTTCCTCGGCGGCGGCCACGGCCTGTCGATGCCGATGCTCGACCGGATCGGCGGCTGGCCGGAGGACTTCTTCTTCACCCACGAGGAGACCGACCTCGCCTGGCGGGCCCTCGACGCGGGCTGGAAGGTCCTGTACGCGCCGGAACTCCTGCTCCAGCACCCCAGGACCAGTCCGGCCCGGCACGCCGTCTACTACCGGATGACGGCCCGCAACCGCGTCTGGCTGGCCAAGCGCAACCTGCCGGTCCTCCTCGTCCCCGTCTACCTCGGCGTGTGGACCCTCCTGACCCTGGCCCGCACCCGCTCGCTCCCGGGCCTGAAGGCCTGGTTCGGCGGCTTCGCGGAGGGCGTCCGCCGCTCCGGCGGGCCCCGGACCCCGATGCGCTGGAGCACGGTCCTCCGCATGACCCGTCTGGGCCGCCCGCCGGTGATCTAGGAGCCGGTCCGGAAGACCGCTCCCGGGTCCACTGCCCGGACGGCTTGACGCCCGGCAGCGGCTTGCCGATCAGCGCCGGCGGGATGAAGAAGTCCACCTGCCCGATGGCGAGGGCGAGCGTGGTGAGCTCCTTCTCGTCGTAGAGCTCGGCGGCCTTCGCGTACAGCTCGTCCGGGAACCGCTCGGCCCCGGGCGCGGCGGGCTGCAGGACGGCCTCCACGAGTGCTAGGGCGAGGCCTCCTCCTCGCTGAGGTACGACGAGTCCTGCCACGATGCCACGGCGGTGATCCGCTCCTCCGGGACCCCGTCCTTCCGGAGGCTCTCGGTGTGCGTGACGGTCAGGCACGTGTTCCCGGCGATCTGCCCGGCCCGCAGCTGCAGCAGGTCGATTCCAGGGTTCCGCGGTCCACGGCCGGGGCTCGCTTGTCACTGTCGGTCGGTCTTGAGTGGCCCCGTGAAGCCTCGCGCGGCCCGGAGACGGCCCGGAGACGGCCCAGGATCGACCGTCACGGGTTCGTCCACCGATCGGGCGCGTGGGTACCTCGCCGCACCCCTGTCGCCACAGCCATGCTTCGAGGTTCCGTATCGCTCGCCCTCGGCGTGCCTGTGTTCGAGGTGCTCGACGCCTCCTACAGAAAGTGAGCGATTTACTCCATTCGGGTGAAAACGGGTTGCTTTACTCATGTGACTCTTCGTGTGAGGTGGAGATGGGCGGATGTGTCGCACGGCTTGCCCGGCCGGGCGGGTCCGCCCCCACGGTTTTCCGCCGCTCCAGACCGTGGGCTGCTACTGCCTGCGACAGAGAATGCCGAGTCGTATTCCCGGTGCCTGACTGGTGGGAGATGAAAGTCCGGCTGAAACGACCAGGAAGGAGAGCGCTGTGGGATGGAACCGTAATGATCTGTCCGTCGCTTCGGGTAGCCCGGCCCTCGCTGCCGGGAACCCCGCCGGTTACACCTGGGACGTGGACAAGACGCAGCACGTCGTTTACCGCGGCCAGGACAATCGCATCCATGAGCTGTGGTTCAACGGTGCGTGGCACCACAACGACCTGATCGCCGCCTCGGGTGCTCAGGTGCTGGCGAACGGTGACCCCTCCGGTTACACCTGGGACGTGGACAAGACGCAGCACGTCGTTTACTGCGGCCTGAACACACACATCCAGGAACTGTGGTTCAACGGCACATGGCACCACAACGACCTGATCGCCGCCTCGGGCTGCCCGACGTCCGCCCACCCCAACGGTGACCCCAACGGATACACCTGGGCCGTGGACGGAACCCAGCACGTCGTGTTCTGCGATGAGGACAGCAATGTCCGGGAGCTGTGGTTCAACGGCGCATGGCACCACAACAACCTGAACGCCGCCTCAGGAAGTCCCGCGAAGGTGGCAGGATTTCCGGACGGCTACACCTGGGACGTGGACGGGACCCAGCACGTGGTCTACCGCGGTCCCGACCGCCATATTCACGAGCTGTGGTTCAACGGCGCGTGGCACCACAACGACCTCACCATCGCGTCCGGCAGTCCGGTGGAGGCCGACGGTGACCCCGCCGGATACACCTGGGACGTGGACAAGACCCAGCACGTGGTCTACCGCGGTCCGGACAGTCGCATCCATGAGCTGTGGTTCGACGGCGCGTGGCACCACAACGACCTGATCGCCGCCTCGGGCAGCCAGGTCGCGGCGTTTTCCGAGCCGTTCGGCTACACCTGGGACGTGGACGGGACCCAGCACGTGGTCTACCGCGGTCCCGACCGCCATATTCACGAGCTGTGGTTCAACGGCGCGTGGCACCACAACGACCTCACCATCGCGTCCGGCAGTTCCGTGCAGGCCGCCGGGAACCCCTTCGGTTACACCTGGGACGTGGACAAGACCCAGCACGTGGTCTACCGCGGCGAGGACCGTCACATCCACGAGCTGTGGTTCCCCGGATGACGGCTCCCCAAGGACGGCCGTGGTGGAGGAGGTCCACCGGAAGCGGATCCGGCCCGTGGTCCAGATCGCTGCCGTGGTCATGGACGGGATCTTCGGCGCCGATCCGCTGTGACCGTAGGCACACGGGGAGCGGTGGTCGCGCAGAGGGATCCGCAGACAGAGACAGGTGAGGCCGGTACTGGATCCAGTACCGGCCTCACCTGCTGTTTCGGCTGTCGGGGTGGCGGGATTTGAACCCACGACCTCTTCGTCCCGAAGCAACTCGGGTGGTGGCGCTTCCTTGAGCTGCCGCGTCTCTCACCTGCGCTGTTGGTCCGCAGACGTTCGCGCTCGTCCGCCGTTGTTCGTCGGCGTTGTCACGCAGTTAGACACTCACCGCTCAACGGCTCATCTTGGTTTCAAGCTCGGACAGCCTCAGCTGCGGGGCACGTTGATGCAGGGGCACGGCTTCCACTTCGCCGGCACCGCGTCTGGCGGGAACCTCAGAATCGGCGCCCCCTGATACCCGCGCTGAAACATGTCGCACTGTTCTGTGGCGTGGTAGCAGTCGCTCGTGTTCGTGGTGATGACCTCGACCAGGGGGTCGTACGTCCAGGTGCCGGGGCGCGCATACTGGCCGTACCAGGCGCGAAGTCCTGCAGCGATGCTGCCATCCTTCGAGCCCCGCTTGTTGAGCGTGTTCACCCCGCAGGCCTCGGCGAACTCGTAGACATCAAAGTTCGGATCCGAGTACCCCAGCGTCTGAGCAACCACCCACATGACATTGGTGCGGACCCGGTCAGTCTCCTTCTCGGAGAGGACCTGTTCGGTGCGCTTGGATTCTGAGTCACTGGCCCTGCTGTGGCCCGCACGGTCGATCCGGTAGGGGGCATCTGACCAGTCGTGCTGCGCGATTTCGGCAGCGAATTCTTGCGCAAGGCGGCTAAGAGCCATGTTGTCCTCCGAACGGACGTGAATGAAAGCCACCCACCGAGAGGGTGGCCACCTAGAACAGTAGGGGGCCGAGTCGAAAAGAGACAGCTTTCTCGGCGTAAATGTGGCCTATATCACTGCGAGAGTCGCCTGTCTGTGATATCTGGCGCGAGGTTGCTAGTTCACCGCCCCGGCCATCCCTGCCCCCAACTCCCATCCCGTCTGCCGTCGACCCACACACCGTGGAGCAGGCGCGGTGCCGGGCGTCCAGGTGGAGCGCCCAACTGGACGAACGACCTGGACGCCCGGTGCCGTGTCTGCTCGGCTCTGCCTGGGTCGACGGCAGACGGGATGGGAGCCCCCACCTCAACAACCCACCGGCCGGCACCCGCACACGGAGCCCCCGCCATCCCGGAGCCTGAGCGCCCCCGCCGGAGGCATCGTCCTGAGCCGCACTCGCGTACCGCCTCAGCCACCTCGTGGGTTCGCCACCCATCAACCCGAGCTGCCAGGCGTGCGGCCGGCGGCCGGGCTGGAGCGGGGCGCAGACAGGAGCGCAGGCCCGGGCGACGGGCCGCGCGCGCCGCGCCGTGCGCGGCGGGTGCCTTGATGAGGTAGAGAAACCTGTAACAGCTCCCCCGTGCTCCTCGGCTACGCCGTGGTGAATGCGTCGGCG
Source organism: Streptomyces sp. NK15101 (assembly GCF_020400725.1). Lineage (GTDB taxonomy): Bacteria > Actinomycetota > Actinomycetes > Streptomycetales > Streptomycetaceae > Streptomyces. Next base: position 142,291 of record NZ_JAINVG010000002.1, on the reverse strand, counting down.
ATGGCGTGCATGTCCTCGGTGATGGCGTCGGCCTGAGCGTCGGCGAACTGGTCTGCCTTGTGGGGCTTGTTGGCATACCCGACCACTGTTGCCCCGGCTGCGTGGGCCGCCTGGATGTCGGTGAGCGAGTCACCGATCAGCGTGCAGCTCGTGACGTCGATGTGCATCTGCTCGGCTGCCGTGATGAGCGGGAACGGGTTCGGCTTCATCAGGTGCGGCTGCTCGGAAGGGCGACCCACGATCTTCGTGACGTACTCCTCCAGGCCGTGGAGCTCCAGGAAGGCCCGTACGCACTCGGCGGAGTTATTGCTCACCACGGCTACGCCTCGACCGGCTACACGCGCCGCCTGGAGTGCTTCGGCCGCTCCTGGAGTCGGCTGCCCGGCTACCGCGACGGCTCGGACCTCGGCATTCGTCAGGGCCTGCTCGATCTTCTGGCCGAGCTCGGTGTCGGCCTCGTGCGCGATGCGCAGGACCTCGATCGGATCGTCTGTCTGCGCGGCCTTCATGCCCGCGGCTTCATCCTGGGCGGAGAGCAGCGCAGTCAGTTCCCGCGCCACCTCGGGTGCCGGCAGTCCCGCGAACACGTCGCAGACGGGTCCGTCGAAGTCGAAGAGGATGACGCGGGCGTTCGCCAGGGTTTCGGTGAGCGGGTCAGCGTGCGTCAAGGTCGAAGTCCCTTCCGATGGTTTCCCAGACGCTGTCGAACCACATCCGGGCCTGCTGGACCTGCTGGGTTCCCCCTGAGGACTCGCCGTCGTTGATCGAGTGGTGGAAGAGGACGGTGTCCTTGCCCACGAGGTCGTAGATCTCGATCGTCTCGCCCTGGGCGACGACCTTGTTGGGGCGGATCGGGTAGTACCCGAAGAACGCGTCTTCGTTGTTGATCACGTACAGCTTGAAGAACTGCGTGCCGCTGTGGACGCGGACGTTGATGCTGGTCTCTGCGACCAGCCCGAGGTGTCCGAGTTCGGTGATGGCGTCTCGGATACTGCGGGTGTAGCCGACCATGATGTCGTGCATGCGGTCGCGGAGCCGCTTGTCGTCGGCGCCGTCCTCCATCCGCACGGGCGCGGCCTGCGGCACGGACATGTCCGGGACGAGTATCCGCATGGTGATGCTCGACGGCGTGAGCCTGCCGATCCGGATCTTGTCGAGCGGCTCCTGAAGCGCGCCGTGCAGGGTCTCGCTGGAGAATCCGGCGAAGTCGATGGTGACGTGATCCTTGGCGAAGGCCTGCTCGACGTACGGCCGCAGTCCCGCCGGCCTTTCCGTGCGGTTGCGTACGTAGACCCCGCTGCCCTTGCGGGAGACCACGAGCCCCTCGTCTTCAAGGTCGCGCAATGCGCGCTGGATCGTCGCCCGGGCGAACCCGTAAAGCTCCGTCAGTTCCTTGTGGGACGGGAGCTTCTCGCCGGGACCCAGTCGCCTCGTTCGGATGGCAGCGCCGAGGCTGCTGGCCACCTGCTCGTAGGGGGCGCGGTCGTCGTCTGGGTCGAGGGGCTCGGGGACAAAGGTCATGGGTCGATAGTAGGGGACACCGGCATGATCAGGACAGCCATGTCAGCCAGGCTGTTGACATGGCTAGCCACCTTCCCTACGTTAAAGATGTGACCAACCGGGCTAGCCATGTTGGTCACGTGATGTGACTCCGGAGGGCGACGCACTACCGCCAAGCAGACCGCCGCCCTCCTTCGCTCCCACGAAGGGAAGTTCCATCATGCCTGGTTCTGTTGAGGTCTACCGTCGGTCGGTGTCGGGTCGGGCCTGCCCGGCGTGCTTGGAGGGGCGGTGCTCCGACCCCGCTGGGTGCCTGTACTTCCTGACCTCGCGTCCGTGGGCCGACTGCTCCGTCTGTGAGGGGTCCGGCTGGGCGGGCGAGGACGCTGATCCGGCGATGGTTTTCTGCGAGTACTGCGGGGGTTCCGGCCTCAACGAGTACGCCACTCGCTCCGTCGGCCTGATCGAGGTCAGCGAGGGTGCCAAGCAGCGGCACGCGAGCCACGTCGCTCGCCTCACCGCCTGCGTGTCCCAGTGCACGGCACCCGTGGTGGTGGCCGCGTGACGGTCTTCCCCGTCGCCCCGGAGGCCGTGGCCGGTGTCGCGGCCTCCCTGGGCACCGACCCCCTCGCCCTGGCCGACCTCCTGCGGGTCGCGAACACCCCGGGCTTCGACCGCTGGCGGGAGCAGATCCGGCGTACGGGCGGCTGCGCGGACCCGATCCACCTGACCGGCAGCACGGTCACCCGCGACCGGCGGACCGGGGATGTCCTGTACTCCTACTCGACGGCCGAGGAGCCGGGGGGTCGGTTACGGGTCGCCTGCGGCAACCGCCGGGCTTCGCGCTGCCCGTCCTGCGCCTGGACGTACGCGGGGGACACCTACCACCTGATCCGTGCCGGGATCACCGGCGACGAGCGCAAGAACGTCCCCGCCACCGTGCGGGACCACCCGAGGGTCTTCGTCACCCTCACCGCCCCGTCCTTCGGCCCGGTCCACAACCGGCCCACCTCCGGCCGCTGCCGCTGCGGCACCGCCCACCCCGAGCACGATCCCGCCCTGGGCACGGCCCTGGACCCGGCCCGGTACGACTACGCGGGCGCGGTGCTGTGGAACAACCACGCCGGGCACCTGTGGCAGCGCTTCACGATCTACCTGCGCCGCCAGATCGCCGCCCGCGCCGGGATCACCCAGGCCACGCTGAGGGAGTCGTGCCGGGTCTCCTTCGGCAAGGTCGCCGAGTTCCAAAAGCGCGGCGCGATCCACTTCCACGCCGTGGTCCGCCTCGACGGCCCCGACGGCCCGGACACCGCCCCGCCCGCCTGGGCCTCGGTCGCCCTGCTGGACGACGCCATCCGCGCCGCTGCCGCCCGGGTCGCCGTCACCGTCCCCGCCGCCGGCACCCAGCCCGAACGGACGCTGACGTGGGGCACGCAGGTCGACGTCCAGCCGATCGGCGCGCTCGGCCAGGAGGAGCTGACCGAACAGGCCGTGGCCTCCTACGTCGCCAAGTACGCCACCAAGGCCGCCGAGACCACCGGCACCGTCGACCGCCGCATCGGAGAGACGGCGGAGCTGGCCAGGCTCGACGTCCCCGACCACACCCGGCGCCTGATCGAAGCCTGCTGGACCCTCGATGCGGACTATCCCGGCCGGATGCTGGCCCGCTGGTCCCACATGCTCGGCTTCCGCGGCCACTTCTCCACCAAATCCCGCGCCTACTCCACCACCCTTACCGCCCTGCGCCAGACCCGCGCCGACTACCGCGCCGCCCAGGAACGACGGGAGCGGGGCCTGCCGGAGCCGGACGACGACCCGGAGGGCTCCACCCTCGTGATCGCCCACTGGACCTACGCCGGACACGGCCACACACCCGGCGAGTCCTGGCTCGCCGCCAGCATCGCCCGCGACATCCGAACCAACCGAGACACCGCACGGGAGGCCCTCAGCGACCTTCCCGACCACGACGACATGGGGGACTGAGATGGCTGACGAACTGCTGACCGTTCCGGAGGTCATGACCCGGCTCAAGGTCGGACGCACCAAGGTGTACGACCTGATCCGCACCCGGCGCCTGGTCTCCATCAAGGTCGACGGCTGCCGTCGCATCCCCTCCTCCGCCCTGGGCGCCTTCATCGCGGGGCAGATGGAGCGTGCGGCCTGATGACCAAGCGTCGTAGCCGGGGTGACGGCGGCCTGCACTGGGACGAGAACCGCCAACGGTGGATCGCCACGGCGAACTTGGGCTTCGACCCGAGCGGCAAGCGGATCGTCAAGCGGGGGAGCGGCAAGACCAAGACGGAGGCCAAGAACAAGCTCAAGGAGGTGCTGCGGGACCACGAGGACGGCCTCGCGATCGCTCCCACCAACTACACCGTCAAGGATGCGGTGACGGACTGGCTCACGTACGGCCTGGTGGGCATGGATCCGAGCACGGCCGAGACCTGCTCGACCCTGGCCCGGACGCACGTCATCCCGTCCCTCGGTGCTCGCAAGCTCCGTGACCTCAGCGCAGAGGACGTAGACCGCTGGCTGGCCGCCAAGGCGAAGACGCTCAGCACCCGCACTCTTCAGGCGATCCACTCCTGCCTGAACCGCTCGGTCAAGCGCGCCATGGCCCGGGACAAAGTGAAGCGCAACGTCGTCGAGCTGTGCTCGGTGCCGCAGGGGCAGGCCGGGCGCCCCTCCAAGGCGCTCACCTTCGCCCAGGCCGAAGCCGTGCTCAAGGGCGCTGAGGGGACCTCGATGCACACGTACATCGTCGTCGCCCTCCTGACCGGCGCCCGCACCGAGGAGCTGCGGGCGCTCACCTGGGACCACGTCTTCCTGAAGGGCATCCCAGACGCCGACCCGCCGCAGCCTCCGCACATCGCGGTGTGGCGCTCGGTTCGGCGTGGCGGAGACACCAAGACCCGGAAGTCCCGGCGGACGCTCGCCCTGCCGGCGCGCTGCGTCGACGCTCTCTGGCAGCAATTTGAAGATCAGGGATGGGACCGGCTCGCCGCCGACGAGAAGTGGGAGGAGCACGGTCTCGTCTTCTCCTCGGCCGTGGGCAAGCCGCTCGACGCGGCCAACGTCCGCCGTGCCTTCCGCCAGGCGCTCAAGGGCATCGATGGGATCAATCCCGACGAGTGGACGCCTCGGGAGCTCCGGCACAGCTTCGTGTCCCTGCTCTCCGACCGTGGTGTCCCGCTGGAAGTGATCTCCCGCCTCGTCGGCCATTCGGGGACGGCCGTGACCGAGGAGGTCTACCGGAAGCAGATCCGGCCCGTGATCCAGACCGGTGCCGTGGTCATGGACGGGATCTTCGGTGCCGACCCGCAGCGCACCTAGACACGCGAGGAGCCGTAGTCACGCAGATAGACACGCAGACAAAAGCAGGTGGGGCAGTCCTCGAATTCGAGTACTGCCCCACCTGCTGTTTCGGCTGTCGGGGTGGCGGGATTTGAACCCACGACCTCTTCGTCCCGAACGAAGCGCGCTGCCAAGCTGCGCTACACCCCGATGTCGCTGCTCTGTTCTTCACGTCGCGGCGACATCGATTACTTTAGCCCACGCGCGCGCTCAGACGAAATCCGGTATTCGGCGGGCCCCGGCGCAGGTCGGATGCGGTCCAGGCCGACGATCACGAGACCGAGGGCGTAGAAGGCCGCGCCGAGGACGACGGCGTTGACGAGGACGCCCCCGTAGCCGTGGACGGCGACGTCGAGGAACGGGTACGTGTAGCGGGTGGGCGCGTCGGGGGAGAGCAGGGCGCCGCGGACCAGGGCGAAGGCGAAGTAGAGGCCCGGGAGGGCCGTCCACTGGGCGGCGTGGCGCCACCGGAGGCCGCCGGGCGCCGTGAGCAGCAGGAAGTCCAGGGCCGTGCCGATCGGGGTCACGGTGTGGAGGAGCTGGTTGGCGACGGCCCTGCCGCCGCTGAGGCGGGCGATCTCGGCGGCCTGGTTGAACTCGCTCGCCTCGTTGTCGAGGACCAGGTGGAAGACGAGGCCGACCACGGAGATGCAGAGCAGGGTCCCGCCGGTCCACAGCGCGGGCAGCGGCGGACGGCGGGTCCAGGCCCGGGCGGCGCCCAGGCCGAGGACGACGGCGACCAGGATGTTGGACCAGACGGTGAAGAAGCTCAGGACGACGAGCACGTTCCCGTACGCGCACTCGATGACCAGGCCCGTGACGGCGGACAGGGCGATCAGGCCCCGGAAGGCCGCCGCCCAGGGGCGGCGGCCGGGGGACATGTCGCAGGGGGCCGGCACGGCCGTGGTGCGGGGCGTGAGCATGCCCCCACCGTAAGTGTTCAGGCGCGCGCCGTCAGGGTGAGCAGGGTGACCTCGGGCGGGCAGGCGAAGCGGACGGGGGTGAACCGGTTGGTGCCGCAGCCGGCCGAGACGTGGAGGTACGAGGTGCGGTGGCCCACCGTGTGCGTGGAGAGGCCCTTCACCCGGTCCGTGTCCAGGTCGCAGTTGGTGACGAGCGCCCCGTAGAAGGGGATGCACAGCTGGCCGCCGTGGGTGTGTCCGGCGAGGATCAGCTCGTATCCGTCGGTCGTGAAGGCGTCGAGCGAGCGCAGGTACGGGGCGTGCACGACGCCCATCGTGAAGTCGGCCGCCGCGTCGGGGCCGCCGGCCACCTTGTCGTACCGGTCGCGCTTGATGTGCGGGTCGTCCAGGCCGGTGAAGGCGAGCTCGGCCTGCGGCAGCTTGAGCCGGCCGCGGGTGTTGGTGAGGTTGACCCAGCCGGCCGCGTCGAAGGCGTCCCGGAGGTCCTCCCACGGGTTGTGGACGGCGCCGACCACCGGCGGGTTGCCGTTGAGGCCGTGGCGGCCCTGCACCTTCTCGAGGAGGTAGCGGGCGGGGTTGCGCAGTCGGGGCCCGTAGTAGTCGTTGGAGCCGAAGACGTACACGCCGGGGAACTCCATCAGCGGCCCGAGCGCGTCGAGGACCTCCGGCACGGCCTCCGTGTCGGAGAGGTTGTCGCCGGTGTTGACGACGAAGTCCGGGCGGAGCCCCGCCAGGGACTGCAGCCAGGCGCGCTTCTTGCGCTGGCCGCTCACCATGTGGATGTCGGAGACCTGGAGGACCCGCAGGTCGCGCATGCCGCGCGGGAGGACCGGGACCGTCACCCGGCGGAGCCGGAAGGAGCGGGCCTCGATGCCGGCCGCGTAGGCGACTCCGGCCGCCGCCGTCGCCGTGAGGCCTGCCGTGATCTTCAGAGGAATGCCGTACCGTGCGCGCATCCCCCCATCGTCGCAGACCCGCTGGGGCGAAATGCGCGGGCGGCGCGGGGGGTGCACCTGCGACACTTGGCCCCATGACCACGCTCAAGGCGAAGCTCCAGGACGACCTCAACGCCGCGATCCGGGAGCGCGACGAACTGCGCTCCTCGACCCTGCGGCTGACCATCACCGCGATCACGAAGGAGGAGGTCGCGGGCACGACGAAGCGCGAACTCTCCGACGACGAGGTGCAGAAGGTGATCGCGAAGGAGGCGAAGAAGCGCCGCGAGGCCGCGGACGCCTTCGCCAAGGGCGGTCGCCACGAGTCCGCCGAGCGGGAGAAGGCCGAGGGCCTCATCCTCGACGCGTACCTGCCGAAGCAGCTCAGCGACGAGGAGCTCGACTCCGTCGTCGCCGCGGCCGTGGAGGAGGCGAAGGCGGCGGGCGCCGAGGGGCCGCGTGCCATGGGCGCCGTCATGAAGATCGTGAACCCGAAGGTGGCCGGCCAGGCCGAGGGCGGCCGTGTCGCCGCCGCCGTGAAGAAGCTGCTCGCGGGCTGATCCGCGGAGCGGGTACGAGGAAGGGCGCCCCACTCGAGTGGGGCGCCCTTCCTCGTGCTCACCGCGTCAGCGGCCTCCGCCGCGGGGCTTGTCGCGTCCGTCCCCGCCGCCGAGCAGGTCCGTCGGGAACGTGAACCCGGGGCTCGGCTCGGTGTCGCCGGGCTTGTCGCTGGGCTTCCGGGGCTTGTTCGGGCCCTCGCCGCCCTCTTCCTTGTCCTTGGGCTTCTCGGCCCGCGGCACGGAGACGGGGACGAAGTTCGGCGTCTCGCCGGCCTCCAGGGCGCCCGTCATCGCGATCTTCCAGATCGGGCCGGGGAGGCAGCCGCCGCAGACCTTGTCGTAGTACTCGCCGCCGATGGTGATGTCGTACATCGACTCCTTCTCGCCGACATCGTCACCGACCCAGACGGCGGTGGACAGGTTCGGGGTGTAGCCGACGAACCAGGCGTCCTTGCGGTCGTTGGTCGTACCGGTCTTGCCCGCGTTGTCGCGGTCGCTGAGACCGGCCTTCGTACCGGTGCCGTCCTCGACGACGCCCTTCAGCATCTGGTTGATGGTGTCGGCGGTCCGGTCGCTCATGGCCCGCGTGCACTTGGTCTGCGGCACGTTCAGCTTGTCGCCGTTCGCCGCCTTGATCGACTCGATGGCGATCGGGGTGCAGTAGATGCCGCGGTTGGCGAAGGTCGCGTAGACGGACGCCATGTCGAGCGGGGTGCTCTCGACGCTGCCGAGGGTGACGGACGGGCTCTGCTTGATGGGCTTGCCCAGCTCGCGCTCGTAGCCGACGTTCTTCGCCATCGTCAGCGTCTCGCACAGGCCGGCCATCTGCTCCAGCTTGGCGAAGTACGTGTTGATGGACTTTCCGAGGGCGCTGGTCATGTCGTAGAGGCCCTTCTCCGACTTGACCTCGTTGTTCACCTCCCAGTTCGCGTAGCCCGCCGGCTTGCCGTCACAGCGGGTGTACTCGCTCTCGCTGATGTTGATCTGCGCCGGGGTGTTGAAGCTCTGCGCCGGGCTCAGGCCCTTCTCCAGCGCCGCCGCGGCCGTGATCGGCTTGAAGGTCGAGCCGACCTGGAAGCCGTACGTCGTGCCGCCCATCTTGCTGCCGACGGCGAGGTTCAGCGTCGTCTGGTGCTGCTTCTGGTCCAGGCCGTACGGGCGGGACTGGCCCATCGACAGGATGCGGCCGGTCTTGGGCTGGACCTGCACCACCGAGGCCGCGACCGGGTCGTCCTTGTCGACCTTCGCGACGGCGGCTTCGTTGGCGGCGGCCTGCGCGCGCGGGTCGAGCGTGGTCCTGACGGTGAGACCGCCCAGGTTCCACAGCTTCTGCCGCTCCTCGGCGGTCTTGCCGAAGACCGGGTCGTTGAGGATCGTCTTGCGGACGTAGTCGCAGAAGAAGCCGGCGCCGTCGACGGCGGTGATGCAGCCGTTCCTCGGGGTCTTGACCTTCAGCTTGATCGGCTCGGCCTTGGCGGCGTCCGCCTCGGCCTGGCTGATGTCCTTCACGTCGGCCATCCGCTGGAGGACCGTGTTGCGGCGCTTGGTGGCTTCCTGGATGTCGTTGATCGGGTCGTAGCGGCTCGGCGACTGGACGAGGCCGGCCATCATCGCCGCCTCGCCCAGGTTCAGGTCGGCGGCGTGCTTGGAGAAGTACCGCTGGGAGGCGGCCTCGATGCCGTAGGCCTGCTGCCCGAAGAACGTGATGTTGAGGTAGTTCTCCAGGATCTTCTTCTTGCCCAGCTCCTCCTCGACCTGGATCGCGAACTTCAGCTCGCGGACCTTGCGGCCGATGGTCTGCTGGGTGGCCTGTGCGACCTTCTCGGGGTCGTCACCGGCCTCCTCGACGAAGACGTTCTTCACGTACTGCTGGGTCAGCGTGGACGCGCCCTGCGCGACCCCGCCCGACTGCGCGTTCCGGTTGATGGCGCGCAGCACGCCCTTGAGGTCGATCGCCCCGTGCTCGTAGAAGCGTCCGTCCTCGATCGCGACGATCGCCTTCTGCATGTACGGGGAGATCTTGTCCAGCGGCACGACCTTCCGGTCCCGCGAGTACACCGTGGCGATCAGACCGCCCTCGGCGTCCAGGATCGTGGTGCGCTGACTCAGCGGTGGGGTCTTCAGGTTGGAGGGGATCTCGTCGAACCCCTCCACCGTGCCCTTCGCGGCCAGCCCGAGTGCGCCGGCCGCGGGCAGGGCGATGCCCGCCAGCACGGCTCCGGCGAGCACACTGACACCGAGGAACTTGGCGGCCTGCTGGGTCCCGGTCAGACCACCGCCCGAGCGCTTCTTTGGCATGGGGGCAGCCTACGTTCTCATTCGCCGGACACACGTATATGCCTTGGCCTAAGCTGCTCCCAACTGTCACAGCAGTGCGGTCTCGCATCAAGACCCGGGTGTGACATCGGCATGAATTCCCGTGACCCCGAAGCGCGGGAAGCCTCGTGTCCGATTCCGGCTCATGCGTCACGCGGTGTCCGAAGTGGCACCGCCAAAGACGGGCATGTCTGCACCGTATGTCCGCTATCACACGCATGTCCTTCGATCACTCCCCTGGGTGATCTGACGCGCACGCATAGTCCGTTCGGGCCATTCAAGATTGGGCCCGAAGGGGGTGTTGCGCTGTGCCCACCTTCCGTAACGTCCCAACTGGCAGCGGTGAATATGCCGCTGCCGCCGTGGGGGAGCCTCGATTCGGGAGAGGACGGCGCCGGTATGGGCTGGGTAGCTGACTGGAGTGCGCAGGCGGCCTGCCGCACTACCGATCCGGATGAACTTTTCGTGCAGGGAGCGGCACAGAACAGGGCAAAGGCGGTGTGCACCGGATGCCCGGTGCGGACCGAGTGCCTCGCCGACGCCCTCGACAACCGCGTGGAGTTCGGCGTGTGGGGCGGGATGACGGAGCGCGAGCGCCGTGCCCTGCTGCGCCGGAGGCCGACCGTCACCTCGTGGCGCCGGCTCCTGGAGACCGCGCGGACGGAGTACGAGCGGGGAGCGGGCCTGCTGCCCGTGGCGATAGAGGACGACGCGACGTACGAGGCGTACGCCGCGGTCGGCTGATCCCGCCCCGTACGACACGCGGCTACGAGTACGGAACGGACACGGGTACTCGTACGCGAGACGGGCTCAGGCCGAGGGCATCCGCCCCGCCGTGAGCCGGTCACCGATGGCCCGCAGCCCGGCGAGGTCGTGCACATCGCCGGGCAGGGCGGCCACTTCGGCCACCGCCACCTCGGGGTGGAGCGCGGTGAAGCGGTCGCGTGTGCGCTGCTCACGCGCGAGCACCCGCATGCGCTCGGCGTGCAAGCGCAGAAGTCCCGCGGTGAGATGACGTACGTCCACGTCTGTTTCCTGTGCCGGTTCGGCTGTGGGGGCAGCCTCGGGTACGGGATGTGCGGCGGCGGTGGCGAGATCGTTCGACTCGGGCTCGGTATCGGGCTCGGGCGTGGTGGCCGGGGAGCCACGCAGTCCAGCCTTCCCGCCCCCCTGATCCACAATGCGCCCCTCGTCAAGATTTTCCGCGGCGGCCCGCGCCCGCTCGGCCGACAGCCGGGCGGCGCCGCTGCCGTGGACGCGGTTGAGGACGAGACCGGCCAGCGGCATCTCCTCGGCGGCCAGCCGCTCCACGAAGTACGCGGCCTCGCGCAGCGCGTCCCGCTCCGGCGTGGCGACCACGAGGAAGGCCGTGCCCGGTGCCTGGAGCAGCTTGTACGTGGCGTCCGCGCGGGTCCGGAAACCGCCGAACATCGTGTCCATCGCCGCCACGAACGTCTGGACGTCCTTGAGGAACTGACCCCCCAGCAGCTTTCCCAGGGTCCCCGTCATCATCGACATGCCGACGTTGAGGAACTTCATCCCGGCGCGGCCGCCGACCTTCGCCGGGGCCATGAGCAGCTTGATGAACTTCCCGTCGAGGAAGGACCCGAGCCGCTTCGGCGCGTCGAGGAAGTCCAGCGCGGACCGGGACGGCGGGGTGTCGACGACGATCAGGTCCCACTCGTCGCGGGCCCGGAGCTGGCCCAGCTTCTCCATCGCCATGTACTCCTGCGTACCGGCGAATCCGGCCGACAGGGACTGGTAGAAGGGGTTCTCCAGGATCGCCCGCGCCCGCTCGGGCTCCGCGTGGGACTCGACGATCTCGTCGAAGGTCCGCTTCATGTCGAGCATCATGGCGTGCAGTTCGCCACCGTCGGACCCCTTGATCCCGTCGACCTTGCGGGGCGTGTTGTCCAGGGAGTCGATGCCCATGGACTGGGCGAGCCGGCGCGCCGGGTCGATGGTGAGGACCACGACCCGCCGGCCGCGTTCCGCCGCGCGCACGCCGAGGGCCGCCGCCGTGGTCGTCTTGCCGACCCCGCCCGCACCGCAGCACACGATGATCCGGGTGCCCCGGTCGTCGAGGAGCGGATCGAGCTCGAGAAGGGGCGCTTGATCGAGCCCGTCGGCACCGTCGGCCCCCCGCGCGGCCTCGGACCTGCCCGTGGCGTCCGGCCCGCTCGCGCCGTCGGGCCCGCTCGCGCCGTCGGGCCCGCCCACGGTGCCCGGTCCGCTCGCGCCGTCGGGCCCGGCCGTGGCGGGGTCCGCTTCGGGGGCCGTCGTGTCGTCCGCCTTCTCCGTCACGCACCCACCCCTTGCTTCCGCAGTTCCTTCGCCAGCCGGTAGAGCCCGGCGATGTCCGCCCCGTCCCCGAGGAAGGGCAGTTCGTACGAGGGGACGCCGACGCCGTCCAGGACGGCGCGCTGCGTCCGCTCCAGCTCCACCCGCCGCGCGTGCTCGGCCGCCTGGTCGAGGAGCGGCTCGACCAGCCGCGTGCCGCCCGTGACGCCGACGGACGCCAGGGTCCGGGCGATCCCGTCCCGGTGGTCGCCGGAGGCGGCCCGCACGGCCGCCTCGTCGAGGACGTGCGGACGGACCATGTTCACCACGACCCGCCCCACCGGCAGGTCGACGGCCCTCAGCTCCGCGATGCCGTCCGCGGTCTCCTGGACCGGCATCTCCTCCAGGAGCGTCACCAGGTGCACCGCCGTCTCGGGGGACTTCAGGACCCGCATGACGGCCTGCGCCTGGTTGTGTATCGGGCCGATCCTGGCCAGGCCCGCGACCTCGTCGTTCACGTTGAGGAAGCGGGTGATGCGGCCGGTGGGCGGCGCGTCCATGACCACGTGGTCGTAGGTGGGACGGCCGTCCTTCTCGCGCCGCCGGACCGCCTCGCACGCCTTGCCGGTCAGGAGCACGTCCCGGACGCCCGGCGCTATCGTCGTCGCGAAGTCGATCGCGCCGAGCTTCTTCAGTGCCCGTCCCGCGCCGCCCAGTTTGTAGAACATCTGGAGGTAGTCGAGGAGCGCGCGCTCGGCGTCGATCGCCAGCGCGTACACCTCGCCGCCGCCGGGGGCGACGGCGATCTTGCGCTCCTCGTACGGAAGGGCTTCCGTCTCGAAGAGCTGTGCGATGCCCTGTCTGCCTTCGACCTCGACGAGGAGGGTCCGCTTCCCCTCCGTCGCGAGGGCGAGGGCGAGGGCGGCGGCGACCGTCGTCTTACCGGTACCGCCCTTGCCGCTGACGACCTGGAGCCTGCTCACGCTGTCGAGCCTAACCACTGGCGGCCGCGCGCAATCAGCAGGCCGCCCCGGAGAAGCCACCTAGGGGGAGCTTCGGGGGCCACCTCGCCGGGCGGCCCCGCGGCAGCGGATACAGTCGGCCCCATGACCAAGTGGGAGTACGTCACGGTGCCGCTTCTGGTGCACGCGACCAAGCAGATTCTGGACACCTGGGGCGAGGACGGCTGGGAGCTCGTCCAGGTCGTTCCCGGGCCGAACAACCCCGAGCAGCTCGTGGCCTACCTGAAGCGGGCCAAGTCGTGAGCGGGGCCGTCGAGGCGCGGATCGCCGAGCTCGGCCTGACCCTGCCCGAGGTCGTGCCGCCGCTCGCCGCCTACCAGCCGGCCGTGCAGTCCGGCGTGTACGTCTACACCTCGGGCCAGCTCCCGATGGTGGCGGGCAAGCTTCCGGTGACCGGCAAGGTCGGCGCCGAGGTCACGCCGGAGGAGGCCAAGGAGCTCGCCGCCACCTGCGCGCTCAACGCGCTCGCGGCCGTGAAGTCGGTCGCCGGTGACCTCGACCGCATCAAGCGCGTCGTGAAGGTCGTCGGCTTCGTGGCCTCCGCCGCCGACTTCACCGGTCAGCCCGCCGTCATCAACGGCGCCAGCGAGCTCCTCGGCGAGATCCTCGGCGAGAAGGGCGTGCACGCGCGCAGCGCCGTCGGCGTGGCCGTGCTGCCGCTCGACGCGCCGGTCGAGGTCGAGGTCCAGGTCGAGCTCGCCGAGGCCTGACCGAGGTCCGGGTCGGGCTCGTCGGGGCCTGACCGCCGGCCCTCACCTCGTCGTACGGCATGGAGCCGGTTTTCCACAGCCCTGGGAAACCGGCTCTCGTGCATTCCGATGCTTGCGCATAGCATCCGGCCATGTCGAATGGTCAGTCGAAGCGGTCGAACGGTCAGTGGTACCCGGCGGAATGGCCCGACCGCATCCGCGCCCTCGCCGCCGGTGAGCTCACCCCCGTGACGCCCCGGCGTGCCGCCACGGTCCTGCTCCTGCGGGACGGCGCCGCCGGGCCCGACGTCCACATGCTGCGCCGCCGCACCTCGATGGCCTTCGCGGGCGGTGCGTACGCCTACCCCGGCGGCGGCGTCGACCCGCGCGACGAGCAGCCGGTGCGCTGGGCGGGCCCGTCCCTGGAGACGTGGGCGGCCCGGCTCGGCCTCGACGACCCGGCACAGGCCCAGGCCGTGGTCTGCGCCGCCGTGCGCGAGACGTTCGAGGAGGCGGGCGTGCTGCTCGCCGGGGAGACCGTGGACGGCGTCGTGGGCGACACGACCGGCGAGGAGTGGGAGCGGGACCGGGAGGCGCTCGTCGCCCGGGAGCTGTCCTTCGCCGACTTCCTGGACCGGCGCGGGCTCGTCCTGCGCTCGGACCTGCTGGGCGCGTGGGCCCGCTGGATCACCCCGGAGTTCGAGCAGCGCCGGTACGACACCTGGTTCTTCGTGGCGGCGCTCCCGGCCGGGCAGCGCACCCGGGACGTCTCGGGGGAGGCGGACCGCACGGTCTGGATCCGCCCGGCGGACGCCGCGGCCGGCTACGACCGGGGCGAGCTGACGATGATGCCGCCGACGATCTCCACCCTGCGCACCCTGGAGCCGTACGGGACGGCCGCCGAGGCGCTGGCGGCGGCGGGGGCGCAGGACATGGCCCCCGTCCTCGCGCAGGCGCGCCTGGAGGGCGACGAGCTGGTCCTGAGCTGGCCGGGGCACGAGGAGTTCACCAAGATCATCCCCGCTGGAGGCGAGCGATGAGCGACGCCGCCGCCCTGCCCGGACAGCCGCGCGGGCTCGTGGCCTCCGGGCCCGCGACCGCCCGCGCCGTGAACGTCCTGGCGCCGAACCCGTCCGCGATGACCCTCGACGGCACCAACACCTGGCTGCTCTCCGAGCCGGGCTCGGAGCTGGCCGTCGTGGTCGACCCGGGGCCGCTCGACGAGGACCATCTGCGCCAGGTGATCGACACGGCCGAGAAGCTCGGCAAGCGGGTCGCGCTGACCCTGCTGACCCACGGCCACCCGGACCACGCGGAGGGCGCCGGCCGTTTCGCGGAGCTGACCGGGACGGCCGTGCGGGCCCTCGACCCCGCGCTGCGGCTGGGCGACGAGGGGCTCGGCGCGGGGGACGTGGTGACGGTCGGCGGCCTGGAGCTGCGGGTCGTCCCGACGCCCGGGCACACCTCGGACTCGCTCTCCTTCCACCTGCCGGCCGACCGGGCGGTGCTGACGGGCGACACGATCCTGGGGCGCGGGACGACGATGGTCGCGCACCCGGACGGGCGGCTCGGGGACTACCTGGACTCGCTGCGGCGGTTGCGCTCGCTGACCGTCGACGACGGGGTGCACACGGTCCTGCCGGGGCACGGGCCGGTCCTGGAGGACGCGCAGGGGGCCGTGGAGTTCTACCTGGCGCACCGGGCGAGCCGGCTCGCCCAGGTCGAGACGGCGGTCGAGGCGGGGCACCGGACGGCGGCGGAGGTCGTCGCCCACGTGTACGCGGACGTGGACCGCTCGCTGTGGCCGGCGGCCGAGCTGTCCGTGCGGGCACAGCTGGAGTACCTGAGGGAGCGCGGTCTGGCCTGATCCGACCGGCCTCGCGGTCCGTGACACGGGACCCGGAACCTTTCGGCTTCCCCGCGTGTCTTACGCTCCGCTTACATCCGGCCGTAGCTCTCGGGGGGAACGCCCGTGTTCGTCATCGCCATCCTGTTGGTCATAGCCGCAGTGGTGCTCTTCTTCGTCGGCCGCGCCAACGACTCCGCGGGGCTGAAGTTCGGCGCCCTCGGCGCGGTCCTGGCCGGCCTCTTCTCGCTGATCGTGAGCATGACGTACGTGATCAGCGCGTACGAGGTGGGCGTGCCGGTCGCCTTCGGCAAGGTGGGCTCGCCGATGACCTCGGGCATGCACATGAAGTCGCCGTTCACGGACGTCACGACCTTCTCCACCCGCCCGGTCGACCTCAACCTCTCCGACAAGGACGTGGTCGAGGTCCGCTCCTCGCAGGGCGGCGTCATGTACGCCGAGGTGACGGTGAAGTGGTCCGTCGACCAGGCCAAGGCCGTGGAGCTCTACAAGCTCGCGGGCAGCGAGGAGGCCATCCAGCAGCGGCTCGTCTACCCCGACAGCCGGGAGATCGTCCGCAACGTCTTCGCCCACTACACCAGCGAGCAGGGGTACGCCACCGACCGCGAGAAGATCAACGCCGAGATCGGCGCCCTGATCAAGGAGCGCCTGGCCCCGCGGGGCATCGACGTGACCACGGTCAACCTGCGCAACGTGAAGCCCTCGGACGCCCTCCAGGGCCAGATCGACCGCAAGATCCAGCAGCAGCAGGCCACCGAGCGGGCCACCGAGGCCGCCCGTACGGCCAAGGCCGAGGCCGACCGGCGCCGCATCGAGGCGGAGGGCATCGCCCGCGCCAACAAGATCCTCAACGACTCGCTGACGGACAAGGTCCTGATGAACCAGTGCATCGACGCGTACAAGGAGGCCGCGGCGAAGAACCCGGTCTACGCGGTGCCCTGCGGGAACGGCGGCTCCGCCCCGGTGATCGTGGACGGCTCGAAGCGCTGACCTCCGCACCCACGCGAAAGGCCGCCCCGGTCGTCGGACCGGGGCGGCCTTTCCGTGCGTGAGACGCGTGCGGAGGTGCTTACCGCGAGCGCTTCGCGAGGCGCTCCACGTCGAGCAGGATCACGGCGCGGGCCTCCAGGCGCAGCCAGCCGCGCTGGGCGAAGTCGGCGAGCGCCTTGTTGACCGTCTCGCGGGAGGCGCCGACCAGCTGGGCCAGCTCCTCCTGGGTGAGGTCGTGGACGACGTGGATGCCCTCCTCCGACTGCACGCCGAAGCGGCGCGACAGGTCGAGGAGCGCGCGGGCGACACGGCCCGGGACGTCGGAGAAGACCAGGTCGGACATCTGGTCGTTGGTCTTGCGCAGTCGGCGGGCGACGGCGCGCAGCAGCGCGGTGGCCACCTCGGGCCGGGCGTTCAGCCAGGGCTGGAGGTCGCCGTGGCCCAGGCCGAGCAGCTTGACCTCGGTCAGCGCGGTCGCCGTGGCGGTGCGCGGGCCCGGGTCGAAGAGGGACAGCTCGCCGATGAGCTCGCCGGGGCCGAGGACGGCCAGCATGTTCTCGCGGCCGTCGGGGGAGGTGCGGTGCAGCTTCACCTTGCCCTCGGTCACCACGTAGAGGCGGTCACCGGGGTCGCCCTCGTGGAAGAGTGCGTCGCCACGGGCGAGCGTCGCCTCACTCATCGAGGCGCGCAGCTCGGCAGCCTGCTCGTCATCGAGCGCCGCGAAGAGCGGGGCGCGCCGCAGAACGTCGTCCACGAGTTCTCTCCTACTGTCGACCTGCTCAAAGGACCTGGGTCCCATGATGCCGGACGCACAAAACAGTGCGATCAATCACAACAAGTTTGACGTACCGAGCCGCCCATCCGTACGTCAGGGGCCCGATTGGGCTCCGATCGGCCGCGCCCGGGGCGGATGTCGGCGGCGGCGCCTAGGCTGGCCGGGTGTCCAACTCGCCGGTGAGAGCGCAGGCCAAGGGGGCTGAAAGAGTGTCGGCCGAAGGTAATTCCGCTGTGGGCGAACGCGGCGTGTCGAAACGGGCGAAAGGCGCAAAAAGGAAGCCTGTGACGGTTCCCGAGACCCCCGCCCACGCCAAGGCCGCCGGCCCCGTGAAGCCCGTCGGGTCCGCCAAGCCCGAGTCGCGGCTCGCGATGGTCCGCCGGGCGCGCCGGATCAACCGCGAACTGGCCGAGGTCTACCCGTACGCCCATCCGGAGCTCGACTTCCGCAACCCCTTCGAGCTCCTCGTCGCCACGGTGCTCTCGGCCCAGACCAACGACCTGCGGGTCAACCAGACCACCCCCGCCCTCTTCGCGAAGTACCCCACGCCCGAGGACCTCGCGGCGGCCGTGCCCGAGGAGGTCGAAGAGCTGATCCGGCCGACCGGCTTCTTCCGCGCCAAGACCAAGTCGATCATGGGCCTCGCCGCCGCCCTCAGGGACGACTTCGGCGGCGAGGTCCCCGGCCGGCTGGAGGACCTCGTCAAGCTCCCCGGCGTCGGCCGCAAGACCGCCTTCGTCGTCCTCGGCAACGCCTTCGGGGTCCCCGGCATCACCGTCGACACCCACTTCATGCGCCTCGCCCGGCGCTGGCGGTGGACCGAGTCCGACGACCCGGTGAAGATCGAGACCGAGGTCGCCACGATCTTCCCCAAGAGCGAGTGGACGATGCTCTCGCACCGGGTGATCTTCCACGGCCGCCGGATCTGCCACGCCCGCAAGCCCGCCTGCGGCGCCTGCCCGATCACCCACCTCTGCCCCTCGTACGGAGAGGGCGAGACCGACCCCGAGAAGGCGAGGAAGCTGCTCAAGTACGAGATGGGCGGCTTCCCCGGCCAGCGGCTGAACCCGCCGCCCGACTACCCCGGCACCCCGGCGCCCCCGCTCGGCGGCGGTGCCTGAACCCGCCCCGGGAGCCCCGGGCGCGTCTCCCCCGCCCGGAAGGCCGGGACGGGGGAGCACCGGGAACGAACCCGTCCACCGATCGCGTTGTGAACCACGGGGGTGCCTATGACGCGCACTGACGAAGAGATCCACGGACCCGGCACCGCCGGGCTGCTCAGCCGGGACGGGCTGCCCGACTGGCTCGAACCGGTCGACCGGGCCGCCCGCACGGTCAGGCCCGAGCAGCTGAGCCGCTTCCTGCCGCCCGAGAGCGGCGCCGGCCGCCAGTCCGCCGTCCTCGTCCTCTTCGGCGAGGGCGAGCGCGGACCCGAGCTGCTGCTCATGGAGCGCTCCGGCAGCCTCCGCTCGCACGCCGGGCAGCCCTCCTTCCCCGGCGGCGCCCTCGACCCCGAGGACGGCGACCCGGCGGACGGCGGACTGCTGCGCGCCGCCCTGCGCGAGGCCCAGGAGGAGACCGGCCTCGACCCGGCGGGCGTCCAGCTCTTCGGAGTCCTGCCCCGGCTCTACATCCCGGTCAGCGGCTTCGTCGTCACCCCCGTCCTCGGCTGGTGGCGCGACCCCAGCCCGGTCGGCGTCGTCGACCCCGGAGAGACCGCCCGCGTCTTCACCGTCCCCGTGGCGGATCTCACGGACCCCGCGAACCGCGCGACCACCGTGCACCCGAGCGGCCACAAGGGCCCCGGGTTCCTCGTCGCATCCGCTCTGGTCTGGGGTTTTACAGCCGGAGTCATCGACCGGCTGCTGCACTACGCCGGCTGGGAGCGCCCCTGGGACCGGTCCAGGCAGGTCCCGCTCGACTGGCGCTCATGACAGGCTGACCTCCGGGCGGACCGGCCTTCGGGCCGGCCGACCCCGGGCGACCGGAAACGAATCTGCGAGGCTATTGACGGTGAACGTGCTGGACATCTTGTTGCTGCTCGCCGCCGTGTGGTTCGCGATCATCGGTTACCGCCAGGGATTCGTCGTCGGCATCCTCTCGGTCATCGGCTTCCTCGGCGGCGGTCTCGTCGCCGTCCTGCTGCTCCCGGTCCTCTGGGACCAGCTGACCGACCACAGCGAGGTCTCGACGACGGCCACCGTCGTCTTCGTGATGGTGGTCATCGTCTGCGCCTCCGTCGGCCAGGCCTTCACCACCCACCTCGGCAACAAGCTGCGCCGCCACATCGTCTGGTCCCCGGCCCGCGCCCTGGACGCCACCGGCGGCGCCCTGGTCAACGTCGTCGCGATGCTGCTCGTGGCCTGGCTGATCGGCTCCGCCCTCGCCCGCACCTCCTTGCCCACCCTGGGCAAGGAGGTGCGGAACTCCAAGGTGCTGCTCGGCGTGGAGCAGGTGATGCCGGATCAGGCCTCGGGCTGGTTCGACGACTTCAGCTCCACCCTGGCCCGCAGCGGCTTCCCCCAGGTCTTCAGCCCCTTCGCGAACGAGCCGATCACCCCGGTCACCCCGCCCGACCCGGCGCTCGCCGACAGCCCCGTCGCCGCCCGCGCGCAGCGCTCCATCGTGAAGGTCGTCGGCACCGCGCAGAGCTGCGGCAAGGTCCTGGAGGGCACCGGCTTCGTCTTCGCCGACCGCCGCGTCATGACCAACGCCCACGTCGTCGGCGGCGTCGACGAACCGACCGTCCAGATAGGCGGCGAGGGCAGGCTCTACGACGCCAAGGTCGTGCTCTACGACTGGCGGCGCGACATCGCCGTCCTGGACGTGCCCGGCCTCAGGGCCACGCCGCTGGCCTTCACCGACGAGGACGCCCGCAGCGGCGACGACGCGATCGTCGCCGGCTTCCCGGAGAACGGCTCGTACGACGTGCGGTCGGCCCGTGTACGGGGCCGCATCAGTGCCAAGGGCCCCGACATCTACCACCGCGACGAGGTGCGCAGGGACGTGTACTCGCTGTACGCGACGGTCCGCCAGGGCAACTCCGGCGGCCCGCTCCTCACCGAGGACGGCAAGGTGTACGGCGTGATCTTCGCCCGCTCCCTCGACGACGCGAACACCGGATACGCCCTGACGTTCGACGAGATCCGCGAGGACATCGAGCGCGGCCGTACCGCCGACCAGCAGGTCGACACCCAGGCCTGCGCCCTCTGAGGGCGGGCGCACCCCTGAGGCGGGCGCACCCCTGAGGCGGGCTCGCCTCTGAGGCGGGCCCGCAGGGGCTTACGGGGTGTTTCTGGGGTGCCGCAGCCGGGCCGAGACCCAGCGGGCCCGGCGGCGCAGGATGCGCGAGATCCCCACCCCTGGTACCGCGTAGCCCGCGTCCGCCGGGCCACCCCTCTCGCGGGAGCCCGGCCCCGTGGCCGAGCGGCGGTCGCGTGCTGTCGTGTCACCGTAGTCGTGCGTCCAGCCCATACTTCGACCTCTGCCCGGGGGCCAAGGTCGGTAACCGCTCCCGGGCCCGCCAATTGGAGTATGCGCGGGGCACATGGCCGTTCGACGGATGCCTGTGCGCCGGACGGGGTGACGGGTGCTCAGCGGTCGGGCTCGGGGTCCTTCAGCCAGTTGACGAGCTCCGTGGTGAAGGCCACCGGGTCCTCCTCGTGCGGGAAGTGCCCGAGGCCGTCGAAGAGCCGCCAGCGGTACGGCGCCTCCACGTACTCGCCGGACCCCGCCGCGCTGCGGGTCCGCATCACCGGGTCCAGGGAGCCGTGCAGATGGAGCGTCGGCACCCGGACCGGACGCTTCATGCGCCGGTTGAACTGGATGCCGTCCGGCCGGGCCAGCGACCGCACCATCCACCGGTACGGCTCGATCGAGCAGTGCGCCGTCGACGGGACGCACATCGCCCGCCGGTACGCCTCGACGGCCTCCTCGTCGACCGGCTTCGGACCCGACCAGTCCCGGATCAGCTCGCCCACGAGCGCGCCGTCGTCCGCGACGAGCTGACGCTCCGGCAGCCACGGCCGCTGGAAGCCCCAGATGTGCGAACCGGCCCGCGACTGGGCGAAGTCGGAGAGCATCGCCGAGCGCCAGCGGCGCGGGTGCGGCATCGAGGAGACCGCGAGCCGGCGCACCAGCTTCGGCCGCATGACGGCGGCCGTCCAGGCGAGGTAGCCGCCCAGGTCGTGCCCGACGAGCGCCGCGTCCGGCTCGCCCAGGGAGCGGACGACGCCGGTGATGTCGAGGGCCAGGTTGGCGGGGTCGTAGCCCCGTGGTGTGCGGTCGCTGCCGCCCACCCCGCGCAGGTCCATCGCGACCGCCCGGAACCCGGCCTCGGCGAGGGCGGGCAGCTGATGGCGCCAGGTCCACCAGAACTGCGGGAAGCCGTGCAGGAGCAGCACCAGCGGGCCGTCGCCCATCTCGGCGATGTGGAAACGGGCGCCGTTGGCGGCCACGTCGCGGTGCGTCCACGGCCCGTCGAGCCGTACGGGCCCGCCGTTGCCGCCGCTGCTCTCGGGAAGGGTCATACGGACGAGCGTGCCACAACGGAGGCCTTGTCCAGCGCCGGGCGCGACTCCGGACGGGGGTGCGGCTTCACGTTCTGCATGATCGCCGCCGTCTGCTTGGCGGAGGCGATGGACTTCTCCGGCGGCTTGACCTTCTTGAACTTGGCGACCGCGATCACCGCGAGGAGGCCCGCGAGCAGCACGTTGAAGGCGAAGGACAGCAGGAAGCACCAGACGAGGTTCCAGCCCCCGTGGCCGTTGTGCCCTCCGGTCCAGGTGTTGATGGCGTACGCGAGCGCGAAGCTCAGCATCGGCAGCGAGAAGAGCAGCACCACGGCGGCCGCGATGCCCGCCGCGCTGCCGATCGCGCCACGCTTGACGTCCTGTCGGATCTCGGCCTTGGCCAGGGCGATCTCGTCGTGCACCAGCGCGGACATCTCGGCGGTCGCCGAGGCGACCAGCTGACCGAGGCTGCGCTCGGTGCCGTCGAACGGGTCGCTCATCGCTGCTCCCTCTCCTTCTGTCTACGGTCCGACTCAGATCATGCCGGACGGTCGGCGCCGTCGCGCGATGCCCCCGCCAGTTGGGCGCGCTGCCGGTGTTCCGCCGCCTTCCGTTCGTAGATCTCGGCCATCCTCAGGTGGTACTCCGGGTTGTCCTGTTCGTAGATGTCGGGGATGCCGTCCTCGTCGTCGTCGCGCTCCTCGTCGGCGCAGAGCGCCTGGTACTTCCGGACCCGCAGTTTCAGCAGGACGGAGGCGAGGACGGCCGCGAGGAGCGAGCCGATCAGGACGGCGGCCTTCACCTCGTCGGTGAGGGCGGCGTCCCCGGCGAAGGCGAGTTCGCCGATGAGGAGCGAGACGGTGAAGCCGATCCCGGCGAGGGTGGCGACGGCGAACACGTCCGGCCAGGCCAGGTCCGGGTTGAGCTCCGCCCGGGTGAAGCGGGCGGCGAGCCAGGTGCCGCCGAAGATGCCGATCGCCTTGCCGACGACGAGGCCGAGGACCACGCCGAGGGTGACCGGCTGGGTGAAGACGTCGTGGATCGCGCCGCCGGAGACGCTCACACCGGCGGAGAAGAGAGCGAAGAGGGGCACGGCGAACCCGGCCGAGAACGGCCGGACCAGGTGCTCGATGTGCTCGCCGGGGGAGTGCTCCTCACCCTCCCGGGTGGTGCAGCGGAGCATCAGGCCCATGGCGACGCCGGCGATGGTGGCGTGGACGCCGCTGTTGTACATCAGGCCCCAGACGACCAGGGCCAGCGGCACGTACACGTACCAGCCGCGGACTCCCTTGCGGAGCAGCAGCCAGAAGACGAGGAGCCCGGCGACGGCGCCGCCGAGCGCGGCGAAGTTCAGGTCGCTGGTGAAGAAGATCGCGATGATCAGGATCGCGAACAGGTCGTCGACGACGGCGAGGGTGAGCAGGAAGGCGCGCAGCGCGGACGGCAGCGAGGTGCCGATGACGGCGAGGACGGCGAGCGCGAAGGCGATGTCGGTCGCGGTGGGCACGGCCCAGCCGTCCGGTGAGCCGTCGCCGATGACGTTGACCAGGGTGTAGACGAGGGCGGGCGCCGCCATGCCGCAGAGCGCGGCGACGACGGGGAGCGCCGCGGCCTTGGGGTCGCGCAGCTCGCCCGCGACGAGCTCGCGCTTGAGCTCGATGCCGGCGACGAAGAAGAAGATCGCGAGGAGGCCGTCGGCGGCCCAGTGCTGGATCGACAGGTCGAGGCCGAGGGCGGCGGGGCCTATGTGGAAGTCCCGCACGGACTCGTAGCCGGCGCCGAACGTGTTCGCCCAGACGAGGGCGGCGACGGCGGCGAGGAGCAGCAGGACGCCGCCGACGGTCTCGGTGCGCAGGGCGTCGGCGATGTACCGTCGCTCGGGCAGCGAGAGACGGTCGAGGAACTTGCGGTCGTGGGACACGGGCACGTGGGAGACCTCCGTCGGGCAGGCAGGGCAAAGCACATGCCGACCAGACTTCCCGGCTCACCTGGATCTTTCTGTCGCGTTCCTGACGCGATCCTTACCTTACCTAACGAGCCCGGGGTGTGTCCGGCGAGATTCACTTTAGGGAGATGTGGGACTTTCGTCCCGTCGGGTGCAGGGGTACGCGAACGCCCGCCCCGAGCGTCTCGGGGCGGGCGTCCTTCAGGGCGTGGGGATCAGTCCTCGCTGGACGTCGCCGGCAGCTGGTCCTGGATGAGCGACATGACCGAGGAGTCGGTCAGGGTGGTGACGTCACCCAGCTCGCGGTTCTCCGCGACGTCGCGCAGCAGACGGCGCATGATCTTGCCCGAGCGGGTCTTCGGCAGCTCCGCCACCGGCAGGATCCGCTTCGGCTTGGCGATCGGGCCGAGGGTCGCGCCCACGTGGTTGCGCAGCTCGGCGACCAGGTTCTCGTCCTCGCTCGCCGTACCGCGCAGGATGACGAAGGCGACGATCGCCTGACCGGTCGTCTCGTCGGCGGCGCCGACGACGGCCGCCTCGGCGACGGACGGGTGCGAGACGAGGGCCGATTCGACCTCGGTCGTCGAGATGTTGTGGCCCGAGACGAGCATGACGTCGTCGACCCGGCCCAGCAGCCAGATGTCGCCGTCCTCGTCCTTCTTGGCGCCGTCACCGGCGAAGTACTTGCCCTCGAAGCGGGACCAGTACGTGTCGACGTAGCGCTGGTCGTCGCCCCAGATGGTGCGGAGCATCGACGGCCACGGCTCGGTGAGGACCAGGTAACCGCCGCCGCCGTTCGGGACCTCGTTCGCCTCGTCGTCGACGACGGTGGCGGAGATGCCCGGCAGCGGGCGCTGGGCGGAGCCCGGCTTGGTCTCGGTGACGCCCGGCAGCGGCGAGATCATCATCGCGCCGGTCTCGGTCTGCCACCAGGTGTCCACGATCGGGGTCTTGCCGGCGCCGATGTGCTCGCGGTACCAGACCCAGGCCTCGGGGTTGATCGGCTCGCCGACGGAGCCGAGCACGCGGAGGCTGGAGAGGTCGAACTTCGCGGGGATGTCGTCTCCCCACTTCATGAACGTGCGGATCGCGGTGGGCGCCGTGTAGAGGATCGTGACGCCGTACTTCTGCACGATCTCCCAGAACCGTCCCTGATGCGGGGTGTCCGGGGTGCCCTCGTACATGACCTGCGTCGCGCCGTTGGCCAGCGGGCCGTAGACGATGTACGAGTGTCCGGTGACCCAGCCGATGTCGGCGGTGCACCAGTAGACGTCGCTCTCCGGCTTGAGGTCGAAGACGGCGTGGTGGGTGTAGGCGGCCTGGGTGAGGTAGCCGCCCGAGGTGTGCAGGATGCCCTTCGGCTTCCCCGTGGTGCCGGAGGTGTAGAGGATGAAGAGCGGGTGCTCCGCCGGGAAGGCCTCCGGGGTGTGCTCGGCGGACTGACGGGCGACGACGTCGTCCCACCAGACGTCCCGGCCCTCGGTGAAGGAGGTGTCCTGGCCCGTGCGGCGGACCACGAGGACGTGCTCGACCTGCGGGCACTTGGCGACGGCCTCGTCGATGGCCGGCTTGAGGGCGCTCGGCTTGCCGCGGCGGTAGCCGCCGTCGGCGGTGACGACCACCTTGGCGTCGGCGTCCTGGATGCGGGAGGCCACGGCGTCGGCCGAGAAGCCGCCGAAGACCACCGAGTGGGCGGCGCCGATGCGGGCGCAGGCCAGCATGGTGACGGCCGCCTCGGGGATCATCGGCAGGTAGACGGCGACCCGGTCGCCCTTGCGGACGCCCAGCTCGATCAGGGCGTTGGCGGCCTTGGAGACCTCGTCCTTGAGCTCGGCGTAGGTGATCGCGCGGCTGTCGCCGGGCTCGCCCTCGAAGTGGATGGCGACCCGGTCGCCGTGGCCGGCCTCGACGTGCCGGTCGACGCAGTTGTACGCCACGTTCAGCTCGCCGTCCGCGAACCACTTGGCGAACGGCGGGTTCGACCAGTCGAGGGTCTCGGTCGGCTCGGTGGCCCAGCTGAGACGCCTGGCCTGCTCGGCCCAGAAGCCCAGCCTGTCCGCCTTGGCCTGCTCGTACGCCTCCGCCGTCACATTGGCGTCCGCGGCCAGCTCGGTGGGCGGCGCGAACCGCCGCTCTTCCTTGAGCAGGTTGGCCAAGGATTCGTTGCTCACGACATCTCCCTTTCCCAGGGCGTCCTCTGTGCGTATGTGTCCCGCGTCATAGCTCACCAGTCAGATGCCCGGGTGACAAGAGCATCCAGGAAATTGGTTTAGACCTGTGAGTGGCCTGACGCGCGGTGGCCCCTTCTTCCCGAGCGGTGGGAGAAGGGGCCACACAGTCTCACGTCCGGGAGGGCCGAAAGGTTCAGGACGCGCACGCCGCCGGCGTCGCGGTCGCCGGTTCAGGACGCGCGCGCCGTCTCCAGGTGGTCCGTCGGCATGACCCGGGTGAAGACGTCGTCGTAGCCGTGCACCTCGTCCGTCCCGGAGAGCAGGTACGCCTGCGCCTCGCCCACGTGGAAGTACACGCCGTGCAGCGTGAGCGTGCCTTCGGCCAGCCGGCGCGCGACCGGCTCGTACGCCCGCAGGTGCTCCAGCTGCTGGACCACGTTGGTCAGACAGAGCTGCTCGACCGCGTCGGCCGGAAGGCGCCCGGCGATCCGGGCCCAGGCGTGTCGCCGACTCGCCATCCGCTCCAGGCTGGGCCGTCCGTGGCGCAGCCAGCGCCGGAGCGGGGACGGCGGGTCGTCCGGGCTGCCGTTGAGCAGCGCCTGCATCGCGCCGCAGCCGGAGTGGCCGCAGACGGTGATCGACTCGACCTGCAGCACCTCCACCGCGTACTCGATCGCCGCCGCCACCGAGTCGTCCCCGCTCTCCTCGCCGGGGAGCGGGACGAGATTGCCGACGTTGCGCACGGTGAAGAGGTCGCCCGGGCCGCTGGAGGTGATCATGCTGGTGACGAGACGGGAGTCGGCGCAGGTCAGGAAGAGCTGAGAGGGCCGCTGTCCCTCCCGGGCGAGCCGCGCGAGCTCGTCCCGCACCAGCGGGGCGGTGTTCCGCTGGAACTTGCCGATGCCGCTCGCGAGGCGCAGTCCCGTCATCTGTCCGGTCTCGGCCGGCTCGGCGGTGCCGGTGGGTTCCTCCCCGCACTGGTGGTTGTGCCAGGGCGTCCAGGGACGGCAGCAGGGGTGCGAGGCGGAGTCGGTGACGGGCGCGGGGTCGGCGATCCGGACACCGGAGGGCCCGGTGGTCTCGACCGTCCCGCCGTGGGCGAGGTGTCCGGTGGTCCAGTCGCTCAGCGTCTCGTAGGCGGCGTGGTCCATGAAGGACCCGTCGAGCTCGACCACCACGTCGGAACCGCGCGGCAGTTGGTGCAGCGCCCGGCTGAGCCGGGGCACGGCGAGGAAGGTCAGCTGCCCCCGGACGTGCAGCAGGTGGCGGCCGTCCCGCTCCTCCCGGGTGATCCGGGTGCGGGCGAGCCGGTGCAGCGAGACCGCGATGGCCACGGCGATGCCGAGGGCGACGCCCTCCAGGATGCCGACGAGGACGACCCCGGTCAGCGTCACCGCGTAGACGATGACCTCACGGTGCCGGGTGACCGTACGGATGTGGGTGATGTTCACCATCTGGATGCCGACCACCATGACGAGGGCGGCGAGCGCGGGCAGCGGGATCAGGTCGAGCACCGGCACGAGCAGCAGGGCCGCGAGCACGATCCACAGGCCGTGCAGCATGGTCGAGGCGCGACTCACCGCGCCCGCCGAGACGTTGGCGACGCTGCGGACCGCGACCCCGGCGACCGGCAGGCCGCCGAGCGCCCCTGAGACCAGGTTGGCCGCGCCCTGTCCGGCGAGCTCGCGGTCGAGACGGGACCGGGGGATGCCCCGGCCGCTGTCCCCTCGGGCGGCGACCAGCTTGTCGACCGCGACGGCCGACAGCAGTGACTGCACGCTGGTGACGAGCGTGATCGTGAGCACGCCGGCCGCGATGCCGAGGACAGGGCCCTCGGGCAGGCCGGGCAGGGCGTGACTGCTCCAGGACGGCAGGTCCACGCGCGGCACGGCGAGCCCGGCGAAGGCGGCCGCCGCCGTCGCTCCCGCCACCGCGACGAGCGCGGCGGGAACCTTCCGTACGAGCCGCCCCGCACGGCCCGGCAGGCGCGGCCAGCACAGCAGCACGGCCACGGTGAGGGCGCTGATGGCGAGCGCCTCCGGGTGGGCGCGCGCCAACTGGGCCGGCAGACCGAGGAAGTTGTCCACGGCGGAGCTCTGCGGGGTGCCGCCGAGCACGATGTGGAGCTGGGCGAGGGCGATGGTGACGCCGATGCCGCCCAGCATGCCGTGCACGATCGCGGGCGAGACGGCGAGCGCCGATCGGGCCACGCGCAGGGCCGAAAGGGCGAGTTGGGAGAGACCGGCGAGGGCGGTGATGGCGCAGGTGGTGCGCCAGCCGTACCGCTGGATGAGCTCGGCGGTCACGACGGTGAGCCCGGCGGCGGGGCCGCTCACCTGGAGCGGGGCGCCGCCGAAACGGCCGGCGACGAGGCCGCCGACGGCGGCGGCCACCAGGCCGGCCTGGAGCGGGGCTCCGGTGGCGAGTGCGATGCCGAGGGAGAGCGGCAGCGCGATCAGGAAGACGGCGATGGACGCGGAGACGTCGGCGCCGGCGAGGCGGAACCGGCGGGGCCCTTCCGGCGGGCTGTGGGGCCGCTGGATCCGGGGCCGGTTGGTCGTGCGGGCAGGGGTGCAGAGGGTCATGTTCCCGTCTCCTCCGGGGCAGCGTGGTCGCGGCTCGTGCGGGGTGCAGTGGCGGGACGTCAGGCGAGACCTCCGACGTGGCGGGGTGGAGGATCAACGCTCGGTAAATGGATCGTAATGAAGAGTAAAGAGTCCGGCATTATTTTCGGGGCAAACGGGGCAATGATTCACCGGTTCCGGTGACAGAACGTGCACATGCCGCTTGTCGCTGACGACCCCCGGTCCTCGTGGTGCGACGTTTACGCCGCTTGTACGTAAATCCGAGGATCTGAGGAGAGGTGCGCGGATGTCAGCCGCCCGCAGAACGACCACTGTCCGGAGGAAGGCGCTCGCCGTCGGCGCCCTGACCCTCACCCTCGCCACCGGCCTCGCCGGCTGCTCGGGCTCCGACGACGCCGCGAAGGGCACTCCGGGCGGCGCGGGCGCCAAGAAGGGCCAGGCCGCGGCCCCCCAGGCCGCCCCCCGGCTGATCGGCGACGGCTCGACCGCCTTCACCGGCGCCCAGCCCCGCCAGCCCGTCTGGCAGAAGCTCAAGCCCGGCGAGACCCCGCCGCAGTTCGTGGTCTTCTCGTGGGACGGCGCCGGCGAGGACAGCCAGAAGCTGTTCTCCCACTTCCGCGCGGTCGGCAAGAAGTACGACGCCACCATGACGTACTTCCTCAGCGGCGTGTACCTGCTGCCGGAGGAGAAGCGGGAGCTCTACGACCCGCCGCAGCACAGCCCCGGCCGCTCCGACATCGGCTTCAACGACGTCGAGGGCATCCGCGCCACCGTCCGCGAACTGCGCGCCGCGTGGCAGGAGGGCAACGAGATCGGCACCCACTTCAACGGCCACTTCTGCGGGAAGGAGGGCGGCGTCGGCAACTGGTCGGTCGAGGAGTGGAAGAGCGAGATCAACCAGGCCAAGTCCTTCGTCAAGAACTGGAAGACCAACGCCGGCCTGCGCTCCGAGCAGCCGCTGCCCTTCGACTACGAGAAGGAGCTCGTCGGCGCCCGCACCCCCTGCCTGGAGGGCCGGGACAACTTCGTCCGGGCGGCGGCGCAGATGGGCTTCCGCTACGACACCAGCGGTGTCAACGACCAGATCTGGCCCAAGAAGGACCTGGGCCTGTGGGACCTGTCGATGCAGCTCGTGCCCGTCCCCGGCCGCGCCTTCCAGACGCTCTCCATGGACTACAACTTCCTGGTGAACCAGTCGGGCACGACCCAGGGCGACCCCTCCCGCCACCGCTACTGGGGCGACCAGATGCGCGACGGTCTGGTGCAGGCCTTCGAGCGCTCCTACCGGGGCAACCGCGCGCCGCTGATCATCGGCAACCACTTCGAGTCCTGGAACGGCGGCACGTACATGCGGGCCGTCGAGGAGACCATCGCCACCGTCTGCGTGCAGAAGGACGTCAAGTGCGTCTCCTTCCGCCAGCTCGCCGACTGGCTCGACGCCCAGGACCCCGACGTCATCGCCAAGATGCGCACCCTGAAGGTCGGCGAGGCTCCGGCGGGCGGCTGGGAGACCTTCCTCGCCCCCCAGCCGGCCGCCCCGGCGGGCGCCCCGGCGAAGGGCGCCGGGCAGACCGAACGGCGCTGAGACCGGCCGCCGGCGCCAGGCGGGCCGCACGGCATTCGGCCCGGCCATCGGCGTCAGGCGGTCTGAACGGCACTGAGCCCGGCCATCGGCGTCAGGCGGGCTGAACGGCACCCAGCTCTTCGGCCAGCACGAAACCGGGGTCGACCTGCGCCGCCAGGTCGGCCCCGGTCTTGGCGTTGCCCCAGCTCTCCGCGTTGCGCAGGTGGAAGTGGACCATCTGGCGCGTGTAGCGCTCCCAGTCGCGGTGGGCGTACGAGTCGTCCGCCGCGTCCTGGAGGGCCTGGAGCGCCATGCGGTTCTCCGCCTCCAGGAGCTCGAAGCGGGGCGGGCGGCCCTTCTCCATCGCACGGACCCAGTCCGAGTGCCCCACCGTCACCAGTAGGTCCTCGCCGACCTCCTCGCGCAGGAAGTCGAGGTCGTCCCGGCCCTGCACCTTGTTGCCGACGACCTTGAGCGCCACCCCGAAGTCCCGCGCGTACTCCTTGTACTGGCGGTAGACCGAGACGCCCTTGCGGGTCGGCTCGGCGACCAGGAAGGTCATGTCGAAGCGGGTGAAGAGGCCCGACGCGAAGGAGTCCGAACCCGCCGTCATGTCGACGACCACGTACTCGTCGGCCCCGTCGACCAGGTGGTTGAGGCAGAGCTCCACCGCGCCGACCTTGGAGTGGTAGCAGGAGACCCCGAGGTCCGACTCGGTGAAGGGCCCGGTCGCCATCAGCCGGATCTCGCCGTCGTCCAGCGGGACCGGACGCGCGCACGCCTCGTACACCGGGTTGTCCTCGCGGACCCGCAGCAGCCGAGAACCCTCCCCGGGCGGCGTCGTCTTGATCATCGTGTCGGCGGAGACGATCCGCGGATTGCTGCCCCGCAGGTACTCCTTGATGAGCGGCAGATGCGCGCCCATCGCGGGCAGCGCGGCGGCCTCCGCCTCGGACAGGCCGAGCGCGGCGCCCAGGTGCTGGTTGATGTCGGCGTCGACGGCGACGACCGGCGCTTCGTTGGCGGCGAGGTGGCGGATGAAGAGCGAGGACAGCGTGGTCTTGCCGCTGCCGCCCTTCCCCACGAAAGCGATCTTCATGTTCACCTAGGGTAGCGGCACGATCGCGGGACGTGGTCAAGCTGCGTGAAGAAGACCACTCCATCGTGGGGCGGAGCCCCGAGGCGCGTAGCCTCCCTACTTATGAGTACGCACGCCTCTGACCCCTTGGCCGCCCTCGGCTCCCTGCCGGGCGTCGCCGAAGCGGTGGACTCCGTACGCAAGGCCGTCGACCGGGTCTACGGCCACCGCGTGATGCGTCGCCGCAGCAACGAGATCTCCTCCGAGGCGGCCCTGCGCGGCGCCCGCGGCTCGGCCGCCCTGTCCGGGGCCGACTGGGCCCTGGAAGAGGTCCGCCGGCGCACCGACTTCAGCGCCGACGCCGAGGCCCGCACCGTCGGCGCCGCCCTGCGCCTCGGCGCCGAGGCGGGGCAGCTGCTCTCCATCTGGCGCCAGTCGCCCCTGCGCGTGCTCGCCCGGCTGCACCTGGTCGCCGCCGGCGACGCGGGCCTGCCGGCCGGTGCCGGCTCCGGCGACTCCGTGGGCCGGCCCCGGCTGGACGGCGAAACGGTCGACGAACCGCTGATCGACGCCCCGCTGCCGACACCCGCCGATGTCGCGGGGCGGCTCGACGGCCTCGCCGAACTGATCGTCGCGGGCAGCGAGGCCCCGGCCCTCGTCACGGCCTCCGTGGTGCACGGCGAACTGCTCGCACTGCGCCCCTTCACCTCGTACAACGGCCTCGTCGCACGGGCGGCCGAGCGGATCGCGCTGGTCGGCAGCGGCCTCGACCCCAAGGCCATCTGCCCGGCCGAGGTCGGCCACGCGGAGCAGGGCCGGGCCGCGTACCTCGCCGCCTTCGAGGGCTACCTGTCGGGCACCCCGGAGGGCGTGGGTGCCTGGATCGCACACTGCGGGCGCTCGGTCGAACTGGGCGTCCGGGAGTCGACGGCCGTCTGCGAGGCCCTCCAGCGCGGCGCCGCCTGAGCCCGACCTCCGGGGACGACCCTCGCGCGGGGCACGAGGACGACCCTCGCGCGGGGCACGGCGGGCCCTCGTCGGGGGCCGTCCAGGGGGGCTTGGCCCTCGCGGACCGGCCGGGACCCCACTGCCCGGCCCGCGGTCCTCAGGGATGGATGGGGGCGGGGTCCTCAGGGGCCGACAGGGGCCTCATGGGTATGCGCCGACAGGGTCCGGAAACGGGTTGCGGCGGCACCAGTGCTGGTACCGCCGCTGGCACGTCCACCCAGTTACCAAGCGTCCTCGATATGTGCCCATCAGGCCGGGAACTTTGCCCGTGGCCTGGTGCGGCTGGCCCGTAATCGACGGGTCGACGTCGCGTGGGTGCCCGGTTTCAGTGCTAGGTCCGTGGGGCCTTCATGCTCAACAGGTGATCCTCTCGGATGTCCTCGGTCTCGCGGGCCTGATTCCTTTCTACTCCTGTCCGGGTGGAAGCGAAAGTGGTGGCTCCACTTCTCTGCCGATTGCTCAAATTCGGGCAAAGTCCTCGGCGAGGCTATGGGCGAGGGCTGCCTGGCGACGTCGCGCCGCGTACCAGACGAGTCCGGCTCCGACGGCAGCCGCTCCGACCGCCGCCGCGGCGACGAGCGTGGGGCGGGGCGGCATCCGGAATTCGGGCAGCCGCTGCTTGAGGCGCACCGGCTTGTCGAAGGCCAGAACCGGCCAGTCCCGGGCCACGGCCTCGCGGCGCAGCGTCCGGTCGGGATTGACCACGTACGGGTGGCCGACGGCCTCCAGCATGGGGATGTCGGTCGCCGAATCGCTGTACGCGTAGCACCGCGAGAGGTCGTAGCCCTCCGACTCCGCGAGCTCCCGCACCGCCTCCGCCTTCGTCGGCCCGTAGGCGTAGTACTCGACCTCCCCGGTGAAGCATCCGTCCTCGCCGACCACCATCCGGGTGGCGACGACCCGGTCGGCGCCGAGCATCTCGCCGATCGGCTCGACCACCTCGGCCCCGGAGGTCGAGACGATCACGACGTCGCGGCCGGCGGCGTGGTGATCCTCGATGAGGGAGGCGGCCTCGTCGTAGATGATCGGGTCGATCAGATCGTGGAGGGTCTCGGCGACGAGCTCCTTCACCTGGGCGACGTTCCAGCCTTTGCAGAGCGCGGAAAGATATTCACGCATCCGCTCCATCTGGTCGTGATCGGCTCCGCCCGCCAGGAAGACGAACTGGATGTAGGCCGTCCGCAGGGCGGCGCGGCGGCTGATCAGCCCGCCCCTGTAGAAGGACTTGCTGAAGGTCAGCGTCGAAGACTTCGCAATGACCGTCTTGTCCAGGTCAAAGAAGGCGGCTGTGCGCGGCAAGGAGTGGTTTTCCACGAGCCAGAGCATAGGTGCCCGCCATTCGGCGTACGCTGGGGCGCGTGGGTTTGCCTGAGAAGGCTCTCGGGTACACCATGGAAGTCACGGATCGTTCGCGACCGTGCTAACCCGGTCCGGCTCCTCCCCCCCCGAGTCGGCCGGAGAGACGACCCCCGCTCTCCCCCCCGGCGGGGGTCGTCGCATGTCCGGAGCCGTTTCGGCCCTGCGTGCCATCGCTTGCTCCCTTCCTTCCGTTCATCGGTCACGAGTCGACCGAGGCCCCGCCCGGCTCTCGATTCATCACTCACCGTAATCGGCGGACTGCGTTCCGGACAGACCTCGAAGGAGTGGCGAAGTTATTCACAGCCCCTCGCTTATCCACAGTTTTTCGGCAAGATCGGCACGATTTCCAGGACGGCCCCACGGTGATTCCTGTCGCGGAGTTCGCGGCCGACAAGAATCACGAGAGGGGTGTGCGCCGTGGAGACATCCAGGACATCCGGGGCCAGGGGTACGGCACGCGGAGCGGAGCCGGACGGGGCGGGAGCGGACGGTCCGCGTCGGACCGGACCGCTGATCGTCACCGAGGACATCGGGCTGCTCGACGACCTCCTGCGGCTGTGCGCCGCCGCCGGAGTCGAGCCCGAGGTGTACCACCGGGTGCCGGAGCGGCGCGCGAGCTGGACCGACCCGCCGCTCGTCCTGATCGGCGACGACGTCGCCGCCCACTGCCGGGGAGCGGTGCGCCGGCCCGGGACCCTCCTCGTCGGCCGTGACCGGGACGATCCGGGACTGTGGCGACTGGCGGTCGAGATCGGCGCGGAGAGCGTCCTGGGCCTCCCGGGTGCCGAGAGCCTCCTCGTCGACCGCCTCGCCGACGCGGCCGAGGGAGCGGACGGAGCGGCGCTGACGGTCGGCGTCGTCGGCGGCCGAGGGGGCGCGGGGGCCTCCACCCTGGCCTGCGGTCTCGCGCTGGCCGCCGCGCGGGCCGGGCGCCGCACGCTGCTCGTCGACGGCGACCCGCTCGGCGGAGGGCTCGACGTGCTGCTCGGCGGCGAGCGCGAGGAAGGTAGGCGATGGCCGGACTTCGCCGCCTCCAAGGGCCGTCTGGCCGGCGGCGCCCTGGAGGAGTCCCTGCCGTCGGTGCGCGGCGTCCGGGTGCTCAGCTGGGGCAGGGACGCGGCGGCGCCGGTGCCGCCCGAGGCCGTGCGGTCCGTGCTCGCCGCCGCGCGCCGCCGGGGCGGGGCCGTCGTGGTCGACCTGCCGCGCGGGATCGACCCGTCGGCCACCGAGGCCCTGGCCCAGCTCGATCTCGGACTGCTGGTCGTGCCGGGAGAGTTGAGGGCCGTCGCGGCCGCCCACCGGATGGTCTCGGCGATCGGCCCGGTCGTGCGCGATCTGCGCGCCGTGGTCCGCGGTCCGTACGCGGCGGGGCTCGACGAGCGGTGGGTCGCCGACGCGTTGAGGCTTCCGCTCGTCGGTGAACTCCCCTACGACCCGGGGATCGTGGCCGACCAGGACGCGGGGGTGCCGCCGGGCGCCGAGCCCCGAGGACCCCTCGGACGGTTCTGCGCCGCCTTCTGGGAGCGCGCCGGCGGTGCGGTGTGACCGGGCAGGGGCTCGTGGCCCGGGCCGAGGGTGGTGCCGCGGGCGGCGGGACGGGGCTCCTCGACGCCGTGCGGCAGCGGCTCGCGGCGAGCGGGGCCGAGCCCACCCCGGCACGGGTGGCGGCGGCGCTGCGAGCCCAGGGGAGGCTCCTCGGCGACGCGGAAGTACTCGGCGCAGCCGAGGAGTTGAGGTGCGAGCTGATCGGCACCGGCCCGCTGGAGCCGCTGCTCGCGGACCCGGCGGTCACCGACGTCCTCGTCTCCGCGCCCGACCAGGTGTGGGTGGACCGGGGCACCGGTCTCGAGCGGGCTCCGGTGGCCTTCCCCGACGCCGCCGCGGTCCGACGTCTCGCTCAGCGGCTCGCGGCGGTGGCCGGGCGCCGTCTCGACGACGCCCGACCGTGGGTCGACGCCCGGCTCCCCGACGGCACCCGGATGCACGCGGTCCTGCCACCGGTCGCGGTCGGCTCGACCTGCCTGTCGCTGCGGGTGGTCCGCCCGCGCGCCTTCTCCCTGGAGGAGCTGGTCGCGGCGGGCACCGTGCCGCCGGACGGCGTCCCGATCCTGCGGGCCCTGATCGACGCCCGCGTGTCGTACCTCGTCAGCGGCGGCACCGGGACGGGCAAGACCACGCTCCTCGCCTCGCTCCTGGGGCTCGTGGGGGAGCGGGAGCGGATCGTGCTCGCCGAGGACTCGGCGGAGCTGCGGCCGGACCATCCGCACGTGGTGCGCCTGGAGGCGAGGCCGGCCAACCAGGAGGGTGCCGGGCTCGTGACCCTGCGGGACCTGGTCCGCCAGGCGCTGCGGATGCGCCCCGACCGGCTGGTGGTCGGCGAGGTCAGAGGCGGCGAGGCGGTGGACCTGCTCGCCGCTCTCAACACGGGCCATGAAGGCGGCTGTGGAACGGTCCATGCCAATACGGCCGCGGACGTCCCGGCGCGGCTCGAAGCCCTGGGGACGGCG
Organism: Streptomyces sp. NK15101; assembly: GCF_020400725.1. Classification (GTDB taxonomy): domain Bacteria; phylum Actinomycetota; class Actinomycetes; order Streptomycetales; family Streptomycetaceae; genus Streptomyces. The sequence goes on along the minus strand of NZ_JAINVG010000002.1, from coordinate 106,352 downwards.
GCCGGGCTCGACCGGGCCGCCCTGCACAGCCAGCTGGGGGCGGGCCTGTCGGTCGTGCTGCACGTCGTGCGGGACCGGGACGGGCGGCGGCGGATCGCCGAGGCGCACGTCCTGGAGCGGGACCGGGACGGCCTGGTGCGGACGGTGCCGGCGCTGCGGTGGGGCGCGACCGGGTTCGAGCGGGAGCGGGGCTGGGAGCGGCTGAGGTCGCTGATCGGAGGGGGATCGCGGTGACGGGCGAAATGGTGCCGGTACGGAGCGCGGCCCACGGAGCGGCGGCCCTCTGCGCGGTGCTCGCCCTGTGGTGGGCGGCCGAGCGGCGGCGCGGTGCGGGCCGGGTGCGGACGGTGCTCACGGGCGGGGTGCCGGGGGAGCGCGGCGACCGGGCGTGGCCTGCGGCGGCCGCGCGGTGGCGGGCCGCGCTGCGGGGACGGCGCGCGTGGTTGTGCCTGCCGGCGGCGGGAGCTCTCGCCCTCCTCGGCGAGTCACCGCTGCCGCTGGTGGCGGGGGCGCTGGCGGTGCCTCTGGTGGGGCGGCGGCTGCGGGCCGCGGAGCGCAGGAAGGAACGCGAGGCGCGGGCCGAGCGGGTGGTGGCCCTGTGCGGGGCGGTCGTCGGCGAGTTGAGGGCCGGATGGCAGCCCGCGCAGGCGCTGTCCTTCGCGGCCCGGGAGACGGGCGCGCTCGGCGCCGCGGAGGCGCCGGTGCTGGCTGCGGCCCGGTTCGGCGGGGACGTGCCGGAGGCGCTGCGGCGGGCGGCCCGGCAGGACGGCGCCGACGGGCTCGCGGGCATGGCGGCCTGCTGGCAGGTGGCCGTGGACGGAGGTGCGGGCCTGGCAGCCGGGCTCGACCGGCTGGAGGCCGCCCTCCGGGACCACCGCGAGCAGCGCGAGCGACTGCGGGCCGAACTGGCCGGTGCCTGGGCAACGGTGACGGTCCTCGCCCTGCTCCCGGCGGCCGGCCTCGCCCTCGGTGCCGCCCTGGGCGCCGACCCGCTGCGGGTGCTGCTGCGCACACCGGCCGGCCTGGGCTGCCTGGCCGTGGGCGGTGCGTTGGAGGCGGCCGGACTGTGGTGGGCCGCGCGGATCGTACGGGGAGGGGAACGGTCGTGATCGGAGAAGCGGTCGACCACGTGCCGGACGGCGTTCGAGCGGTGGGCCTCCCGCTCCTGGCCGCGGTCCTGTGCGCACAGGGCGCCATGGAAGTGCTGCGCGGGCTGCGGGCGCGCCGGACGCGGCGACGGGCGGGGACCCTCCTCGCGCGCCCGGAACCGCGCCCCCGGAAGGCCCGGAGCGGGTTGCCGCCGTGGGCGTGGCCCTGGCTGGTGCCCCTGGTGGGCGTCGGTATCGGCTGGGTGCTGTTCGGCGGGGCCGGCGGCCTGGGTGCCGGGGCCCTGGTGGCCGTCGGAGTGAGGTGGAGGGCGGCGCGACGCCCCCTGCCCCCGTCGGCCGACGAGGGGGAGATGGTGCGCCACCTTCCGCTGGCCGCCGATCTGCTGGCGGCCTGCGCCGCCTCCGGAGCGGGACCCGGCGAGGCGGCGGAGGCGGTGGGCCGGTCGTTGGGCGGTCCGCTCGGCGAGCGTCTGGCCCGCACGGCCGCCGAGCTGCGGCTCGGCGGCGAACCGGCCGAGGTGTGGGGGAGGTTCGGCGCGATACCGGGCGCCGAAGGGCTGGCCCGCTGCATGGAGCGGGCCGGTTCCTCGGGAGCGCCGGCGGCGGAGGCCGTCGCCCGGCACGCGACCGCCCTGCGCGCCACCCGCGCCCGCGCGGCGGCGGCCGGAGCCCGCCGGGCGCAGGTGCTGATCAGCGCCCCCGTGGGGCTCTGCTTCCTGCCCGCCTTCCTGGCGGTGGGCGTGGCTCCGGTGGTGATCGGCCTCGCGGCGGGACTGCTGGACGGATGAACGCGACAACACGACGAGACACGGCACGACGAGAGATGACGGGGTACGGCGACATGACGCATCACGGCGAGGCACGGCAGGACGAGGCGGGGCGCAGCGGGGAGGTCGGTGTGGCGCTCAAGGAGCGGCTGTGTGGCTGGTGGCGGGTGCGGCGGACGGCAGCGCGCCGCGACGAGGGGATGACCACCTCCGAGTACGCGGTGGGAACGATCGCCGCGGCGGCGTTCGCCGCCGTGCTCTACAAGATCGTGACCAGTGGGGCGGTCTCGGGGGCGCTGGAGTCGGTGATCGGGAAGGCCCTCGATGCGCCGTTCTGACCGGGGGTTCGTGACCGTGGAGGCGGCGATGGTCCTGCCCGTCCTCGCGCTGTTCACGGTGACGCTGCTCTGGGCGCTGGCCGCGGCCGCCGCACAGATCCGGTGCGTGGACGCGGCACGGGCGGGGGCGAGGGCGGCGGCCCGTTCGGAGCCGGTGGCCTCCGCCGAGGCGGTCGCCCGTGCCGCCGCGCCCGAGGGCGCCCGGGTGTCGGTGGCGAGGGAGGGCGAGCTGTGGCGGGTGACGGTGGAGGCGGCGGCCCCGGGTCCGCGGGGCATGGGAGTCACCCTGAGAGCCGGGGCGGCGGCCCTCGCGGAGGACACGGCGGGCGGGGGAGTCCCATGACGGCCGCCGAGCACCGCGGCGCCCCCGCTCGCGCCCGGCCGGGGCACGGGAACGCCGACCGGAGAGCGGCCCAGCGGCCGGACGGCCGGCCGCCTCAGCCGGCTGACAGGCGGCCGCCTCAGCCGCCGGACAAGCGGTCGGCCCAGCTGTTGGCGGAACGCCGGCCAGGCCGGGGCACGGCACTGCCGGGACGGCTCTTGGCTCGGGGCCCGGGTCTGCCGGGGCGGCTCTCACGCCAGGGCGCTGGTTCGTCCGGGTGGTGGTCGGCCCGGGATGCGGGAGCTCCGGGGGATCGTGGGGCGGCGACGGTGTGGGCCGCGTTCGCGGCGTGTGCCTTGTGCGTGGTGTTCGGGGTGGCGCTCGCGCTCGGGCAGGCGGTGGCGGCCAGGCACCGGGCCGGCGGGGCCGCCGACCTGGCCGCCCTCGCCGCCGCCGACCGGGCCCTGTGGGGCGAGGCCGAGGCGTGCGCCGCCGCCTCGCGGGTGGCCGTCGCGCAGGGCGCCGAGCTGGCGCGGTGCGCGGTGCGGGGCGGGGTCGCGGACGTGACCGCCCGGGTCGTGCGCGGCCCGTACCGGCCGGAGGTCAGGTCGCGGGCGGGTCCTCCGGGGCCTCCCTCAGGAGTTCCGTGAGGAGGCGGACCGCGCCGCGCTTGTGGAGCGGATCGTTGCCGTTGCCGCACTTCGGGGACTGGATGCAGGAGGGGCAGCCCGCCTCGCACTCGCAGGAGGCGATGGCCTCCCGGGTGGCCGCGAGCCAGGCGCGGGCGGTGTGGAAGGCGCGCTCGGCGAAGCCCGCGCCGCCCGGATGCCCGTCGTACACGAAGACGGTGGGCAGCAGGGTGTCGGGATGGAGCGGTACGGAGACGCCGCCGATGTCCCAGCGGTCGCAGGTGGCGAAGAGCGGCAGCATGCCGATGGAGGCGTGCTCGGCGGCGTGCAGGGCGCCGCCGAGGATCTCCGGACCGATCCGGGCGGCGTCGAGTTGGTCCTCGGTGACCGTCCACCACACGGCCCGGGTGCGCAGGGTGCGGGGCGGCAGGTCGAGCTTGGTCTCGCCGAGCACCTCGCCGGTGATCAGACGGCGCCGGAGGAAGGAGACCACCTGGTTGGTGACCTCGACGGAGCCGTAGCAGAGGCGGCCGGCTCCCCAGGGGACCTCGGTGTCGGTTTCGAGGACGGTGATGGAGGTGGTGTCGCGGGCGGTGGTGGAGTACGGGGGGACGGCCTCCTCGACGAGGGCCACGGAGTCCTTGAGGTCGAGCTCCCGCACCAGGTAGGTGCGGCCCTGGTGGAGGTGGACGGCGCCCTCGTGGACGGCGGTGTGGGAGGCGGCCTCGTCGACGGTGCCGAGGAGGCGGCCGGTGCCGGCCTCCACGATCCTGACGGGGCTGCCGCCGCCGCCCCGGATGTCGGTGAGGTCGGCGGCCCGCTCGCGGCGGGTCCAGTACCAGCCGGTGGGGCGGCGGCGCAGCAGGCCTGCCCCTTCCAGCTGGGGCAGCAGGCCGGGCACGGCCGGGCCGAAGAGGGCCAGGTCCGGTTCGGTCAGCGGGAGCTCCGCGGCGGCGGCGCACAGGTGGGGGGCGAGGACGTAGGGGTTGTCGGGGTCCAGGACGGTCGTCTCGACCGGCTGCTCGAAGATCGCCTCGGGGTGGTGGACGAGGAAGGTGTCCAGCGGATCGTCCCGGGCGACCATGATCGCGAGGGCGCCCTCGCCGGAGCGGCCGGCGCGGCCCGCCTGCTGCCACAGGGAGGCCCGGGTGCCCGGGTAGCCGGCGATCAGGACGGCGTCCAGGCCGGAGACGTCCACGCCCAGCTCCAGGGCGGTCGTGGCGGCCAGGCCGAGGAGCTCGCCGGAGTGCAGGGCCCCCTCCAGGGCGCGGCGCTCCTCGGGAAGGTAGCCGCCCCGGTAGGCGGCGACGCGGCGGGCGAGCGCGCGATCGGTCTCGGCCAGCCGCTCCTGGGCGATCACCGAGATCAGCTCGGCGCCGCGCCGGGAGCGGACGAAGGCGACCGAGCGGACGCCCTGCCGGGTCAGGTCGGTCAGCAGGTCCGCGGTCTCGGCGGTGGCGGTGCGGCGCACGGGCGCGCCGCGCTCGCCGTGCAGCTCGGTCAGCGGCGGCTCCCAGAGGGCGAAGACCAGCTCGCCGCGCGGGGAGGCGTCGTCGGAGACCTCGGTGACCGGCAGGCCGGTGAGGCGGCCGGCGGCCCGGGCGGGTTCGGCGGCGGTGGCCGAGGCGAGCAGGAAGACCGGTTCGGAGCCGTACCGGGCGCAGACGCGGCGCAGTCGGCGCAGCACCTGGGCGACGTGGGAGCCGAAGACGCCCCGGTAGGTGTGGCACTCGTCGATCACGACGTAGCGCAGGGAGCGCAGGAAGGAGGACCACCTGGGGTGGGAGGGGAGGACGCCCCGGTGCAGCATGTCGGGGTTGGTCAGCACGTAGTTCGCGTACTGCCGGACCCACTCGCGCTCCTCGACCGGCGTGTCGCCGTCGTAGACGGCGGGGCGGATCCGGTTGCCGAGCGGGGCGGCCAGCTCCCGCACGGCGCGCCGCTGGTCGGCCGCGAGGGCCTTGGTGGGCGCGAGGTAGAGGGCGGTGGTGCCGCGGCCGTTCGGGGCCTCCGAGCCGTCCAGGAGGGTGCTGAGGACCGGGGCGAGGTAGGCGAGCGACTTGCCCGAGGCGGTGCCCGTGGCGATCACCACGGACTCGCCGTCCAGGGCGTGCTCGGCGGCCTCCGCCTGGTGGGCCCAGGGGTGCTCGATCCCGGCCTCCTGAATCGCCGCGATCACCTCCGGACGGATGCGGTGCGGCCAGACGGCATGGCGGCCCTCCCGGGCGGGCATGTGCTCCGTATGAGTGATGCGCGCGGCCCGGCTCTCGCCCGAGGAGAGCCGGTCGAGGACCATGCCGGGAGAGGGGCGGTTGCCCGTTTCCCCGGCCGGACGACGGGGGCGGTGATTCTTGGCCATCGGCACCGAGTGTGTCACTGCCATGACGGACAATGCTTCCAAGGCGTCGTGCATGGCTGCTGGTAAGTGATTGAATGCCATCGCGGCTGGCGATCCGTTCCTCGGCTCCGCCCCGGAGACCCGGGGGGACGATCGCCCGATAGCAAGGTGCTGGAGGATCCGTGGACCTGTCCCTGTCGACTCGCAATGTGTCCGGCGCTGGTGGTGACCGTACGGTCGTCGAGGTCGGTGGCGAGATTGATGTGTATACCGCGCCCAAGCTGCGCGAGCAGTTGGTCGAGTTGGTGAACGACGGCAGCTACCACCTGGTCGTCGACATGGAGGGCGTGGACTTCCTCGACTCCACCGGCCTCGGTGTGCTCGTCGGCGGCCTGAAGCGCGTTCGCGCGCACGAGGGCTCGCTGCGCCTGGTCTGCAACCAGGAGCGCATTCTGAAGATTTTCCGGATCACGGGTCTCACCAAGGTGTTCCCGATCCACACCTCGGTCGACGAGGCCGTCAACGCCGTCGACTGAGCCCAGGGGGTTCGCATGGCCACCGTTGAACTCCGCTTCAGCGCTCAGCCGGAGCACGTCCGCACGGCCCGCCTGGTGGCGGCCGCGGTCGCGCGCCGGGCGGGTGTGGACGAGGCGGTCCTCGACGAGGTGCGTCTCGCTGTGGGTGAGGCCTGTTCCCGTGCGGTCGGGCTGCATCGCAGCAACGACGTCACGACCCCCATTCGGGTCGTCCTGACCGAGGAGGAGAAGACGTTCTCCATCGAGGTCGGCGACGAGGTGCCGGGTGCGGGGGTGGCGGCGGCCGATGCCGTCGGTGTCCCCGGCGCGCGGGCCGCGGCTCCGGCCGAGGACTTCGACGACGCCGACGGCGAGGACGAGATGGGGCTCGCGGTGATCCGCGGGCTCGTCGACGACGTGGAGGTGAGCGCCGGCGAGGACGGCGGCACCATCCGGATGACGTGGCCGGTGAACTCGGCGGACGTCCTGTCCTGACCCGTGCACTGGGTGGGCCCCGTCCGCGCACGTGGGGCTGCCCCCGCGTGCGTGGTGGAGCCCCGCCCGTGCACGGGGGGGCGACCCTTACACCTGGGGGTCCGGCCCGCACACGTAGTGAGGGAAGAGGCCCTGCGCCGCAGGGCCTCTTCCCTTGTGCCGGGAACTTTTCAGGTGCCCTGCGCTGGGCGTCCTCGCCCACGAATTGGTGCATCCCGGTATATACCGGCTTGTCTCCCTATGATCCGTCCTCATGTACCCCACAACCCTCTCCGCGGCGGTGCTCACGAGCGGGAACCGGACGATCGTGGTCGTCGTCGCGGCCATCGCCCTCGCCGCACTGGTCGTCGCGCGGCTCCTCGTCCGCCAGGTGCTCGCGGCCGGTGAGGGCACCGAGAGGATGAAGGAGATCGCCGCCGCCGTGCAGGAGGGGGCCAACGCCTACCTCGCGCGGCAGCTGCGGACCCTCGCCGTCTTCGCGGCCGCCGTGTTCTTCCTGCTGATGCTGCTGCCGGCCGACAACTGGTCGCAGCGTGCCGGACGTTCCCTGTTCTTCCTGGTCGGGGCGCTCTTCTCGGCGGTCACCGGATACCTCGGCATGCGGCTCGCCGTACGGGCCAACGTGCGGGTCGCCGCCGCGGCCAGGGAGGCCACCCCGGCGCCGGGCGAACCCGAGAGGGACCTGAACGAGGTCGCGCACCGGGCCATGCGGATCGCGTTCCGTACGGGCGGGGTCGTCGGCATGTGCACGGTCGGCCTCGGACTGCTCGGAGCCGCCTGCGTCGTCCTCGTCTACGCAGCCGACGCGCCCAAGGTCCTGGAGGGATTCGGACTCGGCGCCGCGCTCATCGCCATGTTCATGCGAGTGGGCGGCGGGATCTTCACCAAGGCCGCCGACGTCGGCGCCGACCTCGTCGGCAAGGTCGAGCAGGGCATCCCCGAAGACGACCCGCGCAACGCCGCCACCATCGCCGACAACGTGGGCGACAACGTCGGCGACTGCGCCGGCATGGCGGCCGACCTCTTCGAGTCGTACGCCGTGACCCTGGTCGCCGCGCTCATCCTCGGCAAGGCGGCCTTCGGCGACCACGGCCTCGCGTTCCCCCTGATGGTGCCGGCGATCGGCGTGATCACCGCCGTGATCGGCATCCTCACGGTCGCGCCGCGGCGCGCCGACCGCGGCGGGATGAGCGCGATCAACCGCGGATTCCTGGTCTCGGCGGTCATCTCGCTGGTGGGCGTCGCCGTCGCGGCCTTCGTGTACCTGCCGTCCTCGTACGCCGAGCTCGAAGGCGTCACCGAGCGGGGCATCCGCGACCACGGCGGCGACCCGCGGGTCCTCGCCCTGGTCGCGGTCGCCCTCGGCATCGTCCTCGCCGCGCTCATCCAGCAGCTCACCGGCTACTTCACCGAGACCGGCCGGCGGCCGGTCAGGGACGTCGGCAAGTCCTCGCTCACCGGTCCCGCGACCGTCGTCCTCGCCGGTGTGGCGCTCGGCATGGAGTCCGCCGTCTACACGGCCCTGCTGATCGGGCTCACGGTCTACGGGGCGTTCCTGCTCGGCGGCGCCTCGATCATGCTGGCACTGTTCGCGGTGGCCCTCGCCGGGACGGGGCTGCTCACCACCGTCGGGGTGATCGTCGCCATGGACACCTTCGGCCCGGTCGCCGACAACGCCCAGGGCATCGCGGAGATGTCCGGGGACGTCACGGGCGCGGGCGCGCAGGTCCTCACCGACCTGGACGCCGTCGGCAACACCACGAAGGCCATCACCAAGGGCATCGCCATCGCCACCGCCGTCCTGGCGGCCTCGGCGCTCTTCGGCTCGTACCGGGACGCCATCGCGACCTCGGTCGCCGACGTCGGGGAGTTCGGGGTGAAGGCCGGTGAGGTGACGCTCTCGATGGACATCTCGCAGCCCAACAACCTCTTCGGTCTGATCCTCGGCGCGGCGGTCGTCTTCCTCTTCTCGGGGCTCGCGATCAACGCGGTGTCCCGCTCGGCCGGTTCGGTCGTGTACGAGGTGCGGCGGCAGTTCCGCGAGCACCCCGGGATCATGGACTTCACCGAGAAGCCGGAGTACGGGCGGGTCGTCGACATCTGCACCAAGGACGCGCTGCGCGAACTCGCCACGCCCGGCCTGCTCGCCGTGATGGCTCCGATCGCGGTCGGCTTCGCGCTCGGGGTCGGCGCGCTCGGCGCGTACCTCGCCGGGGCGATCGGGGCGGGCGCGCTGATGGCGGTCTTCCTCGCCAACTCCGGTGGTGCCTGGGACAACGCGAAGAAGCTGGTCGAGGACGGGAACCACGGCGGCAAGGGCAGCGAGGCGCACGAGGCGACCGTCATCGGGGACACGGTCGGCGATCCGTTCAAGGACACGGCGGGCCCGGCGATCAACCCGCTCCTGAAGGTGATGAACCTGGTCGCGCTGCTGATCGCCCCGGCGGTCGTGCGGTTCAGTTACGGCGGCGACGCGAGCGTCGGGCTGCGGGCGGCGGTCGCGGCGGTCGCGCTCTTCGTCGTGGTCGGTGCGGTCCGGGCCTCCAAGAAGCGTTCGGTGGCGATGTCCTGACGTGGCGTCCGTCTCATTACCGGGGGTTTCCGGGGTGGCCGGGATGCTTATCCCTTGGTTCAAAAGGCTTCAATAGGGGATGAATCCGTCGCACGAAAGGTGGAAGTAGCCCGTTCGGCGTGTATGTTCCGGGGCCGAGAGCCTTGGAAGGGACCGATCCGTTGAACAAGAAGCTTGCGGCCGCACTGTCCGGCGGCGCGGTACTGGTGCTCGCGCTGACCGGTTGCAGCGACGACAAGGGCGACAAGGTGGGTGACTGGGCGAAGACGTTCTGCGACCAGGCCAAGCCCCAGATCCAGAAGCGGGCCGACGCCCACCAGATCATCATCTCGACCGCTGCCGACAGCAAGCCGGCCGAGATCCAGGCCGCCGACTCGAAGGCCTTCCAGGACATCGCGAACGCCGACCGGGCCCTCGCCAAGGCCGTCGAGGCCGCCGGAGCCCCGCCCGTCGAGAACGGCGAGAAGATCCAGCAGGACGCGATCAAGGAGCTCAACGCCACCGCCTTGGCCTACGAGGGACTCAAGAAGCAGGTCGACGCGCTGGACCCGACGAACCAGCAGAAGTTCGCGGACGGTCTCCAGGGCGTCGCCGACGGCCTGACGAAGATCGAGAAGATGGACCAGAACGCCCTGTCCAAGCTGGAGGACGGCGAGCTGGGCCAGGCGATGGCCAAGCAGCCCGGCTGCCAGAAGCCCACGGCCTCGGTCCCGCCGAAGACCTCCGCCTCCCCGAACGCCGGCGCCACCTCCGACTCGGACTCCGGTTCCACGAGCCCGACCGAGAAGGCGTCCGCCACGCCGACCGAGAAGGCGTCCGCCACGCCGACCAAGAAGGCCACGGCCACCAAGAGCGAGTAGGGGAACCGAGGGCCGATCGGCCCGGCGGCGGCGATCGGTCGCACGCCGCCGGGTCGGCCGCCCGGATGTCGGCGGCGGCCGTCACAATGGAGCGGTGAGTACGACCAGCCTGCCTCCCCGCCTCCCGGTGCCCGCGCACGCCGCCCGTCTGCGCGAGGCTCTGCTCGCCGCCGACTTCACCGCCGACGGACTGCTCGACCTGCTCGGCGCCCCGGCCTACGCGGCCCTCGCCCGCAGCGAGACCGTGCCCGCCCTGCGCGCCACCCGCGGCGACTCCCCGCTGGAGACCCTCGTCCGGCTCTTCCTGCTCCAGGAGCCCGTCCCGGCCGACCGTGCCGCCGCCGCGCTCCCGCTGGAGGAGGCCCTCGCCGACGGCTGGCTGGTCCGCGAGGACGGCACCGTGCTCGCCACGGTCGACGTCCGGCCGTACGGCGGACCGGACGGCGAGGACTGGTTCATCGTCTCCGACCTGGGCTGTGCCGTGGGCGGCGCCGGGGGCATCGGGAAGAAGGACGAGGGCGTCGTCCTCGGCGTCGGGGGCGCCTCCACCACCCTCGCCGGCATCACGGTCCGTACGCCGGTCTCCGCCGCGCTCGACCTCGGCACCGGCTCCGGCATCCAGGCGCTGCACGCCGCCCAGCACGCCACCCTGGTCACCGCCACCGACCTCAACCCGCGCGCCCTGGACTTCACCCGGCTCACGCTCGCCCTCTCCGGGGCCCGGGAGGCCGAGCTGCTGACCGGCTCGCTCTTCGAGCCCGTCGACGGCGACACGTACGACCTGATCGTCTCCAACCCGCCGTTCGTGATCTCCCCCGGAGCCGGGCTCACCTACCGGGACGGCGGAATGAGCGGCGACGACCTGTGCCGCACGCTCGTGCAGCAGGCCGGGGAGCGGCTCAACGACGGCGGGTACGCCCAGTTCCTCGCCAACTGGCAGCACGTCGAGGGCGAGGAGTGGCAGGAGCGGCTGCGGTCCTGGGTGCCACGCGGCTGCGACGCCTGGATCGTGCAGCGCGAGGTCCAGGACATCACCCAGTACACCGAGCTGTGGCTGCGGGACAGCGGCGACCACCGCGGCGACCCGGAGGCCTACCGGGCGGCGTACGACCGCTGGCTCGACGAGTTCGAGGCGAGCAAGACCCGCGCGGTCGGCTTCGGCTGGATCACGATCCGGCGCAACGAGGCCGTGGCCTCCGGCGCGGTCGAGCCCTCGATCGTCATCGAGGAGTGGCCGCACCCCGTCGAGCAGCCCCTCGGCCCCACCGTCCGCGCCCACTTCGAGCGCCAGGACTACCTGCGCGACCATGACGACGCCGCGCTCCTGGCCGACCGGTTCACGCTCGCGCCCGAGGTGGTGCAGGAGCAGGTCGGGCTGCCGGGCGCCGAGGACCCGGAGCACGTGGTGCTCCGGCAGAACCGCGGCATGCGCCGGGCCACCAAGGTCGACCACGTCGGCGCCGGGTTCGCCGGCGTGTGCGACGGCACGCTCAGCGCCGGCCGCATCCTCGACGCGATCGGACAGCTGATGGGCGAGGACCCGGTCATGCTGCGGGACCGCACCCCGCAGGCGATCCGGCTGCTCGTCGAGGAGGGCTTCCTGATCCCCGGACCCCTGCTGCCGGGGGCGGAGCCGTCCGGGACCGGAGGGAGCGGCGCTTGATACGGATCGAGCTGGACGAGACCTCGCTCGGGGCGACCCGGATCGCGATCAGCCCGCTCCGCGACACGTTCTGCGCGATGCACCTCGCGCTGCCGCACCGGCACCCCTCCTGGCCGTACCAGGAGTGGGTCGGGCGGGCGCGCGAGGTGTGGCGCGAGGACGACCGGCTCCGCCCCCTGTGGCAGCTGTTCGGGGTGGGCCGGCGCGAGACCTCCGACTTCCTGCTGCCCCGGCCGTTCGGCACGGTGCACGTCCACGAGGAGCTCGCCGCGCTGCGGGCCACCGACCCGGGGTTCGTCCGCGAACAGGCGGCCGTCTGCTACCCCGGCATGGAGGACGCGCCCTTCCTGCAGCCGTACCTGAGGGACCCGGAGGCCGCCTGCGCGGCGCTCGCCGACGCGTACGCCGCCTTCTGGGAAGGCGCGATCGAGCCGTACTGGCCGACGATGCGCCGGCTCGTCGAGGACGAAGTGCTCGTCCGGGCCAGGACGTTCGCGACGGAGGGCGTCGACGCGCTCTTCGCGGGCCTGGAGGCCCGGGGGCGCTGGCAGCCCCCCGTACTCGAACTGACCAAGTACATCGACGCCGAGTACGCCCCCGGGGAGCGGCGGCTCGTCCTCGTGCCCCTGGTCTTCGCCGAGGGCTGCCGGCTCTACTCCACGGACGACCCCGAGGTCTTCGCGCTCAGCTTCCAGGCCCGGGGTGCCGCCGCCCTGCGCGAGCAGGCCGAGCCCGTCGCCGAGGACCGGCTCGGGCTGCTGCTCGGCCGGGGCCGGGCCGCGGTCCTGCGCGAACTGGGCGGACCCCTGACCACGGCCGGGCTCGCCGACCGGCTCGGCCTCGCCCCCAGCACGGTCTCCGAGCACCTGTCGGTGCTCGCCGAAGCCGGTGTCGTGACCCGCCACCGCGTCGGGCGCTCCGTGTACTACCAGCTGACGGACACGGGCCGTTCACTGCTCGCGCTGCTCGCCGGAGAGGACGTCCTCGCGGCCGCGGCCTGAGGAGGCGAAGGGCGCGGTGCGACGATTCGGGGCCTCCCGAATCGATGGCCCGGCCCTCCCGCCGGCTCCTACCGTCCGGCGCATGCTCGCAATCGAGGCGGACGCGCTGCGCCGCACCTACACCAGCAGGACCGGGTGGCCGAGGTCCCGCCGGGCCGAGACCGAGGCCGTGCGCGGAGTCACCTTCGAGGTGGCGCCGGGGGAGCTGTTCGGCCTGCTCGGGCCCAACGGCGCCGGCAAGACCACCACCATCAAGATGCTCAACACCCTGCTGCTGCCGACCTCCGGCACGGCCCGGGTGTTCGGCCACGACGTGGCCCGCGACCCCGTCGCCGTACGCCGCAGGATCGGATACGTCTTCGGCGGCGACCGGGGCCTGTACGACCGGCTGTCCGCCCTCGACAACCTCCGCTACTTCGCCGAGCTGTACGGCGTCGCCGCCCGCGACCAGAAGCGGCGCATCGCCGAACTCCTCGACCTCGTCGGCCTGGTGGGACGCGAGAGGGAACGCGTCGAGGGGTACTCGCGCGGCATGCGCCAGCGCCTCCACATCGCCCGCGGGCTGCTCCACCGCCCCGACGTCCTCTTCCTCGACGAACCGTCCATCGGCGTCGATCCCGTCGCCGCCCGCGACCTGCGCCGCACGGTCGCCGACCTGGCCTCCGCCGGCACCACCGTCCTCCTCACCACCCACTACATGGCCGAGGCCGACGAGCTCTGCGACCGGATCGCCGTCATCGCGGGCGGCCGCATCCGCGCCCTCGGCACCCCCGGCAGCCTCAAGTCCCTCGTACGGGAAAGGGACGTGCTGGAGATCGAGGCGTACGGCGTGGACGAGGAGCGGCTCGACCGGGTGCGGCGCGTGCCCGGGGTGCGGGGGGTGTCGGCCGAGGACCGGGGCGCCCTGCAGACGGTCACCGTGCAGATCGGACGCGGCGCCTCCGACCTGCACGGGCCCGTCCTCGCCGCACTCGACGGCGTACGGATCGGCCGGGTCACGAGCCGCGAACCGTCCCTCGAGGACGCCTACATCGCGATCGTGGAGGAGACGGCCGGCGCCGGGACCGAAGCCGTGGGGGAGACGGCCGGCGCCGGGACCGAAGCCGTGGGGGAGACGGCCGGCGCCGGGACCGAAGCCGTGGAGGCCGCCGCATGAGGCGCCTCCCGCGACTGATCCTCGTCGGGGTGCGCACCCACGTCTCGTACATGTCGCGCTCTCCGATCGAGATCACCTTCGCCGTCCTCGTCCCGCTCGTCTACGCCACCCTCGCCGTCTATCTGTTCCGCGCCGCCGGAGACCCCGACCGGCTGCTCACCGCCTCGGTCGGGGCCGGGCTCATGGGCATCTGGGGCTCGGTCCTCTTCGGCTCGGGCGGCGCCGTGCAGAACCAGCGCTGGCTCGGCACCCTGGAGACCCTGGTCGTCGCCCCCACCCCGCTGGCGCTCGTGCTCCTCCCCATCACCCTCGCGACCGCCGTCATCGGCACGTACGCGATGGGCGCGACCGTCCTGTGGGGCGTGCTGCTCTTCGACGTGCCGCTCGACTTCGCGCACCCGCTGCTCTTCCCCGTCGCCGTCCCGGTGTGCGTCCTCGCCCTCGGCATGACGGGACTGCTGCTCGCCGCCACCTTCGTCCTTCTCCGCAACGCCAACGCCCTTGCCAACCCGCTCGACACCCCCGTCTGGCTGCTGTCCGGGCTGCTCGTGCCCGTCACCGTGCTGCCCGCCTGGACCCGCCCGATCTCCTGGGCGCTGCCCACGACCTGGGGCGCGCGGGCCGTGCACGCGGCGACCTCCGGCGGGGACGTGACCACCCCGCTGCTCACCGCCCTCGCGCTCGGCGCCGGATACGCCCTCGCCGCCGTCCTCGTCCTCGGACGGGTGGAACGCCGGGCACGCGCCGCCGCCACCCTCGCCCTCACCTGAAAGGCCATCAGTGATGTTCCGTTTCCTCGGCACGGCGCGGCTCGTCGTCGTCGGCGGGGCGATCTCCTACCGGGCGCTCTTCAACTGGACCACCCCGCCGATGTTCATCGGAACGCTGCTGGTCGGACCCCTTCTCCAGGTTTTCTTCTTCGTCTTCCTGGGCAGGGAACTGGGTGTCGCCGACGATCGTTTCCACCTCGTGGGCAACGCCGTCCTCGCAGCTTCCGCCTCCTGCGTGTACGGCGGCACGATGGCCGTCTCCAACGAGCGGCGGTACGGCACCCTCGGGGCCGTCCTGCTCTCCCCCCGCCACAGGGTCCCGCTGTGGATCGGGCGAGCCCTCCCGTACGTCCTCAACGGACTGCTCGTCAGCGCCTTCGCGCTCACCGCAGCCGCCCTCGTCCTCGGGCTGCCCGTGCCCGCCGGGGCACTGCCGGGGCTCGGTCTGGTGCTGCTCGTCGCGGCGGGCGCCTGCTCGGCCTTCGGGCTCGCGCTCGGGGCGCTCGGGCTGCGCTTCCGTGACGTGTTCCTGGTGTCGAACGTGGCCTGCTCCGGGCTGCTGCTCCTGACCGGTGCCGCCGTGCCCCGGGAGACGCTGCCGGAGTGGATGCGGGCCGCCGGCGAGCTGCTGCCGCTCACGCACGCGGCGGACGCGGCACGGGGGCTGACCGCGGGTGCCGGTCTGGACGGCCACCTGCTCGGGGCCGAGCTCGCGGTCGGCGCCGGGTGGGCGCTGCTCGCCGTCGTCCTCCTCGCCGTCTTCGAGCGGGGGAGCCGACGCCGGGCCACGCTCGACGTGATGTGACGCAAGAGGCACGCCCGAGGCGGTGTGACGGGAGAGGCACGCCCGAGGTGATGTGACGAGAGAGGCACGCCCGAGGCGGTGTGGCGGGAGAGGCACGCTCGAGGTGATGTGACGAGAAAGGAAGGAGAAGGGCCCCCGGAGCGGATCGCTACCGGCCATCTTCGTGAACCCGTGCGAGCCCGGCCCGCTCCGTTCACCCGGAGTTCGCGCCTTCGATGCCCAGGGGTGTCAGCCTCGGCCGCGAGAGGCGAACACCGCACGTGAACGGAACGGGGTACGGGCATGGAGAGCGGGCCGGCGATCTTCGCGGGAGCGGCGTTCACGCTGTTCGGAGGCGCGCTGCTGCTGTGGACCACCGTGCGGTCGCTGCACCGCGAGCCCGTGGCGTACGGGGTCCCCCCGCGCACCGCCGTCGCGCTGACGAGCCTCGCCGGCGCCGCCTTCCTCCTCCTCGGCGTCTGGTGCTTCGGCCGGCTCTGAGCCCGGCTCCGGACCACGTCAGGGATCCGGTGAGGGTTCCGCCTCCGGTTTGTTTCCGATCTCCCCGAGATGTCCCCCGCCCCGCCGGTCCGGGAGTCCGGGCGGCAGGAATGCCAGGACTCGGGTTACCGTTCGAGTGGCCGTTGCGGGCTTTTGCCGTTTGACACGGGGGCGGGTTGTACCGTCACACTCCGCAGCGACGGGAGCGTCACCGTCCGTGCGCTGCCGTGCGTGCCAGTGCCGCACGTGCCAGAGAGCGTCGATCCGGAGAGAAGAGCGAAGTTGTCCCCGACCAGCGAGACCGCACACGGCGGCCGCCGACTCGTCATCGTCGAGTCGCCTGCCAAGGCGAAGACGATCAAGGGCTACCTCGGCCCCGGCTACGTCGTCGAGGCGAGCGTCGGGCACATCCGCGACCTCCCCTCCGGCGCCGCCGAGGTGCCGGAGAAGTACACCGGCGAGGTGCGCCGTCTCGGCGTCGACGTCGAGCACGACTTCCAGCCCATCTACGTCGTCAACGCCGACAAGAAGGCGCAGGTCAGGAAGCTCAAGGAGCTCCTCGCCGAGTCCGACGAGCTCTTCCTCGCCACCGATGAGGACCGCGAGGGCGAGGCCATCGCGTGGCACCTCCAGGAAGTCCTGAAGCCCAAGGTCCCGGTCCACCGGATGGTCTTCCACGAGATCACCAAGGACGCGATCCGCGAGGCCGTCGCCAACCCGCGCGAGCTGAACCAGCGCATGGTCGACGCCCAGGAGACCCGCCGCATCCTCGACCGGCTGTACGGCTACGAGGTCTCGCCGGTCCTGTGGAAGAAGGTCATGCCGCGGCTGTCCGCCGGCCGCGTGCAGTCCGTCGCCACCCGTCTCGTCGTCGAGCGGGAGCGCGAGCGCATCGCCTTCCGCTCCGCCGAGTACTGGGACCTCACCGGCACCTTCGGCACCGGCCGCACCGGTGACGCCTCCGACCCGTCCTCCCTGGTCGCGCGCCTCGCGACGGTCGACGGCAAGCGCGTCGCGCAGGGCCGCGACTTCGGCGCCGACGGTCGGCTGAAGACCGCGAACGTGCTCCACCTCGACGAGGAGAAGGCGCGGGCGCTGGCCGCCGCGCTCGCCGACACGGCGTTCTCGGTGCGCTCGGTCGAGTCGAAGCCGTACCGCCGCTCCCCGTACGCCCCCTTCCGGACCACCACCCTCCAGCAGGAGGCGAGCCGCAAGCTGGGCTTCGGTGCGAAGGCGACCATGCAGGTGGCGCAGAAGCTGTACGAGAACGGCTTCATCACCTACATGCGCACGGACTCCACGATCCTCTCCGACACCGCCGTGGCGGCGGCCCGGGCGCAGGTCACGCAGCTGTACGGCGCCGACTACCTGCCGGAGAAGCCGCGCGTCTACGCGGGCAAGGTGAAGAACGCGCAGGAGGCGCACGAGGCGATCCGGCCTTCGGGTGATCGTTTCCGCACTCCTGCGGAGACCGGTCTCACCGGCGACCAGTTCAAGCTGTACGAGCTGATCTGGAAGCGGACCGTCGCCTCCCAGATGAAGGACGCGACCGGCAACTCGGTCACCGTGAAGATCGGCGGCACCGCCGCCGACGGCCGCGACGCCGAGTTCAGCGCCTCCGGCAAGACGATCACCTTCCACGGCTTCATGAAGGCGTACGTGGAAGGGGCCGACGACCCGAACGCGGAGCTCGACGACCGCGAGCGGCGCCTGCCGCAGGTCGCCGAGGGCGACGCGCTGACCGCCGAGGAGATCACGGCGGACGGCCACGCGACCAAGCCGCCGGCCCGCTACACCGAGGCCTCCCTGGTCAAGGAGCTGGAAGAGCGCGAGATCGGCCGCCCGTCGACGTACGCCTCGATCATCGGCACCATCCTCGACCGCGGCTACGTCTTCAAGAAGGGCACGGCGCTCGTCCCGTCCTTCCTCAGCTTCGCCGTCGTCAACCTCCTGGAGAAGCACTTCGGGCGGCTCGTCGACTACGACTTCACCGCCAAGATGGAGGACGACCTCGACCGCATCGCGCGCGGCGAGGCCCAGGCCGTGCCGTGGCTGAAGCGCTTCTACTTCGGCGAGGGCGAGTCCGGCGGCACGGGCGGCGCGGCGGAGGCCGGGAACGGCGACGGCGACCACCTCGGCGGCCTCAAGGAGCTCGTCACCGACCTCGGTGCGATCGACGCGCGCGAGATCTCCTCCTTCCCCGTCGGCAACGGCATCGTGCTCCGCGTCGGCCGCTACGGCCCGTACGTCGAGCGCGGCGAGAAGGAGCAGGAGGGCCACCAGCGGGCCGACGTGCCCGACGACCTCGCGCCCGACGAGCTGACCGTCGAGCACGCCGAGGAGCTGCTCGCCAAGCCGAGCGGCGACTTCGAGCTCGGTACGGACCCGGTCAGCGGCCACCAGATCGTCGCCAAGGACGGCCGCTACGGCCCGTACGTGACGGAGATCCTGCCCGAGGGCACCCCGAAGACCGGCAAGAACGCGGTGAAGCCGCGCACGGCCTCCCTCTTCAAGTCGATGTCCCTGGACACCGTCACCCTGGAGGACGCGCTCCGGCTGATGTCCCTCCCGCGGATCGTCGGCACGGACGCCGAGGGCGTCGAGATCACCGCGCAGAACGGCCGCTACGGCCCGTACCTGAAGAAGGGCACGGACTCGCGGTCGCTCACCGACGAGGAGCAGCTCTTCACGATCACCCTCGAAGAGGCGCTCGCGATCTACGCCCAGCCGAAGCAGCGGGGCCGGGCCGCGGCCAAGCCGCCGCTGAAGGAGCTGGGCACCGACCCGGTCAGCGAGAAGCCCGTGGTCGTCAAGGACGGGCGCTTCGGCCCGTACGTGACGGACGGCGAGACCAACGCCACCCTGCGCACCGGCGACAGCGTGGAGACGATCACGCCGGAGCGCGGCTACGAGCTGCTCGCCGAGAAGCGGGCCAAGGGACCGGCGAAGAAGGCCGCCAAGAAGGCACCGGCGAAGAAGACCGCGGCGAAGAAGACGGCCACGAAGACGGCGGCGAAGAAGACCACCGCCGTCAAGAAGACGGCCGCGAAGAAGACCACGACGGCGAAGAAGACGACCGCTGCCAAGAAGACGGCGGCGGCCAAGCCGGAGTAGTCCCCGAAGGGGTGCGTGGGAGGGCGGGAGCGGTGCTCCCGCCCTCCCACGTTTGTTCGGGCGCGGGCCGCGGGGAGCAAGGCCGTCCGGATAGGGTGGACGGATGACGCGAGCAGAGCAGCCAGACCGCCTGGGCGATTCCGACGCCGCACTCGTCGCGGATTCCCGGGAGCGCGCCGTACGCGCCCTCTTGCGCCATCAGCCGCTGCGCCGGCTGTGGGGCGCCCACCTGGTCGGCAGCACCGGCGACGCCCTCGCCCTCCTCGTCCTGGTCCTCCTCGGCTACCAGGCGGCCGTCGCCGAAGGGGCGCTCGGGGGCGGCTACCGGGGGGCCGCGTTCGCCGTGGCCGCCGTCGTCGGCGCCCGCCTGCTGGCCTCGGTCCTCTTCGGGGCCGTCCTCCTCGGACCGCTGACCGCGCTCACCGGGCCCGGTGGCCCGCTCGACCGGCGCTGGACCATGATCGGCGCCGACGGGGTGCGGATCGCGCTCCTCGTCATCGCCCCGCTGTGGATCGACTGGACCCCCGGCAGCGCCCTCTGGTACCTGCTCGGCACCGTCTTCGTCACCGGCGCGGCCGAGCGGCTCTGGACCGTCGGCCGCGAGGGCGCCGCCCCCGCGCTGCTGCCCGCCCCGCCCCTGGAGGGCGCCGCCGTACGGCCGCTGCCCGACCACCTCGGCGCACTGCGCCGGCTGTCCCAGCGCACCGGTTTCCTCGCCGTCCCCGCCGCGGCCGCCGTGCTGCTGGTCGCCACCCTCGTCGGGAACCTGCTCGGCGCCGGGATCGACTGGTTCACGCTGCACCAGGCGGCCCTCGGCTCGTACGTCTCCGCCGGGCTGTTCGCCGCCTCCGTCACCGTCCTGTACGCGATGGCGCTGCCCGGCGGGGAGACGCCCCGGCCCCGCTCGCCCCTTGAGGGCCTGCGCCGGCCGGCCCCGAAGGCCGGCGAGGGCGAGGGCAAGGGCCGCACCGGCGCCCTGCCGCTGCTCGTCCTCGCCTCCGCCACCGTCGCCGGGGCGATCGCCGCGGCCGCGTCCCTCGCCGTGCTCCACGCCTACGACCTGGGCGGCGGGCCCGTCACGTACGCCCTCCTGATCCTGGCGCTCAGCGGCGCCACCGCCGTCGGCATCCGCACCGCGGGCTCCGTCCTGCCGGTCCTGTCCCGGCGCCGGCTGCTCGCCCTCGCCGTCACCGTCACCGGCGTCGCCCTGATCGCGATGGGCCTGGTGCCGGACACGGCGACCGTGCTGTTCCTCGCCGTCCTCGCCGGGTACGCGGCCGGGGTCGCCGCCAACACCGGCCACACCCTGATCGACCAGGAGACCGAGGAGCCCCGCCGGGCCCGGACCACCGAGCACCTCCAGGCCACCGCACGCGTCGCCATGGGCCTCGGCGCGCTCGCCGCCCCGCTGCTCGCCGCCGCGATCGGGCCGCACCGGCTCGCCTCCGGGGAGTTCGTCTTCGCGCACGGCGGCGCCGCCTTCACGCTCGTCCTCGTCGGCGCCCTGCTGCTGCCGGTCGCCGCGCTCGTCCTCGCGAAGACCGACGACCGGGCGGGCGTCCCGCTCCGCCGCGACCTGCGCGACGCGCTGCGCGGCTCCGACCCGGTCCAGGCGCCCTCCCCGACCGGTTTCTTCATCGCCCTGGAGGGCGGCGACGGTGCCGGGAAGTCCACGCAGGTCCAGGCGCTCGCCGAGTGGATCCGCGCCAAGGGCCACGAGGTCGTCGTCACCCGCGAGCCGGGAGCCACGCCGATCGGCAAGCGGCTCCGCTCGATCCTCCTCGACGTGTCGTCGGCGGGTCTCTCGAACCGCGCCGAGGCCCTGCTGTACGCGGCCGACCGCGCCGAGCACGTCGACTCCCTGGTCCGCCCGGCCCTGGAGCGGGGCGCGGTCGTCCTCTCCGACCGGTACATCGACTCGTCCGTGGCCTACCAGGGCGCGGGCCGCGACCTGTCCCCCACGGAGATCGCCCGCATCTCGCGCTGGGCGACCGACGGTCTCGTGCCGCACCTGACGGTGGTTCTCGACGTCTCCCCGGAGACCGCGCGGGAACGGTTCACCGAGGCGCCCGACCGGCTCGAGTCCGAGCCGCCGGAGTTCCACGCGCGCGTACGGGCCGGTTTCCTGGCCCTCGCGGCCGCCGATCCCAGCCGCTACCTCGTCGTCGACGCCGGCCAGGAGCCCGAGGCCGTCACCACCGTCGTACGCCACCGGCTCGACCGGATGCTGCCGCTCTCCGAGGCCGAGGTGAAGGCCGCGGAGGAGGCCCGCCGGAAGGCCGAGGAGGAGGCCCGGCGCCTGGCGGAGGAAGAGGCCGCCCGCAAGGCCGAGGAGGAGCGCCTGGAGCGCGAGCGGCAGGAGCAGCTCGCCAAGCTCCGCGCCGAGGAGGAGGAGCGCAAGCGGCGCGAGGAGGAGGAGGCGCGCCGTCTGGAGGCCGAACGGCAGGCGGAGGAGGCCCGCCGCAGGGCCGAAGAGGCCAGGCTCGCCGCCGAGGAGGAGCGCCGGCGTCTCGCGGCCGAGGAGAAGGCCCGCCAGGAGGAGCAGGAGCGGCTCCGCAAGGAGGCCGAGGAGGAGGCCCGGCTGCGGGCCGAGGCCGAGGCGCGCCGCCTGGAGAAGCAGCGCAAGGCCGAGGAGGCCCTGCTCCGCGCCGAGGAGGCCCGCCGGATGGCGGAGGCCGCCGCGGCCGCGAAGGCCGCGGAGGAGGCGGCGGCGAAGGCCGCGGCGGAGAGGCTGGCCGCCGAGGCCGCTGCGAAGGCCGCCGCGGAGCGGGCGGCCGCCGAGCGCGCCGCGGCGGAGCTGGCCGCCGCCGAACGGGCCGAGGCGGCGAAGGCCGCCCGCGAGAAGGCCGCCCGCGAGCGGGAGGCCGCGGAGAAGGCCGCCGCCGAGCGGACGGCCGCGGCGGAGCGGGCCGCTCGTGAGGCCCGTACCGCCGGTATGTCCGCGAACGAGGTCACCGTGCCCACGCCGATCGTGAAGCCGGACGCGCCGACCGTCTCGCCGGACGAGGTCACCGTGGAGACGCCGATCGTGAAGCCGGGGACGGCCGAGCGGCCGGAGGCGGAGACCGCGGTCCTGCCGCAGATCCGGGACCCGCGGGCCGCCGACGAGACCGCGGTGCTGCCCCCCGTGCGGGACCCGCGGGCCGCCGACGAGACCGCCGTGCTGCCCCCCGTACGGGAGACCAGGGCGTCCGACCCCGCCGACCGGGTGCCGCAGGGCATCTTCCGCGACGAGCGGGACGAGCCGCACGGGGCCAACGACCGGACCCGGGAGCTGCCCCAGCTCGACGAGAACGGCCGGCCGCGCCGCCGCTCCGACTGGGCGGAGGAGACCCCGCTCGACGATCTGCCGACCCTCGCGGACGAGCTGTTCGGCCCGCACGAGGACGAGGACGAGGGCCCCCGCCGCCGTCGCTGAACCCGGTGGGGGTGGAGCTGGCTCCACCCCCACTACGGCGGCCAGCTCCATACCCCCGTGACCTGCGCTTTCCTAGCGTTGCGGGCATGACGACGACAGCAGTGACGGAGAACGGCGCCGCCCTCGCCCTGACCGGGGTGAGCCGCACGTACGGAGGCGGGACGCCCGCGCTCGACGGGGTCGACCTGGTCGTGCCGCGCGGGCGTTTCGTGGCCGTGATGGGCCGGTCGGGCTCCGGCAAGTCCACGCTGCTGCGCTGTGCGGCCGGGCTCGAGCGGCCGACGGCCGGGCGGGTACGGATCGGGGGCACCGACCTCGCCACCCTGAAGGCGGCCGGTCTGACCCGGCTCCGTCGGGACCGGATCGGCTTCGTGTTCCAGTCGCTCAACCTCGTCTCCGCCCTGAACGTGCGGGAGAACGTCACCCTGCCGCTGCTCCTCGCCGGGGCCCGCGAAGGCCGGGCGCTCGACGCCCGCGCCCTGGCCGGCCTCGACGCCGTGGGGCTCGCCGACCGGGCCGAGGACCGGCCCGAGAGCCTCTCCGGCGGCCAGCGGCAGCGGGTGGCGATCGCCCGCGCCCTGGTCAACGAGCCCGAGGTCGTCTTCGCCGACGAGCCGACCGCCGCCCTCGACCCGGTCACGGCGGCCGGGGTCCTCGCCCTGCTGCGGCGCGCGGTCGACGAGCGGGGACGCACGGTCGTCCTCGTCACCCACGACCCGGTGGCCGCCACCTGGGCGGACGAGGCCGTGTTCCTGGACCGGGGCCGGATCGCCGGCCGCCTCGACCACCCGGACGAGGCGGGCGTACGAGAGGCGCTCGGCGCCCGCGCCGCGGCCGGCCGTCACCTGGCGGTGGCGCGATGAGCCGCGTCGGGAACCCCGCCGTGCGGCTGCTCGCCGCCCGGTCGCTGCGGGCCCACCGCAAGGCGTGGACCGCCGTGTTCGCGGCCGTCGCCGTCACCGCCGCGCTGCTCGGCACCCTGGCCCTCGCCCTCGGCTCCGTCGGACTGGGCCACGCGCGCGTGGAGCGGTACGCCGCCGCGCCCGTCGTCGTCGCCGGCGACCAGGAGGTCCGCTGGACGGCCGAGCCGTGGGGCAGCGAGCCGAGGACCGAGACGGCGGGCCTGACCGAGCGCGTACGGATCCCCGCCGCCACCGTCGACGTCCTGCGGGCCGTGCCGGGGGTACGCGAAGCGGTGCCGGACGACACGTTCGTCGTACGGGAGCGGTCGGGGAGCGCCGCACCGACCGCCGCACCGGGGCACGGGTCCGGGGCCGGCACCGGGACCGGGCTCGGCAGCGGGTCCGGCCGCGGCACCGGCCCCGGCCACGGCACCGGTCTCGGCCATGGGGCCGGCACCGACAACGGAACCGGCCTCGGCACCGGAACCGGCCACGGCACCGGCACGCGCGTGTACACCGGGCGTTCCTGGGAGGCGGCTCGGCTCGCCCCGTACCGGCTGATCGACGGGCGGGAGCCCCGGCGGGCCGGGGAGACCGTCGTCGGTGCCGGTCTCGGCGCCGCCGTCGGGGACACCGTGACCGGCCGCCGGGTCGTCGGCGTCGCCGACGGACCGGCCGTGCTCTACGTCACGGCGGGGGAGGCGCGGCGGCTCGCCGGGCACCCCGGTGCCGTCGACGCGGTCGGAGTCCTCGCCGAGCCCGGCGTACCCGTGGACGCCCTCCACGCACGCGTACGGGCCGCCCTGGACGCCGCCGGGCTCAAGGACACCGCGGCGGGGCAGCCGCTCCGGGCGCTGACCGGGGACGGCCGGGGCGCCGCCGAGCACCTCGGCGCGCCGCCCGCCCGCACGGAGCTCCTCCAGCTCCTCGCGGCCGTCTCGGGGACCGTCCTCCTGGTCGCGGTCCTCGTCCTCGCCTCGCTCGTCGCGCAGGCCCTCCAGCAGCGCGTCGCCGAGCGGGAGCTGCTGCTCGCGGTCGGCGCGACGCCCCGGCAGGTGCGGGGCGCGGCAGGCCGGGAGGTGACCCGGGTGGCGGGTGCGGCGGCGCTGCTCGGCGCGCTCGCGTCCGCACCGGTGTTCCTGGCGCTGTGGTCGGCCCTGCGGGCCCGTACCGGCGTCGTACCGGAAGGTCTCGAACTCCCCGCCCCGCCGTGGCTGTTCGCCGCCGTCCTCGTGGTCGCCGCCCTCGTGGCGGGCACCACCCGGCTGGTCGTCCTCTTCGCGGCCCGTCGGCCGGGCCGCCCGGGGAAGGGCGGCGCCCGCCGGGTCGCCGGGCTCGCGCTGCTCGTGCTCGGCGTGGGCTCGGCCGGTACGGCCACGCTCCAGGGCGGCGACGCGGCCGCCGCGGCCGCCGGCGCGGCCACGGTGACGCTGGTCGCCGGGTGCGCGCTGCTCGGGCCGTGGATCGCGCGGGCCGCGATGACGTTCCTGGACCGGCCGTTCCGGTGGTTCGGCAAAGCGCCCGGACGGCTCACGGCCGCCGGTGCCGCCGCGCACTCGCGCCGGCTCGGGGCCGCGCTCGTCCCCGTCGTCCTCGTCACCTCCTTCGCCCTCGTGCAGCTCTCGGCCGGCGCCACCGTGGAACGGGCCGCCGCCGCGCAGGCGCGGGCCGCGACCACCGCCGACCTCGCCTTCACCGGCACCACGGCGGAGCGGGTGCGCGAGCTCCCGGGCGTGGACGCGGCCACGGACGTGCTGCGCTCGTCCGTGGTCCTGGCCCGCACGGAGGCCGGAACGCCGCGCCTCGACCGGCTCCCGGTCCTCGGCGTGGACGCCGACGGTCTGGCGGGCACGCTCGACCCCGGCGTCGTCGCGGGCGACCTGGCCGGACTCGCCGCCGCGGGCACGGTCGCGGTCGGCGCGGACACGGCCGAGTCCCTCGGGGCGAAGCCCGGTTCGACGGTGGAGCTGCGGCTCGGCGACGGGACGCCGAAGCGGCTGCGGGTGGTCGCGGTGTACGAACGCTCGCTCGCCCTCGGCGAGTTCCTCCTGCCGAAGGCCGAACTGGCCCCGCACATGAGCGATCCGTACCCCGCGCGCGTACTGGCGGCGGGCGCCGCGGGCGCCTCCCCCGTCGCCCCCGAGGCGGTGACGCCCCCGGGGGCCGAGCTGAACGGGATCGTCTCCGGCGGGATCGTCGCGGCGATCGGCGGGCTCACGGTCCTCTCCGTCCTGAGCACCCTCGCCCTGATCGGCGCCGGGCGCCGCGGCGAACTGGAACTGCTCCGCCAGGTCGGCGCCTCGGCGGGCCAGCTGCGCCGGATGCTCGGCCTGGAGGCGGGCTTCCTGACCGCGACGGGCCTCCTCGTCGGGCTCGTGGTGGGCGCGCTGCCGCTGACCGCCTTCGCCTGGGCGTTCACCGGAGGCCTGCCGTACCTGCCGCCCGCGCAGGCGGGCACGATCGCGGGCGTCGTCCTCGTCACGGTCGTCGCGGGCGTGTTCCTGCCGACCGCCCGGGCGGCCTCCGCCCGGGCGGCCTCCGCCCGGACGGCCTCCGGCCGCTGAGGAGGACGCCTCCTAGGCGTTGAGGTACGCGAGGACGGCGAGGACCCGGCGGTGGCCGCCGCTGTCGCTCGGCGGCAGGCCGAGCTTCAGGAAGACGTTCCCGATGTGCTTGTGCACGGCCCGCTCGGTGACCACCATCGAGCGGGCGATCGTGCCGTTGTCGTGGCCCTGCGCCATCAGCCCCAGGACCTCGCGCTCGCGGGGCGTGAGGGAGTCCAGGGGGTCGTCGCGGCGGCGGGCCATCAGTTCGGTGACGACCTCCGGGTCCAGGGCCGTGCCGCCGGCCGCGACCCGTTCCAGGGCGTCCAGGAACTCGTCGACCCGGCCCACCCGGTCCTTCAGGAGGTAGCCGACGCCCTGCGCGCCGCCGCCCAGGAGCTCGGCCGCGTACGTCTCCTCCACGTACTGGGAGAGCACGAGCACCGGCAGCTCCGGAAGCCGCTCGCGGGCCGCGAGCGCCGCCCGCAGCCCCTCGTCGCGGAAGCCGGGAGGCAGCCGCACGTCGAGGACGGCGACGTCCGGCCGGTGCTCCAGGAGCAGCGGCAGGATCTCGGGGCCGGTGGCCGCGACCCCGGCGACCTCGTGGCCGGACGAGGTCAGCAGCAGCACCAGGCCCTCCCTGAGGAGGGCGTTGTCCTCGGCGATCACCACACGCACGGAAGCTCCACTTCGATCACGGTCGGGCCCCCCACGGGGCTGGTCAACCGTACGGTGCCGTCGAGCGCGGCGACCCGGCGCCGCATGCCCGTCAGACCGGAGCCGCCGCTCTCGCCCGCCTCGGCCCCGCCGCGCCCCTCGTCCCGCACGCGCACGCGCAGGGCGGCCGGTTCACGGGACAGGGAGACGGAGGCACGGTCGGCACCGCTGTGCTTGGCGGCGTTCGTGAGCGCCTCGGCGACCACGAAGTACGCGGCGGCCTCCACGGCGGCCGGGGCGCGGGGGCCGTCCCGGTCGTGGTCGCCGAGGCCGGTCACCGAGACCGCCGCCTCCAGACCGCTGCTCGCCGCTAGGGCCCGTACCGCTCCGGTCAGGCCGCGGTCGGTGAGGATCGGCGGGTGGATGCCGCGCACCACGTGCCGCAGCTCGGCCAGCGCCTCCTCGGCCTGCGTCTGGGCGTCGTCCAGGAGCCTGCGGGCGGTCGCGGGATCGGAGTCGTACGCGCGCCGGGCGAGCCCGATCCGCATGGACAGCGCCACCAGACGGGCCTGCGCGCCGTCGTGGAGGTCGCGCTCGATCCGGCGCAGCTCGGCGCCGTGCGCGGCGACCGCGCCCGCCCGGGTGGCCGTGAGCTGCTCGATCCGGGCGGCGAGGGCGGCGTCCCGGGCGGCCGACGGGCCCGGCGTGAGCAGCGCGCGCGACCAGTCCGCCGCCAGACCGGCGAGGCGGCCGATCAGCGGCAGGGCCACCGGCCGCCGCCCCGCGAGACCGGTCCCCACGCCGTCGACCAGCAGCGCGGGAACCCAGAGGATCAGCGAGAGGTACCAGAGCACCAGGCCGTAGAGCAGCTGCGCGGCGGCCCACACCAGGTCCTGCCGGGTGCCCGGGTCGCCGACCGCGGTCCGCACGCGCGCGGGGAGGGGCCCTTCGAGCGGCAGGTACGCCTCGGGTACGGGCGTCCCGGTCCACGCGGCCGTCCGGCGCCGCTCCCGGCCGGCGAGCCGGCGCAGCAGCAGCACGCTCTCGGGGAGCACGCCGGCGCCGATGACCGTGAGGGTGACGACGGAGGTGAAGAGGGCGACGCCCGCCATCAGGCAGCAGAGGAGGGAGATCGCGGCCCCGATCGTGAGGTGGAGTCCCGCCCGGGCCGCTTCCTTGATCGCCTCGCGCATGGAGCCAGGGTAGGCGGCGGCTCCGGGGGAGGCGGTGGAGCGGGCTACACCATCGCTCCGGGAGTGGGTACGGCTGTGCGCGGAAGCGGCGGAGACCAGGATCGAAGAGCCGCCGGGAACGCCCCGGCGGGCCACCCCGAACCCACTCCACGGAGGCACCCCATGCGCGCCCTTCTCTGGCTGCTGCTCGTCGCGAGCGTCCTGGCCAACGTCTTCATAGGCACCTTCGCCGACTGGGCCGACGGCCCCCGGATCGCCGGGAGCCTGGGCACCGGAGCCGTCCTGCTCGGCTCCGCCGCCGGCCTGTGGCTGACCCGCCCCCGCGCCGGGGCCTGAGGCGGAGGTCCTCCACAGGCCGACCGGAGCTGTCAGAGCGCTGCCCCACAATGGAGGGCGTACCTGAGGAGGGGCAGACATGGCCGTATGGGACGACCTGGTCGGACAGACCCGGGTCGAGGAGCAGCTCGCCGCAGCCGCGCGCGACGCCGACGCGCTCGTCACCGCCCACGCCGCCGACGAGCCGGCCCCCGAGACGTCCAAGATGACGCACGCCTGGCTCTTCACCGGCCCTCCCGGCTCGGGGCGGGCGACCGCGGCGCGCGCCTTCGCCGCCGCGCTGCAGTGCGTGAGCCCCGACCGCGCGCTCGGCGGGGCCCCGGGCTGCGGCTTCTGCGACGGCTGCCACACGACCCTCGTCGGGACGCACGCGGACGTCGAGATCGTCCGTACGGACCTGCTGTCCATCGGCGTGAAGGAGACCCGCGACCTCGTCCGGCGCGCCCAGCTCTCCCCGGCGGGCGGCCGCTGGCAGGTCATCGTCCTGGAGGACGCCGACCGGCTCACCGAGGGCGCGGGGAACGTGCTCCTGAAGGCCGTCGAGGAGCCCGCGCCGCGCACGGTCTGGCTGCTCTGCGCGCCCTCCCTGGAGGACGTGCTGCCCACGATCCGCTCCCGCTGCCGCCACCTGACCCTGCGCACCCCGCCGGTGGAGGCCGTCGCCGACGTGCTCGTGCGGCGCGACGGCATCGAGCCGGAGGTGGCGCAGGCCGCCGCCCGCGCCACCCAGGGGCACATCGACCGGGCACGGCGGCTCGCCACCGACGAGCGGGCCCGCGCGCGCCGGTCCGTCGTCCTGAAGCTGCCTCTGCGGGTCGACGACGTCGGCGGCTGCCTCAAGGCGGCGCAGGAGCTGGTCGACGCGGCCGCGGAGGACGCGAAGCAGCTCGCGGAGGAGATCGACGTCAAGGAGACCGAGGAGCTGAAGGCGGCCCTCGGCGCGGCGCAGGGCGGGCGGATGCCGCGCGGCACGGCCGGGGCGATGAAGGAGCTGGAGGAGCGGCAGAAGCGGCGCAGGACGCGGACGCAGCGCGACAGCCTGGACCTCGCGCTCACCGACCTGACCGGCTTCTACCGCGACGTCCTGGCCCTCCAGCTCCGCTCCCGCACGGCGCTGGCCAACACGGACGTGCGGGACGCGCTGGAGCGGATCGCCCGCGACACCACCCCGGAGCGGACCCTGCGCCGCATCGAGGCGGTCCTCGCCTGCCGCAAGGCCCTCGACCGGAACGTGGCACCGCTGCTCGCGGTGGAGGCGATGACGATGGCCCTGCGCGGCTAGGGCGCGTCCTCCGTATTCCAGGCCCCCGAGCCCGGCGGGTTCCGAAGGGCAGGCCCTGGGCCCGTCCCTTCCGGTTCCGGAGAGGGCCCGGCCCGTGCCAAGGGCGATTGGACACGATCCGTACCGGTACGGATACGCTCCAGGGATGGACTCCAGGCGCTTGCTCCGTACGTCCGCCACGGCCCTCGCGGCCGCCGGGCTGATCCTCTCCGGCTGCTCGGGCGGGAGCGACGCCGCCGCGCCCCGGACGGCCGCGCCGGCGCCCTCCTCCGCGACCCAGGCGCCGAAGCTGAAGAAGTACTACGAGCAGAAGCTGAAGTGGCGCGACTGCGGCGTCGAGGGCTTCCAGTGCGCCACCCTGCGCGCCCCGCTCGACTACGCGAAGCCGGACGGGGAGGAGATCGAGCTCGCGGTCTCCCGGGTCCGGGCCACCGGCCCCGGCAAGCGGCTCGGCTCGCTCCTGGTCAACCCGGGCGGGCCCGGCGGCTCCGCCGTCGGCTACCTCCAGGGGTACGCGGGCATCGGCTACCCGGCGCCCGTCCGCGCCCGCTACGACATGGTGGCCGTCGACCCGCGCGGCGTGGCCCGCAGCGAGCCCGTCGAGTGCCTGACGGGCCCGCAGATGGACGCGTACACCCAGGTCGACCAGACGCCCGACGACACGGCGGAGATCAACGCGCTCAGCGCGGCCTTCAAGGACTTCGCGGCTGGCTGCGAGAAGAAGTCCGGGAAGGTCCTGCCGCACGTCTCCACCGTCGAGGCGGCCCGCGACATGGACGTCCTGCGGGCGGCGCTCGGCGACGGGAAGCTCACCTACGTGGGGGCCTCGTACGGCACCTTCCTCGGCGCCACCTACGCCGAGCTGTTCCCCGACCGGGTCGGCCGTCTCGTCCTCGACGGGGCGATGGACCCCTCGCTCTCCGCGCTCGACCTCAACCGGGACCAGACCGGCGGCTTCGAGACCTCCTTCCGCGCCTTCGCCGCCGACTGCGTCCGCAAGCCGGACTGCCCCCTGGGCACCGAGTCCGTCGCGGCGGCCGGGGAGGCGATGAAGAAGTTCTTCCGCGACGTGGACGCCAAGCCCGTGCACACGGGTGAGGACCGGGAGCTCGGCGAGTCCCTCGCCACCACGGGCGTGATCGCCGCCATGTACGACGAGGGCGCCTGGCCCCAGCTGCGCGAGGCCCTCACCCGGGCGATGGGCGGCGAGGGCTCCGGGCTGCTCGCGCTGGCCGACGGCTACTACGAGCGCGAGACGGACGGCACGTACGCCAACCTCATGTTCGCCAACGCCGCCGTGAACTGCCTGGACGTGCCCCCCGCCTACCGGGACACCGCGGCCGTCGAGAAGGCCGTCCCGTCCTTCGAGAAGGCCTCCCCGGTCTTCGGCGAGGGCCTCGCCTGGGCGGCCCTCAACTGCACCTACTGGCCCACCCCGCCCACCGGCCGACCGCACCGCATCACCGCCGAGGGCGCCGCCCCGATCCTCGTCGTCGGCACCACCCGCGACCCGGCCACCCCGTACCGCTGGGCCCGGTCCCTGGCCGGCCAGCTCTCCTCCGGCACCCTGCTGACCTACGAGGGCGACGGCCACACCGCCTACGGCCGGGGCAGCGACTGCATCGACACCGCGATCAACACCTACCTCCTGGAGGGCACCCCTCCGGCCGACGGAAAGCGCTGCTCGTAGGCCTGGTCCGGGGGTGGTCGGAGCACCTCCGGAAACTGTGTAGACTTGGCGACGCTGCTGCACCACGATGTGTCTGCACGGCGCGCCGCCTTAGCTCAGTTGGCCAGAGCAACGCACTCGTAATGCGTAGGTCTCGGGTTCGAATCCCGAAGGCGGCTCAGAGGAAGGCCAGGTCGGACAGTGTCCGACCTGGCCTTTTCTGTTCCCCGGAAGTCTGTTGTCCGGAGGCCCGGAAGCTCGGAAGTCCGGGCCCTGAAGACCCGGTCGCCCAAGGGCGGGCGACCGGGCGGACGGGTCAGTCGGTGAGGCCCGGCCGGTCGAAGGTGGCCGGGACCGGGAGGGTCGACCAGTGGGAGAAGGGCCAGGCGACCACGACGGCGCGGCCCACGACGTCCGTCACGGGCACCATGCCGCCCCGCGGGTCGGCCTGGTGGTAGCGGGAGTCCTGCGAGCTCTGCCGGTGGTCGCCCATCACCCAGAGGTGGCCGGCGGGGACCGTGACCTCGAACTGGCCCTCCGGGTCCGTGCTGCAGGCCGTGTTCCCCGCGAAGACGTACGGCTCGGTCAGGGCCTTGCCGTTGACCTTCAGCGGTCCCTCGCCCTTGCACTCGACCGTGTCGCCGGCCACGCCGATGACCCGCTTGATCAGGTGCTGCTCCCCGGCCGCCGGCATCAGCCCGACGAAGCCCAGGGCCTTCTGCACCGTCGTGGGCTGCTTCACCGGCCGTCCCACCAGCCAGTCGCCGGGGTCGCGGAAGACCACGACCTCGCCCCTGCCGGGTTCCGAGCCGAACCAGGGGGTGAGCTTGTCGACCAGGACCCGGTCGTCGACCTGCAGGGTGTTCTGCATCGAGCCCGAGGGGATCAGGAACGCCTGGAGCAGGAACGTCTTGATCAGGAAGGCCAGGACGAGCGCGATCCCGGCGAGGAACGGCAGCTCGATCCAGAAGGGGCGGCGCCGTTTCGGGGCGCGGCCGGACGCCGGGGCGTCCTCGTCCGGAGTGCCTCCCTCCGGGCCCGCCCCGTCGGATCGCTCCCCGGTCGCCAAGTCGCTCATGTCCACCCCGACTTCGTCGTGTCTGTGTCGTCTGCACGGACCCTATGCCCCGGCGGTGCACGGACGGTGGCCACGAGCCGCTCTTCACCACGTACGGGTGACCCGGAGGCTCCTCAAGGGCTCGGCTGCTCGCGGTCCTGCTGGGCCAGGAGGTAGCCGGCCTGGAAGCGGCTCTCGGCGCCGAGGGCGGCCATCACGTCGGCGACGTGACGGCGGCAGCTGCGGACCGACAGGCCCAGGCGGCGGGCGATCGCCGCGTCCGTCAGGCCCTCGGTGAGCAGGCGGACGATGGTCTGCTTCAGCTCGTCGGAGATGTCCATGATGGTCTGCCGGTCCCACTCCGTCTCGAACGGCAGGGCCTCCAGCCACAGCCGCTCGTACGCGCCCACCATGAACGCGACCACGTGCGGCTCGCGGACCAGGACCGCCGCGTGCGGGTCGTCCGGGACCGGTATGACCGCCGTCGAGCGGTCGAAGACGAGCATCCGCGGGAACTCGTCGTCCAGGGTGCGGACCTGGGCGCCGAGCCGGCCCACCCGCTCCACGTAGGCGCAGGTGCCCGAGGAGAAGCGGGCGGTGTGCTGGTAGAGGACGCGCATCCGGACGCCGCGGCGCAGGAGTTCCTCGTCGCGGGCCACCGCCTCCTCCAGGACCTCGGCGCGCCGGCCGCCGCCCGGCTGCGCCGTCATGACCTCGCGCTCGCAGGTCCGGCCCAGTTCGGTGATGGCCTCCCGCACCGCGCGGAGGTCGGTGAGCAGCTCCACGTACTCCGCCTGCCGCAGGTGCGTCAGCCGGAGCAGGTGGGACTCGTAGAGCGGCATGAAGGCCATCAGCTGCTCGCGGGTGCGCTCCATGTGCTGGCGGCGGGCGCGCATCTCGCGCTCCAGCGGGCCCAGGGTGCGCTGGACGGCCTCGTCCGGTGCCACCGGGAGCACCGCCCGCTCGGGGGTGCGGCGCAGCAGGCCCATGTCGAGGAGGGCCGAGACGGCCGACTCCACCCGGGCGAGCGGCAGTTCCAGTTCCTCCGCGAGGTCGGCGGGGTGCGCCGGCGGGTGTGCCGGGTCCCGGGCCAGGAGGCAGGCGTAGACCCGGGTCAGGGGGTCCTCGGGGTCCTCGGAGGGCGGCGCGGGGAGCGCCGCCCCCGCCGCGCCGATCGCTGCCAGGGCGGTGGGCTGCGGGGTCGGCCCGCCGGGTTCCGGGGCCGGTCCGGCGGATGCCGTTTCCGCCGGTGCGGTGGATTCCGGGGTTCCGTCGTCGTCTTGGACCCGCAGCATGTCTGGTATCGCCACCTTTTCCCCCGTTTGCGACAGCGTCCTCTTGCTGCCATGCAGCCTAATGAGCCATGCGGTCGGCCCCATAGTCATGCCGCTCTGGATACGTTCGTATCACCGCCCACAAGGTCAAAGCGCATCAAGCTCGCACAGCCTGCGAAGCGCGCAAACCCCCACGGACAACCACGACTTGCCCCTCACCGAAGCGGAAAGAGAGCACACGACATGAAGCGGCGGATCCGCACCACCCTCCTCACCACCCTGGTCGTCGGCCTCGCGGGCCTCGCCACCGTCACCGCCGACGCCGTCGCCGGCGGCACCGGCACGAACGACACCGGCTGGGGCGCGGCCGTCCCCACCGGCACGTACGACACCGGCTGGGGCGCGCCCGCCGCCGGCACCGGCACGAACGACACCGGCTGGGGGTGACCCGGATGACCCTGCTCGACTGCACCCTGCGCACCGGCGGACGGCTCACCGGCGGATCCGTGCCCCCCGCGCTGGCCGCCGACTACCTCGCGGTCTGCGCGCGGCTCGGCATCGACGTCATCGAGCTGGGCGACGTGCACGACCCTGCCGACCGCTCCGCCCCGCCCGGCGCGCTGCTGCCGGTCCCGCTCCCCGAGCGCTACGGCCCCCGCTTCTCCGTCCTCCTCGACACCGCGGACCTGCCCGCCACGGACGCCGCCGCCACGGCCTCCGCCGGGCGGATCGCCGACACCCTGGCGACGGGACCCGTCTCCGTCGGCCTCGTCCGCCTCGCCGTCCGGTACGACCGGGTGGCCCGCGCCGCCGCCCCGCTGCACCGCCTGCGGGAAGCCGGCTTCGGCGTCTGCCTCTTCCTCACCGACATCGACCTCGCCTCCTACCCGGAACTCGACCGCTGCCTCGGCGAGAGCGCCGCACTCGGCCCGCTCGACGCCGTGTTCCTCGTCGACTCCCTCGGCTCGCTCCGCCCCGAGCGCGTCATCGAACTCGTCCAGTCCACCCGCGCCGCCGTGTCCGCCCCCGTCGGCATCCACGCCCACGACAACCAGGGCTTCGCCCTGCACAACACCGTCGTCGCCGGGAGCGCCGGCGCCACCTGGCAGGACGCCGCCGTGCACGGGATCGGTCCGGGCGCCGGTCTGACCCGGACCGAGCAACTGCTCGCCCTCCTCGGCGCCACACCCACCGACCTCGCGCCCCTCCTCGCGCTCATCGCCGCCCATGTCGCGCCGCTCAAGCAGCGGTACGGATGGGGGGCCGGGCCCCGCCAGGTCATGGCCGGCCTCGCCCGCATCCCGGTCGCGTCGGTGACGGGACTCGACCCCCGGTAGCCACCGCGACGCCGACCACCGCGCCCCTCGCCACAGCCGCCGCCCCGCAGCCTTCGCCCCGCAGCCTTCGCCCCCACAGGTCCCGCCGCGTCCGGGGCCCGCCCGACCGCGCCCACCCGCCCGGCCCTGCCCAGACCGCGCCCGCACCGACCGCGCCCGCCGTCCCAGGAGACCCCCGTGCCCTTCACCTCGCCCATCCTGCCGCCCGGAGAACCGGCCCTCGCCCCCACTCCGTACCGCGACCTTCCCCCGAAGACCGGAGCCGCCCCCATGGCCGACCGCCGCTTCCGCATCGACCGCAGTGCCGCCACCGAGGAGTTCGGCCTCGCCTGCCAGCGGATCATCCCCTGGCCGGGCGGGGACGCCGAGCCGCCCGTCGGCGCCATGGCCTGCTTCCTGAAGCCCGGCGGGGACTCGGACCCCGACTGCCACAACCAGGACGAGGTCATGATCATCCTCGGTGGCACCGGGAGCGTGACCCTCGACGGGCGCCTGGAGCCCCCGTTCCGCGCCGGCGACATCGTCGTGCTGCCCCGCAACCAGGAGCACGTCGTCCACAACACCGGCGACACCGAGCTGAGCTGGCTCTCCCTCTACTGGCCGCTGCGCGAGCCCGCCATCCGTACCGACGACGAGGAGGTCGCCGCATGAGCGCCGACGTGTCCACCCACTGGATCACCGCCACCCCGCCCACCCCCAACGGCGACCTCCACATCGGTCACCTCGCCGGGCCCTACCTCGCCGGCGACGTCCTGCGCCGCTTCCTCGCCGCCGAGGGCACCGGTCCCGTCCGCTACACCACCGGCCTCGACGACCACCAGAGCTACGTGCCCGTCCGCGGCCTCAACGACGGCGGACGCAAGGGCGAGGAGGTCGCCGACGGCTACGGCGCCTCCATCGAGTCCGTGTGGCGGCGGGCCGGCGCCGACTTCGACGCGATCGTCCGCCCGCGCCGCGACGTCGGCTACCAGTCGGCCGTCCAGGAGTTCTTCGGCCGCCTGTACGACGCCGGGCACATCGTCGCCCGCACGCGCCCCCTGCCGTACTGCACCGGCTGCGAGCGCTGGCTGTACGAGGCCTACCTCAAGGGCGACTGCCCGCACTGCGGCTCCGGCTCCAACGGCAACGCCTGCGAGCCCTGCGGCCGCCCCAACGACTGCGCCGACCTCGCGAACCCCGTCTGCACCGGCTGCGGCGCCACCCCCGAACTCCGGGACTGCGAGCGGCTCTACTTCCCCCTCGCCCCCTGGGAGGAGCAGCTCACCGCATTCTGGGAGCAGGTCGACATGCCGCCGCACCTGCGCTCCCTCTGCGAGCGGATGCGGGCCGAAGGACTCCCCGAGATCGCCGTCAGCCACCCCTCCGAGTGGGGCGTGCCGGTGCCCGTCGAGGGCTTCACGGAGCAGCGGATCTACGTCTGGTTCGAGATGGCCCCCGGCTACCTCCTGGAGTGGACCGGCGCCGGCGAGACCGGACCCGCGCCCGCCCCCGTCCAGTTCTTCGGCTTCGACAACGGCTACTTCCACGCCCTGCTGTTCCCCGCCGCCTTCCGGGCGTACGACCCCGGGATCGCGCTGCCGCGGGCCTTCGTCGTCAACGAGTTCTACCGGCTCGAAGGGCTCAAGTTCTCCACCAGCAGGCGCCACGCCATCTGGGCGCACGAGGAGCTCGCCCGGACGAGCGCGGACGTCCTGCGCTACCACGTCCTGTCGGACCGCCCCAACGGCCGCCAGACCAGCTTCAGTTCCGCCGCCCTGGAGATCAGCCGCAGCCGGCTCGCCGAGCACTGGGACGGCTGGCTCGGCCGGCTGCTCACCGCCGTCGCCGAGTCCGGTGGCGCCGCCCCCGCCGAGGCGCCCCGGGGCCCGGCGTGGGAGCGGCTGCGCGCCCGGCTCACCGAGACCGTCGGGCAGCTGCGCGAGGCGTACGGGGCGGAGATCGGCGGCTACGACGCGCGGCGCGCGATCGCACTGCTCGACGAAGCGGTCTGCCTCGCCGAGGACTTCGGGTACGTGAACGGCTTCGAGGCCGAGCGTCCGGACGGCGCCGCCGCCCACCGCTCCGCGCTCTCCGCGCAGCTCGCCGTCGCCGCCGCCCTGTCCGCCTGGGCCGCGCCCGCCCTCCCGTACGGCTCCGCCCGCCTCGCCGCCCTCCTCGGCCTCGCGCCCCGGCCGCGCCGGGTGGACGCGGCGGCCCTCGCACCGCTCCCCCCGGGGACGCCGGTGGCGGCCTGGCCCGGGGCGGTCTTCAGTGCCTGAGGCCCAGACGGAGCAGCTGCCGCGCGGCGCCGTCGTCGGGCCCTTCTCGGGGCCCCGGGCCGCCTGGGGCGAACACCTGGAGCGGGCGGCCGAGCGGTACGGAACGGCCGTGAACTGGGAGCTGTACGACGACCGCGGCGAGGCCGAGACGGCCCGGCAGATCGCCGGGGCGATCGTCGCCGAAGGCCGGCACGCCCTGGTCGTCGGGCACTTCAACAGCGCCGGTGCGGCGGCGGCCCTCCCCGTCTACCGGGCGGCCGGGCTCCCCGTCCTCCTCCCGCTGGCCACCACGCCCGGCCTCCTCGCCGACGGCGCGGGCACCCTCCTGCGCTGGTGCCCGGACGACCGCGCCCAGGCGGTCGGCCTGCTCGCCGCCGTACGGGACGCGGGGCACACCAGGGTCGCCGTCACGCACGACGGCAGCGCGTACGGGGAGCGGCTCGCCCTGCTCGTACGGGACGCCTCGGCGGCCGCGCGGCCCGCCGTCCCGTCGGGGGCCGTGGTCTCCGACGGCAGCGGGCCGGCGACGGGCGCCGTGCCGGTGCCGGCGGTCCTCGCCGATCCCTCCCCCGACGTCCTCGAAGGGCCCGAAGCGCGGGACGCCGCCGCGCTCGTCGTCTGCGGGACCCACGTCGGGGCCGCGCGGGTGGGCCGGGAGTGGCGGGCGGCCGGCTTCGAGGGCGCGTTCTGGTTCACCGACGACTGCGCGGTGGACGAGTTCGCGGCCCTGCTCGGGTCGCCTGCCGGTGCCGCTTTCGTGGCCCGGATGCGCGGCGGGCCCGAAGCCCACGTGGACGCGGCCTTCGCCGCCGCCACCGCCGCGCTCGCCGAGGACCCGGAACGCACCGGACGCACCCTCCTCGCCGCCGTACGGGCCCACGCCGACCGGGGGTTCACCGCGCTCGGGGAGCCCGAGCCCGGGAGCGTGGGATGGGACTTCGTGCCCGTTCCCGCCGCGCCCGCGCCCGTGTCCGTGGCCGGGGACCGCACCCGCGCCTCCGGCCGGCACGGGCGGGCCTACGACGTCATCGTCGTCGGCGCCGGGGTCGTCGGCGCGGCCACCGCCTCCGTCCTCGCCCGGCACGGCGCACGGGTCGCGCTCGTCGCCCCCATGGACGGGCGCCAGGACCACGCCACCGCCTGGTCCGGCGGGCTCGTCCGGTCCTTCGAGGCCGACCCGTACCTGCGGGGCCTCGCCCTCCGCAGCCACCACCTCGCCTGGGGGCCCGCCGCGCTCGCGCCGGGGCCGTACGGCTTCATGACCAC
Source organism: Streptomyces sp. NK15101 (assembly GCF_020400725.1). Classification (GTDB taxonomy): domain Bacteria; phylum Actinomycetota; class Actinomycetes; order Streptomycetales; family Streptomycetaceae; genus Streptomyces. Next base: position 68,226 of record NZ_JAINVG010000002.1, on the reverse strand, counting down.
CGGGTCGCTCGTCCTCTGCGGCGACGCCGACCTGGAACAGGCCGAGAAGGGCGTCGCCGAGCTCAACGGCGCCGGGGTACCGGCGGAGCTGCTGGATCCGGACGTGCTCGGGGCCCGCTTCCCCGGGCTCTCCGTCGACGGCGTCACCGCCGCCGTCTGGGAGCCCGAGGCCGGATACGCCGACCCGCCCCGCACCGCGCGCGTCTACCGCGACCGCGCCCTCGCCCACGGGGCCCGGCTGCTGCCCGCCCGGGTGCGCGAACTGGACGCGCCCCCCGGATCCGACCGGGTCCGCGTCCTCCTCGAACCGGGCGGGCCCGTCGAGGCCCTCGCCGTCGTCCTCGCGGCCGGCGGCGGCACCGGGGAGATCGCCGGACACCGGCTCAGCGGCGCGGACGCCGGACGCACCAAGAGCATCCGGTACGGCTTCTTCCACCACCCCGCCACCGCCGGCCTGCCGACCGTCGTCGACATGGTCAGCGGCGTCTGGGGGCGGCCCCAGCTCACCGGGGAGGCGGCCGGCGGCTACATGGCCGGACGGCCCGTCGACGAATGGGACGTACCTCCGGGCGGCGAGGCCACGCTGACCGACGAGCACGTGGCGTACATACGCCAGGGTGCGGCCGCGCGGTGGCCCTGGCTCGCCGACCCCGCCACCCGCTTCCTCGGCGGACGCCAGGGCGTCGACCTCTACACGCCGCACTCGCGTCCCCACCTCGGCCGCGAACGGCCCGACAGCCGGATCGTCCTCGCGACGGGCTGGTCGGGGGCGGGCTTCAAGACGGCGCCGGCGGCGGCGGAACTCGCGGCGGCGGAGGCACTGGACGTACTGGGCCACCCCTGAGGCCCCACCCCCGCGGGCCGGCGCCCCCGCCCCACTGCGCGACGCGCCCTGCGGGACGGTGCCCCCGCGCCCCACTCACGCGGGCCGCGCCCGGCTGGGCGGTGCCCCTCCGCCACCCGCCGTGGGGGCAATCGTCCCGCTGGGCGGGACGGGTGGGCACACGGGACGGCGCCCTTCGCGGCGCCTCCGCGTTCCGCGCCTGGACCCGCACCACAAGGGGCGGCGCACGTCCGGTGCGGGTCCAGGCCCAGGAGCCTCGGGCGCCGGCAAGGGCGCCGTTCCGTTGTGCCCACCCGTTCCGCCCCTTGCGGAACGCCTGCCCACAACGGGGGCGCGAGGGGTGGGCGCCGCCCCGGCGGAACGACCGCCCACCACGGGAGCAACGCCCCGGCGGAACGACCCCCACGACTCACTCGGAGGTGACACCATGACCGACCTGCTGCAGCGGCCCGACGCCGCCCCCCGCACCACCCCCCGCCCCGCCCTCGGCGTGCGCGCTCTCGTCGTGTTCTACGTCAGCAGCCTCGTCGGGACCGGCATCCTTCTGGTGCCGGGGCTGACCGAGCGGCAGGCCGGGCCCGCCGCGCTGCTCGCATGGCTGGCGCTGGCCCTCAGCTCGTACCCCTTCGCCCGTTTCTTCGCGGAGATGTCGGCCTGGCGCCCCGACGCCTCCGGGCTCGCCGCGATGGTGGAGGCCGGGTTCGGCCGCCGCCCGGGGCGGGCGGCGGCGCTGCTGCTCGTCGCCACGTACGTCATCGGGAATCCGGTGATGGGCATCGTCTCCGCCCGGTGCCTGCTCGGGCTGCTCGGCCAGCCCGACGGGCCCGTGTACCCGATCGCGATCGGCTTCATGGCGCTGTCCGCCGCGTTCACGCTGCTCGGGCTCACGGCCGGCGCCCGCGTGCAGACCGCGGCCCTGCTCGTGCTGCTGCTGGGTCTCGGCGGCGCCGTGGTGCTCGCGGTGCCGCGCTTCGACGCGGGGGAGTACACGCCGTTCCTCACGCACGGCTGGGGCGGCGTCGGCATCGCCGTCGTCACCGCCTTCTTCTCCTTCCTCGGCTGGGAGAACGTCTCCACCCTCGCCGAGCAGGTCGACGACCCCGCCCGCAGCTACCGGCGGGCGATCCGCTGGGCGGTGCCCATCGTCGGGCTGCTCTACGCGGCGGTGACGGCCGCCTACCTGGCGGTCCCCGGCGACGAGCCCGTCGTCATCACCGCCCTCCTCGGCGCCTCGTTCGGCGACGGCGGTGCGATCGCCGGCGACCTCCTGGCCCTCGGCCTCGCGGTGGTCGCCACCAACGCCTGGGTGCTCGGCGCCACCCGGGTCGTCCGGGCCGCCGCCCGCGAGCGGATCCTGCCGCGCGCCCTGGGCGACCGCCCGGTGCGGGCGACCGTCGCGCTGGCCCTCGCCTACGCGGCCGTCCTCGGCGCCCTGACCGTCACCGGGACCGGCGAGGAGCTGGTGCTCGTCGTCACCAGCAGCGCCTTCCTGCTGCTGTACGTGGCCGCCGCCGCTGCCGCCCTGCGGGCGCGCGGCACCGGCCGCGCCCTGCGCGCGACGGCCGTCGTGACCCTGCTGATCGCGGCCGTCTTCCTCTCCTTCGCCGGTACGGGACTGCTGCTCGCCCTGTTCCTCGCCGCCGGCTGCGCCGCCCTCGCCGGCCGCACGCCCACCTCCTGAACCCCTCGCTACCGAAAGGCACTTCGCCATGAACGAGACCGTGAACGAGATCGTGAACGAGACCACCCCCGTCTACGACGTCGTCGGTGTCGGCTTCGGGCCCGCCAACCTCGCCCTCGCGATCGCGATCGAGGAGTACAACGAGCAGGCCGCGCCCGATGACCGGCTCACGGCCGTCTTCCTGGAGAAGCAGCCGAACTTCGGCTGGCACCGGGGCATGCTGATCCCGGACGCCACCATGCAGGTCTCGTTCCTCAAGGACCTTGCCACGATGCGCAATCCGCGCAGCCGCTTCGGCTTCGTGCCGTACCTCCACGACCGGGGCCGCCTCGTCGACTTCATCAACCACAAGGTGCTGTTCCCGACCCGAGAGGAGTTCCACGACTACCTCCAGTGGGCCGCCGACGGCGTGGACCACATGGTCCGCTACGGCCTAGAGGTCACCGGGATCCGGCCCGCGGGGACCTCGGGACCCGTCGTCGAGGTCGACGTCGCCGCCTTCGGAGAGGCGGAGGCCGTCACGTACCGGGCGCGGAACCTCGTCGTCGGCACCGGCCTCGTGCCCCGGCTCCCCGAGGGCGTCGAGTCCTCCGAACGCCTCTGGCACAGCAGCGAGTTCCTGCACCGGCTCGCCGCCCTGCCCACCGGGAACCCGCGTCGCTTCGTCGTCGCCGGAGCCGGCCAGAGCGCCGCCGAGATCGCCGACCACCTGCACCGGACGTACGAGGGGGCCGAGGTCGTCGCCGTCCACACGCGGTACGGCTACAGCCCGGCCGACGACAGCCCGTACGCGAACCGGATCTTCGACCCGGAGGCCGTCGACCTCTACCACGGTGCCGAGCCGTCCGTCCGCCGCACGCTCATGGACTACCACCGCAACACCAACTACGGCGTCGTCGACATGGACCTCATCGAGGAGCTCTACCGCCGCTCGTACCAGGAGAAGGTGCGCGGCGAGCAGCGGCTGCGGATCCTCGGCGTCACCCGGCTCACCGAGGTCGAGGAGGGCCCCGACGGCGTCCGCGTCCAGGTGCGGAACCTGGCGACGGGCGAGACGGGGACGATGGACGCGGACGCCGTCGTCTACGCCACCGGCTACTCCGAGCCCGACCCGGCCCGGCTGCTCGGAGAGCTCGACGCCGCCTGCGCGCGCGACGAGGACGGCCGGCTGCGGGTGCGCCGCGACTACCGGGTGCAGACGGCGCCCGCGGTGGAGGCCGGGATCTACCTGATGGGCGGCACCGAGCACTCGCACGGCATCACGGCCAACCTGCTGTCGATGGCCGCCGTCCGGGCCGGCGAGATCTGCGACTCCCTGGCCGCGCGCCGCCGTTCCGACAGGCGGGCGCCGGTGGCGGTGACCGGCTGATCCCCCGTACAACACCTACACCCGCACTTCGACGAGAGGGCACCATGAGCACCACCATCCCCACGGAGGCCGACGACGAGCTGTCCGTCACCGAGCGGACCCGGCTGCGCCGGATGCGTCACAAGGGGAGCCACCGACGGGCCGACCTGGACGCCGTGCTCGCCGCGGGCTTCCTCTGCCACCTCGGCGTCACCGTCGACGGCACGACGATGGTGGTGCCCACCGCGTACGGGGTGGACGGCGACCGGCTCTACCTCCACGGTTCGGTCGCCAGCCGCAGTCTGGTCCAGGCCCCCGACACCACCGTCTGCGTCACGGTCACCCACGTCGACGGCCTCGTCCTCGCCCGCTCCGTCTTCGAGCACGGGGTCAACTACCGCTGCGCGATGATCTACGGCGTTCCCGAGATCGTCACCGACCCGGAGGAGAAGCTCCGCGGACTGCGGGCCCTGACCGAGCAGAGCTCGCCGGGCCAGTGGGAGTACGCGCGGCAGCCGAGCCGCAAGGAGCTGGCGGCGACCGCGGTGCTGGCGCTCGACCTCACCGAGGCCTCGGTGAAGACCGCCGGCGGCCCGCCGGACGACGGCGACTCCGAGGACGCGGCGCTCGGACTGTGGGCGGGGGTGCTCCCGGTGGTGACCACCTTCGGCGAGCCGGTCACCGACCCGGTCCTCCCGGCGGACTTCGCCCCGCCGGCCCACATCGCCTCGCGCGCGGGCCGAGTCCTGGGCGGCGCCCCCGCGGACGCCGCCCAGGTGTAGCACCGGCCGCACCCGGAACGAGCCGGTCCGGAGCGGACCCGGGCCGGGCCGGACCCAGCCGTGCAGGACCGGAGCCGGGCCCACCCGGAACGAGCCGGACAGGAGTGGAACCGGCCCCGGCCGGACAGGACCCGAGCCGGACCAAGCCCAGCCGCGCGCGGCTGGGCTTTCCTGCGTCCGGGTCCGCCTCCGGGCTCGTGCCCGGGCGGCCGGCGCAGTGGTCACGCGTCCGGGATCAGTCGCCGTGTCCGGTGCCTCCGCTGCCGAAGCCACCGCTGGAGATGCCGCCCCACTTGCGCTTCTCCTCGGACGGCGGATCGGGCGAGGTCTCCGTGCCGGACGTGCCGCCGTTCTTGAGCTGGTAGGGCATGAGCCGGTGCTCGCCGTCGGTCTGCGGCATCTCGGCCGGCCTGCGGTACTCGGACATCTCGCCGGGGAGCGCCCCGGTGTCGGGCCGGTGCGGCTGCTCGTCCGGCTTCGGAGGTTCGGGTTCGCGGGTGCGGACCCTGAATCCGAACCAGAAGGCCGTGATGAGGACGGCCACCAGAACGAGACCGCCGAGGACCTGTCCCAGACCTGACTGCCAGACTCCAGCGGCCAGGTTCTCTGCTGCGCTGAGAGTGTTCATACCAACAGGATTACCCGATTCCGCTTGGTCGGATACGTCCAGCGGCCATCCTCTGGGAATCTCCCGCGAATTCTCCGATTCCGCTGAAACATTTCCGCGCCCCCATCGCGTCAATGAGGTGTACGGCGACCACACCACGTGACCGCGAGGGAAAGGAGGGGCATGAGAAAGTCCCGCGCGGACGAGTTCCAGGAGTTCGCCTCCGCACGCACGGGTCACCTGTTCCGCTCGGCATGCCTGCTGACCAGCGGCGACACGCATCTCGCCGAAGACCTCACCCAGGAGACGCTCGGCCGGATGTACGCCCTCTGGGGCCGCATGACCCGGATCGGGAACCCCGCCGCGTACGCCCAGACCGTGCTCGTCCGCACGTTCCTCAGCCACCAGCGGCGCCGCTCGGCCACCGAGCGCCCCCTCGGGGAGCTGCCCGACCGCGCCCCCGAGCACGGCGAGGACCCGGCGCTGCGAATCGCGCTGCTCGACGCGCTGGCCGCGCTCGCGCCGAAGGACCGGGCGGTCGTGGTGCTGCGCTACTGGGAGGACCGCAGCATCGAGGAGACCGCCGAATCCCTGCACGTCAGCTCCGCCGCGGTACGCACCCGCTCGGTGCGCGCGCTCGCGAAGCTGCGGGAACGGCTCGGCGGCAGCATCGCCGAATTCGCCACCCGCTGAACACGACACGGCACAGCTCTCGGTACTTCCCACCCACGGAGTGCTTCCCATCCACTGACCGGAGACGGTGATCTCGGCATGCCCCAGAACGAAGGACCCCAGCACGACGGAGCCCCGCACGAGCGCTTCGAGGAGGAGCTCGGCGCGCTCCTGCGCAGCACCGGTGACGGTTTCGGCGCCGACGACCGGCGCGAGCTGGTCGCGGGCGGGCTCCGGCGCGGCCGCCGCCGCCTGGTGCGCCGCCGCCTCGCGGTGACCGGCGGCGTCGTCGCGCTCGCCGCCGTCGGCATCGGCGGCGTGTACGGCGGCTCGCTGCTCGGCCCCGCCGGGCAGGCGACGACGGCCTCCGTGGCGGCGCCCCCGCAGCCCGGCCGGACCGGCGGCACCGGCAAGGAACCCCCCCAGGCACAGATCCCGGTGAAGGACATCGCCGCCGTCCTCAAGGCCCACACCCCGGCCGGGCAGTGGCAGTTCGACGACCTGGACGGCAAGGGCCAGTCCGTCACCGGCGTCTACGACGACGGCCACGGCAAGGCGGGCGTCAGCGTCGGCCTCTACCGGGCCGGCGGGACCGCCGAGTCCGGCACGGGTCAGGTCACGTGCCCCGACAAGACCCTCGTCCCCTTCGACTCCTGCACCAGCGAGCGGCTGCCCGGCGGCGGCCGGCTCATGGTCCTCCAGGGGTACGTGTACCCCGACAAGCGCGAGGAGACCAAGAACTGGCGGGCGGTCCTGCTCACCAAGGACGGGATCCTGATCGACGCGAGCGAGTACAACGCGACCGCCGAGAAGGGCTCCCCGATCAGCCGGGAGAACCCGCCCTTCAGCCCCGCCCAGCTGAAGGCCCTCGTCACGGCCGAGGCCTGGCGGCCGCTGACCGACCGGCTGCCCCGGTTCCCGAAGCAGCCCGGCAAGGGCGAGGACCGGTTGCCCGCCGTGCCGAGCGCGGCCGCCGTCCAGGCCACCCTGCGCTCCCTCCTGCCCGCCGGCGTCACCGTGAAGTCCCACGGCGGCGGGGACGGCCACGGCTACGTCGTCATCGACGACGGCAAGGGCGCGAGCCTCGTCGGCGTCGACGTCCAGCCCATCCGCGACAAGGCCGTCGCCGAGCTCTTCACCGGAGCCGGCGTCGTCACCCTGCCCGACGGCACCAAGGTCAGGTCCACCCAGCAGCCCGGTGAGAAGGGCGGTGCCGGGGTCGTCTGGTGGAGCGTCGACACCCTGACCCCGAAGGGCTTCCGGGTCGCCGTCTCCGCCTTCAACTCGGGCGCGCAGCACGAGGCCGCCACGCGCGCCGAGCCCGCGCTGACGATGGAGCAGCTGAAGGCGATCGCGCTGAGCCCGAAGTGGCAGAAGCTGCCGCTGAAGTAGGAAGGCCGGGACGGGCACCGGCGGTGGTACGGGGCCGGGGGGCCGCACCACCGCCGTCCCGTCCGGCCTACTTCGCGTCCGCGTACCGCTCGACCGTCGCCGTCGTGAACGGGAACCGGACCGGCGTCTCCCCGAACGCGATCCGCCCGGCCTCGTCCCCGGCCGCCCGGATCGCCTCCGTCACCGCCCCCGCCTCCTCGGCCGGACAGTGCACGATCACCTCGTCGTGCTGGAAGAACACCAGCTCCGCCCGCATCCCGGAGAGCGAGCGCCGCAGTGCCGCCAGCATCAGCAGCGCCCAGTCGGCGGCACTGCCCTGCACGACGAAGTTACGGGTGAACCGGCCGCGCGCCCGCGCGTTCCCCGAGGCGTACCCGGGGACGAACTCGCCGCCCTCCCGCTCCGGTTCGCCGGCGTCCTGCGGGAGCCCGGCCTCCTCGTCGTCGCCCGAGCCGACCGCCCGCGGGCTGGTCCGGCCCAGCCAGGTCCGCACGAGCCGACCCTCCTCACCCGCCTTCGCCGCCTCGTCGACATAGGCCACCGCGCGCGGGAAACGGCGCCGCAGCGCCGCCAGGTTCTTCAGGCCGTCGCCGCTCGTCTGCCCGTAGATCGCGCCGAGCAGCGCGATCTTGGCGTGGTCGCGGTCACCGGAGAAGGCGCGGTCGGAGAGCCGGGTGTAGAGGTCGTCGGGGTACCCCGCGACCTCCATCAGCCCCGGGTCGCGGGAGATCGCGGCCAGGACGCGCGGCTCCATCTGGTCGGCGTCGGCCACCACGAGCCGCCAGCCCTCGTCGGCGACCACCGCCCGCCGGATCACCTTCGGGATCTGCAGGGCCCCGCCGCCGTTCGTCGTCCAGCGTCCGCTGACCGTGCCGCCCGGCAGGTACTCCGGCCGGAAGCGGCCGTCCCGCACCCAGTCGGCCAGCCACGACCAGCCGTGCGCCGTCCAGATCCGGTACAGCTTCTTGTACGCCAGGAGGGGCTCCACCGCCGGGTGGTCCAGCTCGGCGAGCTCCCAGCGGCGCGTGGACCTGATCCGGATCCCGGCCTGCGCGAAGGCCTTGACCACGTCCGCCGGCAGATCCGGCCGGACGCGGCGGCCGAACGCCGCCGACACCTCGTCCGCGAGCTCCGCCAGGCGGCGCGGCTCGCCCCCGCCCGCGTACCGCTCGCCGAGCAGCTCGCCCAGCAGCTCCCGGTGCACGTCCGCCCGCCACGGCAGCCCGGCCCGGTGCATCTCGGCGGCCACCAGCATCCCCGCCGACTCGGCGGCGGTGAGCAGCCGCATCCGACCGGGGTGCTCGGCCCGATCATGACGGCGCAGCTGCTCCGCGTAGACCGCGAGGAGGCCGTCGAAGGGCACGGAGACGTTGGGGCGCGGCTCGAAGAGCGAGTCCTGCGAACCGGGCTCGGCGGCGCGCTGCGGCGGATCGGGCGGTACGGGGGCGTTGCGCAGGCGCGCCCAGGCGGCCGCCGCGGAGCGCGGCTCGCCGAGCCGGCCCTCGTGGCCCAGGAGGAGCTGCTCGGCGTCCTCGACGTCGTAGCACCGCTCGACGCGGACGCCGGCGGCGAGGAGCCGCGGATAGACCTCGGCCGTCGACCGCCACACCCAGCGGGCCACCTCGGGCCGTGTCCGCACGGCCGCCACCAGGTCCGGCTCGCGCCGCACCGGGCCGGCGGGCAGCCCGTCCTGCCCGAGGGGCACGAGCAGTGCTCCGTCCCCTTCGGCCTCGGCGGCCAGCGCCCACCTCTCGCTCATGCGCGCGAGTCTGACACCCCCCACTGACAACCCCCCGCAAACGGGACCGACGCCCCCGCCGCGTGCGGCCCGCGCCCGGCGGGACGGGTGGGCACACGGGACGGCGCCCTTCAGCGGCGCCTCCGCGTTCCGTGCCTGGACCCGCACCAGGTGTGAGCTGTGCACGGGGTGCGGGTTCAGGCCCAGGAGCCTCGGGCGCCGGCAAGGGCGCCGTTCCGTTGTGCCCACCCGTTCCGCCCCGGCGGAACGCCTGCCCACAACGGGGTGGGCGGCTCGTGGCGGGTGGGTCAGGCCGCCGCGTGGAAGAGGGCCGCCGCCTCGCCCCGCGAGTCGACCCCCAGCTTGTTCAGGATGTTCGCGACGTGGAACTTCACCGTCGACTCACTGATGTGCAGCTCCTCCGCGATGCGCCGGTTCCGGTGCCCGAGCGCCAGGTGCCGCAGCACCTCCACCTCCCGCCCGCCGAGCCCGGTCAGCGGGTGGGCCGCCTCGACCGGGGCCTCCGGGGTCGCCAGCGGGATCACCGCCGTGATCGTCGTGCCCCAGCCGGGGACCGCGTCCATGTCGAGCCGCCCGCCGAGCACGTCGAGCCGGTCCCGGATCGTTCCGGCGCCCAGGTCGCAGGGGGCGAGCGCGCCGGCGCCGTCGTCCCGCACCGAGGCCCGCAGCTCGTGCTCGGTGAGCTGCCAGCCGACGTGGACGCGCTGGACGGAGTCCTGTTCCAGGACGATCAGGAGCAGGGACCGGACGATGGCCCGCGCGCTGTGGGCGACGTCCGCCGCGAGCGAGCGCGTCGAGTCGGGCGCGCCCAGTTCGAGCCGGACCCTGCTGTGCCGGAGCATCGGCCGGAGCTCGCCGGCGAGCCGCTCGAAGGCTTCCTGCGCGGGTTCCTCCGCGAGCGCCCGGTCCCGCCGCTGTTCGGCCCGCATCTCGATCAGCGCGGAGGCGGCCAGGTCGGTGGCGGTGGCCCGGGCGGTCCTGTCGTCGAGGGCCCGGCTGCGCAGCACCCCGAGGACGCCGGAGAGCGCGGCCGCGTGCGCGCCGGTGAGTTCGGCGATGACCCGGGCCCGGGTGTCGGCGGCGGCCCGTGAGCGGGCGAGCGCGCCCGGCACGGCCTCGGTCGCGAAGCGGTCGAAGTGTCCGGTGACCAGGTCCCACAGCGCCTGGGCGACGGTGAGCGCGGCCGCGTCGGCGGGGGCGGCGCCGTCCTCCCGTACGAGCACGAGGACCGCCCCGCGCCGGGTCGCGTGACTGGTGACGGCGACGATCTCGCGCTCGCGGCCGCCGATGGTCGCGCGCCCCTGCCAGGGGGCGCCGGGGACGCCGGTCGCGAGCAGCGGGGTCAGTTCGGCGGCGGTCATCAGTTCCGTACCGCCGAGCGCCTTGAAGGGGGAGTGGGCGCAGTGGGTGGAGAGTTCGGCCGCGTCGACGTGCGGGACGAGCGGGGCGAGGGCGGCCGAGACCTTGGGGAGGACCTCCCCGAGCGGCTGCCGGATGATCTCGTACGCGGTGGTCAGCGTGGACGCGTCCATGCGGTTCAGCCTAGTGCGGGGCGGTCAGGTGACGGCCCGTCTTTCGGCCAGGTGCGACTGGCCGTTGGGCGGGCGGGGACGGGGTGCCCGGCGGCGCAGTCTTGGGGCGTCGAAGACCGAACGGGCAGCAGTGGAGGCTGAGATGGAAGCGATCGTGTACGAGGAGTTCGGCGGCCCCGAGGTGCTGCGCCACGAGACCGGCGTCGCCGTGCCGGAGCCGGGCCCCGGCGAGGTCCGGGTGAAGGTGGCGGCGGCCGGGCTCAACCCGGTGGACTGGAAGCGGCGTCGCGGCTGGGTCGAGGCGTTCTATCCGACCACCTTCCCCGCCGTCCCCGGCCTGGAGTTCGCCGGCACCGTCGACGCGCTCGGCGAGGGCGTCAGCGGGCTGGCCGTCGGCGACGAGGTCCTCGGCTGGACGAAGACCGGCGCCTACGCCGAGTACGCCATCGCCGGCACCGTCGCCCCCAAGCCCGCCGGGCTCTCCTGGGAGGCCGCCGCGAGTCTGCCGGTGGCCGGCGAGACCGCCCAGCGCGTCCTGGACCTGCTCCGGGTGCGGGAGGGCGAGACGCTGTTCCTGCACGGCGCGGCCGGCGTCGTCGGCTCGGTGGCCGTCCAGCTCGCGGTCGCGGCCGGGATCACGGTGATCGGCAGCGCATCGGAGGCCAACCACGCCTACCTGCGCGAACTCGGCGCGATCCCCGTCACGTACGGGGACGGCCTGGCCGACCGGGTCCGCGCCGCCGCCCCGCAGGGCGTCGACGCCGTCTTCGACGCGGCCGGGCACGGCGTGCTGCCGGTCGCCGTCGAGCTGCTGGGCGGCGGCGACGCGGCGAAGGAGCGGATCGTGACGATCGCGGCGACGGACGCGGAGGAGCACGGCATCGTCTTCTCCGGCGTCACGGGCGACCCGGACGACGTACGGCGCGGGCTCACCGCCCAGGCCCGCCTGGCGGCGGAGGGCGCGCTCAGGGTCCGCCTGGCCGAGACGCTGCCGCTGAAGGAGGCGGCCCGTGCCCAGGAATCGAGCGAGTCGGGTCATGTACAGGGCAAGATCGTCCTGATCCCGTAGTGGTGCGAGGAAGGCGATGCCGATGTACGCGATGTCCCTGGGCGACGACGGCGCGGAGCTGCGCCCGCTCGAACCGTGGCAGGCCGGGGAGTTCCTCGCGCACATGGACCGGGGACGGGAGTTCATCGGCGCGCGCAACGGCCTCCCCGACGTGGTGACGGACCTGGAGTCGAGCCGGGCGTTCCTCCGGCTGTACGCGGAGAAGGCGGCGACCGACACGGGCCGGATCCACGGCATCTGGTTCGACGGCACGCTCGTCGGCGCGGTGATCCTCCGGAAGCTCGACGTCGAGAACTCCTGTGCCGAGGCCGGCTGCTGGCTGGAGCCGGCGGGCACCGGGAAGGGGCTGGTGACCCGGGCGGCGCGAGCGCTCATCGACTGGGCGATCCGGGTGCGGGGCGTCCACCGGGTGGAGTGGGTGGTGTCCTCCGACAACGAGCCGAGCGTCGCGGTGGCGCGGCGGCTGGGCATGACGCGGGACGGGGTCCTGAGGGAGAGCCACCCGTACCGGGGGGCCCGGCACGACGAGGAGATCTGGTCGGTCCTCGCCCCGGACTGGCACCCCTGGCCGCCCCCGGCGCCCCGCCCGTTGTAGGCAGCCGTTCCGCCGGGGCGGTGCCCACCCCTCGCGCCCCCGTTGTGGGCGGTCGTTCCGCCGGGGCGGTGCCCACCCGTGCCCCCGTTGTGGGCAGTCGTTCCGTTGGGGCGGAACGGGTGGGCACAACGGAACGGCGCCCCTTGCCGGCGCCCGAGGCTCATGTGCCTGAACCCGCACCCCGTGCACAGCTCCCCGGTGGTGCGGGTCCGGGCGCGGAAGGCGGAGGCCCCGCTGAAGGGCGCCGTCCCGTGTGCCCGCCCTCCCCCAAGCTCTCGGCTCCGCTCGAGCAGGGGGCCCCCTTGCCCCCGCGGGACGACTGCCCACACGGCAGGTGGGCCGGGGCACCGCCCCGCCGGGCGCGGCCCGCACGGCGTCCGAGGTGTCCGTCCGCCCGCACGGGGGTGGGGCGGGTGGGCACCGGCCCGCCGGGCGTGGGCTCCAGGCGGCGGGTGGCGGGGGCGCCGCCCCGCAGGTGGTGTCCGGGCGGGGCAGGGCGGTGACCCGGCTCCGACCCCGGTCACCGCCCCGTCGTCCCACCATGGCCGCTCAGCGCGTGAGGCGCCACGCGGGAAGCGCCGCCGCGCCGACCGCGACCGTCGCGCAGGTGCCCGCCGCCGCGCCGACCACCGTCCACGGCAGGGCCAGGGCCACGGGCGCCGAGAGGGCCGCGAGGCCCGCTCCCAGGGCGCCCAGGACGACCGCCGTCACCACCAGGCCGAGCGCCGCGCCGATGGCGACGGCGAGCGCCGCCTCGCCCGTCACGACCCGCAGGATCTGGCTGCGGGTGGCCCCGGCGAGCCGCAGCGAGGCCAGTTCCCCGCCCCGTACCGAGGTCGCCATCAGCAGGGTGTTGGCGAGGCCGATCACCGTGTAGGCGAGGGCGATGCCGAGGACCAGGATCATGCCGAGCCGGTTCTGCGGGCTGCCGCCCGCCGTGCGCGGCGGGGCCGTGCGGACGGTCCCGCCGCTCGCCTCCAGGGCCCGGACCGTCGCCGCCCCGCCCCCGCGCGCGTCGATGCGGTCGAGGGCGGCGCCCGGCGCGTTCGCCCGGGTGACGTAGGGGCCGTTGTCGCCGGTGCCGAGCGCGAGGACGGCCGCCACCCGGAGCCGTACCGGTCCGCTCCCGTCCGCCCGCCACACGTCCACCGTCTCGCCGACCCGGTGCCGCTCGAACTCCTCGTTGACGACGATCGACCGGTCGTCCAGGTCCCGCAGGTCCCCGGCGACCACCGGCAGCCGGGCGAGCTCCGCGAACGCGGCCGGGTCGGCGACCGCCCGCGCCCCGTACTTCACGACGGCCTCGGCCCCGTCCCGTACGAAGACGGAGGTCGCCCCGGTGGGGGACACCACGGCCCCGGGCGGTGCCGCCACCGGCCTCAAGTCCTCGCCCCCCGCCACGTACTGAGCGGCCGTCTGCTGCCGCGACTCCGCCTCCTTCGCGCGCGTGACGCTCGTCGCCGAGCCGAACAGCGTCCCGGCGAGCGCCACGGTCACGAGGACGGGCGCGGCGACGGCGGCGGTGCGGCGGACGGCGGCCGCGCTGTTCTCCCGCACGAGCGTCCCCACCGCGCCGCGTGACCGCAGCAGCCGGGCCGCCGGCCGGACGAGGAGCGGGGAGAGCAGGGCGACGCCGGTGATCAGGAGCATCGGGAGGGTCGTGTACGTCTTCCGCTTGAGCAGCGCGGACGGCTCGGCGGCGCAGGTCTGGACGAGGAGCCCGAGTCCGGCCAGGAGCAGGAGCGTGCCGAGGACGGCCCGGCCGAGGGGCAGGGCGTCGGCGTCGACGTCCGCTTCGCGCAGCGCGGCCGTCGGGCCGACCTTCCCGGCCCGCCGGGACGCGGCGACGGCCCCGGTGAGGGCGACGGTCACGCCGGTCCAGAAGGCCGCGTGGAAGGGCCAGGAGGCTCCGCCGGTCGTGAACCACGCGGGCGCGAGGCCGCCGTCGACCAGGGTCCGGGCGAGGAGGGGCGCGCCGAGGGCGCCGAGCGCGCACCCGGCGGCGGAGGCGAGCACGCCGAGCGCCGCCGCCTCGGCGAGGAGGAGCCGCCGGATCTGGCCGGGGGTGGCCCCCGCGGTCCGGAGGAGTCCGAATTCGCGCCGCCGCAGCGCGACGGCGAAGGCGAAGGTGGAGGCGACGACGAAGACGGAGACGAAGGCGGTGACGCCGCCGGAGGTGCCGAGGAGGGCGTTGAGGGCGACGAGCGCGCGGGCGTCCCGCTCGGGGTCGGGGTCGGCCAGCCCGCGCTCGCTCCCGGTGAGGACCCGGGCGCGGTCGCCGACGAGCGCCCGGACCTCGGCGGCGGGGGCGTCGACGCCGACGGCGTCGGGACCGCCGGAGGTGGTGACGGTCCAGCGGGCGCGGAGTTCGCGGAGCACTTCTCCGTCCACAGCTTGTGGACGGTCGAGCCGCCGCTCCACGGACACGGTGTCGGGCCCGCGCCGCACGTCGAGTGTCAGCCGGTCCCGGCCCTGGACGACGACGGGGGAGGACGCGAACCGCTGGGGGGAACGTTCGGGCGCGTGAAAGGTGGCGGAGAGGCCGAGCCCCATGGTGGCGAGCAGCCCGACACCGAGCGCGAGCGCGACGAACCCGCCGAGGAAGGAGGCCCAGCGGACGCGGAGCCCGGAGAGGACGACGGTCAGCACGACGGCCCCCCGACCGGGGCGCCGGCACCGGCCGGGCGGCCGTGACCGTGGACGGTGAGGGTGTCCGGGTGCCCGGCGGGGGCGAGGTCGGGGCCGCCGGGGAAGGGCAGCGCGTAGCCGTAGAAGGGGCCGACGGTCTGGGCGGGGGTCGGGAGCGCGGTGCTGGGCGTGCCGGTCATCGGCCTTCCTCGATCCAGGTCGCGGCGGGCCCGTCGAGGACGATGTCCCAGCGGTAGCCGAGGGCGTGTTCGGGGGTGGTGAGGTCGTGGTCGTAGGCGGCGACGAGCCGGGCGCGGGCGGCGTCGTCGGTGACCGACTGGAGGATCGGGTCGTAGGCGAAGAGCGGGTCGCCGGGGAAGTACATCTGGGTGACGAGCCGCTGGGTGAAGGCGCTGCCGAAGAGGGAGAAGTGGATGTGCGCGGGGCGCCAGGCGTTGGTGTGGTTGCGCCAGGGGTAGGCGCCGGGACGGATCGTGGTGAAGCGGTACGTGCCCCGGTCGTCCGTCAGGCAGCGGCCGGCGCCGGTGAAGTGGGGGTCGAGCGGGGCCGGGTGCTGGTCGAGCCGGTGGGCGTAGCGTCCGGCGGCGTTGGCCTGCCAGACCTCGACGAGCTGGCCGCGGACGGGACGGCCGGCCCGGTCGAGGACGCGCCCGGTGACGGTGATCCGCTCGCCGAGGGGTTCGCCGGTGCCGCCGCGGGTGAGGTCGGCGTCGAGGGCGGTGACGTCGGTGGCTCCGAAGACCGGTCCGGAGAGTTCGACGGCCTCGGGGTCGCGCACGGCGACCAGCGGCTGCCGGGGGTGGCGCAGCGCGCTGCTGCGGTAGGGCGGGTAGTCGCGGGCGGGGTGGTGCCGGGTCTCGCCGGCGCGGAGGTACTCCTCGCGCCGGGCGTCGATCTCCTTCGAGACGTCCTGCTGGGTCGGGATCATGCTGCGGTTTCCACCTTCACGGGGGCCGCCGTCAGGCGGACGATGTCCTGGGGGGTGACGCCGGGGGCGGTCTCGACGAGCCGGAGTCCGTCCTCGGTGACGTCGAGGACGCCGAGGTCGGTGATGATCCGGTCGACGCAGGTGCGGCCGGTGAGCGGCAGGGAGCACTCCTCGACGAGCTTGGGGGTGCCGTCCTTGGCGGTGTGCTCCGTGAGGACGATGACCCGGCGGGCTCCGTGGACGAGGTCCATGGCGCCGCCCATGCCCTTGACCATGCGGCCGGGGATCGTCCAGTTGGCGAGGTCGCCGCGGGCGGAGACCTGCATGGCGCCGAGGATCGCCGTGTCGATGTGGCCGCCGCGGATCATGCCGAAGGAGAGCGCGGAGTCGAAGAACGCGGCGCCGGGCAGGACGGTGACCGTCTCCTTGCCCGCGTTGATCAGGTCGGGGTCGACCTCGTCCTCGTACGGGTAGGGGCCGGTGCCGAGGAGCCCGTTCTCGGAGTGGAGGACGACGTCGACGCCGTCGGGGAGGAAGTTCGGCACGCGGGTGGGCAGTCCGATGCCGAGGTTGACGTACGAACCGTCCGTCAGCTCGCGGGCGGCACGGGCCGCCATCTCGTCCCTGGTCCAGCTCATCGGGTGCGTACCGTCCTTCGTTCGATGCCCTTGTCGGCGGCCTGGGCGGGGGTGAGGGCCAGCACCCGCTGGACGAAGACGCCCGGTAGGTGGACCTGGTCGGGGTCGAGGCCGCCGGGTTCGACGAGCTCTTCCACCTCGGCGATGGTGATGCGGCCGGCCATGGCGGCGAGCGGGTTGAAGTTGCGGGCGGCGCGGGCGAAGACGAGGTTGCCGTGCCGGTCGCCGCGGGCCGCGCGGACGAGCGCGAAGTCGGTGGTGATGCCGTGCTCGAGGACGTACGGACGTCCGTCGTACTCGCGGACCTCCTTGGGCGGGGAGGCGACGGCGACCGTGCCGTCGGCCGCGTACCGCCAGGGCAGTCCGCCCTCGCCGACCTGGGTTCCGGTCCCGGCGGGGGTGAAGAAGGCGGGGATGCCGCAGCCGCCGGCGCGGAGCCGTTCGGCCAGGGTGCCCTGGGGGGTGAGTTCCAGTTCGAGCTCGCCGCCGAGGTAGCGGCGGGCGAACTCCTTGTTGTCACCGATGTAGGAGCCGGTGACGCGGCTGATGCGGCCGGCCGCGAGGAGGACGCCCAGGCCTCCGCCGTCGACGCCGCAGTTGTTGGAGACGACGGAGAGGTCCCCGGGGCCGTGGGCGTGCAGGGCGCGGATGAGCACGTCCGGTACGCCGCTCAGTCCGAAGCCTCCGACGGCGAGCGAGGCGCCGTCCTCGATGTCCGCCACCGCTTCGGCGGCACTGGCGACCACTTTGTCCATGTAACGACCCGTTTCACTCGGGATTGACGCTGCGCGTGTTCGCCTGCTGAACTTGAGTTCAGAATTTTGGCGGGGGTGAGTGTCCATCCGCGCCACGGGCCATGTCAACGGCGCGGGTACGGTTTCCCCGCGCCGTCTCCCGGTGCCGCTCCACCCACCACCCACGAGGAGTCCGGACGATGCCGCAGCCGATCGAGGCCCCGGACGCACCCGACCGGCCGGCCGCGGCCGACGGAGGGGGCGCACCCGCCGGACCGGCCGCGGCCGAGGCACAGGGCGCGCCCGGCGTATCGACCGCCCCCGAAGCGCCGGGCGCACCCGACGAGCTGGTCGGGCCGCTCGAACGCGGGCTCGCCGTGCTCCGCGTCATGGCCGCGGGCCCCGAGGTCCGGCACCGCCCCGGCGACCTCGCCCGGACGACCGGGCTCGCCCGCTCCACCGTCGACCGGGTCGCGACGACCCTCGTCCGCCTCGGCGTCCTCAGGGCCGAGGGCCGCGACCTGCTGCTCGCGCCCGGAGCCGCCGAGCTCGGCAACGCCTATCTGGCCTCCTGCGGACTGCCGGAGCTCCTCGGACCGCATGCCGTCGCCCTCGCCGACGCGCTCGACGAGTCGGTGTCCGTGGCCGTCCCGGACGGCGACGGCGTCCGCTTCCTCGCCCAGGCCACCCGCCGCCGGGCGATGGCGATCTCCTTCCGGACCGGGGACCTCCTGCCGGCCGAACGCTGCGCGCCCGGCGCCCTGTTCGCCGCGGCCTGGGACGCGGCGGACCTCGACCGGTGGCGGGACCGGCGCGCGAAGGACCCCCTGGACGCCGGCTTCCCCTCCGTGCCGCCGCGGCCGGCCGGGACGGCCCCCGCCCCCGAGGAGGTCGAGGCGGAGTTCCTCGACCGGGTGCGGGAGGCCCGCGAGTCCGGACTCGCCGTGGACGACCAGCTGATCGAGCCGGGTCTGCTCGCCGTCGCGCTGCCGGTGCGGGGACCGGACGGCACGGCGGTCTGCGCGGTCAGCGTCGTCAGCCACACCAGCCGGCACAGCGCCGCGTCCCTCGCGGCGCAGGCCCTGCCGCCGCTCCGCCGCGCGGTCACGGCGATGGAGGCCGCGCTGGCGGCGGCACCCGCCCCCGCCGAACCGGCGCCCGCGCCGACGGCTTCGGCGCCCACGCTCAAGGAAGAGCTCGGCTCGGGCTTCCTCCAGTCGCTCGCGCGCGGCCTCGACGTCCTGCGCGCCTTCGGTTCCGTCCGGGGGCCCGTCCGGCTCGCCGAACTCGCCCGGCTGACCGGGCTGCCCCGCGCGACCGCCCGCCGGTCGCTGATCACCCTGCGCCATCTGGGATACGTACGGGAGGAGCCGGACGGTTTCCTCGTCCTCCCCCGGGTCCTGGAGCTCGGCTACGCCCGGCTCTCCGGCCTGACCCTGCCGGAGATCGCCACCCCGCACCTCGTCGCCCTCGTGCTGCGGATCCACGAGTCGGCGTCCGTCGCCGTGCTCGACGGGGACGACATCCGGTACGTCGCCCGGGTCGCCGGCACCCGCATCATGCACATCGACATCACGGTGGGCACCCGGCTCCCCGCGTACGCGACCTCCATGGGCCGCGTCCTGCTCGGGGCGCTGCCCGCGGCGGAGCGCGCCGCGCGGCTCGGCCGGATCACGCCGGAGGCGCTCACCCCGCGCACGGTGACGACCCACGAGGGGCTCGACGAGGCCGTGGCGGCGACCGCGGCACGCGGCTACGGGTGGGTGGAGCAGGAGTTGGAGGAGGGGCTCCGCTCGCTGGCGGTGGCGGTCACGGACGGTGCGGGCCGGGCGGTCGCCGCGGTCAACGTGGCCCTGCACGCGGGCCGGGCCACCCCGGAGGAGAGCCTCGCCGCCCTGCTGCCGCCGCTGCGCGAGACGGCCGCGCTGATCAGCGCGGACCTGGCCGCGGTGGGCCGCTTCTCCCCGGTCACGACGGGCTGACGGGCCGACGGGCGCGCCGCCCCACGGGCTCCCGGCGGCGGCGCGCCCCCTCCGCCCGCGGGACGAAGGGGGCGCCGACGGTCGCGCGAAGCGCTACCGCGACCCGGCGGCCACGGCGACGATCGCCCGCACCTGGGCGATGATGTCGAGCCGGTTCCGTACGAACTCGGCGTCGGTGACCGTGCCCGTCGCCGGGTCGGTGTTGCCCGGGCCGAACTGGAGGACCGGCGTGTGCACATGGCCGCCGGGCAGGTCCGCCAGGCCGAGGCGGTCGCGCAGCAGGGTGGCCCGGTAGGCGATCTCGTTGGACAGGTAGTTCCCGCCGCCGCCCGCCCGGGCCGCGGAGCCGGGCGTCGGCCCGTCGGGGCGGACCACGGGCGTGACCGCCCCGGCCGGCAGCTCGGTCACCGAGGTGTTGTCGTAGACCGGGAAACGGCCGGTGGACGCCGCCGTGATCGCCGCGTGCGGAAGGGTCGTCGACGTCCACTGCGGCTGCGTGGCCGGGTCGGCGACGGGCACGGTCCCGGTGCGCGACAGGTTCTCGTTGTCGGGGAAGCCGCCGCGCCAGGCCCCGTTGGTCCGCTCGATGTCGAAGCGGCCGGGCCGGCCCTGGCTCACCGTGGTGAAGAGGTCCACCTCCGGCAGGTGCGGGCGCAGCGTCCGCTCGACCGTTCCGTCGGCGAAGTCCTGCCAGCGGACGGGGAAGACGGCCGTCTCGACCCGGGCGAGGGAGCCGTCGGAGGTCCGCAGCCAGGTGCCGTCCAGGGCGAGCGCCGCGGCCCCGGACGGGTTGCTGATCCGGGTGTCCCGGTCGAGCGTGAACGGGTCGAAGCCGGTCAGCAGGATCCGCTTCACGCCCTTCCCGGCCGGGTGGCGGATCGAGTCCTGGCCGCGCGAGGAGCGTTCGAGCCGGTCGAGCAGCCGGGTCCGGCCCTCCTCGGTGATCGTGAAACCCGGCTGCCAGGAGCGGAGTTCGCGGGTGAGCGCGAGGCGCGACCAGTACAGCGGCCGGTCGTCGTCCCGCGAAAGGGTGCCGCCCGCGTCGCCCCGGCCCTGCGCCCGGTCCACGGCCCGTCGCCAGAGCCCCGATCCGTAACGGCCGACCGTCCTCTCGGCCGCGGCGAAGGAGTCGGAGGCGGCGAGGGCCTCGGCGAACTCCGGTGCCAGGGAGTCGAATCCGCTGCTCCGCAGGATCTCCCGGGGTGCGGCCCGGTCGAGCCGGGCCTCCTCGACGGAGACGGCGGCCGTCCCGGCCGCCGGGGCGGGCGGGGTCGCCAGGGCCAGGGAGGCGGCGGCGAGGGGGAGGGCGAGTGCGCTGCGTATGGAGAGCACGTGGGTCCTTTCGCGCGGACGTGTCGCTTCGTCAGAAGTCTCTCCGCACAAGGCGACTCGCGCCACGGTGCCCTCACCGGTCCCGCATCCGGTCCGCGCCGCGGAGCCCCCGCGAGCCCCGCATCCGGTCCGCGCCGCGGCGCCCCCCCCCAGGCCCTTCCCCCGGTCTCAGGACCTCGGGTCAACCGTCCGCCGGACGCAGCGCCGCCACCGCCCCGAGCAGGAGTTCCAGGGCGAACGGGTAGCCGCTGTCGCGCATGTCGGCGGCGAGCAGGGGGAAGGTCGCGGCGATGTTCGGATGGGTGTCGGGCGACAGCCTGCCGTAGACCGCGTGCCAGACCTCCGCCTCCTTCTCCCGGGCGGCGGGCGGCAGGGCGAGCGCGGCGGCGTCCTGGGCCGCGAAGGCGAGGGCCTGGTCGACGAAGGCGTGGTAGATCCGCACGGCGAGGGCGTCCGGGAAGCCGGCCGAGCGCAGGACGCCGAGGATCCGCTCGACGGCCCGGGTCTCGTACGGCCGGCCGGTGGTGCGGTGGGCCGCGAGGGCCGCCGCCTGCGGGTAGGCCTGGTAGCAGCCGTGGATGCGGAGGCCCAGCTCACGCAGGTCCGTTCGCCAGTCGCCGGTGGCCGTCCAGCCTTCCTGCGCGCGGCCGATGATCTCGTCCGCCACGGCGAGGAGCAGGGCGTCCGTGTTCCGGAAGTAGCGGTACAGGGCCGTGGGGTCGGCGCCGAGCGCGGCGCCCAGCCTCCGTACCGAGAGGGCTTCCGCGCCGTGCTGCGCGATCAGGCGCAGCGCGGTCTCGACGATGAGCCGCTCCGAGAGGACGGCGCCCTGCTTGGTGGGGCGGCGGCGCTGCCGCCTGCTTTCGGGGACCACGCGTTCGGACATGGCCGGACCTTACGTCAACACCATTGACGTGTAAACGGCCCGCCCGCTTGCATGGCGCCCATCCAACCGACACCACCTGTTCTGGAGCGCCCATGACCACGGCCGATCTGGTCTTCACCCGCGGGCCCGTCTTCACGGCCGACCCGGCCCGCACCCGGGCGACCTCGCTCGCCGTCGTCGGCGAGCGGATCGCGGCGGTCGGCCACGACGAGGTGCGGGACCTCGTCGGGCCCGGCACGGAGGTCGTGGACCTGACGGGGAAGCTGCTGCTGCCCGGGTTCCAGGACGCCCACGTCCACGCCGTCTCCGGCGGCAAGGAGCTGGCCGAGTGCGACCTCACCGGCACGGTCGGCGTCGCCGACTACCTGGAGCGGATCCGGGAGTACGCCGACGCCCGTCCGGAGCACGCCTGGATCACCGGCGGCGGCTGGTCGATGGAGAGCTTCGAGGGCGGACTGCCCACCCGGCAGCTGCTCGACTCCGTCGTCCCCGACCGGCCGGTCCTGCTGTCGAACCGGGACCACCACGGCGCCTGGGCCAACTCCCGCGCCCTCGAACTCGCGGGACTCACCGCCGCCACTCCCGATCCGGCCGACGGACGGATCGAGCGGGAGGCGGACGGCTCCCCCAGCGGCATGCTCCAGGAGGGCGCGATCGGGCTCGTGGCCGGGCTGGTGCCGCCGACGACCGCCGAGGAGCGTCTCGCCGGCCTGCTGCGCGCCCAGAAGCTGCTGCACTCGCTCGGCATCACGGCCTGGCAGGACGCGCTGCTCGGCTCCTTCGGCGGCATGACCGACCCGTCGGAGGCGTATCTGACGGCCGCCGGCGACGGTTCGCTGACCGCCCGGGTGACCGGGGCGCTCTGGTGGGACCGGGAGCGGGGCTCCGAGCAGATACCCGAACTGGTCGCCCGTCGCGAGAAGTTCACCCTCGGCCGGTTCCGCGCCGGCTCCGTGAAGATCATGCAGGACGGCATCGCGGAGAACTTCACCGCCGCCATGACCGCCCCGTACCTGGACGGCTGCGGCTGCGCCACCGCCAACAGCGGGTTGAGCTTCGTCGATCCCGGGGCGCTGCGCGGGTACGTGACCGAGCTCGACGCCCTCGACTTCCAGGTCCACTTCCACGCCCTGGGCGACCGGGCCGTGCGCGAGGCCCTGGACGCGCTGGAGGCCGCGATCGCCGCGAACGGGCGGCGCGGCAACCGCCATCACCTCGCGCACCTCCAGGTCGTCCACCCCGACGACCTGGCCCGGTTCGCGCGGCTCGGCGCCATCGCCAACATCCAGCCGCTGTGGGCGGCGCACGAGCCGCAGATGGACGAGCTGACGATTCCCTTCCTGGGTCCCGAACGCGCCGCCTGGCAGTACCCGTTCGGCGATCTGGTGCGGGCCGGGGCCACCCTCGCCGCCGGCAGCGACTGGCCGGTCAGCAGCCCGGACCCGATCGCGGGCATCCACGTCGCCGTGAACCGCCGCGACCCCGAGGCCGCCGACGGCCGGGTCTTCTACCCCGAGCAGCGCCTCGACCTCACCACGGCGCTCGCCGCCTACACGGCGGGCACCGCGCACGTGAACGGCCTCGACGACACCGGCAGCCTGCGCCCCGGCCACCTCGCCGACCTGGTCGTCCTGGACCGGGACATCCTCACCGGGCCGCCGGAGGAGATCGCCGAGGCCCGGGTGGAGCGGACCTACGTCGGCGGACGGTTGGTGCACGCGGTCTGACCGGACCTACGAAGAAGGCCTGACCGATGAGGCCCGCACGTCGAGGCGCGTCTCCACGAGCGTCCCGGTGGGCTCCCGGCGGCCGTGCTCCAGGACCGCGACGAGGTGCTCGACGCCGGCCTCCGCGATCGCCTCGGGCCGCAGGCTCAGGGTGGTCACCGGCGGGTCGGTGAGCAGGGCCGTGGCGTCCTCGCTGACCAGGACGACCAGCAGGTCGTCCGGGACCGCGTACCCGTGGCGGCGCGCCGCCTCCAGAACGAGGGGCGGACTCGCCTCCGCGACCACGAGCAGGGCGTCGGGGCGCTCCCGCCCGTCGGCGGTCAGCGCGGCCTCGACGCCGCGCACGACCGGCGCGTCGCCGGGTTCCCCGACCCGCACCACCCGCTCCGGCAGGCCGTGGGCGGCGCACCACTCGCGGTGTGCGGCGTACACCTCGGCGTGGAAGCGGGTGGTGCTGTCCGGCACCACCACGACCGGCCGCCTGGCCCCCTGTTCGTGGAGGTGGTCGAGGGCCACGCGGACGGCGCCGGCCGCGTCGACGTCCACCCAGTAGGCGCCCGGGAGCCCCTCGACGGAGCGGTCCGTGAAGACGGGGATGCCGGCCGCCAGGAGGCCTTCGACGACCGGGTCGTCGGCGACGGGGTCGGCGACGACCACCGCGTCGAGGGACAGGTCGGCCCACTCGCTCTGCAGGGAGCCGGCGGGCAGCAGCACCACGGCGTAGCCGCGGCGCAGCGCGGTGGCCGCGGTGACGCCGGTCAGCCGGGCGAAGTACGGCGACTCGAGAAAGGTGGCCCAGGGAGTGGCGGCGAACTCGCCGACCACGTATCCGATCAACCGGGCCCGTCCCGCGCGCAGATGGCGTGCGGTGGCGTTGGGCCGGTAGCCCATTCTGCGCGCGGTCTCGCGGGCCTTCTCCCGCACCTCGGGGGAGAGCCTGCCGGTGCCGTTGAGCGCCGCGGAGACGGTCGTCTTGGACAGGCCCGCCTCGCGGGCGACATCGACGAGGCGGACGCGCGGGGTGGGCGGCGAGGGCTGCCCGCCGTGCCGTGAAGCTTCGGTCATGGGGGTGATGCTGCCACCCCCGTGACCCTTGCAAAACCGTTCCCGCAAAGTCGGGTGAAGGTCTTGTGCGGGAACGTTCCCGCACCAATACTCGCTCCATCCCCCCGAGCCCGTCACTACACCCGTAAAGGGGTGGGTCCCCATGCGCATGCCCAGAGCCATCGCGCTTCTCGCCTGTACCGCCGCGCTCGCGGCCACCACCGGCGCCTGTTCCGGCGCCACGACCCCGCCCGCGGCCGACGGCGGCACGAACTTCGAGGTCAGCCCCACCTCGCCGCCCGCGCAGGGCCCGCTGGACTCCTTCACCTGGTCCCTGTACGCCGAGCCGTACACCCTCGACTACGCCCTCGCGTACGACTACCCGCCGAACACCGTCCTCGCCAACGTGTGCGAGCAGCTGCTGCGGGTCACCCCCGACATGAAGATCGTGCCCGGCCTCGCCGTGAAGTGGTCGCGGCCCGACCCGCGCACCCTCGTCTACACCCTGCGTCCCGGGGTGAAGTTCCACGACGGCACCACCATGACCGCCGACGACGTCGTCGCCTCCCTCGAGCGTCAGATGGACCCGGAGACCGGGTCCCCCTGGGGCTCCTCCTTCAAGACCGTCGACGCCGTCGAGAAGACCGGTCCGCTGGAGGTGACGATCCGCCTCGGCAAGGAGGACGTCCTCTTCTCCGAGCTGATGGCCGCCTCCCCCGGCACCGTCGTCAGCGCCGCCTCGCTGGCGGAGGAGGGCAAGGACTACGGCACCCCCCAGGGCAAGCTGAACTGCACCGGTCCTTACGCCCTCGACAGCTGGGCCCAGGGCGACAGCATCACCCTCAAGAAGCACGCCGCCTACTGGGACAAGTCGCTCACGCCCAAGTCCGAGAAGGTGAAGTTCACCTTCGTCGAAGACGCCGCGGCCCGCTCCAACGCCCTCCTGTCCGGCACGGCGGACGGCGGCTACATGGTCCCGTCCACCTCCTTCGCCCAGCTGAGGGCCGGCGGCAAGGGTTCGCTCCTCTTCGGCCCCAACACCGGCGCCGCGAACCTCGCGGTCCTCGACTTCCACGGCGTGCTCGGGAACCTCAAGGTCCGCAGGGCCCTGTCGATGGCACTCGACCGGAAGAACATCGTCAAGGCCGCGGCCGGCGGCGTCGGCGTCCCCGCCAAGGCCCCCGCCGCGCGCGGCGCCTGGGCGCTGGCCCCGGAGAAGACGGCGCAGCTCTACGACACGCTGCCCGAGCCCGTGTACGACGCCGAGGCGGCGAAGAAGCTCGTGCAGGAGGCGCACGCGAGCGGCCGGACGCTCACCCTCGCCACCAGCACCCTCGCGCCCGAGATCAGCGTCGTCGCGAACGCCGTCCAGGCGGCGGGCCGTCAGATCGGCCTGAACGTCGTGCTGAAGCCGGTCTCGCCCGACGCGTACAGCAGCATCTTCGTCGACCCGGACTCGCGCGAGGGCCTCGACCTCGTCATCACCAACGGCTACGACAACACGCCCGACCCGCTGGAGTTCTACCAGTACCTGCGCACCGGCGACTTCGGGAACTACGGCCGCTGGTCGAACGCCGAGTTCGACGTCGCCTTCGACAAGGCGAACTCCGAGCCCGACCCGGCCAAGCGCGCCGAACTCACGGCGAAGCTCCAGAAGATCGCGCTCGACGAGCTGCCCGTCATCCCCGTGTACGAGGCGCCCTACTCGGTCTTCCTCGGCAAGCGGATCACCGGTGCCCCGACCGGCATCGCCCAGCTCTACTACCCGTGGGCCGCGACGATCGGGGCCGCGAAGCGATGACGCGCTACCTCGTCGGACGGCTCCTCGGCCTGGCGGCGGTGCTGTTCGTGACCTCCCTCGTGGTCTTCGGCTCCGTCCACCTGGCCCCCGGCGACCCGGTGTCGTTCCTGCTGCACGGCCGCCCCGCGACCCCCGAGGCCGTGGCGGCCCTGCGGGCGGAGCACCACCTCGACGACCCGCTGGTCACCCAGTACGCGAAGTGGCTCGGCTCCGTGCTGAGCGGCGACTTCGGCCGCTCCGCCCAGTACCACCAGGACGTGGCCCCGCTCATCGGCTCGCGCCTCACCGGCACCGCCCTGCTCGTCGGCTGTGCCGCCGTGCTCGTCGCGGTGCTCGGGGTGACCGCCGGCATCCTCGCCGCCCTGCGCCCCGGCCTGACGGACCGGCTGGTGCTCATCGGCACCGGCGTCGCCACCGCCACGCCCCCGTTCGTGACGGCCATCGCGCTCGTCTCGCTCTTCTCCGTCCGGCTCGGCTGGTTCCCGGGGCCGGGCGGCGGCACCCCGGCGGACCTCTCCGAGCGGCTGTACCAGCTGACGCTGCCGGCCTTCGCCCTGGCGCTGTCCTTCGCGGGGCTCCTCGCCCGGGTGACCCGCTCGGCGATGCTCGACGAACTGGGGCGCGAGCACGTCGAGGTGGCGCGCGCCCGGGGCGTCGCGGGCCGGTCCGTGGTCCGCCGGCACGTGCTGCGGAACGCGCTCGGGCCCGTCGTCACCGTCGGCGGCACGATGCTCGCCGGCCTCCTCGTCAGCACCTCGATCGTCGAGACCGCCTTCGACGTCCCCGGGCTCGGCTCGCTGCTCGTGCAGTCCGTCACCGCCAAGGACTTCGCGGTCGTGCAGGCGGTCACGCTGCTCAGCGTCGCGGCCTTCGTCCTCGTCAACCTCGTCGTCGACCTGCTCGCCCCGCTCATCGACCCCCGTCTCTCCCTCGGGGAAGGCTCCTCATGACCTCCACCACCTCCGCGGTGCCGTACCGCAGGCCCGGGCTGCGCGCCCTGCGCCCGTTCGGTCAGGGACCGCTCTTCGCGGTCTCGGTCGCGGTGCTCGCCGCGCTCGTCCTGGTCGCCCTGCTCGCGCCCGCCCTCGCCCCGTACGATCCCGAGGCGCTCGACCTGTCGGCGAGTCTCGTCGGCACCACCGGCGACCACCTGCTCGGCACGGACCAGTCGGGCCGGGACGTCCTGTCCCGGCTGCTCCACGGCGCCCGCACCGGACTGCTCGGACCGCTGCTCGTCGTCGGCGTGTCCACCCTGCTCGGCACCCTCCTCGGCGTGGTGGCGGCCTGGCGCGGCGGCTGGGTGGACACGGTGCTCTCCCGGTCCATGGACCTCGTCTTCGCGATTCCCGGTCTGCTGCTCGCGATCCTGCTCGTGTCGGTCGTCGGCGAGGGACTCACCGCACCCGTGATCGCCATGTCCGTCGCCTACACCCCGTACGTGGGCCGGCTCGTACGGGGCATCGCGCGGCAGGAGAAGGCCCGGCCGTACATCGAGGCGTACCGGGTGCAGGGCTGGTCCGGCTGGACCGTCTGCGCGCGCCATCTCCTGCCGAACATCGCGCCGACGGTCTTCGCCCAGTCCGCGATGAACTTCGGGTACGCGCTGATGGACCTGGCGGCCCTGTCCTTCCTCGGCTTCGGGGTGCAGCCGCCGGCCGCCGACTGGGGCGCCATGATCAACGAGGGGCAGGCGGCCGTCCTGCAGGGGGCGATGCTGCCGGCCCTCGCGCCCTCCGCGTGCATCGTGCTCGCCGTGGTGGCGTTCGGCATCGTCGGCGAGGGGCTCGCCGACCGGATCGCGAAGCGGGAGCGGTGAACACGATGGGTACGGAGTCGAAAGCGCCGGTCCTGGAGATCGAGGGCCTCGGCGTCCGCCTGGCCGGCGACCGGGCCGCCCGGCCGGTCCTGGACGGGGTGAGCCTGACGGTCCGGGCCGGGGAGACGGTCGGGCTGGTCGGCGAGTCCGGCTCCGGCAAGTCCGTGGCCTGCCGCAGCGTCCTCGGTCTGCTGCCCGCCGGCGCCCGCACCGACGGGGAGGTCCGGGTCGCCGGGCGGAACGTCCTCACGATGAACCGCGCGGAACTGACCGCGCTGCGCGCCCGGCAGGTCTCCATGGTCTTCCAGGACCCGCGCGCCTCCGTCAACCCGCTGCGGCGGGTGGGCGACTTCCTCACCGAGGGACTGCGCGCGGCCGGGACGCCCGCCGCCGAGGCGACCGCCCGCGCCGAGGAACTCCTCGACGCGGTCGGCATCCGCGACCCGCGCGGCGCCCTGCGCCGCCGTCCGCACCAGTTCTCCGGCGGCATGCTCCAGCGGGTCGTCATCGCGGCGGCCCTGGCGAGCGAGCCGGCCCTCCTCGTCGCCGACGAGCCGACCACCGCCCTCGACGTCACCACGCAGGCCGAGGTCGTCTCGATCCTGGCCCGGCTGCGGGCCGAACGGGGCACGGGCATGCTGTTCGTCACCCACGACCTCGAACTGGCCGCCGCCGTCTGCGACCGGGTGTACGTCATGTACGCGGGCCGGATCGTGGAGACCCGGTCGACGGACGAGCTGTTCGACTCGCCGCGCCACCCGTACACGGCGGGCCTGCTGGCCTGCACCCCGCGTCTCGAAGCGGGCGCGCCGGCTCCCCGGCCCATCCCGGGACGGCCCGTCTCCCTCGCGGAGGCGCCGCCCGGCTGCTCCTTCACCGCGCGCTGCGCCCACGCGCTGCCGCGCTGCGCCGAGGAGAAGCCCGTGCTCGTACGCCACGGGGACGGGCTCGCCGCCTGCCACCGCGCCGAAGAAGGGATCACGCTGTGACCGTCGTGTTCGAGGAGGGGCTGGTCGTCGAGGGCCTGCGCAAGCGGTACGGGGACCACGCGGCGGTCGACGGCGTGTCCTTCGCGCTCGCGCCCGGGTCCTGCCTCGCCCTCGTCGGGGAGTCCGGCAGCGGCAAGACGACCACGGTCCGGATGCTCGTGGGCCTGGAGCGCCCGGACGGCGGCACGGTCCGCCTCGACGGCCGGGACCGCTCCACCCGGGCCCGGGGCCGGGCCGAGCGGCTCGCCAGGGCACGCGAGATCCAGATGGTCTTCCAGGACCCGTACCTCTCGCTCGATCCCCGGGTGCCCGTCTCGGGCTGTCTGGACGAGGTGCTGCGCCTCCACACCGGCCTCGACGGGGACGGGCGCCGGGCCCGGGTCGCCGAGCTCCTCGACCAGGTCGGTCTCGGCGCCCGCGAGGCCTCGGCCCTCCCCCGGGGCCTCTCCGGCGGGCAGCGTCAGCGCGTGGCGATCGCGCGCGCCCTCGCCGTGGAGCCCAGGGTGCTCGTCCTCGACGAGGCGGTCGCCGCGCTCGACGTGTCGATCCAGGCGCAGATCCTCGAACTCCTCGGCGCGATCCGCCGCGAGTCGGGCATCGGCTACCTGTTCGTCACCCACGACCTGGCCGTGGTCCGGCACGTCGCGGACGAGGTCCTGGTGCTGAGGTCCGGCCGGGTCGTGGAGACGGGCCCGACCGCACGCGTCCTGGAGGCGCCTGAGCACCCGTACACGCGGCTCCTGCTGGACTCCGTCCCCCGACGCGGGCGGCGGCCGGCGGGACGGTGACGCACGGGCGGGGCTCTCCTCCCGCCCGGAAGGTGACGCGCGGGCCGGGGGCTCCCCCTCCCCCCCGGCCCGCGCGGGTCAGTCCCGCAGGCGGGCGAGGACCGCGCGCACGGAGCGCTCCAGGACCGCTCGGGACTCGTCGGTGGGATCGACCAGTTCGAAGCCGTGGTGGGCGTGCGGTGCGTCGACGACCTCGACGTCGGCCCCGCGCTTCTCGGCGGCGGCGAGGAACCGCTCGACGGTCGCCGCGATGACCTCGTGTTCCAGACCGGCACGGGTCAGGACGACCGGCGGTCCGTCCGCCGTCCCCACGGTGTCCACCGGACGGAAGCGGGATTCGACCGTCTCCCAGCCGGGCAGCGGCGCCAGGGCGGGATAGTTCGCCGCCACGCAGCGCAGCCACGGCGGGGGCGCGGCCAGCCAGTCCGCCGCGAGGAGCCCGCCGGTGGAGAAGAACCAGAGCGCGATCCGGTCCCCGTCGACGCGCGGGTCGGCGCGGACCTGCCCGACGGCGTCGGCGAGGTCCTGGGCGGCCCGCGGGTAGTCGGCGAGGCCGTGGAGCCGGAGGTCCACCGTGACGCCGACGACGCCCGCGCCCGCCGCGTAGCGGCCGTACCCCAGGAAGAACGGCATGTCCCGCGGGGTGGGCCGCCGGTCGGGCTCGACGGGGCCGCCGTGGACGAAGACGACCGCCGGGCGGGGCCCGTCGGCGTCCGGGAGGTGGAGGTCGACCCGTCCGACGCGCTCGCGCGGCCGCTCGGGCACGTCGACGAGGAAGGGCAGGAGGTGGGAGGGCTGTTCGTGGCCGTTCTCGGGAGCCGTCACCCGGTGGCCCTCGCCGGCGGCCGCGCGGAGCAGCACCCCGGCCAGCTCACCGGCCGCGGAGAGCATCGGCCAGTGGCCGGTGGGGAGTTCGAAGAAGCGGAACCGGTCCTCGGTCAGCGCCCGGAACTGGGGCGGGCCCGAGGCCACCGCCATCTCGACCAGGGCGATGCTCTGTCCGTTGGCGGCGCACAGGACGCCGGTGGTCGGCAGGGCGTCCACGGCGCCGGTCAGGCGGAGCGGCTCGGTGAGGGTGCGGGCCGGCTGGGGGGCGGCCTCGCGCTCCAGGCGGGCGAGGGCGTCGGCGGGGATCCCCTCGACGCTGCCCCACCGCGGCCAGGTGCCCGGCGCGGGCGGCGGGACCGCCGCGTCGGGTCGCCCGGAGAGCAGCTCGCGGACTCCGGGGTCGGGTACGGAACGCACGGCGGGCTCGCCGCCCTGCGGGGGTCCCGTGTCCACGGAGACGATCCGGGCGACGCGTCCGGGCCGCCGGTCGGCGGCGCCGAACACCGGGTACAGGCCGTAGCCGTGCCCGACGAGGACCACCTCGGCCGCCGTGATCCCGTCGAGCAGCCGGACGAGCTCCCCGACGTGCGTCTCCAGGCCGGTCTCCGGACCGGCCTCGGCGCGCCGGTCCCCCGTCCCGGTCAGGGTCACCGGATGCGCCTCCGCTCCCGCCTCCCGCAGCCGGGCGGCGGTCTCCTCCCACACCCAGCCACCGGTGAAGGCGTCCGACACCAGCACGAAAGCCGTCATGACCGTCTCCTCGTCACTCCTCGGGGATGTCTCGCGGTCACGCTAGGAACTCCCCCTGCGGGAGATTCAAGTCCGCCGGTCGGGAGCCGCGCGACAGAATGGACGGGCCGGAGATCACCGGTTCCCGCCGAAGGAGGTTCACCCCGTGTCGTCCGACGGCCTGTGGAGCATCGGGGAGCTGGCCGCGCGGGCGGGTGTCACCGTCAAGACCGTGCGGTTCTACTCCGACCGCGGTCTGCTGCCCGAGGCGGCCCGCAGCTCCGGCGGTCATCGCAGGTACGGGGCCGAGGCGCTCGACCGGCTGCGGTTCATCCGGTCGCTGCGCTCCCTCGACCTGCCGGTGCCCGAGGTGGAGCGGGTCCTCGAGGGGGACGGGGCCGACGCGGTCCTCGAGGAGGCCGTCGCGGGCCGGTTGAGGGACGTCGGCTCCCAACTGGTGGCGCTGCGCTGGAAGGAGGCCTCCCTGCGGCTGCTCCAGGAGTGCGCCGCAGGCGAACGCGCGGAGCGGCTGCGGCTCCTCGGTGCGCTGCCCGCCCCGCCGGACACGGACGCCCTGGTCCGGTTCTGGCGGCGGGCCCTGCCGGTGCGGCTGCCGGGGCGGGTGGTGGCCTCGGTCCTCGACGCGGTGGTGCCGCGGCCCCCGGAGGAGCCGGACGCCGAGCAGGTGCTCGCGTTCGCGCGGCTGCACGCGTTCGTCACCGACCCGCGCCTCGAACGGCCGGAGTTCCGGCCCGCGCCGCCGCTGCCGGACGGCGAGTACCGTCCGGTCGTGCTCTACGAGGGTCTCGCCGAGGCGTACGGGCTGGCCTCCGCCGAGTTGCGGGCCGGGCGGGCGCCGCAGGACGGCGGGGCCCTGGACTGCTTCGTCTCCGCCTACGCCCGGGCGCGCGGGGAGGCGGACACGCCGGACTTCCGGCGCCGGCTCGTCGGGCTGCTCGCCCTGGACGACAGCCCCGTGCTCCCCCGGTACTGGAAGCTGGCCGCCGGCCTGTTCGCCCCGGACGAGCCGGTCCTCGGCATGCTGCACCACCACCTCTCGGTGGCCCTCCGGGGCCAGGTCCACGGTCCGGCCGCCTGATCCCTCCCACATGGTGGGCGGCCGGCTGTCCACGTACTGGGCGCCGGGGTGGCGGATCTCGCCGTCTTCCCGCCGTCGTCGCAGGTCAGAGACGTACGGAAGGGGTGTCAGGTGGCGCAATACTGCGGCAACACCATCGGGGCCGGTCCGCCGCTACGTTCCGTCCCATGCCCGCCGAACCCGCTCCCGCCGCCCGCCCCGTCGCCGCCGCCCGCCGTCGGCGACTGAGGGCCGACCGGGCGCGGCAGCTCGCCGACCTGCTGCGCCACCAGATCCTGGCGGGCGGCTTCCCCGGTGGGGTCCTCCCTCTGGAGGACGTGATCGCGGCCGACTACCGGGCCAGTCGCAACACCGTCCGGCAGGCGCTCGACCTGCTGCGCGGCGAGCAGCTGGTCGACCGGCAGCCGGGGGTCGGGACGGTGGTGGTCTGCGAGAAGTACCCGCACGGTCTCGACCGGCTCCAGGGCCTCGCCGAGACCCTGCACGAGCACGGCAGGGTCACCAACGAGGTCCGGACGATGGGCCCGGTCGGAGCCCCGGGGCCGGTGGCCCACCGGCTGGGCCTGCCCGAACACGCGGACGTGCTCTGCGTCGAGCGGCTGCGCCGCCTGAACGGACTGCCGCTCTCGCTCGACCTGTCGTACCTCCCGATGGACATCGGGGGCGAGCTCCTCGGCTGCGACCTCGAGAACACGGACGTGTTCCGGCTCCTGGAGCAGCTGACCGGCGGTCCGCTCGGGCACGCCGAGATCACCCTGGAGGCCGTCAACGCCGACGCGCACTCCGCCGCCGTCCTCCAGGCGCCGCGCGGCGCCGCCGTCCTGATGCTGGAGCGGCTGACCCGTCTGCCCGACGGGCGGCCGGTGGACCTGGAGTTCATCCGGTTCCGCGGCGACCGCATCACCATGAGCGGCGTGCTCCGCCGCTCCCTCTGACCTCCCCCCCGCCTCCCCGTACACCCCTTTCCCGGAGACAGCCATGCCTGTGGTCCCCCAGCGCGGTGACGTGCCCGTCACCATCGACGAGTCGAAGTGCATCGACGGCTGCACGCTGTGCGTCGACATGTGTCCGCTCGACTCGCTCGCGATCCGCGAGGAGGACGGCAAGGCGTACATGCACGTGGACGAGTGCTGGTACTGCGGCCCGTGCGCGGCCCGCTGTCCCACCGGCGCGGTGACCGTCAACATGCCCTACCTCCTCCGGTGAAAGGCCGAACTCCCATGCGCGTACGAAGACTCGCCCTGTCCCTCCCGCTCGCCCTGCTCCTTCCGCTCGCCACCGCCTGCGGCGGCGGAGCCGGCGCCTCTGCGGACGGGAAGACGGTCACCGTGACCGTCGGCTACCAGTCGAAGACCATCAACACCGTCACCGCCGGCACGCTGCTGCGCTCCCTGGGCTACTTCGAGGAGGAGCTCACGGCGCGCGGCAGGAAGGACGGCGTCAGCTACCGAGTCGTCTGGCAGGACTACGCGACCGGCGCTCCGATCACCGCCCAGATGACGGCGGGGAAGATCGACATCGGCTCGATGGGCGACTTCCCGCTGCTGATCAACGCGGCGCGCGGCAAGCAGCTCAAGGAGCCGACGCGGCTCGTCGCGGTGACCGGGTACAACCTGCGCGGCGGTCTCAACACCGTGGTCACCTCCCCCGGTTCGCCGCTGCGGACGCTGAAGGACCTCAAGGGCCGCAAGGTGTCCACGAGCGTCGGTTCGGCCGCCGACGGCACGCTCGTCCGTGCCCTGCGGCGGGCCGGGATCGACCCGGCGAAGGACGTCGACAAGGTCAACCACCAGCCGAGCGTGGGTGCTTCGGCCCTGGCGGCGGGCACCGTCGACGCGCTCTCCCAGTTCGTCGCCTGGCCCGGTCTGCTCGCCTTCCAGGGCCGGGCGACGGCGCTGTACGACGGGGCCGAGCTGAACCTGCCGACCTTCCACGGGGTCACCGTCCGCGAGCGGTTCGCGAAGCAGCGGCCGGAGGTCCTCGACGCGTTCCTGCGGGCGCAGCGGCGGGCCACGGACGAGTTGCGCCGCCGTCCGGTGGCGTCCGCCGA
Organism: Streptomyces sp. NK15101; assembly: GCF_020400725.1. Classification (GTDB taxonomy): domain Bacteria; phylum Actinomycetota; class Actinomycetes; order Streptomycetales; family Streptomycetaceae; genus Streptomyces. The sequence goes on along the minus strand of NZ_JAINVG010000002.1, from coordinate 33,925 downwards.
GTCGGTCGCGAAGGAGACGGGGCTGCCCGCCGAGGTGGTCTACCTCTACAACGGCGCCCAGGGCATCGCCACCTTCGACCCGGCGCTCCGCCCCGAGCTGGTCGCCGCGCTCAAGGAGGACGTGCCGGTCCTGGCGGAGGCCGGTCTGGTGAAGGACGTCGACGTGGACGCCTTCGTCGACGCGGCCCCGCTGCGGCGGGCGGTCCCGGGGGCCCCGTACCCGAAGGCGGTCGCCGCCAAGTCCGAGCTCTGGCTGAAGGGCCAGGGGTCGACCCGCACCTTCGACAGCCCCGGGGCGCTCCTCAAGGCCGTCAAGGGGGCGCAGGTCCGGGCCGCCTACGTGCCGGACGCGGTGACCGGGACGCTCTGGTTCGCGGACCGCGCGGTGTGGGTCCGGGACGGCGGCCAGTGGCGCGCCTTCGTGACCCGGGAGGGCGCGGAGCGGTACGTCACGGGCCACGCGGGCTCCCGGATCGTCGGGTACGCGGACGCCGTGAGGCTCGCGTCATGAGCCGGCGCCGCCACCTGGTCCGGGTGGCCTCTCCGCTCGCGGCACTCGGCGTCTGGCAGCTGCTGACCTCCCTGGACGTCAGTCTGTGGCTGCGGTTCGAGCAGTTCCCCACGGTCGTCGAGGTGGCCTCCGCGCTCGCCGACCGGATCGGCACCGAGGCGTACTGGCAGGACCTCGGCCACAGTCTGCGCCGGATCGCGCTGGGCTTCCTGCTCGCGGCCGTCCTCGGGGTGGCCACCGGGACGGCCGTCGCCCGGTCGAGGTGGGCCGCGGACGTCCTGGGGCCGCTGGTGGAGATCGTGCGGCCGGTGCCGGCCATCGCCCTGGTGCCGGTCGCGATCCTGCTGCTGCCCACCAACGAGCAGGGCATCGTCTTCATCACCTGCGCCGCCGCGTTCTTCCCCGTCCTCGTGTCGACCCGGCACGCGGTGCGGGCCCTGGACCCGGCGTGGGAGGAGGCCGTGCTCACGATGGGCGGGGGCCGGGCCCGGGTGCTGTTCTCGGTGGTCCTGCCGGGTGCCCTGCCGGGCGTCTTCGGCGGTCTCTCGGTGGGCATCGGGGTCGCGTGGATCTGTGTGATCTCGGCGGAGATGATCTCCGGCGAGTACGGGGTGGGCTACCGCACCTGGCAGGACTACACGGTCGTCGACTACCCCGGGGTCTTCGTCGGCATGGCCACCATCGGCGTCCTGGGCCGGCTCACCTCCACGGCGGTCGAGGCGCTCGGCCGGCGGGTCACCGCCTGGCTGCCGGGCGCCGCGGGGGGCGGCGCGGCCGGCCCGGCCCGTTCGGCGGACTCCGCGTCGGCGCCCCCGCACCGTGCGGACCCGGCCTCCCCGGCGGGGGCCACGAGCCCCGGGCCCGAGTCCCTCGCGGGCCCCGCCCCGGACGCCCCGGCGGACTCCGCCGTCCTGCCCGTACCCGAGAAGGAGCCGGTCACATGACCACCGTGAGCCCGCCCGTCACCGCCGTGCCGGCCGGCGCGGAACTCGTCCTGCACGACGTCCGGCTCGGTCACCCGGACGGCACCGCCGTGTCCGGTCCCGTCGGACTGCGGATCGCGCCCGGTGAACTCCTCACCGTGGTCGGCCCCTCCGGCTGCGGGAAGACGACCCTGCTGCGGACGCTCGCCGGGCTGCTGCCCCCGCTGGAGGGGCGGGTCACCCAGGACGGGGAGCCGGTCCGGCGGCCCGGCGCCGACCGGGCGCTCGTCTTCCAGCACGACGCCCTGCTGCCCTGGCGGTCGGTCCGGGCCAATGTGGAGCTGCCGCTCGCGATCCGCCGCGTCCCGCGCGCCGAGCGGCGCCGCTCGGCGGAGGAGTGGCTGGAGCGGGTCGGACTCGCCGGGCACGCGCACAAGCTGCCGGGCCGGCTGTCCGGCGGGCAGCGGCAGCGCGTCCAGCTGGCCCGGGCGCTCGCCGGGCGGCCGCGGGCGGTCCTGATGGACGAGCCGTTCGGCGCGCTCGACGCGACGACCCGCGCCGGGATGCAGGACCTGCTCGTGGAGATCCTGCGCGGCACCGGCGCGACCGTCGTCTTCGTCACCCACGACGTGGACGAGGCCCTCCATCTCGGCGACCGGGTCGTCCTGTTCGCGTCCGGCGAGGTCCTGGACGTGCCGCACCCGCGCTCGCGGGACGCCCGGGACGCGCCCGCCACCGCGGCGCTGCGCCGCCGCGTCCTCGACTCGCTCTGATCCCCCGCCCCTCTGCGGGCCCCCCGAGAAAGGCATCCCGTGGACACCCCCCTGACCGTTCCCGACCTCGCCGACGCGACCGAGCTCTCCTGCGACGTGCTCGTGATCGGCGGCGGCACCGCCGGCACGATGGCGGCGCTGACCGCCGCCGAGCGCGGGGCGGACGTCCTGCTCCTGGAGAAGGCTCACGTCCGCCACTCCGGCGCCCTGGCCATGGGCATGGACGGCGTCAACAACGCCGTGGTGCCCGGCCGGGCCGAACCCGACGACTACGTCGCCGAGATCACCCGGGCGAACGACGGCCTCGTCGACCAGTCCACCGTCCGCCGGACGGCGACCCGCGGCTTCGCGATGGTCCGGCGGCTGGAGTCGTACGGGGTGAAGTTCGAGAAGGACGAGCACGGGGAGTACGCGGTCCGGCAGGTGCACCGGTCCGGCTCGTACGTGCTGCCGATGCCCGAGGGCAAGGACGTGAAGAAGGTCCTCTACCGGCAGCTGCGGCGGCGCGAGATGCGGGAGCGGATCCGGATCGAGAACCGGGTCATGCCGGTCCGGGTGCTCACCCACCCGGAGGACGGGCGTGCCGTCGGCGCGGCCGGGTTCCACACCCGCACCGGGGAGTTCGTCGTCGTCCGCGCGGGGGCCGTGGTCCTGGCCACCGGCCCCTGCGGGCGGCTCGGCCTGCCCGCCTCCGGCTATCTGTACGGGACGTACGAGAACCCGACGAACGCCGGTGACGGCTACGCCATGGCGTACCACGCGGGCGCGGCGCTCACCGGGATCGAGTGCTTCCAGATCAACCCGCTGATCAAGGACTACAACGGGCCGGCCTGCGCCTACGTCGCCAATCCCTTCGGCGGGTACCAGGTGAACCGGCACGGCGAGCGGTTCGTCGAGTCGGACTACTGGTCGGGGCAGATGATGGCCGAGTTCGCGGCCGAACTCGCCTCGGACCGGGGTCCGGTGTACCTGAAGCTGAGCCATCTCCCCGAGGAGACCATCGGCGCCGTCGAGTCGATCCTGCACACCACGGAGCGGCCCACCCGGGGCACCTTCCACGAGAACCGGGGGCACGACTACCGGACCCACGACATCGAGATGCACATCTCGGAGATCGGTCTGTGCGGCGGGCACTCGGCCTCCGGGGTGCGGGTGGACGACCGTGCCCGCACGACCGTGCCCCGGCTGTACGCGGCCGGGGACCTGGCCTCCGTACCGCACAACTACATGATCGGCGCGTTCGTCTTCGGCGACCTGGCGGGCGAGGACGCCTCCCGGTACCGGGCGTACGAGGGCGAGCTGGACCGGGAGCAGCTCGCGGCCGCCCACGAGCTCGTCTACCGGCCGCTGCGGAACCCCGACGGTCCGCCGCAGCCCCAGGTCGAGTACAAGCTGCGCCGGTTCGTCAACGACTACGTGGCGCCGCCGAAGACGGGGGCGAAGCTCTCCCTGGCCGTGGAGGCCTTCGACCGGATGTCGGCGGAGATCGCCGGGATGGGCGCGCGCACGGCGCACGAGCTCATGCGCTGCGCGGAGGTGTCGTTCATCCGGGACTGCGCCGAGATGGCGGCGCGGGCCTCGCTCGCCCGGACGGAGTCGCGGTGGGGCCTCTACCACGAGCGGCTCGACCACCCCGAGCGGGACGACACGGGCTGGCTGCACCACCTCGACCTGCGCAAGTCCCCTTCCGGGGCGATGGAGTTCACGGCCCGGCCGGTCGAGCCGTACGTCGTCCCGGTGCCGGAGTTCTCGCCGCCCGGCGGTCCCGAGCGGCTCCTGGGCGAGGTGGCGCTCGTGCCGGTGGCCACGGCCGGAGCGCGGGACGCGGTCCCGGCGGCGCCGGCCCCCCGGCCTGCGGCCGTCGACGCGCCGGCCGGGGTCCCCGCGACCGCGCCGCCGCATCCCCGGCTGCTGGGGCTGCTCTCGCTCGTCGAGGACTCCCCCGACCTGGACGCGCTCGGTCCGTACCTGGCCGACGCCGATCCGGCGGTGCGGGCCGCCGCGGTCACGGCGCTCGGGGAGACCGCGCCGGCCGGGGCCGGTCCGGTGCTCGCCGGCCGGCTGCGGGACGAGGCGGCGCCGGTCCGGGCCGCGGCCGCGGCGGCGCTGCGGGAGCTGGTCGAGGTGCTGCCCGCCGAGCCGGCGCTCGCGGAGGGCCTCAGGGAGGCCCTGGGCGTGCCCGATCCGGCCGTGCGGGCCGCCGCGCTCGACGTCCTGCGGGCGCTGCGGCTGGGGGCCGCCGGGCTGTACGCGGGCGCGCTCGCCGATCCTTCCGTGGAGGTGCGCGTCCAGGCCGTACGGGCCCTGGTGTCGGTGGACGCGGCCGGGGAGCTCGCGCGGGCCGCGGCCGACCCGGCGCGTGAGGTCCGGGTCGCGGTGGCCCGTGGTCTGGCGGCGGTGCGGGCCCCCGCGCCGGAGCCGCTGGCGCCGCTGCTGGACGACCCCGATCCACTGGTCAGGGGCGCCGCCCTCGCCGCCCTGGCGGGCACCGGCTGCCCGCCGGCGTACGCGGCGGGGGCGGGGGCGGCGCTCGGCGACCGTGCCTGGCAGGTGCGGTCCGGGGCGGCGACCGCGCTCCGGGCGGCGCCGCCCGGTCTCGCCGTCCCGGCGCTCGCGGGGGCGCTCGCCGATCCGAACGCGGACGTGCGCAAGGCCGCCGTCCTGTCGCTCCTCGCCCACCGGGCCGAACCGGCGGCCCGCGCCGCGCTCGCCGGGGCGGCCGACGACGCGGACGCCGACGTCCGCGCGTATGCCGCCCGCGCGGCCCGCTGACCCGTTCGGGGTACCGGGGCGGGGTGATCGGCGGCACGCGGGTGAGTGCGCGCTTGCGGGGCAGTCGCGCGGGGAAGGGGCGCACGGACTCAGGACGACGAGGAGGTGGTGCCGGTGTCGGGGCCGACGACCGGGGAGGCGATGGGAGCACCGTGCTGGCTGCATCTGTCCGCACGTGATCTGGAGACGGCGAAGCGCTTCTACGGGGCGGTGCTCGGGTGGACGTTCCGTCGGGGCGCGCTCGGCGACGACGTGCACGTGGTGGGTGAGCGGGACGGGGTGCCGGTGGCCGGGATCGCGGCGGTGGCCGCCGAGCCGGGGGTGCCGGTGGCCTGGACGGTGTTCTTCGCCGTCGACGACGCCGACGCGGCGGTGGCGCGGATCCGGGAGCGCGGCGGCACGGTCGGCGTGGGGCCGCTGGCGTACCCGATGCGGGGCCGTGCGGCGATCGCGACCGATCTGGAGGGTGCGGCCTTCGGGGTGTGGGAGGGGCGGCTGGTCTCGCGCTGGCACGTCGGCGAGCGGCGGGCCCCGGCCTGGGTGGAGCTGCACACCCGTGACGCGTTCGAGGCCGCCGTGTTCTACGGCGGGGTGCTCCGCTGGGCGGACGGCAGTCCCGGTTGCTGCGAGGTGTCGTACGAGCACGACCAGGTGGTGCTGCGGCGGGGCGGCGAGGCCGTGGCCCGGCTCGACAGCGGTCCGGTCGAATCCGCCTCGCCCCGGCCGCAGTCGAGGCCGCGCTGGCTGGTCCGGTTCCGGGTGCGCGATCTGGCGGCGGCCCGGGAGGCGGTCGTGGCGCACGGCGGGGCGGTGGTGCCGGGGAGCGAGTGGGCCGACGCGGGGCCGTCGGACGCCGGCGACGAGCGGGGGGTGACGGTCCGGGACCCGGACGGGGCGCTGTTCACGCTGGAGGAGGAGGGAGAAGAGGGGGAAGCCGAGGACGCGTGATCCACGGCTCTCCGTTCGGAGGTTTCCGTGTGCGCCGTGGATGATCCTGAAATCTTCGTTTTCGACGCGGACGGCCGCCTCCGGGTCGCCGCGATGAGCGGCGGCGTGCACTGCCACGTCCCCGACCGCACCCTGATCGGACGGCTGAACGTCCCGGAGGCGGTCGCCGACATCTCCTGGGGCGGCGCCAAGCTCAACCGCCTCTTCATCGCCGCCGAGACCAGCCCGCGCCCGGTTGTCATGAGCGCCACGGGCGCCCACCCGTCCGGCCCCGGCCGCCGGCCCCGGGCGGGGCCGGCGGCCTGAGGCACTGCCCGCCGCACGCCGGTCCACCCGGTGCGGGCCGCGCGGTCTCAGGCGGTGCCGGCCCGCGAGGCCGTGCGCGGGCCGGCACCGGGCTCGGTGCCCCGGGCGTCCCCGGTGGCCGGCGTGGCGGACCCCGTGGGGATCAGCGCGGCGACGACCGCCGCCGCGAGGCCGACACCGCAGCCGATCAGCATCGCGACGCGGAAGCCGTCCTCGGAGGGGAGCGTGTGGCCGCCGAGGGTGGTGGTCAGCTGGGCGAGGACGACGCCGACGACCGCGGCCGAGGCGGAGGTGCCGATGGAGCGCATCAGCGTGTTGAAGCTGTTGGCCGAAGCGGTCTCCTCCTGCGGCACCGCGCCCATGATGAGCGCCGGCATGGCCCCGTAGGCGAGTCCGACGCCGGTGTTGCAGATGAGGGTCACGGTGAGCAGGCCCCAGGTGGAACCCATCAGGGCGAGGGAGGAGCCGTACCCGGCGGAGATGACGAGCGCGCCGACCGAGAGCGTGACCTTGGGACCGCGGGCGGCCGAGAGCTCGGCGCCCAGTGGCGCCAGGACCATCATCATCAGGCCCGCCGGGGCCATCCAGAGCCCCATGGCCATCATCGACTGTCCGAGGCCGTACCCGGTCGCCTCGGGCAGCTGGAACAGCTGGGGGACGACCAGCGACTGCGCGTACATGGCGAAGCCGACCAGGACCGACGCCGCGTTGGTCGTCAGGACCACCGGGCGGGCGGTGACGCGCAGGTCGACGAGCGGGTCGGGGGTGCGCAGCTCCCAGGCGCCCCAGGCGAACAGGACGACGGCCGCGGCGGCGAACAGGCCGAGGGTGGTGCCGCTGCCCCAGCCCCAGGTCGCGCCCTTGGACACGGCGAGCAGCAGGGCGACGAGCCCGACGCCGAGGCCGAGGGCGCCCGGCAGGTCGAAGCGGCCGGGGGCGGCGGCGCGCCGTCCGGCGGGGACGACGCGCCAGGTCAGGGCGCCGACCAGGACGCTCAGTCCGGCGGCGACCCAGAAGAGCACGCGCCAGCTGGCGTTCTCGGCGACGGCGGCCGAGAAGGGCAGGCCGAGGGCGCCGCCGACGCCCATGGAGGCGCTCATCAGGGCGATGGAGCCGCCGAGCCTCTCGGGCGGCAGGATGTCGCGGAGCAGGCTGATGCCGAGGGGGACGACGCCCATGCCGAGGCCCTGGAGTCCGCGTCCGACGATCATCGGGACGACGGAGGAGGCGAGCGCGCAGACGACCGAGCCGGTGACGAGCGGGATCACGGAGGCGAGCAGGACGCGCCGCTTGCCGAGGGTGTCGCCGAGCCGGCCGGCCACGGGGGTGGCGACGGCTCCGGCGAGGAGGGTGGCGGTGATCACCCAGGAGGCGTCGGAGGCGGTGGTGCCGAGCAGCCCGGGGAGGTCGCCGATGAGCGGCACCACCAGGGTCTGCATGAGGGCGGCGACGATGCCGGCCAGGGCGAGGACGCCGACGACGCCGCCGGGGCGGGCCTCGGGCTTGGAGCCGTCCACGGGTTCTTCCTCGTGCTTTCTTCGGTTTTCGCGAGCAGGTATGTGCATGATGCACATCGATTGCAGTACGCACAAGTTGTGTATGCTGCACATACTCTCGGGACAGGGGAGAATGCCCCCATGGAGAAGCCCACCCACCTGGTCGAGTTCGAGAGCATGCTGCTCGGACGGCACGCCCACCTGTACGGGCCCCGCTCCCGGGCGGCCGGCGGCCACCTCGACCGCAGCGCGTACGTCCTCCTCACCCGCATCCGGATGCACGGGCCGATGTCCATCGGGCAGCTCAGCGAGGCCTTCGGCCTCGACGCCTCCACCCTCAACCGGCAGACCGCCGCGATGCTGCGCGCCGGGGTCGTGGAGCGCATCCCGGATCCGGACGGCGGCATCGCCCGCAAGTTCCGCATCACGGAGGAGGGCGAGCGCCGCCTGGACGCCGACCGGGCCTCGAACGTCGAGGGCCTGGAGCGGGTGATGGAGGACTGGTCACCCGAGGACGTGGCCCGCTTCGCCGCCTACCTCGAACGCTTCAACCGGAACATCGAGCGGCTCGAAGGGCGCCCCTGGCCGCGCCCCTGAGGCCTCCCCAGACCCTGACGCCTCCCCAGACCCTGCCGCCGAACCCCCGCCCGCCCCGCGACGCCACGCACGCACCTGACGCAGCGGGTCCGCCCTTCGGGCGACGGGAGTTCGACGACGGGGCCCGGCCTCTTTCAAGCGCCCCGCCGCACCGCGGCCCGCCGGTCCGCCGGCGCCGGGGCGGTGTCGACGGGCGCCACGTTCTCCGCGCTCCCCCTCCCCACCGGACCGGCGCGGCCGGGGCGGCGAGTCCGAGCAGGAACGCCTGCCCTCCGTCCAGGACGCGCAGGGATGCGGGCGGCCTCACCGGGACCGCTCGACGTCGATCACACGGGCCACCGCACCGAGCGTGGAGACCGCTTCGGTCAGAAGTCTTTACCTGTCGGCCCGGCGGCGGTAACTTCCCGGCGACGCAAGGAGTTTCAGAAACTTTCCGATCGAGTTTCCAACGGTGTCGATCCCCGCCCCCCTCCACCGGCCCGTACGGAACGCCCTCCGCCTGGAGAATCAGATGAGCCGCACCCGCACACCGCTGCCCGCGCGCCCGGTGGCCGTCCTTGCCGTGGCCGCCGGCCTGCTCGGCCTGCTCGCCGCCCCACCCGGCACCCCCTCGCCCCGCACCGCCCCGGCGGCGGCCGTCGCGGAGAACACCGCGACCGTCTTCTACTGGACGAAGACGAAGAACTGGGCCGCCTACAACCTCCATTACGCCCCCGACGGCGGCTCCTGGACCACGGTCCCCGGCGTCGCCATGGAGCCCGCCTGCACGGACTGGGTGAAGAAGACCGTGAGCCTCGGCGCCGCCGCCGGGCTCCAGGCCACCTTCAACAACGGCACCGGCACCTGGGACAACAACGGCGGCAGGAACTACGCCCTGGGGACCGGGAGCATCACCGTCAAGGACGGGGTCGTCGCCCACTCCGACCCCTGCGCGGACACCACGCCCGCCCCCGCCGCGAAGGCGACGGTCTACTACTCCACCGAGTCGCTCGGCTGGTCCACCGCCAACATCCACTACCAGCCCGCGGGCGGCGCCTGGACCGCCGTCCCCGGCGTCGGCATGCAGGCCGCCTGCGCGGGCTGGTGGAAGCGGGAGGTCGACCTCGGGACGGCCACCTCCCTCAAAGCCGCCTTCAACAACGGCAACGGCACCTGGGACAACAACGGCGGCTCCGACTACACGATCGGCACGGGCGTCTCCACCGTGCGGAACCGGGTGGTGACGGCGAACGCGACCGACCCCTGCGCCGCCACCCCGCCCGACACCCGGGCCCCGACCGCCCCGACCCGGCTGACCGCCGCCGCCGACGGCGTCTCCGTGCTGCTCGCCTGGGACCCCGCCACCGACGACCGGGGCGTGACGAAGTACCAGGTCACCCGTACCGGAGGCAGCGGCGGCACGGTCGTGACCGACGTCGGCTCCACCGTGTACTCCGACACCGGCCTCGCCGAACGGACCGCTTACACCTACACGGTGAAGGCCGTGGACGCCGCGGGGAACGTCTCCGCCGCCTCCGCCCCCGCGACCGCCACCACCGGCGACGAGCCGGCCACGCCCGCGACCGGGAAGCCGCTCGGCACCGACCCGCGCAAGGACCCGATCTACTTCGTCCTCACCGCCCGTTTCAACGACGGCGACCCGACGAACGACCGGGGCGGCAGCCAGCACGCCAAGTCGGGCAACGCGGCCAACGGCGACCCCATGTTCCGGGGCGACTTCAAGGGCCTCATCCAGAAGCTGGACTACGTCAAGGGCCTCGGGTTCTCGGCGATCTGGGTCACCCCGGTGGTCCTCAACCGCTCGGACTACGACTACCACGGCTACCACGGCTGGGACTTCTACAAGGTCGATCCGCGCCTGGAGTCCGCCGGCGCCTCCTACCAGGACCTGATCGACGCCGCCCACGCCAAGGGCATGAAGATCTACCAGGACGTCGTCTACAACCACTCCTCCCGCTGGGGCGCCAAGGGCCTCTTCGTCCCCACCGTGTACGGCGTGCGGGACAGCCAGTGGAGCTGGTACTACGACGAGAAGCAGCCCGGCTTCGAGTACGACGGCCTGACGATCGACCCGAAGACCGGCAAGTCGTACTACAACGGCGACCTGTGGTCGACGGCCGAGCCCGCCGGCAACACCTGCGTCAACTGGGGCAGGCCGACCGGCGGCAAGAGCGCCGAGGGGTACACGGTCTACAACTGCCAGTGGCCGAGCCCCACGTCGGGCATGTTCCCGAAGGCGCTCTACCACCAGTGCTGGATCGGCAACTGGGAGGGCGAGGACTCGCGTTCCTGCTGGCTGCACGAGGACCTGGCGGACTTCGACACGGAGAACGCGACCGTCCAGAACTACCTGATCGGCGCGTATAACAAGTACATCGACATGGGGGTCGACGGCTTCCGCGTCGACACCGCCGTGCACATCCCGCGCACCACCTGGAACCGCCGCTTCCTCCCCGCGATCCAGGAGCGGGTCATCCAGCGGCACGGCGCCGAGGCGGCGAAGAACTTCTTCGTCTTCGGCGAGGTCGCGGCCTTCGTCAACGACAAGTGGAACCGCGGCTCGGTGAACCACTCCGCGCAGTTCTTCACCTGGAAGGAGCGCAAGGAGTACGACGCCGACGACGCCAGGGCGGCGCTGGAGATGTACGACTACGAGCAGCAGCAGGGCACCGCCAACCAGCCCACGTCCACGAACGCCTTCCTGAACGGGAACAGCTACCACACCCCCGACCACAGCCGCTTCTCCGGCATGAACGTCATCGACATGCGCATGCACATGAACTTCGGTGACGCGTACAACGCCTTCTCCAACGGCAAGGACTCGGACGACAGTTACAACGACGCCACGTACAACGTCGTCTACGTCGACAGCCACGACTACGGTCCCAACAAGTCGAGCGAGCGGTACACGGGCGGCACCGACGCCTGGGCCGAGAACATGTCCCTGATGTGGACCTTCCGCGGCATCCCGACGCTGTACTACGGCTCCGAGATCGAGTTCCAGAAGGGGAAGAAGATCGACTGCGGGCCGACCTGCCCGCTCGCCGACACCGGCCGCGCCTACTTCGGCGACCACGTCGCCGGATCCGTCACGGCCTCCGACTTCTCCCAGGTCTCCTCGGCCTCCGGGGCCGTGGCCACCACGCTCCAGCAGCCCCTCGTCCGGCACGTGCAGCGGCTCAACCAGATCCGCCGCGCCGTCCCCGCGCTCCAGACGGGCCAGTACTCCACCGAGGGCGTCTCGGGCGGCATGGCCTTCAAGCGCCGCTACACCAGCGGGGCCACGGACAGCTTCGCCCTGGTCACCGTCTCGGGCGGCGCCGCCTTCTCCGGCGTCCCGAACGGCACGTACACCGACGCGGTCACCGGCGACGTCCGCACCGTCACGAACGGCACCCTCTCGATCGCCGCGCCCGGCAAGGGCAACCTCCGGGTGTACGTCCTGAACGGTCCCGGCAAGATCGGCACGGCTGGTCCGTACCTGAAGTAGCGCGTCCCGGGAAGGGGGCGGAGAAACGGAAAACCGCCCCCTTTCCGTCATGTTCAAGTCAAGATTTTGTTACACGAACGGGCTTGTCGGACAGAAGACTTCCTTCCGCCCCGTTTGTCTGCGATCTTGCGTCCACCCCACACATCACAGGGCCCGGCCGGCGCCACCCGCGCCACCGGGTCATCGGAGGACGCATTGTTTTCCCACATATCCGGCCGCATGAGACTCTCGGCCCTCGCGCTCGGCACGTCCCTGGCGCTCGGCACGACCGTCGGCATCGCGCAGGCCGCCCCGCTGGACAACGAGCCCCTCGCGGTCCGTTCGGCCGGCCCGGCCGCCGCTCCCGCGATCGCCGCGGCGCCCGCCGCCTGGGCCGCGGGCACCCGCGCCTACCTGGTCATCACGACCCCGGGCGACACCACCGCCGTCCGCACCGCCATCGCGAACAACGGCGGCTCGGTCTTCGCCTCGTACGACGCGATCGGCGTGATCGTCGCGCACTCGGCCTCCGCCTCCTTCGCCACCACGATGCGCGGCGTCTCCGGCGTCCAGAAGGTCGGCGCGACCCGCACCTCCGACGTGCCCGCCGACGCCTACAACCCGGCGCTCCCGGCCAACCCCTCGCAGGCCGCCGCGCCCACGACGGAGCCGGTCCGTTCGGACATGACCCAGATCAAGGCCGACCAGGCCTGGGCCGTCAACAAGGGCTCCGCCACGGTCAAGGTCGGCATCCTGGACACCGGCGTGGACGACCAGCACCAGGACCTGGCGCCGAACTTCAACGCCGCCGACTCGGTCTCCTGCGCCTACGGCAAGACGGACACCCGCGTCGGCGCCTGGCGCGACGTCGACCAGCACGGCACCCACGTCGCCGGCACGGTCGCGGCCGCCAAGAACGGCAAGGGCGCCATCGGCGTCGCGCCGGGCGTGAAGATCTCCTCGGTGCGCATCGCCGAGCCCGGCACCACGCTGTTCTTCGCGGAGAACACCATCTGCGGCCTCGTGTGGGCCGGTGACCACGGCTTCAAGGTCACCAACAACAGCTACTACACGGACCCGTGGCAGTTCAACTGCCCCGACAACCTGGACCAGGCGGCCATCCTGGAGGGCGTGGGCCGCGCCCAGGCGTACGCCGAGAGCAAGGGCTCCCTCCAGGTCGCGGCGGCCGGCAACTCCAACGTCGACCTGGCCAACAAGACCACCGACTCGTCGAGCCCGAACGACTCGACGCCGGTGACCCGGACCATCACGAACGCCTGCCTCGACATCCCGGCCGAGCTGCCGGGCGTGGTCACGGTCTCGGCGAACGGCACCAGCGGCACCTCCAAGGCCTCGTTCTCCAACTACGGCCGTGACGTCATCGAGGTCTCGGCCCCCGGCGAGTCCGTCTACAGCACCGTCCCCGGCGGCAAGTACGCCTCGCTGAGCGGCACTTCGATGGCCTCCCCGCACGTCGCCGGCGTGGCCGCGCTGCTGGCCAGCGCCAACCCGGCGTACACCCCGGCGGACATCCGGGCGAAGCTCGGCGAGCAGGCCACCGACCTGGCCTGCCCCTCGGACGCCCGCTGCACCGGCACCACCACGAAGAACAGCTTCTTCGGCGAGGGCCGCGTCGACGCCCTGAAGGCCGTCGGCGGCTCCACCCCGCCGCCCGGGGCGTACTTCGAGAACCTCACGGACTACGCGATCGCGGACAACTCCACGGTCGAGAGCCCGATCACGGTCAGCGGCGTGACGGGCAACGCGCCGGCCGGCCTCAAGGTGGGCGTCGACATCAAGCACACCTACATCGGTGACCTGAAGGTCGACCTGGTGGCCCCGGACGGCACCGTGTACACGCTGCACAACCGGACCGGCAGCGGCACGGACAACATCGCCCAGACGTACACGGTCGACGCCTCGGCGGAGGTCGCCAACGGTGTCTGGAAGCTGCGCGTGAACGACAACGCGAACCAGGACACGGGCAGGATCGACGCCTGGAACCTGACCTTCTAGTACATACCGACCCGGGAACGGGGCCGGAGCCGCGACGGCTCCGGCCCCGTTCGCGTACCCGCGGTAACTCCCGTGGAAAGAAAGTCGCACCGAGGGGTAGGCCTCCCCCGGGCCCTTGCTATACGTTCCGTCTAACAAGCTTGCTAGACGCGACGTCTAACAAGTGCCCGAGCCGCTCGAGCGACCCCGAGGAGCCGCACCATGGCAAGCAGCACCGTCCGCCCCGACAACGAAGACCACGACGTCGCCGCGCGGCTGCTCCTGTCGGCCGCGAAGCTCTCCTACGACCCCGCCGCCGAGGTCGACTGGGACACCCCCCTCGACAAGGACTTCCACGGCCAGAGCCCGGAGTGGAACAGCCTCTACGGGACCGCCTACTGGAACGAGATGAGCGAGGAGCAGCGCAAGGAGCTGACCCGTCAGGAGTCCGCCTCGGTGGCCAGCACCGGCATCTGGTTCGAGATGATCCTCCAGCAGATGGTGCTGCGCGACATGTACGCCAAGGACCCCACCGACCCCCGGTTCCAGTGGGCCCTCACCGAGATCGCCGACGAGTGCCGCCACTCCATCATGTTCGCCCGGGGCGCCCAGAAGCTCGGCGCCCCCGCCTACCGGCCCAGGCGGGCGGTGCTCGAACTCGGCAGGGCCTTCAAGACCGTCGGCTTCGGCGAGGCCGCCTACGCCGGCATCCTCGTCGCCGAGGAGGTCCTCGACGTCATGCAGCGCGACTGGATGCGCGACGAGCGGGTCGTCCCCTTCGTCCGCACGATCAACAACATCCACGTCGTCGAGGAGTCCCGGCACATGAAGTTCGCCCGGGACGAGACGCGCCGCCGACTGGCCCACGCCGGCCGGGCCCGCCGCAACTTCCACGCCCTGGTCGTCGCCATCGCCGCGTACTACATCGTCACCAGCCTGGTCAGCCCCGACGTCTACGCGAAGGCGGGCCTCGACCCGGTGCGCGCCCGGCGCGAGGCCGCCGCCAACGAGCACTACAAGGCGCAGATGCGCGCCAGCTGTGCCGGCCTCATGGAGTTCCTGGCCTCGGCCCGCCTGCTGACCCGGCCCGCGCTCTTCTTCTACAAGCGTGCGAACCTCATCTGACCCCCTCCCCCGGATCCGAGCTGAGCCGACGACATGACCTACGCCATCACCCAGACCTGTTGCAACGACGCCACCTGTGTCGCCGTGTGCCCGGTCAACTGCATCCACCCGACGCCGGACGAGCCGGACTTCGGCACCACGGAGATGCTCTACATCGACCCGAAGAGCTGCATCGACTGCGGGGCCTGCGCCGACGCCTGCCCCGTCGACGCGATCTTCCCGGCCGACCGGCTCACCGAGCGGCTGCGGGAGTACGAGGGGATCAACGCCGCCTACTACGCGGAACGCGAGCCCGCGCCGGTCCTCGCCTCGCCGACCTTCCACAGCTGGGGCGAGCCGGTCTTCGACCGCTCGATCCCCGCCGACTTCGCCCCGATCCGCGTCGCGATCGTCGGCACGGGACCGGCCGGCATGTACGCCGCCGAGGACCTCCTCCTGCACACCAACGCCGAGGTGACGCTGATCGACCGGCTGCCCGTCGCCGGCGGCCTGGTCCGGTACGGCGTGGCACCGGACCACCCGACGACCAGGGGGGCCGGGGAGGCCTTCGCCCGCTTCCACTCCCACCCCCGGGTCCGCATGCGGCTCGGCGTCGAGATCGGCACGGACATCACCCCCGAGGAGCTCGCCGCGCACCACGACGCGGTGGTCTACGCGGTGGGCGCGCCCTCCGGCCGGCGGCTCGGCATCCCCGGCGAGGACCTGCCGGGCAGCGTCTCGGCGACCTCCGTCGTCTCCTGGTACAACGCGCATCCGGAGACCGGCGCGGACGCAGTCGGGCTCTCCGCCGAGCGGGTCGTCGTGGTCGGCAACGGCAACGTGGCGCTCGACGTCGCCCGCGTCCTCGTCACGGACCCCGACGCCCTCGCCCGTACGGACATCGCCGACCACGCGCTGGCCGCCCTGCGGGACGCACGGGTCCGCGAGGTGGTGCTCCTGGGCCGCCGGGGCCCCGAGCACGCCGCGTACACCACCTCCGAACTGCTCGCCCTGAAGCACCTGCCCGGGGTCGACCTGGTCGTCGACGACCGCGACCCGCGCACCGGCGCGGCGATCGACGCGGCCTCGCCCGGCTCGAAGGCCGCGCTCCTGCAGGGCGTGGACCGGGAGGCGGTGGACTGGACGCGGTCCCCGGCGCGGGGCAGGCGCCGGATCGTGCTGCGCTTCCACACCGCCCCGGTCGAGGCCCTCGGCACCGACGGCGTGCGGGCGGTCCGGGTGACGGAGGAGGGAGAGCCGTCCGGTGCGGAGATCGCGGCCGGGCTCCTCGTACGGGCCGTCGGCTACCGCGGCGTACCGCTCGCGGGGCTGCCGTTCGACGAGACGACCGGCACCGTGCCGCACGAGGCCGGACGGGTCGCGGGACTGCCCGGCAGCTATGTCGTCGGCTGGATCAAGCGCGGGCCCTCCGGGGGCATCGGGGCCAACCGGGCCTGCGCCGAGGAGACGGTCGGGACGCTGCTCGCGGACGCGGTCGCCGGGGTGCTGCCGAAGCCGACGGGCACCTCCCGGGAGTTCCGCCGCCTCGCGCGGAGCCGCAGCGGACGGGGGCTCGTCGACGCGCGCGGGCTCGCCTCCATCGACCGGGCCGAGCGGGCGCGGGGCCGGGACGCGGGGCGTCCGCGGGTCAAGCTCGCCACGGTGCCGGAGCTCGTCGCGGCGGCGCGGGGCAGCCGGCTGCGGCTGCGGGGCTGAGGGCTTCCGCGTTCCTCGGATCCGGCCCGGGACGGCGGGCCGGTGCGGAGCGGGTCGTCCGGGTCAGACGGAGACCGGGGCGCCCAGCGCCTGGCGGAGCACGATCGCGTTCAGCCGCACCGCGAAGGGCACGACGTCGGTCAGGTCGAGCGCGAGGGCCTCGGCCTTCGGCAGCTCGACGGTCACGTCGACGCAGAAGGCCAGGGCGTACATGTGGCCCCCGGTCTCCTCGTCCTGGAGGGCGAAGAACAGGTCCCGGTAGAAGCGGGTGCGGTCCCCGGACTCCTCGTAGAAGGAGAGTCCGGGCTGCCCCTCCTGCGCGGCGAGTCCGGTGAAGGCCTGGACGAGCTCCCGCTCGACCGTGGCCCAGAAGCCGGCCTCCGCGCACTCCGGCGGCAGCGCCTGGCGGACGGCCTCCTTGAGGGAGAGGACCATGACGAGGACGGGGGCGTGCTCCTGGAGCCCCCAGCCCCGGACCATCTTCACCACGTCGCTGTCCGGAACGGCCGAGGCCGCCCGGTGGATCGCCTCGAAGTCGAAGTTGACGGTCGCCGGGGCGATCGCCTCCTGGAACACCCGGTCGATGGACCGGGCCTGCGCGAGGTGGTCCGGTGCCACCTCGACGACGGTCCTGAAACTGGCGGCCAAAGCTCCTCCTGGATGATCTCGGTGACCGATTCGATGATCGATTCGGTGATCAGGAGGGGTCAGTATGCCGAGGTGCCGGAGGCGGGGCGCCGGGCGTCCGCCGTGCGGACGGTTCAGCCGCGGCCGCGGCGCGGCTTCCCGCTCCGGCCGGTGCCTCCGCCGCCCTTGCGGGACGCCGGGGGGCGGCCGGCGGTGCGGGAGCCGCCGGCCGGCTTCCCGGACCTCGCCGGCTTCGCGGCCTTCTGCTGCCTGGGCTGCTTCTGGCCCTTCTTCTCCTCGGCGCGGCGGCCCCGTGTGCTGTTCACGGTGCGGCCGCGCACGATGCCGATGAACTCCTCCACCAGGTCGGGCGCCTCGTCCCCCGCCGGCCACGACAGGGCCACCCGCGACTGCGGGACGCCGACGAGGGTCCGGTAGGTGAGGTCCTTGCGGTGGTGCAGCCGGGCCAGCGACTGCGGGACGGCGAGCACGCCGACGCCCGCGGCGACCAGTTCGATCGCGTCGGCCGTCGTGGCCGGGCGCTCCATGGCGGGGCGGCCGGGCGGCCGTTCCCAGCCGAGGGTGTCGTCGAGGGGGTGCAGGACGAGCTCGTCGGCGAGGTCCTCGGCCGACACCTCCTCCACGGCCGCGAACAGGTGGTCCTTGGGGACGACGACGACCGTCGTCTCCGTGTAGAGCGGGATCGCGCTGAGGTCGTCCCGGTCGACGGGCAGCCGGACGATGCCCGCGTCCGCGGCGCCCTCCCGGATCGCGCCGAAGGCCTCGGCGGGGGTCACGGAGAGGAGCGTCAGGGGTACGTCGGGCAGGCGCTCGTTCCAGATCCGCACCCACTTCGCGGGGGTCGCTCCCGGCACGTAGGCGAGCCGGAAGGAGGGGGAAGGGGAAGCGGAGGAAGAGAGGGGGTCCGAGGAGGAAGCGTCCGTGCCTGTCACCCCGCCAGGTTACCGGTAGCCGCCGTGGTCGGAGCTCGCCCGCATGCTCGATACCCTTGACTCCATGACGTCGCACCAGAACACCCAGACGATGAAGCCCGCGACCGCGGCGAAGAAGCTGGGTGTGTACCTCGAGGCCACCCCCGCAGAGTTCCAGGAGGGTGTCGTCTCGCGCACCGAGCTGAACGAGCTCCAGGCCAACCCGCCGGCCTGGCTCCAGGAACTGCGCAAGAACGGTCCGCACCCCCGCCCGGTGGTCGCGTCGAAGCTGGGCGTCTCCATCTCCGGTCTCGCGCGCGGCGGCATCACCGAGCCGCTGACCACCGAGCAGATCGACGCGCTCAAGCAGGAGTCCCCCGAGTGGCTCCGGAAGGAGCGGGCCACCCAGGCGGAGGTCCGCAAGGAGACCATCCGCATCAAGGAGCGCAACGAGGAGCGGGCGCGCCGGCAGCAGGGCGCCTGACCGGCTCCCCGTCCGCCTGTCCGATCGGCCCCCGGCACGCCTGATCGTCCCGCCACGCCGGTCCGTACCGAAGCGCTTCGGTACGGACCGGCGTGGCGTTTCTCCGGGCGCGGGAGGCATCCCCCCATGAGTGACGCCAGCACCGCGTACGAGCCGCCGGTCGTCGTCGGCGTGGACGGGTCCGAGCACAGTCTCCGGGCCCTGGAGTGGGCGCTGAGCGCCGCGGAGGGCCTGGGCGCGCCGCTGGTGGTGGCCCATGTGCGCTCGGACGCGCTCCAGCTCGGTGCCGCCCGTATCGCCTCCCTGGGCACGGCTCCGGAGCTTCCCGACACGGTCGCGCGGGCCGTACGGACGGTGGTCGAGGAGCGGGGGCACCGCGTGCCGGTGCGGTACGACTCGCTGGACGGGTCCGTGACGGACGCCCTGCCGGCGGCGGCGCGGGGGGCGCGGCTGCTCGTGACCGGTTCCCGGGGGCACGGCGGTTTCGCGAGCCTGCTCCTCGGCTCGACCAGCCGGACGCTGGCCATGACGGCTCCCTGCCCGCTGGTGGTCGTCCCGCACGAGGCGCGCGCCGCCGCGCTCGCGGACGACGCCGGGGCCGGGCGGGTGCTGCTGGGCCTGCACACGGAGGAGACCCCGGACGAGGCGGTGGAGTTCGCCTTCGAGGCGGCCCACCACCGGGGCGTGCCGCTGGAGGCGGTGACGGCGTTCCGGCTGCCCCCGCCGCAGGGCGCGCTCCTTCCGGCGCCTTCTCCCGCGCTCCAGGTGCCGCCGCCGCTGCCCCTCGCGGACGAGGTGGAGGAGACGGAGGAGCTGGTGAAGGAGGCGGAGCGGGAGCAGGAGGAGCGGCTGCGGCCGTTCGCGGCGCGGTGGCCGGGGGTGGAGCTGGTCCCGGTGGCGGTGCCGGGGGACGCGGCGGGCCGGCTCGTGGAGGGGTCGCGGGACGCGGGCCTGGTGGTGGTGGGGCGGCACCACCGGCACCGCTTCGGCTCGCTGCTCATCGGTTCCGTGGCCCATGCGGTGCTGCATCACGCGCACTGTCCGGTGGCGGTGGTGCCGCCGGAGGCCGCGGGGTCCTGGACATGACAGTCCCCGGCGGTCCTGATCGGTCGCGTGGGCGTCGGCCGTCGCCGACCGCTCCGTGCCCGATGGGCCCCGCCGGGGGCCTGGCCAGAGCCTGGATCAGGGTCACGCGGGCCTTCGGACGTCTCCGTCGGCGGGTGCGGCTCTCTCCGGTTGTCCGGTGTAAGAACGAGTCTCCTCCCTTTTCCGCCCGTTTCAAGAGGTTTGCGGTTTTTTCTTGTGTGTCGGTGACGCCTGGTAGACAGGGCCCATGACGACCGCAGATCACGCCGCCACCGCCCGCCGCAACACCGAGCCGCCGTCCGCCGGAGCCTCGCTCGGCGCGGGGGTCGTGGTGACCGACGGGGCCGGGCGGGTCCTCCTGGGCCTGGACCGTTCCGGGGTGTGGGAACTGCCGGGCGGCAAGGTCGGACCGGGCGAGTCGATCGAGGAGGCGGCGGTGCGCGAGCTGGCCGAGGAGACGACGCTGCTCGCCGACGCCGCCGACGTGGAGGTCGTCGGGCTGCTCCTGGACACGGTGACCTCGACGCGGCTGACCCGGATGACCGCGGCCACCGTGGTGCGCGGCTTCCGGGGCGTGCCCGCCGTGGCCGAGCCGGACAAGATCGAGCGCTGGGAGTGGACGGACCCCGACCGCCTGCCGGAGGCCCTGTTCCTGCCGTCGGCGCAGGTGCTCAGGGTGTGGCGGCCCGGGCTCCCGATCCCCGACGGCCCGTTCCACCGCTACGGCCTGAGCCGGCTGCCCGACTGAAGCCGGCGCTCCCGGTGCGTCACCGCGCGAGGCCCGGCGACCGTGGCTAGCGTGACACAGGAACACATCATCGAATCCGAAGTGGGAGTCACCGTCATGGCCGCACGACCTGAAGGCACACCGGTCTGGACCGACGCGATGTACACCGACGTCGAGGGCGCCAAGACGTTCTACGGCGATGTGCTCGGCTGGACCTTCGGCGAGGCCTCCACGGAATACGGCAACTACACGCAGGCGTACAAGAACGGCAAGGCGGTCGCGGCCGTCGTCCCGCCGATGCCGGGACAGGACGGGGAGCCGCGCTCGGCCTGGTGTCTGTACTTCGCCTCGCCGGACGTCGCGGCGACGGCGGAGAGGATCCGGGGTGCGGGCGGCACCGTCCTGATGGAGCCGATGCGGGTCGGCGACTTCGGTTCCATGTGCATCGCCCAGGACCCGGCGGGCGTCGCGTTCGGCGTCTGGCAGCCCGGTGCGCACGAGGGCTTCGAGCGGGAGGGCGAGCCCGGCTCGTACGCCTGGGCCGAGGTCTTCACCCGGGAGCCCTCGAAGTCCGACGCCTTCTTCACCGAGGTCTTCGGCTACGGCTCCAAGAAGATCAAGGACGAGCACATGGACTACCGGGTCTTCGACGTCGGTGGCGAGCGGCCGGTGCTCGGCCGGATGGTGATGTCGGACGAGGACTTCCCGCCGGAGATCCCCTCGTACATCCAGGTCTACTTCGCCGTCGACAACTGCGACCTGGCCGTCGACCGGGCCGTGGCGCTCAAGGGGCAGAAGGTGTTCGGGCCGATGGACAGCCCGTTCGGCCGGTTCGCGGCGATCGTGGACCCGCAGGGTGCCGCCTTCGCCGTGATCGACCAGAAGACGACCGTCGGGGACCTGCCCGAGTTCGAGTGAGCGGTGCGGCGCGGCGCCACGGGGCGCCGCGCCGCCGTGCGTCAGGCGGTGTCGCGGACGGCGACGATGCCGTTGAAGACCCCCACGTACGCGGTGCCGTCGGGGCCGATGGTGATCGGCGCCCAGTTGTTGTCGTAGGCGAGGCCGGTGCCGGTGAAGCGGGAGAAGGCGCGCCGCCCGGTGCGGAAGTCGACCGCCGTGAGGTACCAGGCGTCGATGCCCCAGGCGTTGGGGCGCTTCTCGTAGAAGTAGAGCAGTCCGTTGGCGGTGGAGAGCTTCGGGACCGTGGAGGGCGAGCGGACGTCGCTCTCCCAGACGGTGTCGCAGCCGCTGCCGTCGGCGCGGACGTCGATCCGGGTCGCGCCGCCGACGACGCTGCGGCCGAACAGGAGCGTACCGGGGTTCTCGTAGCCGTAGTTGTTCTCGACGACGAGGCTGTCACCCCAGCTGATCAGGGAGTTGTCGGTGGTGGAGGCGCCGGGGCCGAAGACGGGCACCTTGCAGACGAGCCGCTCGCCGGCGGGCACGTCGGCGCCCCTGCGGTAGACGAGGACGTTCATGCGGTCGTCGGCGTTGTCGGTGATGGCGACGTACCGGCCCCGGGTGCCGAAGAGGTCGGGGGTGGTGCCCGAACCCTGGTTCACCGAGCCGGGCTTGGTGCCGGTCCCCCGGTCGTACGTCTCGCGCCACTGGACGCGGGGGACGCCGTCGGCGTCGGCGCGGAAGGCGTACAGGGCGTGGTCGGTGACGATGGAGACGCCGTCCTCGGCGACGGAGAAGGAGTTCTGGATCTCCTCGCCGTCGAGCCGGATCACGCGCAGGGCTCCCGTCGCGGGGTCTACGGTGCCGACGCGGCCGAGGCGGGTCACCCACCAGATGCGGCCGTCCCAGTCCGGCATGACGGAGGTGACGGGGTCGCAGGCGCCGCTGGGGAAGAGGTTGGTCCAGGTGACGCAGTCGTGCGGCACGAGGGAGGTGAGGTCCCAGTCGTCCTCGACGGTGAACTCCCAGGCGCCGTCGGCGTTCTGGCGGTGGGCGACGCGCAGGACGTGCTGCCGGGAGTCGGCGAGGACGACCCGGTCCCGGTCGTCGAGGTAGAAGTAGGCGCCGCCGGAGGTGTCCTT
Source organism: Streptomyces sp. NK15101 (assembly GCF_020400725.1). GTDB lineage: Bacteria > Actinomycetota > Actinomycetes > Streptomycetales > Streptomycetaceae > Streptomyces. The sequence goes on along the minus strand of NZ_JAINVG010000002.1, from coordinate 11,417 downwards.
GAAGATCTTCTCGAAGTCGAGGCGGGTGATGGCCTCGACGGTGGAGGAGCGCTGCGGCAGCTGGTACTCGGCGAGGGTGTCCAGGGTGCGCGGGTCGAGCAGCTTCAGGAGGAATCCGCTGAAGGTGCCGCAGACGGTGACGAGGCGGCCGCCGGCGTCGAAGGTGACGGTGGCGCACTCGCCGCCGACGGCGGCGATCTTCTCGCTGTCGACCCGCGGGTCGCGCCCGAGCGGCCCGGACCAGGGGTGGGTGCCGCTGCCGGCGCCGTCGGCGTGCATGCCGCTGCGGCCGTTGGGGGCGAGGTACGGGTGCTGGGGCGGCGCCTCGCCGGGCACGGGCCGCGCGGTGGCGGGGGCGCCCTCGTAGGGGGCGACGAGACGGTGACCGGGGGCGAGGGGTATCTCCTCGGCTTGGGCGACGGGCGCGGAGCCCGCCAGAAGGGTCGCCGCGAGCGCGGCGACCAGCGCGAGCGCGCGTGCTCGGCTGCGGGGCGGTGGGGTGGTCAAGGCGGCTCCTCGGGTCCTGACGTGTGTCGCGCCGGCGGCCGACGCTAGGACCGAGTCCGTGAAATGTACATGGAACTGCCCTGTGTTTCATGGGCGGTTCACAACAGTTCACGGGAGTTCACGGAGCCGTGACGATCACGGCCTGAGGCTGGAGACCACGTTGGCGGTGGCTGCCACGCCGTTGTGGATGGTGGGCGCCATGCTGGTGCCGGCGAGGAAGAAACCGAGCAGGGCGCAGACCAGTGCGTGCGTGACCTTCAGACCGCCGTTGCGCAGGAAGATCACGGTCAGCACCAGCAGTAGCACCACGACAGAAATGGAAACGGCCATCGCTCTCACGTCCCTCCGTCGCCGCACCGGAATTGCGGCGTTCGGCGGACAGTGTGGCGGAACGCACGGTCCGTCCGGGCGTATGGCGGGGCGTCCATACGGGTGAGATTCGGTCAGGGGGCGGTGACCGGGCGGTCCTACCGCCCGACCGCGCGGCCGCACCGGCGGTGCCGCGGCCGCCGCACCGCGGGCGGGTCGGGCGGTCATCGTGTCCGCACCCCTCCCGGGGACCGGTTCGACGGTGCGTGGAGGGGTGCGGACACGGGGCCTCACTCGGGCGCGGGCAGATCCGTCAGAGCCGCGATCGCGTCCTGGTGGCGGCCCGCCGAACCCAGCGCGATCTGGTCGGACTTGGCCCGCTTCAGCGCCAGGTGCGCCGGGTGTTCCCAGGTCATCCCGATCCCGCCGTGCAGCTGCACGCACTCCTCCGCGGCGCGGACCGCGACCTTGGAGCAGTAGGCCTGGGCCACCGCCACGGTCAGCGGGGCGTCCGGGGCGCCGGTGGCGAGGGCGTCGGCGGCGGCGCGGGCCGCGGCCCTGGCCCCGACGAGGTCCAGCCAGAGCTGGGCCATGCGGTGCTTCAGGGCCTGGAAGGAGCCCACGGGCCGGTTGAACTGGTGACGCTCGCGGGTGTGCCGGACGGTCTCCTCCAGACACCACTCGGTGAGCCCGAGCTGCTCGGAGGCGAGCAGCCCCGATCCGGCGAGGAGTCCGCGCCGGACGGCCGCGCGGGCGGTCTCGCCGTCGGCGAGCCGGGTGCCCCCGGCGTCTCCGGCGTCGACGACCGCCAGGGGTCGGGTGAGGTCGAGCGGGGTCAGCGGGGTGACGACGGCACCGGCGGCCGGGACCGCGTACAGCCCGTCGGGGCGCGGGACGAGGAACACGTCGGCGGCGGCCGCGTCGGCGACCCCGCGCACCGGCCCTCCCGAGGTGTCCGGCGCCGGATGCGGCGCGGTCGAGAACGGTACGGCCAGGACCGCGACGCGCTCGCCGGAGGCGAGCGAGGCGAGCAGCTCGGCCGCGGGGCCGCCCTGCCCCGCGAGGCCGAGCAGCGTCTCCGTGGCCACCACCGCGCTCGTGAGGTACGGCAGCGGCGTCACCGCGCGGCCCAGCTCCTCCAGGACCACCGCGGCCTCGCGGTGGCTCGCGCCCTGGCCGCCGAGCTCCTCGGGGACGAGCAGTCCGGCGGCACCGATGTCGCCCGCGAGGGACTTCCAGAGGCCGGGGACGTACGGGTCGTCCGTCTCGATCCGGTCGAGCAGGGTCCGATGACCCGCCCGGTCGGCGAGCAGGGCGCGGACGGCGGCCCGCAGGTCGTCCTCGGTCTCGGAGTACAGCAGGTCGAGCGCTTGCGTCGGTGAGGTCATCGGGCGAGGTCCTTCCAGGCGACGTCCTTGTCGTTGCGGGGCTCCGGCGGCAGGCCGAGGACCCGCTCGGCGACGATGTTGAGGAGCACCTCGCTGGTCCCGCCCTCGATCGAGTTGCCCTTGGAGCGCAGATAGCGGTATCCGGCGTCCCGGCCGGTGAAGTCGACGAGTTCGGGGCGGCGCATCTCCCACTCGCCGTACAACAGGCCCTCGTCGCCGAGGAGTTCGACCTCCAGGCCGCTGATGGCCTGGTTGAGGCGGGCGAAGCCGAGCTTCATCGCGCTGCCCTCGGGTCCGGGTTGTCCGGCGACGAGCTGCTGGCGGAGGCGTTCGCCGGTGAGCCGGGCGACCTCGGCGTCGACCCAGAGGTCGAGGAGGCGCCGGTGCAGCTCGTGGGTGCGCAGCTCGGGGCGCTCGCGCCAGGTCGCGGCGAGCTTCCCGATCATTCCGCCCTCGCGTGGGATGCGGGCGCCGCCGATGGAGACCCGCTCGTTCATCAGGGTGGTCTGGGCGACCCGCCAGCCGTCGCCGGCCTCGCCGAGGCGGTGGGCGTCGGGGATGCGGACGCCGGTGAGGAAGACCTCGTTGAACTCGGCCTCGCCGGTGATCTGGCGCAGCGGCCGGACCTCCACCCCGGGGTCGGTCATGTCGCAGACGAAGTAGGTGATGCCCCGGTGCTTGGGGGCGTCCGGGTCGGTGCGGGCGATGAGGATGGCCCAGCGGGCGATGTGGGCGCTGGAGGTCCACACCTTCTGTCCGTCGACCACCCAGTCCTCGCCGTCGCGTACGGCGCGGGTGCCGAGCGCGGCGAGGTCGGAGCCGGCGCCGGGCTCGCTGAAGAGCTGGCACCAGACCTCCTCGCCGACCCAGAGGGGCCGCAGGAAGCGCTTCTTGACCTCTTCGGAGCCGTACTGGAGCAGGGTGGGGGCGGCCATGCCGAGGCCGATGCCGATCCGGCGCGGGTCGTTGTCGGGGGCGCCCGCGGCGGCGAGTTCGGCGTCGACGACGGCCTGGAGCGCGCGGGGCGCGTCGAGCCCGCCGAGGCCGACGGGGTAGTGCACCCAGGCGAGCCCGGCGTCGAAGCGGGCCTTCAGGAAGTCGGTGCGGTCGGTCGTGGCGGGCGGGTGCTCGGCGAGCAACCGCCGCGTGCGGGAGCGGAGTTCCTCGGCGTCGGTCATGCGTGGGCTCCTTCCGGGAGGACGACCAGGCGGCCGGTGGTGGTGCCGTCGGCGACGCGCTGGACGGCGTCCGCCGCGGCCGCGAAGGGGACGCGTTCGCCGATGAGCGGCTTGACGATCCCCTTCGCCGCGTAGGCGGTCAGGGTCTCGTGGCAGCGGCCGATGGAGGCCGGGTCCTTCGCCGCGTACAGCCCCCAGTGGAGGCCGAGGATCGAGTAGTTCTTCACCAGCGCGTGGTTGAGGGCGGGGGCGGGGACGTCGCCGCTCGCGAAGCCGACGATCACGATCCGGCCCTCGAAGGCGACGCACTTGGCGGACTGCCGGTAGGCCTCGCCGCCGACCGGGTCGTAGATCACGTCGGCGCCCCGGCCGCCGGTCGCGGCCTTGACGGCGGCGACGACGTCCTCGGAGCGGCGGTCGATCACCAGGTCGCAGCCGAGGGCGCGGGCGACGGCCGCCTTCTCCGGGCCGCCGACGACGCCGATGACGGTGGCGCCGGCCGCCTTGCCGAGCTGGACGGCGGCGCTGCCGACGCCGCCCGCCGCCGCGTGGACGAGGAGGGTCTCGCCCTCCTGCAGGGCGGCGCGGCGGTGCAGGCCGAACCAGCCGGTCTGGTAGCCGATGTGCAGTGCGGCGGCCTCCGCGTCGTCGAGCGCCTCCGGGGCGGGCAGGAGCCCGGCGGCGTCGGCGAGGACGTACTCGGCGAAGCCGCCGTGCGGAAGGGCGGCGGTCGTGATGACCCGGCGCCCGTCCTCGGTCTCGGCGCAGACCTCGACGCCGGGGGTGAAGGGCAGCGGGGGCCGCACCTGGTAGTGGCCGCGGCAGAGCAGCGCGTCGGGGAAGTTGACGTTCGCCGCGCGGACCCTGAGGAGGACCTGGCCGTCTCCGGGCGCGGGCGGTTCCACCTCTTCGCGGCGCATCACCGCGCGCGGTTCGCCGTTCTCGTACACACGCCATGCCTGCATCCGGAATGCCTCCTCCGTACCGAGCGGTCGGTGGCATACTAAGCGGTCGCTTGTCTCGGGGGAACCGGTCAGCCGGACTTCTTGGGGCGCGCCCGGACGTGCATGCGCTCCCCCTGCGGCCCGAACAGGCTCAGGAACTCCACCGGACCGTCGGCCGTCGGCCCGAACCAGTGCGGGACGCGCGTGTCGAACTCGGCCGCCTCACCGGCGGTCAGCACCACGTCGTGCTCGCCCAGGACGAGCCGGAGCCTCCCGGAGAGCACGTACAGCCACTCGTACCCCTCGTGCACCCGGGGCTCCGGCGCCTCGTGCGCCTTCTCCTGGATCACCTTGTACGCCTGGAGCCCGCCGGGCTGCCGGGTCAGGGGGTACATCGTCCGTCCGTGGCGCACGATGGGCTTGGCCTTGACCCGGGGGTCGCCCACCGGCGGGGCCCCGACCAGCTCGTCCAGGGGGACCTGGTGGGCGCGGGCGAGCGGCAGGAGCAGTTCGAGGCTGGGCTTGCGCTGTCCGGATTCCAGCCGGGACAGGGTGCTCACGGAGATGCCGGTGGCGGCGGAGAGCTCGGCGAGCGTCACCCCGCGGTCACGGCGGACACGGCGGAGCCGGGGGCCGACCTCGGTCAGCACGGCGTCGATGCGGTCGTCTTCGGTCATGGCGTCAGTCTTGCAGAAACGGCAAGGATTCTTGCCGCACGTTCACCGACGGAGCCACTCTCCCCCCATGAACGAGAACACTCCTCCCCTCTCAGGCACGTACGACGCGGTGGTGATCGGCGGCGGCGCGGCCGGACTGAGCGCGGCGCTCATCATGGGCCGCTCACGGCTGCGCGTCCTGGTCGTCGACGCGGGTGAACCCCGCAACGCCCCGGCCGCCCACATGCACGGGGTCCTCTCCCGCGACGGAGCGAGCCCCGCCGACTACCTGGCGGCCGGCCGCCGCGAACTCGCCGCGTACGGCGTGGTCGTGCGGGACGGTCGGGTGAGCGGCGCGGCACGGGACGGCGACGACGGCTTCCGCGTGTCCCTGGCGGACGGCACGCGCGTGCGCGCGCGGCGGCTCGTGGTGACCACCGGGCTCGTCGACGAGCTGCCCGAGATCGACGGCGTGGCGGAGCGCTGGGGCCGGGACGTGGTGCACTGCCCGTACTGCCACGGCTGGGAGGTCCGCGACCTGCCGTTCGGGGTGATCGCCCACCCCGACATGCCCGCACACCAGGCACTGATGGTCTCGCGGTGGTCCAGGGACGTGACGCTCTTCCTGCACACGGCCGGCGAGCTCTCCGCCCGGGACGCCGCGCTGCTCGACGCGGCCGGGGTCGAGGTCGTGACCGGCGAGGTCGCCGGGCTCGCCGTCGAGGAGGACCGGCTGACCGGCGTCCGGCTCTCCGACGGGCGGTTCGTCCCGCGCTCGGTGGTCTTCGTCGGGGCGCGGCGCCTCTCCGCCCGGGACGCGGTGCTCAGGGAGCTGGGCGCGGAGCTGCGCGAGACCCCGTTCGGGGAGTTCGTCGCGGTCGACGAGACGGGCCGGACGAGCGTCCCCGGCGTCTGGGCGGCCGGGAACGTCACGGGCCCGCAGGAACAGGTGGTCAACGCGGTGAGCCGCGGCTACCGGGCGGGCGTGGCGATCGGCAACGAGCTGCTGCTCGCCGATCTCGAAGCGGCGGCGGCCCGTCGGCCGGCCGGATGAAAGAGGGCGATTGCGGCTGCGCCGCGCGGGGCCGCAGGTGAGGATCGGCCTTGGTGACCACATTCGGCCACGGACGACACAAGGACGGGACACCTCCATGCTCGGTACGCAGTTCACCAAGGGCTCCCCCAACTGGATCGACCTCGGCAGCCCCGACACCGAGGCCGCCGCCGCGTTCTACGGCTCCGTCTTCGGCTGGGAGTTCCGTTCGGCGGGCCCGGACGCCGGCGGCTACGGCTTCTTCCAGCAGGGCGGCGCCACGGTCGGCGCGCTCGGGCCGCTCGACGGGGACGCGCGCAGCGCCTGGACGGTGTACTTCCAGACCCCGGACGCGGACGCCACCCAGAAGGCCGCCGAGGCCGCGGGCGGCCGTGTGCGCGTCGAGGCCTTCGACGTCATGGACGCGGGCCGCATGGCCTGCCTCACCGACCCGGCCGGCGCCGAGTTCGCCGTCTGGCAGCCGGGCAGGGTGCGGGGCCTGGAGCGGACCTCCTCCGCCAACACCCTCCTCTGGGCCGAACTGCACGTCCCCGACCCGGAGTCCACGCTCGACTTCTACCGGACCCTGTTCGACTGGCGCTGGTCGGAGATGGACGCACCCGGCATGACCTACCGCGTCGTCTCCACCGCCGAGGGGGACCAGGAGGAGGCCTCCTTCGGCGGAGTGGCGGAGGCCCAGGAAGGGATGACGCCCACCTGGATCCCGTACTTCGCGGTCGAGGACGTCGACGCCATCGCCCTCTCGACCCAGGGCAACGGCGGCTCGGTCCTGATGCCCGCCGCCGACATTCCCGGCGTCGGCCGCATCGCCTGGCTCGCCGACCCCTTCGACGCGATCTTCGCGGTGCTGAAGCCCGCGCCGAGGGGGTGACCGGTCGGCCCTCGCCTCAGCGGCTGCGCGCGCAGCCGCTGAGCACCGAGCAACAGGGCGTCCCAGCCGGCCGGTCCGGGCACGGTCAGCAGCTCGGCGAGTACCTGGTCCCCTGGTGGACGAGGAGCAGGGTCTGTTTGACCGGCGTCAGGCGGACCTCGGACCAGATGTGGCTCCGGATGCGGTCGGCACCGTGCCGGAACTGCAGGCCCCGACCGGTCAGGCGCAGCGCGAAGCGGCTCTCCTCCAACGGCCTGCCCGGCCGTCCGTCCACCACGGGAGGGCGGACGGCGTACTCGCCCGGCAGGACCTCTCCCGATTCGAGTGCTGCGTCACGGGCTCCGGTCACCCGCCCGACCGTCCTGCCCCCGTGGAACGGACGAGCCCCCAAGGGGCCCTATCGGCCGAAGAGTTCGAACGTCACCGCCGGCCGGTCGCCGAAGCGGGCCGAGGCTCGGGACGTCGCCGTGGTCAGGAAGGTGCGGACGTACTCCTCGGGGTCCTCGTCCGTCAGGGCCTCGATGTAGGCGCGGTGGCAGAGGAGGGAGCGGACCGCCCGGTCCAGGCCCGGGGTCGCGTCGACCGCGTGGGTCGGCGTGCTGGAGGCGGCGACCGCGACCCAGCGGACGCCGTTCCAGGGCTCCAGGCCCTCCTCGGTCAGTTCGGGGAAGATCCAGCGGTTCCCCGCGTCGGCGGCCGCGTCCAGCGTGGCGCGGCCGACGGCCAGGTGGTCCGGGGTGTTCCAGGGCGCGCCCGGGCCCCCGCCCCAGGTGTCCCGGTGGTTGAGGGTGATCACGAGCTCCGGGCGGTGGCGGCGGATCGCGGCCGCGATGTCGCGGCGCAGGCCGAGCCCGTACTCGATCACGCCGTCGCGGTGGTCGAGGAACTCGACGGTGTCCACGCCGACGACGGCGGCGCTGTCCCGCTGCTCCCGCTCGCGGAGCGGCCCGCAGACGTCGGGGGCGAGGGTGTCGATGCCGGCCTCGCCCCGGGTCGCGAGGACGTACGCGACCTCCTTCCCCCGGTCCGTCCAGGCGGCGACCGCCGCCGCGCAGCCGTACTCCAGGTCGTCGGGGTGGGCGACGACGCACAGCGCGCGCTGCCAGTCGCCGGGCATCTCCAGAAGGTCCGTGGCATCCGTGTCGATCATGAGCGCAGGATACGGGTCGCGTCCGACACCGTGGGGCGGAACGCTCCGGCGAGGATCACCGACCGTGAAACGTGGCGCGGGCGGTCCGGGTTGAGGCCGCGCCGGGCCGCGAGGGCGACCGCGAGCCGCTGGGCGCGGACGAGGGCCGCGACCGGATCGATCGCGTCGGCGGCGAACAGGGCGCCGGTGGACTCCACTTCGTCCCGGAGGCCGGCCGGGGCCGGGCCGAGGCAGCAGACCAGGCTCGCCCGGTCGCTGATGCTGATCGGACCGTGGCGGTACTCCATCGCCGCGTACGACTCCGTCCAGGCACGGGCCACTTCGCGCAGCTTGAGCGCCGCCTCGTCGGCGAGCCCGACGGTCCAGCCTGTGCCGAGGAAGGTGAACTGACCGCGCCGCTCCCAGGCGGCGGGCAACTGCTCGTACAGGACGAGTTCGGCGTCGGCGATCGCCGGTCCGAGGTCCACCCCGAGCCCGGCGCGCAGGAGTTGGAGGGCGGTGGTGGCGAACCGGGTCTGGACGACGGAGCGTTCGTCGGCGAAGCCCAGGTCGACGATCCGGTCGGCGAGGCGCCCGGCGGGGCTGTCGGGGACCCCGGTGACGACGAGCGCCGGGACGCGGCCGGCGGCGCGGGCGAGCAGGTCCACGACCTCCGTGGTGGTGCCGGAGCGGGTGAGGGCGACGATCCGGTCGTAGCCGCGGCCGAGCGGGGTCGCGTCGGAGGCGGGGAACGCGTCGGTCTCCCCCGCGCCGAGGGACTCCCGCAAGGCCGCGTAGGCGCGGGCGATGAAGTACGAGGTGCCGCAGCCGACGACCGCCACGCGCTCGCCGCGGGCCGGCAGCAGGCCGGTGTCGCGGTCGGCGATCTCGGCGGCGCGGCGCCAGCAGTCGGGCTGGCCGGCGATCTCCGCGCTGACGTGGGTGCTCATGGTCCGGGTCCTCTCCTCGCAGGGGCCCTCACGGGTCCGGACCGAGTTGTATCCGCACGCGGACGGAGCACACCATGAGCAATTCGCGCTCATTGCTTGGACTTTTCACACGGCTCCCCGGGTCCGTCCGCCGCAGGAGGCCCGGACCACGAGGCGCGGTCTCAGCTGCACCTGGTGGAGCGGGGCCGCGTCGCCCTCGGCGAGCCGCCGGAGCAGGATCTGCGCGGCGAGGCGGCCGAGCTGGTACTTGGGGGGCGAGACGGCCGTCAGCGGGGTCTCGGCGACATCGGCGAACTCGTTGTCGTAGCTGATCAGGGCGAGCTCCTCGGGCACCCGGAGCCCGGCGCGGCGGGCCGCTCCGAGCAGCAGGGCGGCCTCCCGGTCGCCGAAGCAGAGCGCGGCGGTCACCCCGGCGGAACGCAGCGCGGCGAGCGCCCGGTCGGCGCGGTCCGGGTCCCAGCGGGCCATCACGTCCCGCTCGTACGCCGGGGCGGCGGGCAGGCCGAGGTCGGTGAGCGCGCGGGCGAAGCCGGACTCGATGGGCGCGGTGGTGGGCGCGTCGGTGCGGGCGACGAGCCCGAGCCGCTCGTGGCCGAGGGCGCGCAGGTGGCGCACGGCGTCGTAGGCGCCGCCCTCGTGGTCGGTGCAGACGTGCTCGGTGGGGTCGCCCGGACCGTGGGCGGCGAGCCGGCGTTCGACGAGGACGGCGGGGACGGGCAGGGCGAGGAGCTCCTCGGCGCGCCGGCCCGGGTCGGTCGCGGTGTGCAGGCTGGGGACGAGGAGGAGCCCGTGGACCCCGGCGGAGAGGAGCCGTTCGACGGCGGCGTCCTCCTCGGCGGGGTCGTAGTGCGAGCAGGCGAGGACGAGCCGGGCGCCGGCCGCCGCGAGTTCCTTCTCGATGCCCTGCAGGACGCGGGGGTAGTAGAAGGCGGTGTCGGGGACGAGGACGCCGACGATCCGGCGGTCGGCCCGGTCCCGCTCGGGCCGGTGGGCGGAGAAGGTGCCCGCGCCCTGGCGCCGTTCGACGAGGCCGAGGGCGACGAGGTCCTCGTAGGCGCGGCGGACGGTGGTGACGGAAAGACCCGTCTCGGTGGCGAGGGCCCGCTCGGTGGGGAGCTTGCTGCCGGGGGGCCAGGTGCCGTCGAGGATGCCCCGCCGCAGTTCCGCCATGAGGGCCCGGAACTTCAGCTCCCGGCCGGAGGCCGGTGTCTCGCGTGCCGCCATCCGGCCCCCTCGTGCCGCGGGCCGGGCGCGCCCCGGCCCGCCCGCGTCCGACGTCGTGCGTCATTGCTGATCGATTGCGCGCCGAATCCTATGCCGCTCCGCCGGGACCGTCCGGTCAGATCTCGTCCCGGGCGAGGGCGAGGAGCCGGTCGAGGACGCGCGGCCCGCCGGCGCGCACCCCGTCGTGCTCGAACTCGTCGGTCACCCAGGTCCGCAGGCCGCGCACGGCGCGCGCGGTCTCCAGGGAGTGCGCGGTGTCGACGTACATGTCGTCGTGGTAGACGGCGGCCGCCACCGGGACCCGGTTGGCGGCGAGGCGCTCGGGGTCGTACAGCGGGGTCCAGTCGGTGCGCGCGGCGAGCAGTTCGGCGGTCTCGCGGAGCGGGCGCAGGGCGGGGTCGGTGGTGAAGTGCCAGGGGTGGACGGTCTCGCCGGTGAAGAGCAACGGTGCGCCCTCGGCGAGCGCCGTGCGGGCGTCGAACTCGGGGTGTTCGGCGCGGACGCGCTCGGCGGCCCAGTCGGTGGGGCCCCGGCCCTGGGCGTAGATGGCCTCGTGGAGCACGGCGTACAGCGGGTGTCCGGCGTACGAGAGGTGCGCCTGGACCTGCTCCAGGAAGGCGTCGGAGAGCTCGTGCCCGCCCGGGGTGGGCACGAAGGCGCCTTCCAGGAGCAGATGGAGCTGGTGGGTGCCCTCGCCGGAGCCGAGGAGGATGCCGAGGGACTGGAAGGCCTCGACGGTGAGGAGGCCGCCGCCGGGGAGGGTGACCTCCCGGTCGAGGAGGTGGGCGGCGATCGCACGGGCCCGTTCGGCGTCCTGGGGGTAGCGGGCGAAGTGGGCCTCGTTCTTCCGCCGGACGCGGGGGTACGCGGCGCGGTAGACCTCGTCGGCGGTGGCGTCGAGGGAGGGCAGGCCGCCGGTGACGAGGACGGTGTCCAGGCCCTCGGGTGCGGTGGAGAGGTAGTGGGTGGCGCAGAAGCCGCCGAAGCTCTGGCCGAGGACGGTCCAGGGGGCGCCGCCGGTGAGGCGGCGCCGGATCAGCTCGCAGTCCTTGACGATGGAGTCGGCGCGGAAGTGGGCCAGGTAGTCCGCCTGCTCGGCCGGACCGCCGCGCAGCGGCAGGGTCTGACGGTTGGCGGGGGTGGAGCGGCCGGTGCCGCGCTGATCGAGGAGGAGGACGCGGAACTCCTTCACGGCGCGGCCGAGCCA
>NZ_JAINVG010000199.1 GCF_020400725.1 Streptomyces sp. NK15101 | reverse complement strand
CGCGGTCGGTGCGCTCCCAGGTGAAGTCCGGCAGCTCGCGGCCGAAGTGGCCGTAGGCGGCGGTCTGGGAGTAGATCGGGCGGAGCAGGTCGAGGTCGCGGATGATCGCGGCCGGGCGGAGGTCGAAGACCTCGCCGATGGCGTGCTCGATGAGGTGGAGGGGGATCTCCTCGGTGCCGAAGGTCTCGACGAACAGGCCGACGGGCTCGGCCTTGCCGATCGCGTAGGCGACCTGGACCTCGCAGCGCGAGGCGAGACCCGCGGCCACCACGTTCTTGGCGACCCAGCGCATCGCGTACGCGGCCGAGCGGTCCACCTTCGACGGGTCCTTGCCGGAGAACGCGCCGCCGCCGTGGCGGGCCATGCCGCCGTAGGTGTCGATGATGATCTTGCGGCCGGTGAGGCCGGCGTCGCCCATCGGGCCGCCGATCTCGAAACGGCCGGTCGGGTTCACCAGCAGGCGGTAGCCGTCGGTGTCGAGCTTGATGCCGTCCTCGACGAGCTGCTTGAGCACGTGCTCGACGACGAACTCGCGGATGTCGGGCGCGAGCAGCGACTCCAGGTCGATGTCCGAGGCGTGCTGCGAGGAGACCACGACCGTGTCCAGGCGGACGGCCTTGTCGCCGTCGTACTCGATGGTGACCTGGGTCTTGCCGTCGGGACGCAGGTACGGGATGGTCCCGTTCTTGCGGACCTCGGTCAGGCGGCGCGAGAGCCGGTGCGCGAGGTGGATCGGCAGCGGCATCAGCTCCGGGGTCTCGTCCGAGGCGTAGCCGAACATCAGGCCCTGGTCGCCGGCGCCCTGCTCGTCGAGCTCGTCGTCCTGCCGGGAGGATCCCTCGACCCGCTTCTCGTACGCGGTGTCCACGCCCTGGGCGATGTCCGGGGACTGCGATCCGATGGACACCGACACGCCGCAGGAGGCGCCGTCGAAGCCCTTCTTCGAGGAGTCGTAACCGATCTCCAGGATCTTGT
>NZ_JAINVG010000198.1 GCF_020400725.1 Streptomyces sp. NK15101 | reverse complement strand
TGTTCCAGGCGGCGATCCAGGTCCGGATGTCCTGCTCCAGGGCCTGGACGGTCTTGTGGACGCCCCGCCGTATCCGCTTGTTCGTCAGCTCGGCGAACCACCGCTCCACCAGGTTGAGCCAGGACGACCCGGTCGGCGTGAAGTGCAGGTGGAACCGGGGGTGGGCCAGCAGCCAGGTCTTGATGGCCGGGGTCTTGTGGGTGGCGTAGTTGTCCAGCACCAGGTGGACGGCGAGGTCGGCCGGGACTTCCTTGTCGAGCTTGATGAGGAACTTCTTGAACTCCTCGGCCCGGTGGCGCCGGTGCAGGGAGCCGATCACCTGGCCGGTGGCGACCTCGAGGGCGGCGAACAGAGTGGTGGTGCCGGCGCGGACATAGTCGTGGGTGACGCGTTGCGGAACTCCGGGCATCATCGGCAACACCGGCTGTGAGCGGTCCAGGGCCTGGATCTGCGACTTCTCGTCGACGCAGAACACCAGGGCACGCTCCGGCGGGTCCAGGTAGAGGCCGACGACATCGTGGACCTTGTCGACGAAGTACGGATCCGTCGACAGCTTGAACGTCTCCGAGCGGTGCGGCTGCAGCCCGAACGCCCGCCAGACACGGGACACGGTCGACTGCGACAGGCCCAGTTCCTTCGCCATCGACCGTGTCGACCAGTGGGTCGCGTTCTTCGGTGCGGACTGCAGGGTCCTGGTGACCAGCGCGGCCACCTGTTCGTCGGTGACCGATCTGGGACCGCCCGGGCGGGGCATGTCGCCCAGACCGGCGATCCGGTGCTCGACGAACCTCGCCCGCCACCGGCCCACCGCATGCGCGGTCGAGCCGAGCCGGGCCGCGACATCCTTGTTCGAAGCGCCCTCCGCGCAGGCCAGGATGATCCGGCATCTCAAGGCCCATGCCTGCGGCGTGGAACGGCGCCGCACCCATCGCTCGAGCGCGGCCCGTTCCTCGTCGGACAGGATCAACTCGGCCTTCGGCCGCCCCGTACGTGCCATAGGGCAAGCCTATACATCTGAACAGAATTCCTGACTCAGAAGACTAG
>NZ_JAINVG010000197.1 GCF_020400725.1 Streptomyces sp. NK15101 | reverse complement strand
CGTTGAGCAGGTTGCGTTGGCTGACCGCGGGCGAGTCGCACGGACCCGCGCTGGTCGCGACGCTGGAGGGTCTTCCCGCCGGCGTCCCGGTCACCACCGAGCTGGTGGCGGACCACCTCGCGCGCCGGCGCCTCGGCTACGGGCGCGGCGCCCGCATGAAGTTCGAGCGGGACGAGGTGACCTTCCTCGGCGGCGTCCGGCACGGTCTCTCGCTGGGCTCCCCGGTCGCGGTGATGGTCGGCAACACCGAGTGGCCCAAGTGGGAGAAGGTGATGTCGGCCGACCCGGTCGACCCCTCGGAGCTGAAGGAGACGGGCCGCAACGCGCCGCTGACCCGGCCGCGGCCCGGTCACGCGGACCTGGCCGGCATGCAGAAGTACGGCTTCGACGAGGCCCGGCCGGTCCTGGAGCGGGCCTCCGCGCGGGAGACCGCGGCCCGGGTGGCGCTCGGGGCGGTGGCCCGGTCGTTCCTCAAGGAGGCGGCCGGTATCGAGATCGTCAGCCACGTGGTGGAGCTGGCCGCGGCCAAGGCGCCGTACGGCGTCTACCCGACCCCCGCCGACGTCGAGAAGCTCGACGCCGACCCGGTGCGCTGCCTCGACGCCGACGCGTCGAAGGCGATGGTCGCGGAGATCGACCAGGCCCACAAGGACGGCGACACCCTCGGTGGCGTCGTGGAGGTCCTCGCCTACGGGGTGCCGGTGGGGCTGGGTTCGCACGTGCACTGGGACCGGCGGCTCGACGCCCGGCTGGCGGCCGCTCTCATGGGCATCCAGGCGATCAAGGGCGTCGAGGTCGGCGACGGCTTCGACCTCGCCCGCGTGCCCGGTTCGAAGGCGCACGACGAGATCGTGCGCACCGGGGACGGCATCAAGCGCACCTCCGGCCGCTCCGGCGGCACCGAGGGCGGGCTGACCACCGGCGAGCTGCTGCGGGTGCGGGCGGCGATGAAGCCGATCGCGACCGTGCCGCGGGCGCTGGCCACGATCGACGTGGCCACCGGTGAGGCGGCGGCGGCCCATCACCAGCGTTCCGACGTGTGCGCGGTGCCGGCCGCCGGGATCGTGGCCGAGGCGATGGTGGCGCTGGTGCTGGCGGACGCGGTGGTGGAGAAGTTCGGTGGCGACAGCGTGCCCGAGACCCGCCGCAACGTGCGGTCGTACCTCGACCACCT
>NZ_JAINVG010000196.1 GCF_020400725.1 Streptomyces sp. NK15101 | reverse complement strand
CCCTTGGTGGCGTTGGAGCCGAGCGAGACGTCGAGGTAGTCGCGGTCGATGTTGATCTGCACACCGCCCCAGGTCTCCGTCACATCGCCCGAGTACTGGTGCACCCGCTGGTGGTCGGCCCACAGGTTGGCGGGAAGGACGGCGTCATCGGTGTTCGCGACGCCGTTCCAGTTGGCGTTGAAGATCACGTCCGGACGGGGGTAGCTGCTGCTCGTCCCGGCCAGGTCGGCCACGCCGGAGGTGGAGCTGCTGTAGACGCCGGACTTGTAGCCCAGCTCGTGCAGGCGCTGGGTCCAGGCGGCGAGGAAGGCCAGGACGTCGGCGCTGTGGGTGGAGGAGTAGCTCTCCATGTCGTAGTAGACGAGGCTGCCCGTGCCGAAGCCGAGCGCCGAGACGTCGCTCACGGCGTCGTCCGCTGCCGCGGTTCCCTGGGAGGCGGGAGAGGTGATGCCGGAGGCCTGGACGCCGACGTAGAGCGGAAGGAACTTCCAGCCCGCGCTCGCTTGCTGGGAGACCCAGGAGGCGGTGAGGTTCGGCTGGGCGCAGCCGCGTTCGGAGCCGCCCACGTAGATGCCGATGGCACCGTAGGGGGAGGAGTTCTTCCACGCTGTCATGGTGGAGGAGCTGGGCGCGGCGCAGGCGTCGAAGCCCTTGCCCGTGTAGTTGGTGGCGGATGCCGGGACCGTCGCGGCGGCGGTCAGCGTCTGGGCGGTCATGGTGACCGGGCGGGGCTGGGTGGGCAGGCCCGCGTCGGCGAGGATGCCGTTGACCGCGGCGGGGTCGGTGGCGTAGGTCGCGGTGACGGTGAGGGTGTCCGCCGCGACGCGCACCTCGCGGTCCAGTGGGGCCTGCTCGGTCCCCTGCCGGTCCGCGCTGTTGCGGGCGGGCTGGGCGAGCAGTGCGTCGGTCTTGCCGGTGATCCCGGAGGGGCAGCTCTGCTCGGTGCCGGGGGTTCCGAGGTAGAGCACGTGGCGGTCGAAGCGTACGCAGGCGGTGGGATCGGCCGACAGGTCGACGACGGCCCAGTCGGAGGGGATGCGGAAGGTGTGGCCCTGGTAGGTGACGGCGCGGGTCGTGACCGTCCCGGTGCCGGCCGCGGAAGCCTGGGGGGCCGCGGTGAGGGTGAGGGCGCCGAGGGTGGTGAGGGCGGCCAGGAGGCCGGTGCGGATGACCCGCGAGGACATGGCTGATCCTTTGCGTCGAGTGGGTGAGTGGCAGGGGCGGTCCCCTGCCGCACCGGCAGCGACGTGCTGGCCGCTGCCGGTGCGGCAGGTGTCGGATCAGCCGAAGTG
>NZ_JAINVG010000195.1 GCF_020400725.1 Streptomyces sp. NK15101 | reverse complement strand
CGCTACGACTGTGAGGATGGCGGAGCCGTCTCGGTGGTGGTCTGACCCGCGCTACGACTGACTGTCATGTCCTGCGTCTTGATCTGTCGACCGCTGTCTGAAACGGCGCTCGCTGCCGCCAGGCCGGCGGGTGTGTCCCGATAGGGGCCTTCGCGACAGGCACCGTCACAGTCCTGACCACCCTGCTGGCCCGGCGACGGCCACCAGCCTTCCGGTTCGATGGCAGGAGACCGATGACCAGTGCCAGCATGGCCCAGCCGACCCGATTGCACCAAGAACGCCGCCAGGAGGTCGTCCTGGGTGTCGACACCCACAAGGACACACACGTGGCAGCCGTGGTCTCTACGACGGGCAGGCTGGTCGATTCCCGCAGCTTCCCGACCACGGCCGACGGCTACCGGCAATTGCTGGACTGGGTCCGACTCCACGGCATGGTCGACCGAGCGGGAGTTGAGTGCACCGGGTCCTACGGAGCCGCCTTGAGCCGGTTCCTGCGGAGCAACGGCCTGGCGGTGATCGAGGTGAACCAGCCGGACAAGGCCACCCGGCGCCGACGAGGCAAGACGGACACCATTGACGCCGAAGCGGCAGCTCATGCCGTGCTGTCCGGCAGAGCCACGGCAACGGCGAAGCACACGGATGGTCCGGCTGAAGCACTCCGCCTCTTGAAGATGGCCAAGGTCTCCGCGGTCAAAGCCCGCACCCAGGCCATCAACCAGCTCCGAGCCGTCCTCGTGACGGCCAGCCCAGACCTACGAGAACCTCTCGACGGGCTGACCATTCCCAAACTCGTCCGGGCTTGCCTGGCTCTGCCAAGGGCTGCAGCCGGCACGGCCACCACGGCAGCCATCTTCACCATGCGTCTCCTGGCCCGCCGCGTCGAAGAGCTCGACGAGGAGATCGACGCTCTGAAACAGCAGATCACCGACGTGCTCAAGCAGCACATGCCCCAACTTCTCGAGTGCTATGGCGTCGGTCCGGACACCGCAGCAGCACTCCTCATCGCCACCGGTGACAACCCTGAGCGACTGCACAGCGAGGCTTCGTTCGTCTCGCTCTGCGGCGTCAGCCCAGTCGAGGCATCCTCGGGCAAGACTCAACGCAGAAGGCTCAACCGCGGCGGAGACCGCCAGGCCAATTCAGCTCTCTACACCATCGTGCTGGCCCGTCTCCGCTGGGAAAACCGCAGCCGCACCTACGTCGAACGACGCATCGCCGAAGGCAAAACACGACGTGAAGCCATCCGCTGCCTCAAACGCTACGTCGCCCGAGAGCTCTACACGATCATTATCCGAGCCCACACGATGCCCAAGGAGCAAGCCTTGGCCGCTTGACATCCATAGGGGCATCAAG
>NZ_JAINVG010000194.1 GCF_020400725.1 Streptomyces sp. NK15101 | reverse complement strand
GCGGCGGGTCATGGACATCCTCCTGCGATGGGATGCGACGACGGGAATGTTGGCGTGTACTCAACACGCAATGGCGGCGATCTTCGCGCAAGCCCACCGTTTTGAACAGGCTTTCGGCCATCCCGGCGCAGGACGTGACGGGGACCACAGTGACCCGCTCGCCGTCGCAGTACGCTGGCCCCATGCCTCTGCTCGTACGCCGTCGCCACGTGGACTACGTCCGCGTCACGAGCATGGGCTGTCGCCGCTCCGCCTGACCTTCCGGGGTACCACTCCACACCCCCGCGGTCCCTCGTACAGAGCCCCAGCCGACCGGCACCCGTGGCCCCCGCCCCACCCTCTGCGGCCGCCCCGGGCCCCCGTATACCCCGCGGATGCACACATGACGAACAGCTCGTACTCCTCGCAGCTCCCCATCGTGGACCTCTCGGCCGCCGACCGGGACCCACGGGCCCGGAAGCTGCTCCACGCCCAGCTCCACTCGGCCGCCCACGACGTGGGCTTCTTCCAGCTCATCGGGCACGGCATCACCGAGGCGGAGACCCAGGCCCTCACCTCGGCCATGCACGCCTTCTTCGCCCTGCCCGAGGCCGACCGGCTCGCCCTCGACAACATCAACTCGCCGCACTTCCGCGGCTACACGCGCATCGGCGACGAGCGCACCGGCGGCGCCCGCGACTGGCGCGACCAGCTCGACATCGGCGCCGAGCGCCCCGCGCGCAGCCCCGGTCCCTGGGAGGCCCCGTACTGGTGGCTCGAAGGCCCCAACCAGTGGCCCGCCGCCCTCCCCGAGCTCCGCACGGCCGCCCTGCACTGGATCGACCGCCTCAGCGGCGTCGCCGAGCGCCTCCTCCACGAGCTGCTCGCCTCCATCGGAGCGCCCGAGGACTTCTACGACGACATCTTCGGCCCGCGCGCCCACCCGCACCTCAAGCTGGTGCGCTACCCGGGCAGCAGCGGCGAGGGCGACGACCAGGGCGTCGGCGCGCACAAGGACTACGGCTTCCTCACCCTGCTGCTCCAGGACCACGTCGGCGGGCTCCAGGTGCAGCGCGAGGACGGGAGGTTCCACGACGTGCCGCCGCTCCCGGGCGCCTTCGTCGTCAACCTGGGCGAGCTCCTGGAGGTCGCCACGAACGGCTACCTGATCGCGACGAACCACCGGGTGGTCTCGCCGCCCGGAGCGACGGAACGATTCTCCGTGCCGTTCTTCTACAACCCGCGCCTGGACGCCCGGATCACGCCGCTCCAGTTCCCCTTCGCGGACCGCGCGCCCGGCGTCACGGCCGACCCGGCGAACCCGCTGTTCGCCGAGTACGGACGCAACGAACTCAAGGGCAAACTCCGCGCCCACCCGCTGACGACGGCCCGCCACCACGCGGACCTGCTGCTCTCGCAGGAGCAGCCGGCCCAGCTGGTCTAGCGGACCCGCCG
>NZ_JAINVG010000193.1 GCF_020400725.1 Streptomyces sp. NK15101 | reverse complement strand
GACCTTGGCGGTCAGCCCGCCCCGGGACCGGCCGAGGGCCTGGCGCGCCCGCGAGCAGTCCGGACCTTCCGGTTCGTCCCCGTCTGCGGCTCCTTCCCACTGTCCTGCGTCCGGCGCGGTGCGAGCGGCAAGCCGCTGCCGCGCGTCCTCCTGCTGCCGTCTTCTCTTCCCCTGCCCTGAATCACCGGCCGGTGTCAGGACGGCAAGACAATCGGACCGAGCACGCACATCCCCACTCGGTGATCATTTGTCAGACAGGTCCGCACAACCTTTCACGGCTTCAAGAAGTCGAACGGGCGCATGGCATCCGAGGGCTTGGAGGACTTCGTGGCACGTGTGCGTACGGCCGTGGTGGCGGCGGCGTTGGTCGCGGCGCTGGCGCCGGTGACGTTCGGGGGAGCGGCGGCCGTCGCCGCGCCCGTGACGGCGGTCGCCGGGACGGCGGCGGAGGCGGGGACGGTCGGGACGGTCGTCCAGGAGGGCGGCCGGCTGAACGTGCCCGCGGGCGAGGAAGGGGCGGTGACGCTGCGGTTCACCGCCACGCTGCCGGCGGGCGTCCAGGGGCCGGTGACCGGCGTGGTCCGACTGTCCCGTCACCCTGATCGAGATCGCGGGCAGCTCGCCGGTGAGCGCGGACGTGATCCGCTCCACCTGCGCGGTCAACGGCGTCTCCTACGGCGCGTGCCCGTGGACCGTGCCCTACACGGTCGACGACCGGCCGGTGGATCCGCCGTCCCTCGCCCTTCCGACGGTGACGGCCGCGCAGACCCTCGCGTACGCCGTCACCCTGGACGCCGACCGTTCCGCGCTCGCCCTGAGCGACCCGGACGCCCGCGTCGAACTGAAGGACGGCACGGGCGCGGTGGTGGCCGAGGGCGCGCTCGACCTCGACTTCGTCCCCGGGACGCCCCCCGCGGACCGGCGCGGCGCCCTGCACGCGCGGGACAGGGACGGCGTGCTGTGGCGGTACGAGGGCACCGGCGACGTCACCCGGCCCTTCGCGACGCGCAAGCGCGTCGGCGGCGGCTGGAACGCCTACACCGCCGTCGTCCCGGTACAGAGCCCGACCGCCTCGGGGGACGGTGACCTCGTGGCCCGCGACCGGGACGGGGTGCTCTGGTACTACGCGGGCACCGGCAAGCCCGACGCCCCGTTCGCACCGCGGCGGCGGATCGGCGGCGGCTGGAACACCTACACCGCCCTCGTCGGCAACAGCTACTACGGCCTGGTGGCCCGGGACAGGGACGGCGTGCTGTGGTCGTACGACGACCCGTTCGCCCAGCGGAAGCGGGTCGGCGGCGGCTGGAACACCTACACGGCGCTGACCATGCCGGGCATGTGGCAAGGGATCCTGGGCCGCGACAGGGACGGCGTGCTGTGGAAGTACGACCGCCAGGGCTGCGCCCCCTGTGCGCCCTTCGAGCCGAGGCAGCGCGTCGGCGGCGGCTGGAACGCCTACACCGCCCTCGCCGGCACGAAGGAACTCGGACGTGACA
>NZ_JAINVG010000192.1 GCF_020400725.1 Streptomyces sp. NK15101 | reverse complement strand
CGCAAGTCCTACGGCGACCAGACCGTCCTGGACGGCATCGACCTGCACGTCCCGGCCGGCTCGGTCTTCGCCCTGCTGGGACCGAACGGGGCGGGCAAGACCACGGCCGTGAAGATCCTGTCCACCCTCATCGGCGCCGACGGCGGGCAGGTGCGGGTCGCCGGCCACGACCTGGCCACCCGGCCCCAGGCCGTGCGCGCCGCGATCGGGGTGACCGGCCAGTTCTCCGCGGTCGACGGCCTGATCACCGGCGAGGAGAACATGCTCCTGATGGCCGACCTGCACCACCTGCCCCGCTCCCAGGGCCGGCGGGTGGCCGCCGACCTCCTTCAGCGCTTCGACCTGACCGAGGCGGCCCGCAAACCCGCCTCCACCTACTCCGGCGGCATGAAGCGCCGCCTGGACATCGCCATGACCCTGGTGGGCAACCCCCGGATCATCTTCCTGGACGAGCCGACCACCGGCCTGGACCCCCGCTCGCGCCACACCATGTGGCAGATCATCCGCGCCCTCGTCGCCGACGGCGTGACGGTCTTCCTCACCACCCAGTACCTGCAGGAGGCCGACCAGCTCGCCGACCGCATCGCCGTCCTGAACGACGGCACGATCGCCGCGCAGGGCACCGCGGAGGAACTCAAGCGCCTGGTCCCCGGCGGACACGTGCGCCTGCGCTTCACCGACCCGGCCGCCTACCGCACCGCCGCCACCGCCCTGACCGGCGCCGCCCGCGACGACCAGGCCCTGACCCTGCAACTGCCCAGCGACGGCAGCCAGCGCGAACTGCGCGCCGTCCTGGACCGGCTGGACGCCGAGAACATCGCCGCGGACGAGCTGACCGTGCACACCCCCGACCTGGACGACGTCTTCTTCGCCCTGACCGCCACCGTCCCCGCCCCGCCCGAGGAGTCCGTCCGATGAGCACCCCGTCCCCGGCCGTCCGCGACACCACCACGATGCTGCGCCGCAACCTCCTGCACGCCCGCCGCTACCCCTCGCTGACGCTGAACCTGCTGCTGACCCCGATCATGCTGCTGCTGCTGTTCGTGTACGTCTTCGGCGACACGATGAGCGCGGGCCTGGGCGGCGGCGGCCGCGCCGACTACCTCGCCTACCTGCTGCCCGGCCTGCTGCTGATGACCATCGGCTCGACCACCATCGGCACGGCGGTCTCGGTCTCCACGGACATGTCCGAGGGCATCATCGCCCGCTTTCGCACCATGGCCATCCACCGCGGCTCGGTCCTCACCGGCCACGTGATCGGCAGCGTGCTGCAGGCGGTGCTCAGCGTGGTGCTGGTCGGCGCGGTCGGGGTGGCGATCGGCTTCCGCGCCCCGCAGGCCACGGCCCTGGAGTGGCTGGCGGCCTTCGGCCTGCTGGTCCTGTTCGCCACCGCGCTGACCTGGATCGCGGTGGGGATGGGCCTGGTCAGCCCGAACGCGGAGGCGGCGAGCAACAACGCGATGCCGCTGATCTTCCTCCCGCTGATCTCCAGCACCTTCGTCCCGGTGGCGCAGATGCCCGGCTGGTTCCAGCCGATCGCCCAGTACCAGCCCTTCACCCCGGCCGTCGAAACCCTCCGCGGCCTGCTGCTGGGCACCGAGATCGGCCACAACGGCTGGCTCGCCCTGGCCTGGTGCCTGGCCCTGACCGTCCTTGGACACCTCTGGTCCAAGAAGGTCTTCAACCGCGACCCCCGGTGACCGAAACGA
>NZ_JAINVG010000191.1 GCF_020400725.1 Streptomyces sp. NK15101 | reverse complement strand
GGCCAGTCGATCGCGACGCCGTGGGACCAGGCCTCGGCGGCGGACTCGACGAAGCGCTCCCGGCTGCCCGCGTCGCGGCGGAGGGTGCCGACGACGGCGCCGGTGTCGCCGAGGGTCTCGGCGATGCCGGAGACGAGGACGGGGTGGGCGCTGACCTCGACGAAGACGACGTCGGGGGCCGCCAGCTGCCCGACGACGTCCGCGAGCCTGACCTTGCTGCGGAGGTTGCGGAACCAGTACGAGGCGTCCAGCTCGGTGGTGTCCAGGACGCCGCCGGTCACCGTGGAGTGGAAGGAGATCCGGCCCGACTGTGGGGTGACGTCCTTGAGTTCGGTCGCGAGGGTGTCGCGGATGTCGTCGACGTGGGCGGAGTGGGAGGCGTAGTCCACGGGGATGCGGCGGGCCCAGACCCCGGTCGCCTCGCACCGGGCGAGGAGCTCGTCGAGGGCCTCGGGTTGTCCGGCCACGACGGTGGACGAGGGGCCGTTGACCGCCGCGACGGAGACGCGCCCCTTCCACGGGGCGAGGAGCTCCTCGGCCCGCGCTTCCGGGACGCTCAGGGAGGCCATGCCTCCGCTGCCGGAGAGTACGCGCAGGGCCTTGGAGCGCAGGGCGACGACGCGGGCGCCGTCCTCCAGGGACAGGCCGCCGGCGACGACGGCCGCGGCGATCTCGCCCTGGGAGTGGCCGACCACGGCGATCGGGTTGACGCCGGCGGTGCGCCAGAGGGCGGCCAGGCCGACCATCATGGCCCAGGAGGCGGGCTGGACCACGTCGACCCGGTCGAGACCGGGTGCGTTCTCGTCGCCGCGCAGTACGGCCGTGAGTGACCAGTCCACGAAGGGGGTCAGGGCGGTCTCGCACTCGGCGATGACGCGGGCGAACTCGGGCGAGGAGTCGAGCAGGGCCGTGGCCATGCCCACCCACTGCGACCCCTGCCCCGGGAACACGAACACGACGGGAGCGCCGGACGCGCGGCCCGGCTTCGCGCCGGAGGCCGCCGCGGTCACGGCAGCGAGTTCGCCCGAGGCCAGGGCGTCCAGGCCGGCGAGCAGCCCGTCGCGTCCGTCGGTGCCGGGCAGCACGGCCCGCGACTCGAAGGCGGAGCGTCCGGTGGCCAGGGAGAGCGCCACGTCGGCGGGGCTGAGTTCCGGCCGTGCACGTACGTACTCGGCAAGCCGCTCGGCGGCCCGGGACAGCGCCTCGGAGGAGCGCGCCGACACCAGCCACGGCAGCGCCGTCCCGTCCAGCCCGGCCTCGTCGTCCGGCGTCGTGTCCTCCATGGACGCGTCGGCGGGGGCTTCGGCGAGGATGACGTGGGCGTTGGTGCCGCTGATGCCGAAGGAGGAGACGCCGGCGCGGCGGGTCCTGTGGTCGGCGGCGGGCCAGGGGCGGGGTCGGGTGAGGAGTTCGACGCCGCCGCCGGCCCAGTCGACGAGTTCGCTCGGCTTGCTGACGTTGAGGGTGGCGGGCAGTTGGCCGTGGTGCAGGGCCATGACCATTTTGATGACGCCGCCGACGCCGGCGGCGGCCTGGGCGTGTCCGAGGTTGGACTTCAGGGAGCCGAGCATCAGGGGCTTGTCCTCGCGCTCCTTGCCGTACGTGGCGAGGAGGGCCTGTGCTTCGATGGGGTCGCCGAGGACGGTGCCGGTGCCGTGGGCCTCGACGGCGTCGACGGCGGAGAAGGTGAGGCCGGCGTCCTGTACGGCGGCGCGGATGACGCGTTCCTGGGCGGGGCCGCTGGGTGCGGTGAGGCCGTTGGAGGCGCCGTCCTGGTTGACGGCCGAGCCGGCGACGACGGCCAGGACGTTGTGGCCGAGGCGGCGGGCGTCCGAGAGGCGTTCGACGACGAGGACGCCGACGCCCTCGGCCCAGGCGGTGCCGTCGGCGTCCGCGGAGAAGGACTTGCAGCGGCCGTCGGGTGCCAGGCCACGCTGCTGGGAGAACTCCACGAAGATGCCGGGGGTCGACATGATCGTCACACCGCCGGCGAGCGCCAGCGAGCACTCGCCGGAGCGCAGGGCGTTGACCGCCAGGTGGAGGGCGACCAGCGACGAGGAGCACGCGGTGTCCAC
>NZ_JAINVG010000190.1 GCF_020400725.1 Streptomyces sp. NK15101 | reverse complement strand
GACCTCGAAGGAGACACCGACCATGAGCGCCCGCAGGGCGTTGCAGTAGTTCCGCACGTCGGCCGGGGAGGTGAACTCCGGGGCCGGGAGCGACGCCTCGGAGTGCGGCCGGCCACCCCCGGTGGGGGCCGGGGCCCCGCCCGTGGTGGTCGTCGTCGTGCTCTTGCTGCTCGACATGTTGATGGTGAAGGCAGGGGAGAACCCGAACTTCGTCGCGTCGTTCTTCGGGTCGCTCGCGGGCCTCGGGGGGGTGACGCGGGGGCCACCGGTGGGGGTGCTCATGGTCAGTTCTCCGATCCGTGGCGGTGACGCGGGCACTGGCAGGGCGGCCAGACCGTCGACGTGAGCGGGACGCAGGTGTCGGGCCAGATCTCCCGGAGCTCCGTCCAGGTCTGACCTCCGTCGCGGCTCACGCGCATGGTCATGAGGGGCCGGTCAATGCGTGCTTCAACAGGACTCATGGGCCTGTCCCTTCGGGGTCGCCCTTGCCGAACACCCCGAAGGTAGACCGAGACTGACACCGTGTCAACGTAATCGGCAACTACACGGATTCACTGTCAACGCACCTTGCATCCTGACCTGACACCGCTAGCCTTTCCTTACGACGACCGACCAGAGAGGTGCAGCATGAACGCGCACGAGATCGCGGAAGCGCTACGGAGCGCGATCGCCGCAGGCGAGTACCCGCACGGCACGAAGCTGCCGACCATCCGCCAGACCGCGGAGCAGTACGGGGTGAGTCACCAGACCGCCGCGTCGGCGTACTCGGTGCTGGCGATCCTCGGCATGGTCCGCACCGACCGCCGGAGCGGAACCACCGTGACCGCCGGCCGGTCGGCAGACGCACACCTGGGGACGTTCGCGCCCCCGGACCTGGCCGCGGCCGAGGCATGGAAGCCGACCGGCGACGGCACGGCGAGCGAGGAAACCACCCTCGTCCGCCAGACCGACACGGCCCCGATGACGCTCCCTTGGGTCTCGGACGAGGGCGGGTTTGTGCAGCGCACCCGCCTGCGCTCCGTGGACGGGGTGCCGGTGCAGCACAAGCTGACCGTGCTCCCGTACACAGTCGCGGCCCGGAAGCCGGACGGGTACGACGGCATCCCGCCCATGCTCGCCCCGGTCGGCGCCGCCCCGGTGAAGCCGCCCACCGGAGTCCGGGCCGCCGACTGGCTCGGGTGGAACGTGGCGAACACCGAGTGCACGATCACGGCCGAGCCCATGAGCCCCGAGGCGTGCGCGGCCCTCGGCGTCCCGGACGGGTCCCCCGGCTTCCGGGTCCTCGGCGCGGCGTACGACTCCGAAGGGCGGGCCGTGTTCGCCACGGTCACGACCGCGCCGCTTCACCACCGGGTGACGCTGAACATCGTCGGGTAGCGATCGCCCCGGTAATACCGTCCACATCCGCCCCCGGTCCCCCGTGGACCGGGGGCGCTCTTTTCCCTACCGCCCGCGAAATAGCGGTGCGAACATCGAGCATGGCACCGCGCCAGCAACCGACAGAAAGGAAGGACGACATGCGAACGGTTCCCGTTCAGATCGTCTGCCGAAAGTGCACCGCCCCGTTCCGGACCACGGTCCGAGGCGGGAACACTCGGTGCCCCGAGTGCAGGGCATCCCGCCACGTGCGCGTTGATCAGGAGTGGGAAGGACCCGTGCCCGACGCTCTCGCCGGAGCCGCTACCCGGGCCGCACAGACCGCCCAGCGCCCGGCCGTGTGGGTGGAATGCGGGTGCGGCCACGAGTGGCAGTCCCGGGCAAAGGACCGGATGACGATTCGGTGCCCCGGGTGCGGAACGGGCCTGCGCGTGCCGCACCGCACCCACGACAACACCGGGCCGACTCCCCAGCGTCGCCCAGCTCGCGCGCCGGCACCTCGTCCCGCCAGAGCCCGACCCGAACCGCAGTGGCAGCCGGACGAGGACGAGGACGAGGAACCGACCGACCCGACCCCGCTTACGACGTGGTTCCGGGGCGGCGGCCGGGAGGACTTGCTCCGGGCGTTCACCCCTCGGCCCGCAGCTCCGCCCGCCGGCGGCCTGTCCGCGATCCTGGCCGCTCTTCAGGGCCGGAGCGCCCCCTCGGCCCCGGCCCCCGCGCCGCGAACCGCGCCGAACCCTCCCGCGCCTCGGCCGGCACCCGCTCCCGCTCCG
>NZ_JAINVG010000019.1 GCF_020400725.1 Streptomyces sp. NK15101 | reverse complement strand
ACCTCTCGTGGCCTGGCCGCCGCGGCCGCCGTCACCGTGGCCGCCGCCACCGCGGCGCTGCTCCCGTCCGCGGGAGCCTCCGCCGCCACCGCCGCGCCGCAGGCCCGCGTCTTCATGGTGAACCCGGTCCAGTCCTCGGGCGACCAGACCCTCACCGACCACAAGGACGCGGTGGGCGACGTCCCCGCCTCCGCGTACGCCACCGCCGCGCTGCGCAACCTCGACGCGAGCGGCGGCCTGTCCGGCAAGTGGGCCGTCGTCCGCTCGGAGACCGGCAATCCCGCGAAGGTCGCCGACGCCGCCTCGTACGACCGCTCCGACGACGAGTTCGAGCAGGTCATGGCGTACTTCTGGGTCAACGAGGCGCAGGAGTACCTCCAGGGCCTCGGCTTCGGCACCGAGCTGCGCGGGGCGAACGACCGGGTGCAGCCGGTCCGCCTCAACCAGTGGGGCGCCGACAACTCCTTCTTCACCGACAAGAAGGCCGAGATCCGCTTCGGCAAGGGCGGCGTGGACGACGCCGAGGACGCCGAGGTCATCGTCCACGAGTACGGCCACGCCGTGCACCACGCCCAGGTGCCCGGCTTCGGCACCTCCCCGGAGGCCGGCGCGATCGGCGAGGCCTTCGGCGACTACCTGGCCGTGGAGGTCGGCGCGCACGCGGACGCCAAGTACGGCTGGCCGCTCAAGGCCGACCTGGCCTGCGTCGCCGACTGGGACTCCACCGGCTACAGCGCGGCCCCGCACTGCCTGCGCCGCATCGACGGCACCAAGACCTACGCGGACCGCGAGGGCGAGGTCCACGCCGACGGCGAGATCTGGTCCCGGGCGCTCTTCGACATCCGGAACAAGCTCGGCGCCCGCACGGCCGACCGGATCATCGTGAACGCGCAGTTCGGCTTCGCCGCCGACACCAGCTTCAAGGACGCGGCGCTGACGACGGTCGCGACCGCGCAGAAGATGTACGGCACGGCGGCGGCGGACGCCGTGCGCGACGCCTTCCGGGCCCGCGAGATCCCGGGCGTCTGATCCCGGGCGGCCGAGGGCCCTGGGGTCCGGGACGGCCGAGGGCCCCCGAGGCCCCGGGCGACCGGGAACCCCTGAGGCCCCGGGCGGCCGAGGGCCCCTAAGGGCTCAGTGCCTCGCTCACCAGCCGCGCCCACTGGGACACCACGCGTTCCCGGCGGGCGCGGTCGTCCGTCAGGAGGGTGGCGAGGCCCAGGCCGCGGGCCATGTCCAGGAGGCCCTGGACGGTCTCGCGGACGCCGGGCCGGGACTCGTCGGCGCCCAGGACCTCGACGGCGACGCGGTGGGACTCGCGCCCGACGCGGGCCTCCAGCTCCGTGACCCGCTCGCGGAGCTGCTCCTCGCCGGAGGCCGCGACCCACAGGTGGAGCGCGGCCCGGAAGAGGGGGCCGGTGTAGAGGCCGACGAGGGCGGCGACGGCCTGTTCGCGGTCGTCCGTGCGGACCGCCCGCAGGGCCTGCGAGCGCTCCTCCGCGACGTACTCGACGGCGGCCGTGAAGAGGTCCTCGCGGGTCGGGAAGTGGTGCTGGGCGGCGCCCCGGGAGACGCCGGCCCGTTCGGCGACGACGGCGACCGTGGAGCCCGCCCAGCCGTGTTCGGCCAGGCAGGACACGGCCGCCTCCAGGAGCCGCTGCCGGGTGGCGCGGCTCCGGTCCTGCTTGGGGTTCCGGTCCGGTCTTGGTGCGGTCAGAGCCGCCATGCGGGGTCCCGTCGTTCGAGGAAGGCCGTCATCCCCTCGCGCGCCTCGGCGGAGGCGAAGAGCGTGGCCGATCTCCGCACCAGGTCCTCCGCGTCGCGTTCGAAGGTCTCCAGGACTCTAGCGGTGACCAGTCGTTTCGCCTCCCGCAGGCCCTGCGGGGAGGCGGCGCGCAGCGCGTCGAGGATGCCGGGCAGCTCCTGGTCGCCGGCGGTCACGAGGCCCATGCCGATCGCCTCGGGGACGCCGAACCTCTCTCCCGTCAGGTAGTACCGGGTGGCCGCGCGGGGTTCGAGGCGCGGCAGGAGGGTGAGGGAGACGACGGCGGGCGCGACCCCGATCCGCACCTCGGTGAGCGCGAAGTCCGCCCCCTCCCCCGCGAGGACGAGGTCGGCCGCGCCGAGCAGGCCGAGGCCGCCGGCGCGGGTGTGGCTGCCGGCGGTGACGTGGGCGACGACCGGTTTCGGCAGCTCGACGACCTGCCGGAGCAGGTCCACGAAGGCGTACGGACTGGGCGGCGCCTTCAGGTCGGCGCCCGCGCTGAACGTGGAGCCGGTGTGGGTGAGGACGACCGCCCGGACCGCCGGGTCCTTGCCGCAGGCGGTGAGCACGTCGGCGAGTTCGGCGACGAGCGGGGCGGAGAGGGCGTTGCGGGTGGCCGGGGAGTTCAGGGCGAGGGTGGTGATGCCCCGCTCCTCGGTGACGTCGATCAGGGGCATGGTCATGCGCGCTCCCTCGGTTCCCTTCGGAGGATTTCCCCGGACGCTGCCCGGGGGACGGTGTCGATGAACTCCACGGCGCGGACCTTCTTGCTCACGGGGAGACCCTGTCAGCACCCCGAAGAACAATCAAGCGCGCATGCATGGTTTTGGAGGGGTGGCTCGGGCTGACGACCAGCGGGCCGGTCAAAGGTTGTACGCGGGGGGATCTCTTTCCGCTCCCCGCCCTCCTCGGGATCCGGACGCCCACGGTCCACCCCCGTCCCGGGAGGGACTTTGCCCCGCACGCACCACCAGCACCACACGCACCACCGGCACCACACGCGCCACCGGCACCACACGCGCCGGCCGGCGGCCTGCACGACCTTCGCGCTCGCCATGGGTCTCGTGGCCGCCGGCCCGGTCTCCACGGCCGTCGCGGCACCCCTGGCCGCCGACGACCTGTGGGGCACCGGCGCCCCCGACCTGCTGACGCTCCGCTCCGACGGCACGCCGCGGCTGCACTCCACCACGAGCCCCACGGCCACCGACCCGGGGCTCGTCCGGCAGGGGAACGGCTGGCAGATCTACAACAAGGTCCTCGCCCCGGCGACCTGACCAAGGACGGATTCCAGGACCTGCCGGCCCGCGCCCCGGCCGGCACGCTCCACCTGTACGCCGGCAAGGGCACGACGTCTCACCGGCGACGGTCGCCCCGACCTGGTCTCCCGCTCGAACGACCGGCTGTACGTGCACCCGGGCACCGGCTCGGCCACCGGGCACGGCGGCGCCGCCACGTTCGCCGCCCGCGTCAAGGTCGCCACGGGCTGGAAGTACGAGCACGTGAGCTGAGACGGACCGGCGCCTCGCAGTGCGTCACGCGGCGAGGCGCCGGTCCAGGGCCCGCTGGCCCGCGGCGAGCGAGCGGACCGGCCAGCGGAGGAGGACGGCGAGGCACAGCAGCCAGCCGCCGGCGTGGACGGCCCAGACCCCGGCCATCGTCGGGCCGCCCCAGGCCTGGTGGTAGTCGGTGTCCAGGTACCAGATCGGGTAGCCGAAGTTCCGGACCGAGTTGAACAGCGCGTACCCGACCAGGACGAAGGCCGCCGCGTCCAGCGGCAGCCCCAGCACGGTCCGGCCGAGCACCCGGCCACCGGTCCAGGCCGCCGCCGGGCCGTCGCCGCCGGTGAGCCGGGCCCGCAGGCGGGCGGCCCGGCCCGGCTGCCCGGCCAGGGTCAGCACGACCGCCGCGAGGCCGGCCGGCAGCGCCAGGAACGCGCGGGCGGCGGTGTGGACGGTTCGGCGGATCGGGGTCATCGACGGAGACATCGACGGGCTCCTCGGCTCGTTCGGCGGATGCCCGTACCCTCACGGTCCGCCGGCGTCCCCGTCGTCACACCCCGGAGCCAATCTCCCTGTCATACCTGGGTACTGGCCCGTGCCAAGGGGGCACCAGTGGTTAGCCTGCGCCCATGGTGTTCAAGAGACTGTGGGGCAAGGGCGGGGACGGCGGCGGGATTCCGCTGCTGGTCGACACCGTCATACCGGACGAGCCGGTGCAGCCGGGAGGCCTGCTGCGCGGAGAGGTCGTGCTGCGCGCGACCGACCGTGACGTGAACGTGCGGCGCGTGAAGGTCAAGCTCGTCGCCAACGCGTCGCCCGCCCTCGGCAAGAACGCCGAGGTGGACACGGAGTCGGGCTACGTGTTCTCGCTCTTCCTGGGCACCGTCTCGCTCACCGTCGAGAAGGGCCGGGAGCGGCGGGTGTCGCTCGAGTACCGGCTGAAGTGGGAGACCCCGGTCTCCGAGGCGCGCGGGAAGCGGCTCGACGGGGTGCGGCTGGCCGCGTACACCGAGGTCGAGGCGGACGGGATCGAGGAGCGGACGGACAGCGACCCCCTCCGCGTCGGCGCGACGCCGCTGCACGAGGCCGTACTCGACGCCTTCGCCGCCGCGGGTTACGCCTGCGACAGCGCCCAGATCGACGAACTGGGGGACATTCCGCGCGCCGAGCGCCACTTCTCCCTGCGGCAGAGCTTCCGCCTCGTCGACACGCTGGCCGTGGACCGGCCGGACCGCCCGCAGCACCTGGAGGTCACCTTCCACACCAACGCGGTGGGCTGCGAGATCTTCGTCCGCAAGGCGGCCCTCTTCCAGAAGAAATGGAACGAGAAGCCGCCGTGCGAGTACTACACGGCCGCCCACCACGAGGTCGGCCGGGTCGACTTCGAGGCGAAGGTCCGGCAGTGGATCGACGAGGTCGCGGCCCTGCCCGAGGAGCGCGAGGACCCCCGGCTCGCTCAGTACGACTTGGGCAGGCCCAGCGTCTGGTGCGAGACGTAGTTCAGGATCATCTCCCGGCTGACGGGAGCGATCCTGGCCACGCGGGCGGCCGTGACCAGGCGGGCGAGGCCGAACTCCTTGGTGAGGCCGTTGCCGCCGAGGGTGTGGACGGCGGTGTCCACGGCCTTCACACAGGCCTCGGCCGCCGCGTACTTCGCCATGTTCGCGGCCTCGCCCGCCCCCATGTCGTCGCCCGCGTCGTACAGGTGCGCCGCCTTCGCCATCATCAGCCGGGCCAGTTCGAGCTCGATGTGCGCCTGCGCGAGCGGGTGCGCGATGGCCTGGTGGGCGCCGATGGGGGCCTTCCAGACCTGGCGCTCCTTCGCGTACTTCACCGCCTGCGCGAGGGCGTACCGGCCCATGCCGATCGCGAAGGCGGCCGTCATGATCCGCTCGGGGTTGAGGCCCGCGAAGAGCTGGAGCAGGCCCGCGTCCTCGTCGCCGACGAGCGCCTCGAAGGGGAGGTGGACGTCGTCCAGGGTCAGCTCGAACTGCTTCTCGTTCGCGTCGAGTTCCATCTCGATGTGCCGGCGCCCGAAGCCGGGCGCGTCGCGCGGGACGACGAACAGGCAGGGCTTCAGGCTCCCCGTGCGGGCGTCGGACGTGCGGCCCACGACGAGCGTCGCGTCGGCGATGTCGACGCCCGACACGAAGACCTTCCGGCCGTTCAGGACCCAGCCGTCCTCGGTGCGGGTGGCGGTGGTCGTGATGCGGTGCGAGTTGGAGCCCGCGTCGGGCTCGGTGATGCCGAAGGCCATCGTCTTCGACCCGTCCGCGAGCCCCGGCAGCCAGGTCCGCTTCTGCTCCTCGGTGCCGAAGCGGGCGATGACCGTGCCGCAGATCGCGGGCGAGACGACCATCATGAGCAGCGGCGCGCCGGCCGCGCCCGCCTCCTCCAGGACGACCGACAGCTCGGCCATGCCGCCGCCCCCGCCGCCGTACTCCTCGGGCAGGTTCACGCCCAGGTAGCCGAGCTTGCCCGCCTCGGCCCAGAGCTCGGCGCGGTCGAAGCCGGGGCCGTGGCGGTGTCCGAGCGCGGAGACGGCGGCGCGGAGCGCGGTGAGCTCTTCGGTCTCGATCATGGTGCTCATACGGTCTTGTCCTCCTGTGCTTCGGTCTGTACGACGGCGAGCAGGGCGCCGACCTCGACCTGGCGGCCGGGGGCGGCGTGGAGCGCGGTGAGCGTGCCGGAGGCGGGGGCGGTGACGCGGTGCTCCATCTTCATGGCCTCCAGCCAGAGGAGCGGCTGCCCGGCGGTGACCCGGTCGCCGACGACGAGGCCGTCCGCGACCCGGACGACGGTGCCGGGCATGGGGGCGAGCAGGGAGCCGGGCTCCCGGAGGCCGGCGGGGTCGGTGAAGCGGGGGCGGGCGGTGAGGCGGTGCCGGCCGACGTGGACGGTGTCCTCGTAGGCCGTGACGTCGAAGGTCCTGGCCACCCCCGCCACTTCGAGGCGTACGGCATCCGGGCCCGCCGCAAGCACCCGTACGCCCTCCGGGGACGCGACCTCGTAACCGCCGTCCCGGGTCGGCCGGTAGCGGACCTCGTGGTCGCCGTACGTCCTCGTCTCGTCCTGGGAGCGGACGTTGCGCCAGCCGCCGCCGAAGCGGCCTTCGCCGGCGGCCGCCGAGGCGAGGGCGGCGGCCACGGCCGCGTGCTCCCCGCCCGGCGGAGGCGTGATCAGGGCGGGCAGGTTCCGCTCGTAGAAGCCGGTGTCGAGGGCTGCCGGGTCGGTGTACTCCGGGTGGCGGAGGGACGCCACGAGCAGGTCCCGGTTGGTGACGGGGCCGTGGAGGACGGCCCGCTCCAGGGCGTGGGCGAGCTTCCGGAGCGCCGCCTCCCGGGTCGGGGCATGGACGATCACCTTGGCGAGCATCGGGTCGTAGTGGACGCCGACCGTGTCCCCGGAGACGTACCCCGTGTCGACGCGCAGGCGCCCGGGGGCGGTTCCGGCGCCGTCGCGCACGATCCCCGGGGCGGCTCCGGCGCCGTCGCGCACGATCCCGGGCACGTCGAAGCGGTGCAGGACGCCCGTCTGCGGGGCCCACTCGCGCGCCGGGTCCTCGGCGTAGAGCCGGGCCTCGACGGCGTGGCCGCGCGGGGCCGGCGGCTCGGGCGGCAGGGCGCGGCCCTCGGCGACGGCGAGCTGGAGCGCGACGAGGTCGACGCCGTACACCTCCTCGGTGACCGGGTGCTCGACCTGGAGGCGGGTGTTCATCTCCAGGAAGTGCGCCTTGGGGGTCCCCCCTGCTCGAGCGAAGCCGGGAGCTGGGGGGACATCGGCGACCAGGAACTCGACCGTGCCCGCGCCGACGTAGCCGACGGCCTTCGCGGCGGCCGCCGACCGCTCGTACAGCTCGTCGAGGAGCGGAGCGGGCAGGCCGGGCGCCGGGGCCTCCTCGATGACCTTCTGGTGCCGGCGCTGGAGGGAGCAGTCGCGGGTGCCGAGCGTCCAGACCGTGCCGTGGGTGTCGGCCAGGAGCTGCACCTCGACGTGCCGGCCGTTCTCCACGTACGGCTCGACGAACACCTCGCCGTCCCCGAACGCGCTCGCCGCCTCCGCCGACGCAGCCCGCAACTCCCCTTCCAGCGCGTCCAGTTCGCGCACGATCCGCATGCCCCGGCCGCCGCCGCCCGCCGCCGCCTTCACCAGGACGGGCAGGTCGGCCTCGGTGACGTCGCCCAAGGGCTCGATCCCCAGGAGCTGCTTCGCGCGGGTCTTCGAGGCCATGGCCTCGATCGCCTCGGGCGGCGGCCCGATCCACACCAGGCCGGCGTCGGTCACGGCCCGCGCGAAGGCGGCGTTCTCGGAGAGGAAGCCGTAGCCGGGGTGGACGGCGTCGGCGCCCGCCGCGAGGGCCGCCGCCACCACGAGGTCGCCGCGCAGGTACGTCTCCGACGGCGCGGCTCCCGGCAGCCGTACCGCCGCGTCGGCCTCCCGGACGTGCAGGGCGCCGGCGTCCGCGTCGGAGTACACGGCGACGGTGGAGATGCCCAGCTCACGGCAGGTGCGGAAGACCCGGCAGGCGATCTCGCCCCGGTTCGCGACCAGTACGGTCGAAATCATCAGTGCCTCACATTCGGAAGACGCCGAAGCCGCCGCGCGCGCCCTCGACCGGTGCCGTGTGGATCGCGGAGAGGCACAGTCCGAGGACCGTGCGGGTGTCGCGGGGGTCGATGACCCCGTCGTCGTAGAGCCGGCCGGAGAGGAACATCGGCAGCGACTCGGACTCGATCTGCGCCTCGACGAGGGCGCGCAGCCCGGCGTCGGCCTCGTCGTCGTACGGCTGCCCCTTCGCGGCGGCGCTCGCCCGCGCCACGATCGAGAGGACCCCGGCGAGCTGCTGCGGGCCCATGACGGCGGACTTCGCGCTCGGCCAGGCGAAGAGGAAGCGCGGGTCGTAGGCCCGGCCGCACATGCCGTAGTGCCCGGCGCCGTACGACGCCCCCATGAGGACGGAGAGGTGGGGGACCTTCGAGTTCGACACCGCGTTGATCATCATGGCGCCGTGCTTGATGATGCCGCCCTGCTCGTACTCCTTGCCGACCATGTAGCCGGTGGTGTTGTGGAGGAAGACCAGCGGGATGTCGCGCTGGTTGGCGAGCTGGATGAACTGGGCGGCCTTCTGCGACTCGGCGGAGAAGAGGACGCCCTGCGCGTTGGCGATCACGCCCACCGGGTAGCCGTGCAGCCGCGCCCAGCCGGTGACGAGGCTGGCCCCGTACAGCGGCTTGAACTCGTCGAAGTCCGAGCCGTCGACGATCCGGGCGATCACCTCGCGCGGGTCGAAGGGCGTCTTGAGGTCGCCGGGGACGATTCCGAGCAGCTCCTCGGGGTCGTACTTCGGGGGCTCCGCGAACTCCGGGTCGGGGTGGGCCTTGCGGTGGTTGAGACGGGCGACGATCCGGCGGGCCTGGCGGATCGCGTCGGCCTCGTCGACGGCGTAGTGGTCGGCGAGGCCGCTCGTCCGCGCGTGCATCTCGGCGCCGCCGAGGGACTCGTCGTCGCTCTCCTCCCCCGTCGCCATCTTCACCAGCGGCGGCCCGCCGAGGAACACCTTCGACCGCTCCCTGATCATCACGGCGTGGTCGGACATGCCGGGCACGTACGCGCCGCCCGCCGTCGAGTTCCCGAAGACGACGGCGACGGTCGGGATGCCGGCGGCGGAGAGACGGGTGAGGTCGCGGAAGAGCGCCCCGCCCGGGATGAAGATCTCCTTCTGGGAGGGCAGGTCGGCCCCGCCGGACTCGACGAGCGAGACGACGGGCAGCCGGTTGGCGTACGCGATCTCGTTGGCCCGCAGCGCCTTCTTCAGCGTCCACGGGTTGGAGGCTCCGCCGCGCACGGTCGGGTCGTTGGCGGTGATCAGGCACTCCACGCCCTCGACGACCCCGATGCCGGTGACGAGCGAGGCGCCCACGGTGTGATCGCTGCCCCAGGCGGCGAGCGGCGACAGTTCCAGGAAGGGGCTGTCGGGGTCGACGAGCAGCTCGATCCGCTCGCGGGCGAGGAGCTTGCCGCGCTTCTTGTGACGGGCGGTGTACTTCTCGCCGCCCCCGGCGAGTGCCTTGGCGTGCTCGGCGTCGAGGGCGGCGAGCTTGTCGAGCATGGCGGCGCGGTGGGCGGCGTAGTCGGGTCCGGCGGTGTCGAGGGCGGAGGCGAGGACGGTCACAGGAGTTCCTCCGGGAGGTCGGACAGGAGGGTGGCCGGAATGTCCACGTGGCGGGAGCGGAGCCATTCGCCGAGGGCCTTGGCCTGGGGGTCGAAGCGGGCCTGGGAGGCGACGCCCTCGCCGAGGATCCCGGCGATGGCGAAGTTGAGGGCGCGGAGGTTCGGGAGGAGGTGCCGCGTGACGGTCAGGCCGGCGGTCTCCGGGAGGAGTTCACGGACCTTCTCCACGGTCAGGGCGTGGGCGAGCCAGCGCCACTCCTCGTCCGTACGGACCCAGACGCCGACGTTCGCGTCGCCGCCCTTGTCGCCGCTGCGGGCCCCCGCGATCCGGCCGAGGGGCGCCCTCCGGGTGGGCCCCTCGGGGAGGGGCGGCGGAAGCTCCGGATCGGGTACGGGTGCCGGCTCGCGGGTCCTCGGGGGTGCGGGGATCTCCCGGCGGGTCCCGTCGGGGAGCACGGCCGTGTGCGGGACCTCGGCGGCCGGCACGTACGCGGTCTCGAAGACCCCGTAGGGGGCGCCCTTGCCGGGCGGGGCGGTGACGTGGAAGCCGGGGTAGCTCGCGAGGGCCAGTTCGACGGCGGCCCCGGTGACGGCGCGGCCGACCCTGTCGGGGTCCCGGTCGCGGACGACGAGGCGGAGCAGGGCGCTCGCGGTCTCCTCGGTGGGGGCGTCGGGGCGGTCGGTGCGGGCCAGTTCCCAGCGGACCTCGGCGGGCGGGTTCTTCGCCAGGGCGTCGTGGATCTGCTCCCGGAGGAGGGCGGCCTTGGCCTCGATGTCGAGGCCGGTGAGGACGAAGACGACCTCGTTGCGGAAGCCGCCGAGTCTGCTGAGCCCCACCTTGAGCGTCGGGGGCGGGGCCTCTCCCCGGACTCCCGAGATCCGGACCCGGTCGGGGCCCTCCCGGGTGAGCCGGACGGTGTCGAGCCGGGCCGTCACGTCGGGGCCGGGGTAGCGGGCGCCGGCCGTCTCGTAGAGGAGCTGGGCGGTGACCGTGCCGGTGTCGACGAGGCCGCCGGTGCCGGGGTGCTTGGTGACGACCGCGCTGCCGTCGGCGTGGAGTTCGGCGACCGGGAAGCCGGGGCGGCGCACGTCGTGGCCCCGGAAGAAGGAGTAGTTGCCGCCGGTGGCCTGGGTGCCGCACTCCAGGACGTGACCGGCGACGACCGCGCCCGCCAGTTCGTCGTACGCCTCGGGGCCCCAGCCGAAGTGCCACTGCGCGGGCCCGGTGACGAGGGCCGCGTCGGTGACGCGGCCGGTGACGACGACGTCGGCGCCGGCGGCGAGGCAGGCGGCGATGCCCGCGCCGCCGAGGTAGGCGTTGGCGGCGAGCGCGCCGTCCCGCGCGGGCAGCCGGTCGCCCTCGACGTGGGCGACACGGGTGGGCAGACCGAGCTTCGCGGCGAGGGCTCGCAGGGCGTCGGCGAGCCCGGCCGGGTTGAGGCCGCCCGCGTTGGCGACGATCCGGACCCCGCGCTCGTGGGCGAGGCCGAGGCCCTCCTCCATCTGGCGCAGGAAGGTCTTCGCGTAGCCGGCGGAGGGGTCCTTGAGCTGGTCGCGGCCGAGGATGAGCATGGTCAGCTCGGCGAGGTAGTCGCCGGTGAGGACGTCGAGCCCGCCGCCGGTGAGCATCTCGCGGACGGCGTCGAAGCGGTCGCCGTAGAAGCCGGAGGCGTTGCCGACGCGGAGGACGCCCGTCATGCCTCCCCCCTGGCGGCGCGGCCGCCGCCCGCCGGGCCCGCGAAGGCCTGGGCGATGCCGAGCCACCGCTCGGCGTCCTCGCCCTCGGCGACCAGGGCGGTGTCGTCGCGGTGGAGGCGCTGGGTGACGAGGAGGCAGAAGTCGAGGGCGGGGCCGGTGACCCGCTGGGCGGCGTCCTCGGGACCGTACGCCCACGACTCTCCGTCCGGCGCTTCCAGTTCGACGCGGAACGGCTCGGCGGGCGCCGGGAGGCCCCGCACCAGGAAGGCGTGGTCGCGGGCCCGGTGGCCGATCCAGGCGACGTGCCGGAGCCGGGCCGTGGGCGTGCGGACCGCCCCGAGGGCGTCGGCGACGTCCTGGCCGTGCGCCCAGGTCTCCATCAGCCGGGCGGTGGCCATGGCGGGGGCGCTCATCGGCGGCCCGTACCAGGGGAACCTGGCGCCGGGCGGGACCGCGCGCAGGGCCTCCTGGAGCCGCTCGCGGCCGGTGCGCCAGCGGGCGAGGAGCTCGGCGGGCGGCAGCTTCGCGCCCTCCTCGGCGCCCTCGTCGACGAAGCGGTCGGGAGCGGCGAGCGCCTTCTCGGTCTCGGCGGCGAAGGCGTCGGCGTCGGTGGCGGCGAGGAGGGCGGCCCGGTCGGTCCAGGCGAGGTGGGCGATCTGGTGGGCGATCGTCCAGCCGGGCGCGGGGGTGGGGGCGGCCCACTGCTCCTCGCTCAACTCTCCTACGAGACGGTCGAGTTCCGCACTCTCGTCGCGCAGGTCGTCGAGGACTTCGACGGGGTCGGACACGGGGCGCTCCCCTCGGGGGACGGGCGGTCACGGGCCTTCGCGGAGGAGCATGCCAGCGCGACCAGAAACAATCAAGCGTGCTTGCTTTACTTTCCGGAGAGCGGGGTGGGCGGCCGTCCCGTTGGACGGCGCCCACCCGCGCCCCGTTGCGGGCAGTCGCTCCGCAGGGGCGGTGCCCCCGCCGCCCCCGTTGTGGGCAGTCGCTCCGCAGGGGCAAGGGGGTCCCCCTGCTCGAGCGAAGCCGAGAGCTCGGGGGAGGGTGGGCACAACGGACGGCGCCCTTGCCGGCGCCCGAGACTCGCGCACCTGAACCCGCACCCCGTGCACAGCTCCCTGCCGGTGCGGGTCCAGGCGCGGAACGCGGAGGCCCCGCTGAAGGGCGCCGTCCCGTGCGCCCACCCGTCCCGCCCAGCGGGACGACCGCCCACACGGCGGTGGGCCGGGGCACCGCTCCGCAGGGCGCGGGCCCGCACGGGCGGGTGGGCCGGGGCACCGGCCTGGCGGACGCGGGCGCGGCGAAGAGGAGCGCGGCGACCAGCTGGTGCGGCGTCGGCGAGGGCGGTCCAGCCGC
Organism: Streptomyces sp. NK15101; assembly: GCF_020400725.1. Lineage (GTDB taxonomy): Bacteria > Actinomycetota > Actinomycetes > Streptomycetales > Streptomycetaceae > Streptomyces. The sequence continues at coordinate 89,080 of NZ_JAINVG010000019.1, read as the reverse complement.
CCGGGTGGGCCCCGGGACGAGCCGGCCGTGTCGCCGCCTCCGGAGTGGAGCTGGTGGATGCGGTCATGGACCCAGGAGATGAAAAACCTTCGCGAAGGTATCGACTGTCACCAGCGACGCTGATGGACCCCTGCGGGGACACCCCCTTCGACCTGCGCGGGTGCCGGGGACCCCGCCGATACGGATCCCGGCACTCCGGCGCTGACCGCCCCGCCTACTTCATGAGGGTCTCGAAACCGGCCCGGTTGCAGGAGGACACGACGCGCCCCTCGGCCACCAGGTCGGCGCCCGTGACCGCGGCGACGGTGTCGTCGAGGACGCGGGCGCTGTCCTCGTCGTGTCCCTTCCGGTCGAGCACCTGGGCGGCGGAGATCACCGTGGGGGCGAGCACCCCGGCACCTCCGTCCGCGGGGCCGCCGGGCTTCTTCGGGAAGGCGTCCACGGAGTTCCTCGCCTCCTGCCAGGTGCCCAGCCTGGTGCAGTAGTCCTGCCAGTACGCCTTCGTCTCGTCGGCGTCGGACGACGAGCAGCCGCCCAGCAGGACGGCGGCGACCACCGCGGTCAGCGCCCGACTCCCCCTCCGCACGTCCCGGCCCCCTATCCGCGGGCGCGCCGCGGGCGCGCCACCAGCTCGCCGCCGCAGTTGGGGCAGACGTCGTTCATGGCGTCGGCGCAAGGGACGCAGAAGCTGCACTCGAACGAACAGATCCGGGCGGGCCCGTCCGGCGCCAGGGCCTCGGTCTCGCAGCGCTCGCACCGGTCACGCATCTCCAGGGCCACGATCGGCTCCCCCTCCTCGTACGACTGACGTCTGACGACTGACGACTCCTCCATGATCGACGCCCGCCCGGGCCCCCTCAACAGGCGGGCGGCCAAAGACCGACGGAATCGGGTCAGCCGGGCGGGGCCCGACGGTCAGTGCCTGACCAGGCAGAACGGATGCCCCGCCGGGTCCGCGTACACCCGCCAGCTCCGCGTGCCGGCCCCGTCGTCGAGCAGCGTCGCGCCCTGCGCGAGGACCTGCTCCTGGGCCGCGTCCAGGTCGGCGACGCCGAAGTCGAGGTGGAACTGCTGGGGGCGCTCCGGGTCCGGCCACGTCGGCGGGCGGTGGTCGGCGACGCCCTGGAAGCAGAGGACGAGTCCGCCGGGGGTGTGCAGCGTGGACCAGGCCTCGTCGAGGGACCAGCGCGGATCGGGCCGGTCGACGTCCCCGCCGAGCAACGCCCGGTAGAAGACGGCGAGTTCGCGGGGCGCGGAACAGTCGAGGACGACGCACTGCAGGTCGGCGATCATGCGCGGATCATAGACACCCCACCGGGCTCCGCTCCTCCCGAAACCCCCTCCCCGGCGCCTCGCACCGGGGAAGAATGGCCGTGACCGGAGCGACCAGGGGGGGAGCGGGCGTGCCACAGGCGGGGGACGTGCTGGACGGACGGTACAGGCTGGACGCGGAGCTGGGGGCCGGCGGCTTCGGCACCGTGTGGCGCGCCCGCGACCTGCGCATGAACCGCGAGGTCGCCGTGAAGACCGGGCTTCCCGCGACGGCGGACGAGGCCCGTCGCTTCGTGCGGGAGGCCGAGCTCGCGGGCTCCCTCAGCCACCCCAACATCGTGACCGTCCACGACTTCGCCCACATCACCGTCGGCGGGCGCGAAGTGATCTACCTGGTCATGGAGTTGGTACGGGGGGAGAGCCTGGCCACGGTCCTCGGCCGGGGCCTCCCCGACTTCCAGGCCTCCCTGGCCTGGGCCGAGCAGATCTGCGCGGCCCTCGGAGCGGCCCACGCGGCGGGCATCGTGCACCGCGACATCAAGCCGCCGAACGTGATCGTCGGGGAGTCGGGTCCCGTCAAGGTCCTCGACTTCGGCATCGCGAAGCACCGGCTCTCGCAGACCAACCTCACCGGCACGGGCAACCTCATCGGCAGCTTCGCCTACATGGCCCCCGAGCGCTGCCGGGGCGGCGCGGTGGACGGACGCTCGGACCTGTACGCGCTCGGCTGCCTCCTGATGGAACTGTGGACCGGGCGACTGCCGTTCCTCGGCCGCGAGTGGCCCGAGCTCTCCGTCCAGCACATGACCGCCCCGCCGCCCACGCCGAGCGCGTTCGCCCCCGCCCTCACCGCGACCGCCGACCGGCTGGTCCTCGACCTCCTCGCCAAGGACCCGGGCCGCCGGCCCCCGAGCGCGGCCGCCGTGGCCCAGCGGCTCGCCGTCATCGCCCGGGAAGCCCGGCAGACACGTGCGGCTCACGGGCTCCATGGCCCCCACGGGACCCACCGGGTCCAGGACGCCCCGCCGATCCCTGCGACCCCGGCGATCCCTGCGATCCCCACGGCCCGCGAGCCCCAGCCCCAATCACAACCGGACCCGCAACCGCGCGACCGTGCCGTCGAACCGCCGCCCCTCCCCCCGTACACGCCCACCGTCCTCGACGCGACCGCCGAACCGGTGCGCGCCGCGCTGCGCCGCCGCCTCGACCAGATCCTCGCCCTGCCGGACGACGCCGACACGGGCGAGTTCCAGGAGCTCCTCGACGCACTGGTCCCCGAGGCACAGCGCGAGCTGGGCCCGGACGATCCGCTGACCACCGAAGCCGTCCTCGTCCGCGCCCGGCACCTGTGGCGGCGCGACCCGGCCGACCCCGGCCTGTCCCGGGTCGTGCCGAAGCTCGTCAGGGTCTTCGGCGAGCGGGACCGGCGGACGATCGAGGCGCGGGCGCTGCTCCTCTCGTACGAGGCGAACGCCGAGCACCCCGGGCGCGAGGGCCGGGCGGCGGCGCGGGGCGAGCTGCGCGGACTCGTCGACGTCGCCCGGCTCGCCCTCGGCCCGTACGACCCGGTCACCCTGCACGCCCGGGCCGCGCTCGCGAGGAGCCTGTGCTGGAGCATGTCCCGGGACCGACAGGAGGACGTGAAGCGCCGCCGGGCCCTCGTGGAGCCCCTCCTGCCCGACCTCGCGGTCGGGCTCCCCGCCGACGATCCCGAGCGCCTCTACGCCCACGAGACCGTCGCGCACGACGCTTACCTGCTCGCGGACTACGCGGCGGCGGCGCGGTACTACGACGAGCTCGCGGCCTTCACGGGCGGCGACGACCGCGACTGGCTGGTCCAAGCCGTCCTCGCGCACGGCCGCAGCCTCGGCGAGTCCGGCGAGTTCACGCGCGCGGCCGAGACGCTGGCCCGGCTGAAGAAACGGCTCGCCGCCGAGCCCGGCCCCATGAGCCACCTCGTGGACGAGGTGCACCGCCTGGAGACCCGCTACCGCCGCAAGGCCCGCCGCCAGGACCGCCCGGCCCGCAGCTGGTTCCGCTAGCCGGTCACCCGCCGGGCCTTCCGGGACTGGGTGCGGACCGCGCCCATGCTCGCCCCGATGACGAGGGCGATCGCGAGGGCGTCGGTCGGGGAGAGGGCCTGGCTGAGGACGAGGAAGCCGGCCGTGGCGGCGATGGCCGGTTCCAGGCTCATCAGGATCGCGAAGGTGGGCGCGGGCAGCCGGCGCAGCGCGAGGAGTTCCAGGGTGTACGGGAGGACCGAGGACATCAGCGCGACTGCGAGGCCCAGTCCGATCGTCGACGGTACGAGGAGCTTGCCGCCTGCCTCCGCGATGCCGAACGGCAGGCTGAGGACGGCGCCGAAGGCCATGGCGAGCGCGAGCCCGTCGGCCTGCGGGAAGCGGCGTCCCGTACGCGCGCTGAAGACGATGTACGCGGCCCACATGGCGCCCGCCGCGAGCGCGAAGGCCGCGCCGAGCGGGTCGAGGCGGTCGAAGCCGCCGCCCCCGAGCAGGACGACGCCGCCGAGGGCGAGTCCGGCCCACAGGAGGTTCATCAGCCGGCGCGAGGCGGCCACGGAGAGGATCAGCGGGCCGAGGACCTCCAGGGTCACGGCGGCGCCCAGGGGGATCCGGTCGGCGGCCTGGTAGAAGAGGATGTTCATGCCGGCCATGGCGGTGCCGAAGGCGACGACCGTCCCCCAGTCGGCGCGGCCGTAGCCGCGGACCCTGGGCCGACAGGCGATCAGCAGGACGGCGGCGGCGAGCACGAGCCGCAGGGTGACGACCCCGAGCGCGCCCGCGCGGGGCATGAGCAGGACGGCGACGGCGGAGCCGAACTGCACGGACAGCCCGCCGGCGACGACGAGGGCGACGGGCCCGAGCCGGCGCCCGGCGACGGACCGGGCCGGCCCCGCCCCCGGCTCCGCCACGGGGCCCGCGGCCCGGGATCCCACGGGCGCTGCGGCCGGGGCCCCTGCGGGCGTCACTGCCGGGGCCACCTCCTTGACGGGACTGTCCACCGACGACTCCTTCACCCGCGCGACCCACGCGCTAGTCCACTGAACTGAACCCCCAGTCCAGAATATTGCACCCCCGTCCGGTCCACACCCGGAATTCCCCTCCCACGCTACGAGCCCCCGCGCCGCACCGGAAATGCCGATTGCGCTGCGGTTATGCTCCGGACGCATGAGCATCGAGCTGCGCCATCTCCGCTGCTTCCTCGCCGTCGCCGAGGAATCCAGCCTCACCAGGGCGGCCGCCCGGCTCCACCTCACCCAGCCCGCCGTCTCCCGCACGCTCGCCGCCCTGGAGCGGCACCTCGGCGCCCGGCTCGTCGACCGCTCCACGCACCACCTCGCGCTCACCGCCGAGGGCCGCGCGTTCCAGGACCGGGCGGCCGCCGCCCTCGCCGCCTTCGAAGCCGCCGTCGACCCCGCGCGGCTGCGCCACCGCCCGCTGCGCCTGGGGCACGCCTGGTCGGCCTTCGGCCCGTACACCACTCCCCTGCTCCGGCGCTGGCAGCGCGCCCACCCCGAGACCCCGCTGGAACTCCTGCGCATCGACGACCGCACCGCCGGCCTCGCCCGCGGCGAGGTGGACGCGGCGCTGCTGCGCGGGTCCGTGGAGGCACCCGGCCTGGTCACGGCGGAACTCACGACCGAGGAGCGGGTGGCCGCGCTGCCCTCCGACAGCCCGCTCGCGGACCGCCCCCGGCTCGCCCTCGACGACCTCGCGGGCGAGACGGTCGTCCTCAACACCGTCTCGGGCGCGACCACCCTCGCGCTCTGGCCCCCCACCGCCCGCCCGACCGCCACCCTCACCGTCGCCAACACCGACGACTGGCTCACGGCGATCGCCGCCGGCCGGGGCATCGGCGTCTCCTCCGCCTCCACGGCGGCCCTCCACCCCCACCCGGGCGTCGTCTACCGCCCGCTCCCCGACGCGCCCCCGCTCCCGGTGCTCCTCGCCTGGCGGGACGCCTTCCCGCACCCGGCGACGGAGGCACTGGTGGCGATGGCCCGGGAGATCGTCAGTGGGGACGGCCGGTCTCCGCGCCCATGAGCATGTGGATGTACCTGCAGGCCCTGCCGGCCTCCGCCGTCCCCGCCGACCAGACGGGCTGCGACGCCTTGTTCGACGTCGAGTTCGACGAGCTGCGCCGCCGGGTCCTGGCCGGCGAGGCGGTCTGGCTGACGCAGGGCTTCTTCCAGCTGAACGAGGTGTACTGGCCGCGGACCGACCACGGCGACTGCGAGCTGCCCGTCTTCAGCGGCCGGCACATCGAGGACCCGGGCGGCGGCCCCGGCCACACGGTGCTGGCGCCGGAGGAGGTGGCGCGGGCGGCGGCGTTCCTGGAGCGGGTCTCCTTCCCCGCCCTGTGGGGCGACCGCACGGACGCCGACCTGCGGGACCGCCTCGCGGCGGACCACGAGGAACTCCGCGCCTTCTACGGGCGGGCGGCGGCGCGCGGCCTGTCCGTCCTCAAGCACTTCTCCTTCTGACCCCCACGGCCGCGGCTCCCGCGCGCGGCCGGCAGGCCACCGGCGACCGGCCCCGCGGACGGGCCGGGCCCCCTCAACCGACCGGGGCCGCCGCGTCCCTCCGCAGCGAGCGCCAGACGTGCAGGGCCCAGGCGTGCTGCTCCGGTTCCTCGTACGAGCAGAACAGCCCGGCCGCCGAACCGTCCGGCTCCACCGCGTACGCCGTGAGCTCGTGGCGCGTCCGCCCCGTGTCCCGGGGCGTGAACCAGAAGGCGTACCGGACCCCGCCGTCCGGCAGGCGCTCGGTGTGCCGCTGCCCCTCCGGCACCTCGGGGGCGCGCTCGAGGAGCGCGGCGAGGAAGTCCTCGGCGGCACGGCCCGGCTCGGTGTCCCGGAAGAGCCCCACGGCCACGCTGCGGTCCTGCGCCGCGAACTGGTCGGCACCGTTCTCGAACCGCGCGGAGAAACCGGCGGTGCGCTCCACCGACCACCCCTCGTCGAGGTCGGTCCGCACGGCGACGGGCAGGGGGTGCGGGAAGCGGGCGAGGACGTGGTCCCGGTCCCAGACCTCTCCGAGCAGCCGTACGGCCTCCGGCCCGTGCCCCTCCACGAGGTACGGCAGTTCCTCGGGGTCGGAGATCCGCCCGGTGAACTCCGCCCCGAGCACCTCCTCGCCCCACGGACGCACGGCGTTCGCGAGCCGGCCGCGCACGACGAGCTCCGGGTAGGCGACCTCGTCGTCCCAGACCTCGGCGGTGCGCAGGAAGGTCTCCTCGTCGACCTCCACCCAGGCCCCGAGGACGAGTTCGGTGTCCCCGGTCAGCCGCACCGGCAGCAGGCACCGCACGAAGAACCCGGCCCCGTCGAGGGCGAGGAGCGCGCTCGGCCCGGGAGACCGCCGCGCCTCCTCGGGCAGCTCGAAGGCGACGTCCGGCAGCCCGAAGCGGACGTCGACGCGACGCTCGTCGGCGAGGGGCTCCCCACAGCAGGAGCAGGAGGCGGGCGCGGCGGAGGCGGGAGGGGGAGTGCTCATCCCCGCACCCTAAGCCGCCCCTCCGCACCCCCACGGAGCCGGGCCCCCGGCCTGCTCGGAAGAGGCGGTCGCAGGTGTTCCGGCCGCACCGGCCTTCACCCGCGCCCCGGCTCGGCGTCAAGGCACCGACGGGCCCGGCCCCGACCCCTCGTCCGGTCCCGCGCCCGCCCCCTCGTCCAGTCCCTCCGCCAGCACCTCCGCCAGGTGTCGCCCCCGCGAGGCCGTCAGCTCGGCGATCTGGGTCCTGCAGGAGAAGCCGTCCGCCAGGACCGTCGCGCCCCCGGCGGCACGCAGCGCCGGAAGGAGCTGGTCCTCCGCGCACGCGACCGAGACCTCGTAGTGGCCCGGTTCGAAGCCGAAGTTGCCCGCCAGGCCGCAGCAGCCGCCCGCGAGGTCGCCCGTGAGGCCGGCGCGGGAGCGGAGGCGGCGGTCGGCCGCGTCGCCCAGGACGGCGTGCTGGTGGCAGTGGGTCTGGCCGGTGACCGGGCGGTCCAGGCGGGGCGGGGTCCAGTCGGGGGCCAGCTCCTCCAGGGCCTCCGCGAAGGTGCGGACCGTCCCCGCCAGGCGCGCCGCGCGGGGGTCGTCCGCCATCAGCTCGGGCAGGTCGGTGCGGAGGGTCGCCGCGCAGGAGGGTTCGAGGACGACGACGGGCCCCGCCACCTCCCCCGTCACGTCCAGCGTCCGCCGCATCACCTTCCGGGCCGCCCCCAGCTGCCCCGTCGACACGTACGTCAGCCCGCAGCAGACCCGCCCCGGCGGCAGCTCCACCCCCAGGCCGGCGTCCTCCAGGACGCGGACGGCCGCCTCGCCGACCTCCGGGGCCAGGAAGTTCGTGAAGGTGTCCGGCCACAGGGTGAGGGACGGCGGGCGGTTCGAGGCGCGTTGGGCGAACCAGTACGCGAAGGACCGTTCCGCCACCCTCGGCATCGTCCGCTCCGGCGTCACCCCCGCGAGCCGCGCCGCGAACGGCAGCCCCATCGCCGCGTTCAGCCCCCGCCCGAAGTGCGCCAGCCATCCCGGCAGCCGGCCCATCGTCCAGTGCGAGCGCGGCCGGCGCAGCAGGCCGCCGGGGCCCGCGTAGTGCCGGTCGAGGAACTCCGCCTTGTACGCGGCCATGTCGACGCCCACCGGGCAGTCGCTGCGGCAGCCCTTGCACGACAGGCACAGGTCGAGCGCCTCCCGGACCTCCTCCGAGCGCCAGCCGTCGGTGATCACCTCGCCGAGCGCCATCTCGTGGAGGAGCCGCGCCCGGCCCCGGGTGGAGTGCTTCTCCTCCCCCGTCGCCCGGTACGAGGGACACATCACGCCCGGGCCCGTGCCCGGCCCGTCCACCCGGCACTTGGCCACCCCGACGCACCGGGCGGCGGCGCGCCCCACCCCCACCAGGGGCAGCCCCTCGAACCGCAGTCCCTCGTCGAGCGGGCGCGGCCGCACCAGCATCCCCGGGTTGAGGCCGCCGTCCGGGTCCCACACGTCCTTGACCGCGCCGAAGAGGCCGACCAGTTCCTCGCCGTACATCCTCGGCAGCAGTTCGGCCCGCGCCTGCCCGTCGCCGTGCTCGCCGGAGAGCGAGCCGCCGTGGGCGACCACGAGGTCGGCGACCGCCTCCGAGAACCGGCGGAAGTCCCGTACGCCCTTCCCCGTCCACAGGTCGAAGTCGATCCGCACGTGCACGCACCCGTCCCCGAAGTGCCCGTAGGGGACTCCCCGGAGGCCGAAGTCCGCCAGCAGGGCGCGGAATTCACGGAGGTACGCGCCGAGCCGCGCGGGCGGCACCGCGCAGTCCTCCCAGCCCGGCCAGGCGTCCCCGCCCCCCGTCATCCGGGTCGCCGTCCCCGCCGCGTCCTCCCGGATCCGCCACAGCGCCCGCTGCCCGGCCGCCTCCCGCACGACGGCCGCGTCGACGGCGTCCGCCGCCCGGACCAGCGCCCGGGCCGCCGTCTCCCCGTCCACCTCGCAGAACAGCCACGCACCGCCCTTCGGCAGCCCGGAAGCACCCCGTACGAGATCGGCCGCCATGCCCTCCACCGTCAGCGGGCCGTACGGGAGCAGCCCGGCGGCCGCGTCCGCCGCCGCGCCCTCGTCCGCGTACCCGAGGACCACGAGCACCGGCTCGGCGGGCAGCGGGACGAGCGCGACCGTCGCCTCCGTCACCACCCCGAGCGTGCCCTCGCTGCCGCAGAAGGAGCGGGCCACGTCGACGCCCCGCTCGGGGAGCAGCGCGTCGAGGGCGTAGCCGGAGATCCGGCGCGGCAGACCGGCCGGGTAGCCGGTCCGCAGGAGGGCGAGGTGTCGGTCGACGAGGTCGAGGAGTCCGGCGGGCGCGCCCCGTCCCCCCGTCCCCAGCGTCAACTCCTCACCCCGGTACGTCACCACTTCGAGCGAGCGCACGTTGTCCGCCGTGGTCCCCCAGGCGACCGAGTGCGCCCCGCACGCGTTGTTGCCGATCATGCCGCCGAGGGTGCAGCGGCTGTGCGTGGACGGGTCGGGTCCGAAGGTCAGCCCGTGGGGGCGGGCGGCGGCCCGCAGCCGGTCGAGGACGAGTCCCGGCCGGACGACGGCCGTCCGCTCCCCGGGGTCCAGCGAGACGATCCCGCCCATGTGCCGTGTGAGGTCGAGCACGACGCCGGTGCCGGTCGCCTGGCCCCCGATCGAGGTCCCGGCACCCCGCGCGACGACCGGCGTGGTGCCGTGCGCCCGGCACACCTCCAGGGCCGCGGCGACGTCGGCGGCGTCGCGCGGAGCGACCGTACCGGCCGGAACGCGGCGGTAGTTGGAGGCGTCCATCGTCGCCAGGGCCCTGGCGGTGACGGAGAAGTCGACCTCTCCGGCGACGGCGGCACGCAGGTCGGCGGCGAGTCCGGACGGGTCTTCCTCGTGTCTTCCCACAACGCCAGGATGTCCCACTTCTCGTCTCATCGGGCGGACATCCGGCGACCGGCGCCTCCGCGACCCGATACTCTCCGCCTCGTGGCTGAGATCCAGATTCCCGCTGACATCAAGCCCGCCGACGGCCGTTTCGGCGCGGGCCCCTCCAAGGTGCGTACGGAGGCGCTGGACGCCCTGGCCGCCACCGGCACCTCCCTCCTCGGCACGTCCCACCGCCAGGCTCCGGTCAAGAACCTGGTCGGCGAGGTACGTGCCGGCATCTCCGACCTCTTCTCGCTGCCCGAGGGCTACGAGGTGATCCTGGGCAACGGCGGCTCCACCGCCTTCTGGGACGTCGCGACCCACGGTCTCATCGAGAACAAGTCGCAGCACCTCACCTTCGGCGAGTTCTCCTCCAAGTTCGCGAAGGCCGCCAAGCTGGCTCCCTGGCTTGCCGAGCCGACCGTGATCTCCTCCGACCCGGGCACCCACCCGGAGCCGGTGGCCGAGGCGGGCGTCGACGTCTACGCGTACACCCACAACGAGACCTCCACCGGTGTCGCCGCCCCGATCAAGCGGGTCGCGGGCGCCGACGAGGGCGCGCTCGTCCTGGTCGACGCGACCTCGGGCGCGGGCGGCCTCCCGGTCGACATCACCGAGACGGACGTCTACTACTTCGCCCCGCAGAAGTCCTTCGCCGCCGAGGGCGGCCTGTGGCTCGCGGTCTTCTCCCCGGCCGCCCTGGAGCGGGCGCAGAAGGTCCACGGCTCGGGCCGGCACGTCCCCGAGTTCTTCTCCCTCCCGACGGCGATCGACAACTCGCTGAAGAACCAGACGTACAACACCCCGGCCCTTTCGACCCTCTTCCTGCTCAACGAGCAGCTGAAGTGGATCAACGGCCAGGGCGGTCTGGACTGGGCGGTGGCCCGGACGAAGGAGTCCTCGGACGCCCTGTACACCTGGGCCGAGGAGTCGAAGCACGCGACCCCGTTCGTCACCGACCCGGCGAAGCGCTCGCAGGTCATCGGCACGATCGACTTCGCGGACGAGATCGACGCGGCGGCGGTCGCCAAGGTGCTGCGCGCCAACGGCATCGTGGACACCGAGCCGTACCGCAAGCTGGGCCGCAACCAGCTGCGGATCGCGATGTTCCCGGCGATCGACCCGGCGGACGTGCGGGCCCTGACGGCCTGCGTCGACTACGTCATCGAGAAGCTCTGACCCCTGGTCGCGCGGAGGGCCCGGCATCGGACACGACCGACGCCGGGCCCTCCGGCGTTCCCGGCTACCCCTTCCGCAGGAGGCGCTTGACGCCGAGGACGAGGACGGTGGCCCCGGCGAGGACGAGGAAGCCGGTGGTGGCGCTCCCCTGGCCGCCCTCGCCCTGCGCCGTCGGGGACTTCGGCGCTCCCGGCGTCCGCGAGGCGGGCGGGTCCGAGGGGCCGCCCGAGGGTCCGGACGACCCCGTCCGCTCGACGCGCACCACCCGGCTGTTCCTCCCCTCCGAGCCGAACATGAAGGCCGAGCCGTCCGGGGTGTACGTCACCGACTCGGCCTGGCCCTGGAAGGGGGCCCCGACCGCCGTGCCCCCGTCGCCGAGGCGGCCGTCCTTCCAGGCGTACTCCTTGGCCGTGAAGTAGCCGCGCAGGACGAGCCGGTCGCCGTCCGGGGAGAAGGCGCCGTCCGTCACCCAGGGCACCTCGCCGACGCGCCGGAAGACGTTCGTGCCGGACGAGGAGAGCCGCTCGGGGCCCGCGTACAGGCCGCCGCCGTCCTCGTTCTTGCTCGCGATGTAGACCCGGCCGGTCTTCGGATGGACCATCAGGGCCTCGGCGTTGCGGGCCCCGTCGGCGTACTTCACCACGTACTGCTTCGCCCGGACGGTCTGGTCCCGCAGGGTCTCCGGCTCGGGGAAGCGGTAGATCCAGACGTGGTCCCAGGAGCCGTCGAGGTTGTCGCCGATGTCGCCGACGTAGATGTCGCCGTCCGGGCCGACGGCGATCGCCTCCATGTCGCGGGGGGTGCCGACGCCGGCCATGGTGAGGGTGGCGACGGTCTTTCCCGTGCGGGAGTCGATGCCGTAGATCAGGGGCGCGTCCTGGTCGTTGTGCGTCCAGTAGATCCCGGGGTGGGCCCGGCTCGCGGCGAGGCCGCTGGACTCGGTGATCCGGGCGTCCTCGATCGTGAAGTCCCGGTCGGGTTCCTGCCCTTGGGCACGGGCATGGCCGGCCGGGAGCAGTGCGAGGGCGGCGGCCGCGCCGAGGGCGCACAGAGCAGATCGCATGGGATCAAGCCTGCCACGACCGAACGGAAACCCGGTTGACCAGCACCGGGGCCCCTGCCATGGTCGCGGCCATGCCCACCTTCTCCGCTCCCGACGGGACCCCGCTCGCGTACCACGCGTCCGGTTCCGGCGCCCCGCTGCTCTGCCTGCCCGGCGGCCCCATGCAGGACTCCGCCTATCTGGGCGGCATCGGCGGGCCCGACGCCCGCCGCACCCCGGTCCGTCTCGACCTGCGGGGCACCGGCGCCTCCGCGGTGCCGGATGACCCGGCCTCGTACCGCTGCGACCGGCAGGTCGAGGACGTCGAGGCGCTGCGCGTGCACCTCGGGCTCGACACGATCGACCTCCTCGGGCACTCGGCGGGCGCGAACCTGGCCGCGCTGTACACGGCCCGCCACCCGGACCGGGTGGCCCGGCTCGTCCTCCTCGCGCCGGGCACTGCGGCGGTCGGACTGGAGACGAGCGGAGAGGAGCGGCTCGCGGCGGCGCGGCAGGCGTGGCGCGAGGAGGAGCCGTGGTTCGGTGCGGCGTACGCGGCCCTGGAGGAGTCGGCGGCGGGGCGCGGTTCCGCGGAGACCTTCCGGGCGGTGGCGCCGTTCTTCCACGGGACCTGGGACGAGGCGGCACGGGAGCGGCACGCCGAGAGCCACCTGCGGCGGAACGGGGAGGCCGCGGGGGTCTACGCGAGCGAGGGCGCCTTCGAACCGGAGGCCACGCGCGCGGTGTTCGCGGAGTTCGGGCGGCCGGTGCTGGTCGTGGCCGGGGAGGGCGACGCGAACACGCCGGTGCCGACGGCCACGGCGTACGCGGCGCTTTTCCCGAAGGCGGAGCTCGCGGTCCTGGCGGGAGCGGGGCACTTCCCGTGGCACGACGACGCGGAGTGGGTGGCGGGGACCGTGGACGGGTTCCTGGGGTAGGCGGCTGGATCCGGGATCCCGTGTCCCGGATCACGTCGCAGGCCCAGGACGCGGTCCGCGATGATACGACCATGCGTTTTCTGTTCGTCGGCGACAGCATGACCATCGGACGCGCCGGCGACTGGACCTGGCGTTACCGCATGTGGGAGCACCTGGAGGCGAAGCTCCCGGGCGGGTACGAGATCGTCGGTCCGCGCTCCGGCCTGTACGACCCCGCCGCCGACGCCCCGTCGTCGGAGGCGTACCCCGACCCCGCGTTCCCCGCGGCCGCCCGGCGCCATCTGGCGGGCTGGGGCGAGGGCTGGCTGCACATGGCCCCCGTGATCGGCGAGACGGTCGCGGCCACGGGGGCGGACGTGCTGCTGATCTCCCTCGGTCTGATCGACCTGGGCTTCTACACGAACAGCGACCAGACGGAGGAGAACGTCCGGGCGTTCGTGGCGGCCGCGCGGGCGGCGAACCCGCACGTCCGGGCCGCGCTCCTGCCGGTCATCCCGAACGTCCGCGCCGGGTACGACGCGCCGTTCGCCGCCGAGTGCGCCCGCTTCAACGAGCTCCTGGCGAAGGCGGTCGCCGACCTGGACACGGCCGCCTCGCCGCTGCTGCTCGCGACGGCCCCGGAGTCGTACGACCTGGGGACCGACACGTACGACGGCACCCACCCCGGCCCGAGCGGCGAGCGCAAGCTGGCCGCGGCCTTCGCCGAGGCGATGCACCAGGCGTGGGGCCTGGGCGGCCCGTACGGCTCCTGACGGCTCAGGCGGCTCGTGTGAGGCGGTTGGCGAAGGTCGACACCGTGTACGTGCCGATGCCGAGGACGACCTCCAGGGCGTTGCGGCGGGTGTAGCCGGCCTTCTCGAAGGCGGCGAGGTCCTCGCCGCTCACCGCGCCGGAGGAGGCGAGGACCCGGAGGGTGAACGTCCTGACGGCGGCGAGGCGTTCGGCGTCGGGGGCCGGCCCGAGGGCGGCCATCTTCGCCTCGTGCATGTCGACGCAGAGGTGGCACTGGTTGCGCTCGGCGACGGTCAGGATGACGGTCTCGCGGGAGTGCGGGTCGAGGGTGGTGGACTCGAAGACCGCGCCGAGCCTGAGGAAGCCGTCGAGGGTCTCCGGGGACTCCTTGAGGAGGGCGACGGCGGCGGCGGTGCGGGCGGACATGTCGACGGGTGCGGACAACTCGGTTCCCCCGGATCTAGAATGGACAACATGGTTGACCATGTCGTTGGAGAAAACGTAAACCAGGTTGTCGATTCGCGCAAGGGGGTGCCCGACACCCCCGGCTACGAGCTGCCCCTGCTCCTCTTCGGCGGCTTCCGCACCCTCATCGACCGGCTGCACGCCCGCCTCGCCGACGAGGGCCACCCCGACATGCGCCCCGCCCACGGCTTCGCCATGCAGGCCATCGGGGTCCACGGCGCCACCGCCAGCGACATCGGACGGCGCCTCGGCGTCTCCAAGCAGGCCGCCGGCAAGACCGTCGACCGCCTGCTCGCCGCCGGCTACGCCGAGCGCGCCGACGACCCCGCCGACGCCCGCCGCAAACTCGTCCGGCTCACCCCGCACGGGTACGACGCCCTCGCCCGCTCCGCCGCGATCTTCGACGACCTGCGGGCGGAATGGATCGCCGCCCTCGGCGGGGACCGCGTCCGGGACATGGAGGCGGCCCTGCGGAACGTCGTCCCCGCCGAGACGGCGTTCCGCCTGGACGCCACGAGCTGGCTGGGGGCCCCTTAGGGGCGGGGCCCCTCGGGAAAGGGGCTCCGCAGGAACAGGGCCCCGCAGGAACGGGTCACCCCCAGTGACAGGCGATCCCTCAGGCAGGGGTCACCAGGCGAAGGCCTCCGGGGACGGCCCCGGCCCGGGGAAGATCTCGTCGAGCCCGGCCAGCACCTCCTCGCTCAGCTCCAGCTCCAGGGCGGCCAGCGCGCCCGCCAGCTGCTCCGGAGTGCGGGGACCGACGATCGGGCCGGTCACACCGGGCCGGGTGAGCAGCCACGCCAGAGCCGTCTCGCCGGGCTGCAGGCCGTGCTTGTCCAGCAGGTCCTCGTACGCCTGGAGCTGCGCCCGCACCGCCGGGTCGGCCAGCGTGGCCGCCGCGCGCCCCTCCGTGCGCCGCTTGCCCTCGGTCTCCTTCTTCAGGACGCCGCCGAGCAGACCGCCGTGCAGCGGCGACCAGGGGATGACCCCGAGGCCGTACTCCTGCGCGGCCGGGATCACCTCCATCTCGGCGCGCCGCTCGAAGAGGTTGTAGAGGCACTGCTCGCTGACGAGCCCGACCGAGCCCCGCCGGGCGGCCGTCTCGTTGGCCTGGGCGATCTTGTACCCGGGGAAGTTCGAGGAGCCCGCGTACAGCACCTTGCCCTGCTGGATGAGGACGTCGACGGCCTGCCAGATCTCCTCGAAGGGAGTCGCGCGGTCGACGTGGTGGAACTGGTACACGTCGATGTAGTCCGTGCCGAGCCGCTTGAGGCTGGCCTCCACGGCCCTGCGGATGTTGAGCGCCGAGAGCTTGTCGTGGTTGGGCCAGGCCTCGCCGTCGGGGCCCATGTTCCCGTAGACCTTGGTGGCGAGGACGGTCTTGTCACGGCGGCCGTCGCCCTTGGCGAACCAGGAGCCGATGATCTCCTCCGTACGGCCCTTGTTCTCACCCCACCCATACACGTTGGCGGTGTCGAAGAAGTTGAGTCCCGCGTCGAGGGCGGTGTCCATGATGGCGTGACTGGTGGCTTCGTCCGTCTGCGGTCCGAAGTTCATCGTCCCGAGGACGAGTCGGCTGACCTTGAGTCCGGTGCGTCCGAGCTGCGTGTACTCCATGGTCGCCAAGCCAACTGCTTCGAGCGCACTCGAAGCAAGGCCCTTCCCACGGCGTGGCAGGGCCCGGTCACCAGGGGCTACCGGCCGAGCAGCGACGCCACCGCGACGATCGCGAACATCAGTACGAGCACACCGGCCATGATCCGGTTACGGGTCTTCGGGTCCACCCGACGAGGTTAACCCGAGCGCTCCTCGCGCCCCTCAAGGGGCCAGGAACCCACGACCTCGTACCGGGGCTGCTCCCCCGGCACCCCGCCCCCCGGCAGGTACGACCGCACGAGCACGAGCTCCGTCACGGACCACCGCCCGCCCTCGAAGGAGCCGAGCTCCTCCACGAAGGAACCGAGCCCCGCGCCCAGCCCCCGGGCCCGCCCGAGGGTCAGGTGCCCGTGGTAGCGCCGGTGCTCGTCCATCGCGACCCCGGCCCGGCGCGCGGCGGCGTCGGACCGCTCGGCGAGGAGCCGCAGCGCGTCCAGGTCCCCGGCGACCCCGGCCCACAGGGTGCGCCGCCCGAAGTGCCCGCCGCCGTGCAGCCGCAGCGGGAACGACGGCGTCCGGTGCGCGGCCCGTTCGAGCCGCGTCCGCAGCTCGGGCAGCAGCTCCTCGTCGACCTCGCCCATGAAGGCGAGGGTGAGATGCCAGCCGGGCCGCGAGGTCCAGCGGAGCCCGTCCGCGCCGGGCAGCCGGCGCAGCCGGTCGACGACGCTTCCGAGCTCGTCCAGCTGCTCCGGCGGGGGCACGACGGCGGCGAAAAGCCTCATGGGGGGAGTCTGGCAGGCCGACGGGCCCGGGGCCGCCCGTACGCCCCGGGCCCGTCGGCCGGACGGGTCAGAAGACCTGGTTGTACGTCGTCCCGGCCGGAGCGACCCCGACCTGAGTGGCCGCGCGCGGCGCGAAGGGCGCCCGCCAGTTGCCCGTACCGGCGTAGAAGTACGCCTTGTTCGTCCCGGCCGCACGGACGTAGAGGTCGGGGCGCCCGTCCTTGTTCGCGTCACCGATGCCGACCAGGTCGGTGTACTCGTTCCAGCCGGCGCCGATCTTGACGCGGGAGGCGTACGTGCCGTCCCCCTTGCCGAGGTGCAGCCAGAGCACGCCCGCCTTGTCCCGCGCGACCAGGTCTCCCGCGGGACCGCCGGCCACGTTGCCCACGGCCGTGATCTGGTTGTAGGTCTCCCAGCCCCAGCCGGTCTTCACCCGGGGGGCGAACGGCGCCGACGCCGACCCCGTCCCCTTGTAGAGGTAGAGGCCTCCCGCCTTGTCCACCGCGACCAGGTCCGCCCTGCCGTCGCCGGTCAGATCGCTGCCGCCGGCCAGCTGGTTGTAGATCCCCCAGCCCCAGCCGATCCGCGTGGGCGAGTGCTGCGTCGACACGTGGTCCCCCTGGTGCAGCCAGAGGACACCGGACTTGTCACGGGCGACGGTGTCGAAGACCTGGGTACCGGCGATGTCACCCGCGGACTCGATGCGGTCGTAGGTGTTCCAGTCGCCACCCCAGACCGCCGATGTGTACTTGTAGCCGGTGACGAGCCGTCCCGTGGCGTCGTCCCAGCGCGTGTCGAAGGCGTCGAGGTCACCGGTGGTCCGACGTGCGAACACGTCCGGCGAACCGTTGTCGCTGTCGTCGTGCAGCTGCGGCGAACGCTTCACCTCGAAGCTGCCGGTGGCCGTCACGGACGGCATCCCGTTCCAGGGCCTGGCCGTCACCTTCCAGTCGTACGCGCCGTTGCGGGCGGCCATCACGAAATTGCCGTCCCACCCCGTCTCCCCGGCCCAGTCGATGCCGAGCGAACCGTCGGGGTAGACGCCCGTGCCCGTCGCCCGGGGACGGACGGCCGTCCTGAAGAGCCTCCCGGAGGCCCGGTGCTTGAACTCGATGGTGAGATCGGCCTTGGTGGTGGAGAACTTCCAGCTCAGACGGGTCTTCGCGACACCGTCGAGGTCGAGGGCGGCCGGTACGGCCGCGCTCGTGAAGCTGATCGGGGTGGTGGGCGCGGGCGGCTCGCCGGTGGAGGCGATCAGCTCGGCGGCCGGCTTCCCGTCCGCGCCGACCGCGATCCGGTAGACGCCGGGCCCCCGGTCGGCGGTGGTCCCGAGGACCAGCAGCGTGCCGTCAGCCGACTTCTGGATGTCCTCGGCGTAGTCGAGGAGCTCGACCGGGGTCCCGTCCGCGAGGGGGTAGGCGCTGAGGCCGCCCGCGGCCCCGCCCCCGGTCTCGGGGTCGCCCGAGGCCACGAGCCAGTCGCCCATCAGACCGCCGTCGACCGGCGTGATGTGGTCGTAAGGCAGGGGCACCCGCGTCACGTCGGTCGAGCCTCGCCCGGCCGTGGCGAGGACGGTCTTCCCGTCCGCCTTCGCCTTCTCCACCCACACGACGCGGTCCTTCGTGAGCGAGGCTCCCGTCATGGTGACGCCGGCGCTCTCGGGGTACTTCTCGCTGACGCGGGCGCCGACGAGATCGACGACCAGCAGGCTCCTGCCGGTCGTCTCGTTGCCGGGGTGGAGGACGAGGGCGGTGTCCGGCAGGCTGTCGGAGACGGAGAACCAGGGGACCGGGTTCTCCAGCCCCGCGATGTCGCGGCTCCCGTCCTTGGTGACGAGCCGGATGTTGTTGTCCGTGTCCTCGTCGAAGAGGGCGGCGCCCACCCCGCCCCTGACGTATCCCTCGAACCCTCCGAACGTGACGGGAGCCGCGCCGGTCTCCATGTCGTACGCCGTCGCCGACTCGATGCCGTACCGCTGGAGCCGGGCCTTGGTCGTCACCACGATGTCCGAGGCCGAGCCGAGGACGCCGTAACCGTCTCCACCGACGACCTTCGAGACCCCGTCCGAGTACCGCGTCCAACGCTCGACACCGTCCGCGTCACGGGTGAGGAACCCGGTCTTCCCGGCACCGAGCACGTCTCCGCCCGATGCCAGGAACGGCACCTGGATCGGCGCGGTGGCGGTCTCGGCGGCCGGTGCCACCGCGGCCGTCGGCGTGGGAGCGGCCGTGGCCGCCGGTCCGAGGAACGGGGTGCTGGCGACCACCGCCAGGACGACCCCCACCGACATCGAGACACGGCGCGACAAAGCAGTACGCAAGGTGTGTTCCTCCCCTAACCCCATGGATACGCCCTTTACGACTCCCCACCCCGTCGAAAGGTTGTACGGCTAACCTCTCCGGCATGAAGATCCGGAAGGGCGGGGCGGAGGACCTCCCCGCGATGCTCGCGATACTCGACAGCGCGGTCGTCTGGCTGAACGGCAGGGGCATCACGGCCCAGTGGGGCACGGAGCCGTTCTCCACCCGCCCCAGGGCGGTCGAGCAGGTCGCGCGGACGATGTCCGAGGGCGACCCGTGGATCGCGGAGATCGACGGCGTTCCGGCGGGCACGATGACGCTGACGCCGCACCCCGGCCAGTACGTCGAACCCGCCGGCGAGCCGGAGGTGTACGTACGCCTCCTGGCCACGGACGCGGACTTCCACGGCCACGGGGTGGGGGCGGCGCTCCTGGCCCACGCGGCGGAGGAGACCCGGCGCCGGAGGGTCTCCCTCCTCAGGGTGGACTGCTTCGCGGGCAGCGAGGGCCGCCTGATCGAGTACTACGAGAAGCAGGGCTTCACCCGCACCACGGCGTTCGCGGTCGGCGACTGGCCGGGGCAGGTGTTGGAACGCCGCTTCTGAGGCCCGGCACCGCCACCGGCCGCGGCCGGTGGCGCGAGGTCCGGTCGCCGCGGACGGGCCCCGCGCCCGGCGGATCAGCTGTGGAAGCTGATGTAGCCGTTGCCGTCGGCGTCGTTGCCGCTCTTGGTGTACGAGTGCACGTCGGCGTAGGCGCCGCCCGGCTTGATCAGCTTGATGGTGTCGCGGTCGTTGTTCCAGATGAAGTTGCAGTTGTTGCGGTAGGCGACGTTGTTGGCGTCCGACTCGGTGCCGTAGTTGCCGCGCAGCCGGACGTAATCGCCCGGCTGGAGGTAGTGGTTGATCCGGAACGTGTACGAGTTCCCGACGGCGTCCCTCACGGTGTAGCCCTTGAGGTTCACCGTGGCCGTCGAGGAGTAGTTCTTGATGGTGACGTACTCGGCCGCGGTGTTGCCACCGGAGCAGCGGTTGGAGTCCGGGCCGGGGGCGTCGTACTGGACCGCCTTGATCTTCAGCGCCGAGGAGTATTCGGTGGCCTGGGCCGGAGCGGCGGTGACGAGGGCGGCCAGGGTGCCGGCGGCGAGGGCCGCGGCTATGGCGGAGCGCTTGCGCAAGTGGAGCCTCCTGTGGCTGTCGAACGCTTGAGCGGCGCTCAACATACACAGGATCTTCACCGCCGGTCAGGCGAACGGCCGGATCGGCGGTGCCGCACATGCGTGCGATCCGGATCCCGCGCGACGGCGCCGCGCTCGTGAGCGCCGTCGCGTGCGGGAAGCGGGGTCAGGCCGCCGTCGCCAGGGCTCCGCGACGCTCGTTCGGGACGAAGCGGAGGGTCGGGTGCCCCCGGCGCCAGCCCATCGCGACCTTGAGGCCGCCGACCCGGGCCAGGACCAGCCCCACGAGGACCGCCGCGGCGAGCGAGATCGCTCCGCCCGCGGCGAAGCCGGTGCGGGCGCCGTACGTGTCGGTGACCCAGCCGAGCAGCGGGGCTCCGATCGGCGTGCCGCCGGCGAAGACCATCATGTACAGGCTCATGACCCGCCCGCGCATGGCGGGGTCGGTGGCCATCTGGACGGCCGAGTTCGCGGTGATGTTCACCGTGAGGCCGAGCAGGCCGATCGGCACGAGCAGCAGCGCGAACAGCCAGAACGCCGGCGACAGCGCGGCCGCGATCTCCAGGACGCCGAAGACGCCCGCGGCGACGACCAGCATCCGCAGCCGGGTCGAACCGCGGCGGGCCGCGGCGAGGGCTCCGACGAGGGAGCCGGCCGCCATCAGGGTGTTGAGGAAGCCGTACGAACCGGCGCCGACATGGAAGACGTCGCCGGAGAAGGCGGTGAGCCAGATCGGGAAGTTGAACCCGAAGGTCCCGATGAAGCCGACGAGCACGATCGGCCAGATCAGATCGGGCCGCCCGGCCACGTACCGCAGCCCCTCGCGCAGCTGCCCCTTGCCGCGCGGGGCGCGCTCCACCTTGTGGAGCTCGCTCGTCCGCATGAGCAGGAGGCTCGCGAGCGGGGCGAGGAAGGAGAGGCCGTTGAGGAGGAAGGCCCAACCGCTGCCGACCCCGGCGATGAGGACGCCGGCGACGGCGGGGCCGATGAGCCGGGCGGACTGGAAGTTCGCCGAGTTCAGGGAGACGGCGTTGCGCAGCTGCCGGGGGCCGACCATCTCGGAGACGAAGGTCTGCCGGGCGGGGTTGTCGACGACCGTGACCATGCCCAGCAGGAAGGCGATCAGGTAGACGTGCCAGACCTGGACGGAGCCGGAAAGGGTGAGGACGGCGAGCGCGAGCCCGCACAGCCCGAGGGCGGCCTGGCTGACGAGGAGCAGGCGCCGCTTGGGGTAGCGGTCGGCGATGACGCCGCCGTACAGCCCGAAGAGCAGCATCGGCAGGAACTGGAGGGCCGTCGTGATGCCGACGGCGGCGGCCGAGCCGGTGAGGCTCAGGACCAGCCAGTCCTGGGTGATCCGGGCCATCCACGTGCCGGTGTTGGAGACGATGGCTCCGGCGAAGAACAGCCGGTAGTTCCGGATCCTGAGCGAGGAGAAGGTTCCTCCCCGCCCACGGGTGTCGGGGGTGGGTTTATGGACGGGTGCGGAGTCTGCTCCGGGTCCCGTGCTCAAAGTGCGTCGCCTCCTTGGCGCCTCGGTTACAGGTGGGCGAGCTTCTCCAGGACCGGGGCGGCCGCGCGCAGCTTGGCCCACTCGTCCTCGTCCAGACCCTCGGCGAGGGAGGCCAGCCAGGCGTTCCGCTTGCGGCGGGACTCCTCGAGCATGGCTTCGGCCCGCTCGGTCTGGCTGACCACCTTCTGCCGGCGGTCGTCGGGGTGCGGCTCGAGCCGGACCAGTCCCTTGGCTTCGAGCAGCGCGACGATGCGGGTCATCGACGGCGGCTGGACGTGCTCCTTGCGGGCCAGCTCACCGGGAGTGGCGGAGCCGCAGAGCGACAGGGTGCCGAGCACCGACATCTCGGTGGGGCTCAGCGACTCGTCGACGCGCTGGTGCTTGAGGCGTCGGCCCAGTCGCATGACGGAGGAGCGGAGCGCGTTCACGGCCGCGGCGTCGTCGGCGGTGCCGTGGGACAGGTCAGGCATGTTCATTAGACTAACTCATTACTCTGTCTAAGTACCAACGGAAACGCGCGAACGTCGCACGGATCACACCCGCGGACTCCGTGACGCTCCTGAGGCCCGTGGGACCCCTGAGCGCGGCAGCACGGCGCACGCCAGATCACGCTTCGGCATCCATGTATCACCCAAATGAGTGAGTCGGATCCAGAAAGTGACGCAAAGAAGCCCCGGCTGCCCCGACCCTGAACGGCATGGGATCGACAGTGCTCAGCCTGCGCATCGACGGTGAGCTGCTCGACCGGCTCAGGAGCCACGCCGCGAAAAGAGGAATGAGCGTCCAGGACTATGTGGCCCGGACGCTCATTCGCGAGGATTTCGACGAGCGGTTCAAGACCGCGGTCGACGAGACGGAGAAGTTCTACGGCTCACCCGGAGCCGGAACCGGTGATCACGTGAGGCCGAGCGCCGGCATCGCGTAGTAGAAGACGAAGACCGCCGACACGACGTACATGGCCACCGGGACCTCACGGCCCCGGCCGGCCGCGAGCCGCAGCACGCTGAACGCGATGAAGCCGATGCCGATGCCGTTCGTGATCGAGTACGTGAACGGCATCATCAGCATGGCCAGGAACGCCGGCACCGCGATGGTGAAGTCGCTCCAGTCGATGTCCTTGATCGAACCGGCCAGGATCAGGAAGCCGACCGCGAGCAGCGCGGGCGTGGCCGCCTGCGACGGGACCATCGTGGCGAGCGGCGTGAGGAACAGCGCCACCGAGAACAGACCGCCGGTCACGACCGAGGCGAGGCCCGTACGGGCGCCCTCGCCGACGCCCGCCGTGGACTCCACGAAGCAGGTGGTGGCCGAGGAGGAGGTCGCACCGCCGGAGGCGACGGCCAGGCCGTCGACGAGGAGGACCTTGTTGATGCCGGGGAAGTTGCCGTCCTTGTCGATCAGCTTGGCCTCGTCGCCGACGCCGAGGATCGTGCCCATCGCGTCGAAGAAGCAGGACAGCAGGACGGTGAAGACGAAGAGGACGCCGGTCAGGAGGCCGACCTTGTCGAAGCCGCCGAAGAGGCTGACCTTGCCGACCAGGCCGAAGTCGGGCGAGGCGACCGGGTTGCCCGGCCACTCCGGGGTGGTGAGGCCCCAGGAGGGGACCTTCGCGACCGCGTTGATCACCATGGCCACGATCGTCATGACGACGATCGAGATCAGGATCGCGCCCGGCACCTTGCGGATGATCAGGGCGAGGGTGAGGAGCGTGCCCAGGATGAAGACGAGGACCGGCCAGCCGGTGAGGTGACCGTCGCCGCCGAGCTGGAGCGGGACGGTGGTGTGCGCGACGTCGGGGATGCGGGAGACGAAGCCCGAGTCGACGAGGCCGATCAGCATGATGAAGAGGCCGATGCCGATCGCGATGCCCTTGCGCAGGCCGACCGGGACGGCGTTCATGACGCGCTCGCGCAGGCCGGTCGCGACGAGCAGCATCACGACGATGCCGGCGAGGACGACCATGCCCATGGCGTCCGGCCAGGACATCTTGGGCGCGAGCTGGAGCGCGACGACCGTGTTGACGCCGAGGCCGGCGGCGAGGGCGATCGGGACGTTGCCGATGACGCCCATGAGGAGGGTCGTGAACGCCGCCGTGAGGACGGTGGCGGTGACGAGCTGGCCGCTGTCGAGCTGGTGCCCGTACATGTCCTTGGCGCTGCCGAGGATGATCGGGTTCAGCACGATGATGTAGGCCATCGCGAAGAAGGTGGCGAAGCCGCCGCGGACCTCGCGGGCGACGGTGGAGCCTCGCTCGGAGATCCGGAAGTAGCGGTCGAGGCCGGAGACGGGCTTCTCGGGGGTCTCCGGGGGCGTGGCCGTGGCGGTGGCCGTGGAGCTCATGGGGTTCCTCTTCGGAGTGCAGAAAGTCCTTTTTTGGCGGTTCATACGAATGGAACCCGCCAGAGGCAAACCGTTTCAGTATGAACACATGAACGAGCGGGCGTCTATCTCCGCGCGTAGATGAGAAAACGGGCGGCCTAGACTGAGGCCCATGGCGAAGTGGACACCGAAGCACGAGGCACCCGAGCCCCTCGAAGGGCCCGTCGTCGCCACCATCACCGGCGGAACGATCCTCTGGTTCGTCCTCTTCGTCGTCCAGGTCCCCTTCTACGGCTGGTTCGACGACCGGGGCCTCACCTCCTGGGTGTGGACCTGCCTGGCCGGAGCGGGCCTCGGCCTGATCGGCATCTGGTACGTACGGAAGCGGGACGCGGCGATCAAGCGGCACGCGGCGGCCCGGGCGGCGGAATCCCCGGAGGCCCACCCCGGCGCCTGACTCCGGTTCGCCCCGCACCGGCGCCTGACTCCGGTTCGCCCCGCTCGGCAGGTGAACGGCCGGATCCGGTCGTACCGTCGAAAACATGACTCAGCGGGCGAAGATCGACACGGACGGCGGCCGGGCCGGCGCCGGGACCACGCCGGCGGAGCCGCCCGTCGTGCACCGCGTCGCCGGACTCACCTCCGCCGAGGTCGCCGAGCGCGTCGCGCGCGGGGAGGTCAACGACGTCCCCCTGCGCAGCTCCCGCTCGGCCACCGACATCGTCCGCGCGAACGTCTTCACCCGCTTCAACGCGATCATCGGCGTGCTGTGGGTGATCATGCTGATCGTCGCGCCGATCCAGGACAGCCTCTTCGGCTTCGTGATCGTCGCCAACACCGGCATCGGCATCATCCAGGAGCTCCGCGCCAAGAAGACCCTCGACGGGCTCGCCGTCATCGGCGAGGCGAAACCCACCGTCCGGCGCGACGGCGTGACCGCCGAGCTCTCCACCTCCGAGATCGTCCTGGGCGACCTCATCGAGCTCGGACCGGGCGACAAGGTCGTCGTCGACGGCGAGGTGGCCGAGGCCGACAGCCTGGAGATCGACGAGTCGCTGCTCACGGGCGAGGCCGACCCGGTGGTGAAGAGACCCGGCGACCCGATGATGTCCGGCTCGTTCGTGGTCGCCGGCGGCGGCGCCTTCACCGCCACCAAGGTCGGCCGCGAGGCGTACGCCGCCCAGCTCGCCGAGGAGGCGTCCCGCTTCACCCTGGTCCACTCGGAGCTGCGCACGGGCATCTCCACGATCCTCAAGTACGTGACGTGGATGATGGTCCCGACCGCGATCGGGCTCGTCATCAGCCAGCTCGTCGTCAAGGACGACGCCTTCAAGCAGGCGGTCGCCCGCACGGTCGGCGGCATCGTCCCGATGATCCCCGAGGGTCTCGTCCTCCTCACCTCCGTCGCCTTCGCGGTCGGGGTGATCCGGCTCGGCCGCAGACAGTGCCTCGTCCAGGAGCTGCCCGCGATCGAGGGCCTGGCCCGGGTCGACGTCGTCTGCCTCGACAAGACGGGCACGCTCACCGAAGGCGGCATGGACGTCACGGAACTGCGCCCCCTCGACGGCAGCGACGAGGGATACGTACGGAAGGTGCTCGGCGCCCTCGGCGAGTCCGACCCGCGCCCGAACGCCTCCCTCCAGGCCATCAAGGACGCCTACCCGGACACCGTCGAATGGCGCTGCACGGAGAGCCTGCCGTTCTCCTCGGCCCGCAAGTACAGCGGCGCGTCGTTCAGCGAGGGCGACGGCGAGGACTCGACCTGGCTCCTGGGCGCCCCCGACGTCCTCCTGCGCCCGGACGATCCGGCCCTCACCGAGATCGACCGCCTCAACGAACAGGGCCTGCGGGTCCTCCTCCTCGTCCGCACGGTCCACGAGCTCGACTCCCCCGAGGTCACCGCCGACGCCCGCCCCACCGCCCTCGTCGTCCTGGAACAGCGGCTGCGCCCCGACGCCGCCGACACCCTCGCCTACTTCGCCGACCAGCAGGTCGCCACCAAGGTCGTCTCCGGCGACAACGCGGTCTCCGTGGGCGCGGTGGCCGCGAAGCTCGACATGCCGGGCGCGGAGCACACCGTGGACGCCCGGAAGCTCCCCGCCGACCGGGAGGACATGGCGAAGGTCCTGGACGAGAACGCGGTCTTCGGCCGGGTCTCGCCGCAGCAGAAACGGGACATGGTGGCGGCGCTGCAGTCCCACGGCCACACCGTCGCCATGACGGGGGACGGCGTCAACGACGTCCTCGCGCTGAAGGACGCGGACATCGGCGTCTCGATGGGCTCGGGCTCGGAGGCGACGAGGGCGGTGGCCCAGATCGTCCTGCTGAACAACAGCTTCGCGACGCTCCCGTCGGTGGTGGCGGAGGGCCGCCGGGTCATCGGCAACATCACGCGCGTGGCGACCCTCTTCCTCACGAAGACGGTCTACTCGGTCCTCCTGGCGATCCTGGTGGTCTGCTCCCAGGTGGAGTACCCGTTCCTCCCCCGGCACCTGACCCTGCTCTCCACCCTCACGATCGGCGTGCCGGCCTTCTTCCTCGCGCTGGCCCCCAACAAGGAACGCGCCAGGCCGAACTTCGTACGCCGGGTCATGCGGTACGCGGTCCCCGGCGGCGTCATCGCGGCGGCGGCCACCTTCACGACGTACCTCCTGGCCCGCCACCACTACACGGGCACGGACGCCCTGGGCGCCGAGACCAGCGCGGCCACCCTCACGCTCTTCCTGGTCTCCATGTGGGTCCTCGCGATCATCGCCCGCCCCTACACCTGGTGGCGCCTCGCCCTGGTCGCCGCCATGGGAGGCGCCTTCCTCCTGGTCCTCGCCGTCCCCTGGCTCCAGGACTTCTTCGCCCTGAGACTGGTGGGCGTGACGATGCCGTGGACGGCGGTGGCCGTCGCGGCGGCGGGCGCGGCGCTGCTGGAGTTCGCGTGGCGGTGGGTGGACCGGAGGTTCCCGGCGTAGGCGGGGCCGGGCGCTGCCGCCTTCCGCGAGCCGCCGCCGGCGAAAGGCCCCGCCCCGCCCTCCCTCCGGACGGGGCCTAGTCGAACCAGCGGTCCCTCGCCAGTTCCGCCGTCCTCGACGGGTCCTCCAGGAGGGCCGCCACCTCGAAGCGGCGGGGCCACTGGCCGGCCGCCCAGGCGAGGCCGGCCGCCACGCCTTCCAGGGTGGCGGCGTGGACGACGCCGTCGGGGGTGCGGCGCCAGTCGAGCTCGGTGCCGCCGGCGTGGAGCTCCTCGTGCTCGATGTACGAGGCGGGGGTGGCCGGACCCAGGAGGGCGTGGACCGAGGGCGGGACCTCGTGCTCCTCGCCGACCGTCGTCACCTCGGCCTCGACGGCCTCGCTCAGGCGGCGGACCTGGAAGAGGTCGGCCAGGTCCGCGGCGCGGGACGGGGAGACCGGGAGGAGGGGGAGGCCGCCGGCCAGCGGGAGCAGGTCGGGGGCGTCCGCCACCAGGGCCTCCGAGGCGTCGACCACGACCAGGGCGCCGTCCACGACCGCCCGCAGCTCGTCGGGGAGCGTCACCTGCTCGGGGTCCAGGTCCGCCAGGGCCGTGTAGAGGGCGTGCAGCTGGACGGCCGTCACCTCGCGCGACGGGTCCGCCAGACGGGTCAGCAGCTCCGCCGCGCCGCCCGGCTCGTCGAGGAGCGCCGCGACCGAGGTGCGGACGCCCAGGGCCCGGAGGACCTGCTCGTCCTCGAAGCCGGTCGCGTCGGCGGAGTCGTACAGGCCGGAGAGCAGGGGGTCCGAGCCCTCCGCGCGGAGGCCCGCCGGGTGACGGCCGTCCAGGACCGGGTGGTCGCGCAGCCACCAGGCGGTGTACGAGCGGACGGTCTCCGTCGTGCCGTCCGGGAGGAGGACCCGTACGGGCTGGGTCAGGGCGTCCCGGAGCGGCGGCTGCGCGAGGAGGGCGAGCGCCATGGGCCAGCAGTCGTCGTCGACCAGGTCCAGGTCCCGTACGGCCACGATCTCCGTCGCCACGGGCGGCACGGGGGTCATCGGGAGGCGGTCCAGGACGTCCTCGCACCAGACGTCGACCGCGTCGAGCAGGCCCGCGTCGTCCGGCTCCGGATAGTCGCCCTCGCGCGGCTCGATCTCGTCCGGGTCGAGGACCAGATCGGTCGCGCGGATCAGGGCGAAGTTCGCCAGGACCCCGCACGCGGCGAGCGGCTGCTCGCCCCAGCGGGCGGCCAGGCCGCCGTCGACGAAGGCGAGTTCGTCCTCGCGCATCACGGCCGCGAAGGGCGAGCCGGGCAGGACGAGTTCGCCCGCCGGGGCGAGCTCGCCGTCCTCGTCGGGGAGCGCGAGCGCACCGAGCCAGGGCTCGTCGCCCGGTTCGAGTTCCGCGTCCCTGACGAGCGCGAGGACGGTCTCGGCCAGCTCCTCCGCGTCGAGGGTGTCGGCGTCCTCGTCCCAGATCTCCCCCGCGTCGAGGGAGGCCGCGACCGCCGCCCGCACCTGCGGGGTCGTCAGGACCGCGCGGGGCGTGGCGGGCAGGGCCCCCAGCTTCTCCAGGAGCGGGTGCGCCGCCTCCGGGTGCGCCACCTTCAGGCCGAGCCGGGTCAACTCGGCGGGGGTGCGGTCCTGCGGGAGGAGGACCTGGCGGGGGCCGATCGTCGTACGGATCCGGCTGCCCTCGGCGGTCTCCGCGAGCGGCACGGGCAGGCCCGTCAGGCGGTCCGGGTCGACGCCGGCGAGCGAGTCGTACAGCCGCCACCACCACGTCGGCGCCCTGTCCACCCCCGCCAGGCGGTCGATCGCCTCCGTCAGCGGTACGCGGCCGATGCCGAGGGTGCGCAGCTCGGGACGCCGCTCCAGGCCGGCCGGCAGGAGCGTCGGGAACACCTCGGCGAGGACCTCGACGGTCTCCGCGCCCGCGCCCTCCACGACCTCCGCCTCGATCGGGCGGAGCGCGGGCAACTCCTCGGACGGCGCGGCGGGCGCCAGGAACGCCACCCTGGGCAGCCGGTCCAGGATCGCCTCCCGCAGCGCCCCGTCGAGCGGGCCCTTGCCGAGCGGCCCGGGCACGAGGTCGAGGGTGGCGGTCGTCACCGGGTCCCAGTCGGAGAGCAGTTCGGCGTACGCGTCGGCCGCGCGCTGCACCAGGAAGTCGGTGAGCGGCCCCGGCGCCGGGTGCCGCCGGGCGGTGTCCAGCGGGAGGGACGCGATGAGGAGCGCCGGGATGCCGAGCGGCTCGTCGGTGGGCGTGGGGGCGTGCACGACCGGGGTCGTACGCGGGTAGCGGGGGGCGCCCTCGGCGTCCACGGGCACGGCCCAGGTGACGGACCAGTGCGGGCGCAGGCGCTCCTCGACCGGGCGGTCCTTGAGGAGCTCGGGCTCGATCGGGCCGCCGTGGGTGACGGTCCGCCAGCGGTGGCCGCCGGTCGCGGAGTCGTCGATGCGGACGTAGCCGTCGTCCTCGGAGCGGCGGAGGGTCCGTACCCCTTCGGTCGTCTCCACGACGATCTCGGCGAGACCCGGAAGGGTGAGGAGCAGGGCGTCGTCGACGGAGGCGAGGAGGCGCTCGGCCAGGTCCTCGGCGGCCGCGTCGCGCATCGGGAGGACGACGACGGTGTCGTAGCCCTCCGGGGCGGTGCCCTCGGCGGGCAGCGGCAGTCGCAGCAGCGGTACGTGGCCGTCTCGGCGGCGCAGTTCGTCGCCGAGGCCCGGGCTGTACCGGGCGGCCTCGGCGGCCAGTTCCCGCGCCTCCGCGAGGGACCAGCGGACGCCGCCGTGACGGCCCAGAATGGCGGGCTCGTCGGAGACGGCGAGGACGGCGGCGAAGCCGACGCCGAAGCGGCCGACGGCACCGTGCGCCTGCTCCCTCTTGGCGGAGGCGCGGAGGGTGGACAGCGACTCGGCGCCGGCGGCGTCCAGCGGGGCGCCGGTGTTCGCCGCGGCGAGGACGGCGGGGCCCTCGGGGTCGGCGGGGTGCAGGGTCAGCCGGAGGCGGCCCGTGACGCCGGCGCGGTGGGCGGCGTCGGCGGCGTTCTGGGCCAGCTCGACGACGAGGCGGTCGCGGTAGCCGCCGAGCGCGAGGTCCTCCTCGGCGTTGGCGTCCTCCCGGAACCGGGCGGGGCTGGCGCCCCAGGCGTCGAGCACTCCCCGCCGCAGCCGTGCGGTGCCGAAGGGATCGGTTCCGTCGGTCGTCGTCCGGACGCTGACGCTCACGTCTGACTCCAGTCTGCGGTTCTGCGGGGCGGTCGTTCCCGGACCATTGAGCCCGGGGCCCGAAGGTACCGTGCGGCGCGGGGTGGGGAGCGCGGGGGCACGGTCACGGCCGGGGGCGCGCGGGGTCGCCGACGCTCCCCTGCCGAGCGCCGCGCTCCCGGTGCCCGGGGCACCCGCCGAGCACCGCGCCCTCGCCGGGCCGGGGCCGTCCGCCGGGCGCCACGCCTCTGGTGGCCCGGGGGCGCTCCGTTGTGGGCCGCGCCCCGTTGTGGGCGGTCGTTCCGCCGGGGCGGCGCCCACCCGCGCCCCGTTGTGGGCAGTCGTTCCGCTGGGGCAAGGGGGTCCCCCCTGCTCGAGCGGAGCCGAGAGCTTGGGGGAGGGTGGGCACAACGGAACGGCGCCCTTGCCGGCGCCCGAGGCTCATGGGCCTGGACCCGCGCCCCGTGCACGGCTCCCTGGTGGTGCGGGTCCAGGCGCGGAACGCGGAGGCGCCGCTGAAGGGCGCCGTCCCGTGTGCCCACCCGTCCCGCCCAGCGGGACGATTGCCCACACGGGCGGGGGGCGGGGGCACCGCCCAGCCGGGCGCGAGTCCGCGCGGCGGGGCGCCGCCCAGCAGGGGCGTGCCCGCGGGCGGGGTGTTACGAGTGGCCCAGGTCTTCCGACGCCGCGTCCGGTTCCGTCGTGGAGCCCGAGTCCTTCGCCGGCCGGAGGGGGAACTCGTCCGCGGCCATGGAGTCCAGCACCGGCGGCGCCGGCCGCGGCGGCTTCGGCATGACCGCGGCCTCCGAGTGCCCCCCGCAGCCGTACGCGAGGGACACGACCCGCCCGTCCGCCGGCGAGAACTCGTTCGCGCAGATGCCGAAGGCCTGCTTCAGGGAGCCCGCCAGCGGCACCAGGAACGCGCAGGACTCGCACGAGGCGGGCGCCGCCTGCGCCATCGGGGTCTTCGCTCCGAACGCCTCGTCCCAGCGGTCCGCCGCCACGTGCAGCCCGTACCGCGAGAGGACCCGCGCCCGGCGCATGCCGAGCTCCTCGGCGACCGCGGCGATGGCCCCGCGCGACGGGGTGCGCGACGTGAGCTCCGCGTCCTCCTCGTCGAGGTGCTCCTCCATCTCCTCCGAGACGACGGAGTTCGGCGGCGGCGCGTCCTCGCCCGAGTAGCCGGGCTCCAGGCGCAGGTCGTCCTGCTCCGTGGGGAGGAGGTCGCCGGGGCCCATGTCGCCGGGCCGCAGCCGCTCGCTCCACGGCACCCACTCCGGGGCGAGGAGCGCGTCCGCGCCGGGCAGCAGGACGGTTTCGTCAAGCGTGACGTTCTTGGCGCGGGAGGCGCGGGTGACGGTCACCGCCCAGCGCCAGCCCCGGTAGCCGGGCTCCTTGGACTCGAAGAAGTGCGTGACGACCCGGTCGCCCTCCGCGACGACCTCGACGTGCGCGCCCACGATCCCTGGCGCGGCCGCCTCCTCGGCGGCCTCCCGCGCGAGGTCTACGGCCTCCGCGCACAGGCGGTCGGGGGTACGCGTGGCTCGCGGGGTACGCGGGGTACCGCTTCGCGTCGTCGCAGCACTCACAGGTCTCGCTTCTCTCCTACGCCGTCTCACGGGTGCGCCGGCCGAGGGGCGGGAGCGAAGGCACGGGCGGCGGGCGGAGCGGACCAGGGGGCCGCATCGACGTCCGCACCCGACTTGTCTCGCGCGTCTCGGGCACACCTAACGTCATCCATTCTGCGGGATGCCGAAGAGGCGCGCGGCCGAGAGCTTCCGCCGGTGACGCGCTACGCACGCTACCCCGTTCGCGGGCCTCCGCCCACCTGCCCGTCCCAAGTGGCCGGGATCGCGGGCGACGGAAGTTGCCCCGGGCGCCGCCGGGCGGGCGGTCGTCCCGCGCCACGTCCGCCCGCGACGGGCCCTCTCGCGGGGTCCCCCGTCGTGCCACGGTTCGTCGGACGCGCCCGTGGGGCACTATGACGGAGTGGCAGCCGCGCGGTCCCCCGTACGATCGCATGATCCCGCCGGGCCGCTCCGCCGAGCGGGCCGGAAGGTCGGGCGTGCCCTGCACCTGCCGTTCACCGGCACCGCGAGGGGCATCCGGAAGGCCACTCACGCGCACGGCGCGGGTGAGTCGGGGCTCGGGAAGCTGATCGAGCTGCACGCCGTGAACGGCGCCGGCGACGTCATGATCACCGTCGCCCTCGCCTCCACCGTCTTCTTCTCCGTGCCGACCGACGAGGCCCGCGGCCGCGTCGCGCTCTACCTCGCCATCACGATGGCCCCCTTCACCCTCCTCGCCCCCGTGATCGGTCCCCTCCTGGACCGGATCCCGCACGGGCGGCGCGCGGCGATGGCGGGCGCGATGCTGACCCGCGCGGTCCTCGCGATCATGATGTCGGGGGCGGTGGCGACGGGCGGTCTGGAGCTGTATCCCGCGGCGCTCGGCGTCCTCGTGGCCTCCAAGGCGTACGGGGTGGTCCGCAGCGCCGTCGTGCCCCGGCTCCTGCCGCCGGACTTCTCGCTCGTGAAGGCGAACTCCCGGGTCACGCTCGCCGGGCTGCTCGCCACCGGCATCGCCGCGCCCGTGGGGGCGGGGCTGCAGATGGTCGGGCCGGGCTGGCCGCTGTACGGGGCGTGCTGCCTGTTCCTGCTGGGGACGTTCTGGGCGCTGCGGATGCCGCACAAGGTGGACTCCGCGAAGGGCGAGCGGCGGGCGCACCTGCTGACCCACGGCGAGAAGAAGCCGAGCCTGCGGACGGTGGGGCCGTCGGTGCTGAACGGTCTGGAGGCGAACGCCGCGCAGCGCATGCTGTCCGGTTTCCTGATCTTCTTCCTGGCGTTCCTGCTGCGCGAGCATCCGCTGTCGGGGCAGAGCGCCGCCGTCTCCCTGGGGATCGTGGGCGTGGCGGCGGGCACGGGGAACGCCTGCGGTACGGCCGTCGGCTCGCTGCTGCGGGACCGGGGCCACGGGCCAGAGGTGATCATCGCCACGATGATCAGCGTGGTGTTCGGGACGGCCGTCTGCACGGCCGTCTTCTTCGGCGGGCTCATGGTCGCCGTCCTCGGCGCGGTCGCGGGGCTCACCCAGGCCCTGTCGAAGCTGTCGCTGGACGCGCTGATCCAGCGGGACGTGCCGGAGCTGGTGCGGACCTCGGCGTTCGCCCGTTCCGAGACGGCCCTGCAGATGGCGTGGGTGGTGGGCGGCGGGATCGGCATCGCCCTGCCCCTGAACGGCACCCTCGGCATGTCCGTCGCCGCCGCGATCCTGGGCCTGGGCGCGCTCCTCTCCGTCCGCGGCCTCCTCACCGCGGCCCGCAGCCGCCCGGGCCCCAAGGGCCGCCCCAGGGCGAAAGTGCCCTAGGACGGCCCCGTACCAAGCCCAGGACGCCCCGCGCCGAGCTCCCGGACGGCCCCGTGCCGAGCCCCGGACGCCCCCGCACCCGGCCCCGGGACACTCCGTACGAAGCGGTACGCCGTGGCGGCACGCCGTACCCCCGCGTGGCGCGGGCGCGGCGGCCCGATAGCCTTCGGCCCATGACCGTTGCGTTCTTCTCCGGCTCGCGCCGCCGGGCCGCCGTCGCCCTCGGGGCCGTCTCCGCCGGGCTCCTCGTACTCTCCGCCTGCGACAAGCCGACTCCGCTCGCGACCCTGACGGTCGGGACCGACTCGGTGAACTCCGAGGCCGCCTGCTACAACGACGGCGACGCCATCAAGGAGTCGCAGATCCAGCAGTGCCTCAACAAGAAGGCCGAGAAGACCATCACGGTCTCCACGGACGACAAGATCCGCTTCGGCGTGGACCCGGAGATCGCGGACCACGGCTGGACGATCTTCCTCGGCGGCCAGCAGGCCGAGCCCGAGCCGTACAAGAAGACGTACCGGACCATCCCGGCCAGCGCCTTCTTCTCCAGCCAGACCGGCGAGTCCACCGACAAGACCCAGGTGACCATCGTCGAGAACACCGGCAAGAAGCTGACCGGCATCTGGCACTTCCAGCTGAAGAAGGAATCCTGATCCGCCGGTGGTCCACCGGATCCTGATCGTGACGGCCGTGGCGGCGGAGGCGGACTCCGTCACCGCCGGCCTCGGCCCCGGCCGTCCCGATCTCCTCCCGCTGCCGGGCGGGCTCGGTCTGCGCCGTCACGAGGGCCGCGTCGACGTCCTCGTCGGCGGGGTCGGCCCCGCGGCCGTCGCCGCCGCGACGGCGACGGCCCTGGCGTACGGGTCCCTGGCCGGGAGCGGCTACGACCTCGTCGTCTCCGCCGGGATCGCCGGCGGGTTCCGGCCCGTCGCACCGGTCGGGTCCGTCGTCGTCTCCTCGGCGATCGTCGCCGCCGACCTCGGGGCCGAGACCCCGGACGGGTACCTCGCCGTCGAGGAGCTCGGCTTCGGCCGCTCCGTCCACCCCGTGCCCGAGGGGCCGGCCAAGCGGATCGCCGCCGCCCTGGACGCCGGGGGCCCGCCGTGCGTCCTCGCCCCCGTCCTCACCGTCTCCACCGTCACCGGCACCGCCCGTCGCGCCGCCGAGCTCGCGGAGCGCCACCCGACGGCCGCCGCCGAGGCGATGGAGGGCTTCGGCGTCGCCGAGGCCGCCGCCGCGTACGGCGTGCCGGCCGTCGAGATCCGGGCCGTGTCGAACGCCGTCGGTCCGCGCGACCGCGCCGCCTGGCGCATCGGGGAGGCCCTGGGCGCCCTCGAGGTCACCTTCGGGCTGCTCAGCAGAACCGTCTTCGTGGAGCCGTGGGAGCCGTCGTGACCAAGCTGAAGATCGCCTACTCGCCCTGCCCGAACGACACCTTCGTCTTCGACGCCTGGGCGCACGGCCGGGTCCCGGGCGCGCCCCGGCTCGACGTGACCTTCGCGGACATCGACGTCACCAACGGCTGGGCGGAGGGCGGCACCGACACGCACGACGTCCTGAAGGTGTCGTACGCCGTGCTGCCGTGGATCCTCGACGAGTACGCCCTGCTGCCCTGCGGCGGCGCCCTGGGCCGCGGCTGCGGCCCGCTGGTGCTCACCCGGGACGCCGCGTCCGGCACCGATCTGGCCGGGAGGACCGTCGCGGTGCCGAGCGAGCGGTCCACCGCGTACCTGCTGTTCCGGCTGTGGGCGGCCGAGACGGTGCCCGGCGGCGTCGGCGAGGTCGTCGTGATGCCGTTCCACGAGATCATGCCCGCCGTGCGGGACGGGAAGGTGGACGCGGGGCTCGTCATCCACGAGGCCCGCTTCACCTACAAGAACTACGGGCTGCACTGCCTCGCCGACATGGGCGAGCACTGGGAGTCCACGACCGGGCTCCCGATCCCGCTGGGCGCGATCGTCGCCCGCCGATCGCTGGGCGCCGAGACCCTGGAGCTGCTCGCCGAGTCCGCCCGCGCGTCGGTGCGGATGGCCTGGGACGACCCCGCCGCCTCCCGGCCGTACGTCCTGGAGCACGCCCAGGAGATGGACCCGAAGGTGGCCGACCAGCACATCGGTCTCTACGTGAACGAGTTCACGGCCGACCTCGGCGAGCACGGCTACGCGGCGGTCCGCGGGCTGCTCACGCGCGCCGCGGCCGAGGGACTCGTGCCGCCCCTCGGCCCGGACGCGCTGCGGTTCCCCTGACGGGGGCGCCGGACGGGGTCCGGCAGCCGCCCGAAGCCCGCGAAGCGGTGCGAGGGCGGCCGAAGGACTAGACGTCCAGCTGGTCGGCGACCGCGCGCAGCAGGCCGGCGATCTTCTTGCCCGCCGCCTTCTCCGGGTAGCGGCCGCGCTCCAGCATCGGCGTGATGTTCTCCAGGAGCGTCGTCAGGTCCTGCACGATGGACGCCAGCTCGTCGGGCTTGCGGCGCTGTGCCGCGGCGACGGACGGGGTCGGGTCGAGGACCGTGACGGACAGCGCCTGGTCGCCACGCTGACCGGCGACGACCCCGAACTCCACCCGCTGCCCCGGCTTCAGGGCGTCGACTCCGGCAGGGAGCACCGACGAGTGCACGAAGACGTCGCCGCCGTCGTCGCGGGAGAGAAAGCCGAAGCCCTTCTCGCTGTTGAACCATTTGACCTTGCCGGTAGGCACGTCTGTCCTCGTCCTCGTCCTCGTCGATGGGGATGGCAAACGGCGGGTCGTCGACCGACCCGCCGGCACCAGGCTAATGGTCAGGAGGCCGGTGACAAGACGCCGCCGACGTGTTCCTCCGGCCTGGGAACTACCCTGGCCGGATGCGTAGTGAAACCCCCGCCGTGCCGGTGGACGACAGTGCCCCGGGTGACGGACTGGTCAAGGCCGGTGTGATCCTGTTCGCGGTCGGCGCGGTCGCGACGCTGGTCACCGTGGCCCCGCTGTTCCTCGGGACGGACCCGTTCCCCACCGTCGCGTACCTCGTGTCGATGCTGATGGGGGTCGGATTCCTCGTCGCCGCCGCCGGGCTCCTGCGGTCGGTCGCGGCCCAGCGGCGGCAGGCCCGGCAGGCTTCGGCCGTTCCGGCTCAGCCGCGGTAGCCCTCCCACCAGGCACGGAAGTCCGTCAGGTCCGTCAGGACGACGTCCGCGCCGGCCGCCGCCAGCTCCTCGGCGGGGCAGGGGCCGGTCGCGACGGCCACCGAGTACGCGCCCGCGGTGGCGGCGCCCCGGACGTCGCCCACGTGGTCGCCGACGTACACCCCGGCGCCGTGCGCGCGCAGGGCCTCCGCCTTGCCCTCGGCCCACAGGCCGCCGGCGACCGCGTCGGGCTCGATGCCGAGGTGGGCGAGGTGCAGCTCGGCGTGCGGGCCGTTCTTCGCGGTGACGACGATCGTGCGGCCGCCCGCCTCGCGCACGGCCTCGATCGCGTCCCGGGCGCCCGGCATCGGGACCGTGGGCTCGATCGCGTACGACGGGTAGAGCGCCCGGTAGCGGGCGGTCATCTCCGTGACGTGTTCCGCCGGGAACCAGTGCGCGATCTCCTGCTCCAGGGGCGGCCCGAGGCGGCTCACCACGAGGTCGGCGTCGATCGGGACGCCCGTCTCGGCGGAGAAGGCGACGAAGGCGGCCCTGATGCCCGGACGGGTGTCGAGCAGGGTCAGGTCGAGGTCGAAGCCGACGGTGAGCGGGTTCGCGGGCGGGTTCGTGGACGTGGGCGGCGCGGTTGTCATGGCTCCATTGTCGGGGTGACAGGGGCCCGGGTGTTCGAATATCGGCGCCACCTAAACTGAGGTGAGCCTAACCAAACCTGCACTCCGCCGATGGGTCCCGATGCCAGCCGCTTTCCGTACCAGACGGGTCCTCGCGACCTCGGCGGCCCTCGTCGCCCTGTTCCTCGCCGCCCTCCTCAGCCTCGCCGTCGGCGCCCGCCCCGTCGCGCCCTCCACCGTCCTCGACGCCCTCCTGCACGGCGCCACCGGCGACGACGCCGAGGTCGTCCGGCAGCTCCGCGTCCCCCGCACCCTCATCGGACTGATGGTCGGCGCCGCCCTCGCGCTCGCCGGCACCGCCCTCCAGGGCATCACCCGCAACCCGATCGCCGACCCCGGCATCCTCGGCATCAGCCAGGGCTCCTCCGTCGCCGTCGTCCTCGCCATCGCCTTCCTCGGCGTGCACGAGCTCAGCGGCTACGTGTGGTTCGCCTTCGCCGGCGCCGCCCTCGCCTCGGTCGCCGTCCACGCGATCGCCTCCGCCGGACGCGGCGGGGCCACGCCCGTGAAACTGGCGCTCGGCGGGGCCGCGATCAACGCGCTGCTGCTCTCCGTCACCACCGGCGTCCTCACGACCAGGGCCTCGGCCCTCGACGAGTTCCGGTTCTGGCAGATCGGCTCCCTCGACGGACGCGACACCGAGATCGTCGGCCGGATCTGGCCCTTCCTGCTGCTCGGCGCCGTCCTCGTCGTCTCCGTGGCGCGCGGCCTCGACGCGCTCGCGCTCGGCGAGGACGTCGCCAAGGGCCTCGGACAGCGCGTCGCGACCGTACGGATCGTGGGCGGACTCGGCGCGACCGTCCTCACCGGCGCGGCCGTCGCCGCCGCAGGACCCGTCGCCTTCGTCGGCCTCGCCGTCCCCCACGTCGCCCGCGCGATCGTCGGCTCCGACCACCGCTGGGTGCTGCCGATGGCCGCGCTCGTCGGCCCGGTGATGCTGCTCACCGCCGACGTCGCCGGCCGGATCGTCTTCCCGCCGGGCGAGGTCCCGGCCGGGGTGACGACCGCCCTGATCGGGGTGCCGTTCCTGGTCGCGCTCGTACGCAGGAAGGCGGTGCCGGCATGAGCGTCCCTCTCCGGGCCCGGCCCGCCGGGTACGGGCTCGTCCGTGCCGGGCGGGCGTCCTTCCTCGTCCACCGGCGCTCCGCCCTCGTCGCCGGCGGCCTCCTGATCCTCCTGGCCACCGCCTGCGTCGCGTACCTCTGCGTCGGCGAGAGGTCCGTCGCGCCCGGCGAAGTCGTACGGATCCTCCTGGGCCGGCCGTCACCGTCCGCGTTCGTCGTCGAGGAGCTGCGCGAACCCCGGCTCGTCGTCGCCCTCGCCGTCGGCGCCGCCTTCGGCATCGCGGGGGGCCTCGTCCAGACCGTCGCCCGCAACCCGCTCGCCAGCCCCGACGTCATCGGCATCAGCCAGGGCGCCGGAGCCGTCACCGTCGCCGCGATGACCTTCGGCCTCACCTCGTACACCGTCCTGCCGTACGTCTCCGTCGCGGGCGGCGTCCTCGCCGCCGCCCTCGTGTACGCCTTCGCCTGGCGCGGCGGACTGCACGCGACCCGCTTCGTGCTCATCGGCATCGGCATCGCGATCGCCCTGCGCTCCCTCATCACCCTCTTCATGACGAAGGGCGACTACCTCGTCGCCCAGCAGGCCCAGATCTGGATGACCGGCTCCCTCAACGGGCGCGGCTGGGACGAGTCCCTGCCGATCCGCTGGACGCTGCTCCTCCTGCTGCCCGCCGTGCTGTGGGCCGCCCGCGCCCAGCGGACCGTCTCCCTGGACGACGACACGGCGACCGCGCTCGGCGCACGGCTCGGCGGAGTCCGGCTCGGGCTCGTCGCCGTCGGCGTCGTCCTCGCCTCGGTGGCGACGGGCGTCGCGGGCCCGGTCGACTTCGTGGCCCTGCTCGCCCCGCAGATCGCCCGCCGCACCACCCGGACGGCGCAGATCCCGCTGCTCTGCTCCGCGCTCACCGGCGCGGTGATCGTGGTCGTCGCCGACCTGCTCGGCCGACGGCTCCTCTCCCCCGTCGAGCTGCCCGTGGGCGTCCTCACGGCGGCGGTCGGCGCCCCGTACCTGATCTGGCTCGTCGTCCGGAGCCGAGCCGTTGGAGGCAAGACGTGAACAGGCTGCAGACCCGCGGGCTGACGCTCGCCTACGAGGACCGGACCGTCGTCGAGGAGCTCGACCTCGCGGTCCCCGACGGCAAGGTGACCGTCATCGTCGGCCCCAACGCCTGCGGCAAGTCCACGACGCTGCGGGCGCTCGGGCGGCTGCTGAAGCCGGCGGGCGGCGCGGTCCTCCTCGAC
Organism: Streptomyces sp. NK15101; assembly: GCF_020400725.1. Classification (GTDB taxonomy): domain Bacteria; phylum Actinomycetota; class Actinomycetes; order Streptomycetales; family Streptomycetaceae; genus Streptomyces. Next base: position 49,725 of record NZ_JAINVG010000019.1, on the reverse strand, counting down.
GGGGAGTCGCTGGCGAAGCTGCCGACGAAGCAGATCGCCCGCTCCATCGGCCTGCTGCCGCAGACCCCCGTCGCGCCCGAGGCCATCACCGTCGCCGACCTGGTGTCCCGGGGCCGCCAGCCCCACCAGGCCTGGTGGAAGCAGTGGTCCGAGGAGGACGAGCGGGCCGTCGCCGACGCCATGGAACGCACGGACGTCGCCGCGCTCGCCGACCGGTCCGTCGACGCGCTCTCGGGCGGACAGCGGCAGCGGGTGTGGATCGCGATGGCCCTCGCCCAGGAGACCGACCTGCTCCTCCTCGACGAGCCCACCACCTATCTGGACATCTCCCACCAGGTGGAGGTCCTCGACCTGGTCCGCCGCCTCAACCGGCTGCGCGGCCGGACCGTCGTCCTCGTCCTCCACGACCTGAACCAGGCCGCCCGGTACGCCGACCACCTCGTCGCCATGAAGGCGGGGCGGGTGGTCGCGGAGGGGCCGCCGTCGGAGATCGTCACGGAGTCCCTCGTGCGGGACGTCTTCGGGCTCTCCTCGGTCGTCGTCCCGGACCCGGTGACGGGGTCGCCGCTGGTGGTGCCGGGGGCACCGTGGCACGCGGAGGCCCATCCCCCCGCCTGACCCGGGCCCACCCGGCCCCGCGGGCCCGCTTCCAGGCCCGGCGGGCACGCTTCCGGACCTTGGGCGCGCTTCCCGGGCCCGTGGACACGCTTCCGGTCCCCGCGCCGGGGCCCGAGCACTGCGGGACGGCGCCTACCCCGTTGTGGGCGGTCGTTCCGCCGGGGCAAGGGGGTCCCCCCTGCTCGAGCGGAGCCGAGAGCTTGGGGGAGGGTGGGCACAACGGAACGGCGCCCCTTGCCGGGCCCAGGCTCCCGCGCCTGAACGGCCACCACCGGTGCGGCGCACACGGGGTGCGGGTCCAGGCGCGGAACGCGGGGGCGCCGCTATGGGAGCCGTCCCGTGTGCCCACCCGTCCCGCCCCAGCGGGACGACTGCCCATACGGCAGGTGGCGGGGTGGGCGCCGCCCCGCCGGGTGCAGGCCCCACACGGCGGGGGACCGCCCGGCAGGGCGCGGCGTCCGTACGGGCGGGGCGGCGTCCAGCAGGGGTGGGCCCGTACGGGCGGGGCGCCGGACTGTCGGGGGCGGCCCGGACCGGTGGGGGCCCGGCAGCGGGGGGTCAGTGCTTGCGGGAGCGCCAGAGGAGGAAGAGGGACGAGGCGACGGCCGCACCCCGGAGGACCCAGGGCCAGGTCTCGGAGACCGCCGCCCCCATCGCCTCCCCGCCCGACGCCACCGCCTCGCCCCAGCGGCCCTCGACGCGCCCCCAGAGCCAGACGGCCCCGCTCGCGGCGGCGAGGCCGGGGATCACCAGGACGGCGCCCTTGGCCTCGGCCGGGGTCAGCCGGCGGGAGGTGTACGCGAGGAGCCAGCCCGCCGCGAGGGCGACCAGCGAACCGAAGACGGCGCCGCCGAGCAGGAGCAGCGCGGCGAGCAGGACGGAGGGGTTCGCGAGGCGGGGGCGGGACGCGGCCGCCGGTTCCGCCTCCTCGGGAGCCGCGGCCGGAGCCCCGGCCTTGCGGAGCCGGAGGAGGCGCGCCAGGCGGCGGGCCTTCCCCGGCGGGGGCTCCTCGGCCCCGTCGTCCTCGTCCTCCGCCGGGGCGGGCGGCGCGAAGAGGTCCGGGCGCTCGATGCCGCCGACGAAGCCCAGGAACCCGCCGTCGGTGTCGGCGACGTCGGCGGTGTCGCCGGCGCCGTCGGCCTCCGCCCGCCACCAGTCCGCCGCACCGCCGAGGCCTCGGCCGTCGGGACCGCGGCGGTCCTGAGCGGGGATCGCGGGGCCCGACACGCCGGGGCCCGACGCCCCGGGGCCCGACGCCTCACCGCTCGACCCCCCGCGGCCCGACCCCCCACCGTCCGACACTCCGGCGTCCGACCCCTCGCGGCCCGACACCCCGGTGCCCGACGCGCCCGCAGTCGCCCTCGGCTTCCGCAGCGGCCCCCCGGCCGGGGGGCCCGCTCGGTCCACGACCTCGTCCGGGGTGCCCAGGGCGCCGAGGATGCCCCGCACCGCCGCGGGGCTCTCCTCGCCGTGCGTGGCGCGCCGGCGGTCGATCTCGCTGCGCAGTCCGGACACGAGCTTCATCCGGTCGCTCGCCGGCAGTTGCCGCTGCTGTGCCAGATCGCCGACCCGGCTCAGATAGTCGTAGACCAACTGGTCGCTCTCGATCCCCACGGTGCCCCTCCACGGCCGGTCCACCCGGTACGGCCCGACGTTAGCGCCTGGACAGCGGCTAACGTGGTCCGGATGGGGATCGGTGAGCTCGACCGGGAGGCGCACGTGCCCGAGGTAACCAGCGCCGGCGCGGCGCCGCGCACGCTCGCGGAGGCGCTGCGCGCGCGGGGCGACGAAGGGCTCGCCGCGCTGCTGCGCGCCCGCCCGGACCTGCTGAGCCCCGTACCGAACGACCTGACGCAGCTGGCGACCCGCGCGGGCACGCGCGGTTCGGTGGTGCGGGCCCTGGAGCGGCTCGACCGGTTCGCCCTCCAGACGGCCGAAGCGCTGGCCGTCGCCCCGGACCCCGCCCCGTACCCCGTGCTCCTCGCGCTGCTCACCGGCGACGAGGGCGATCCGGAGATCGAGGCGGCGCTGCCGGGCGCGGTGGCGCTGCTGCGCGAGCAGGCCCTCGTGTGGGGCGAGGACGACCGGCTGCGGCTCGTGCGGACCGCGCGGGAGCTGCTCGCGCCCTCGCCGCAGCACCCGTCGCCGACCGGGCTGGGACCGACGGTCGCGGAGGCGACGGCGGGGATGTCGCCGGGCCGGGTGCAGGAGATCATCGCGACGGCCGGGCTGGCCGCCACGCACGATCCGGTGTCGGCGGTGGCGGCCCTCACGGAGCTGTTCACCGACCGGGCGCGGATGGGCGCGCTCCTCGACGGGGCCTCCCCCGAGGCCCTCTCCGTCCTGGACCGGCTGGTGTGGGGTCCGCCGTACGGCGAGGTGACGGCGAACCCGGCGCCTCCGGTGCGCTGGCTGCGCGACCGGGGACTGCTGCTGCCGGTGTCGGCGCGGACGATGGTGCTGCCGCGCGAGGTGGCGCTGCACCTGCGGGGCGGGCGGGCGCACCGGACGCCGGAGCCGGTGGCGCCGGTGGTGGAGGCGGCGCGCGACTACCGTCCCCAGGTGGTGGACAGCGCCGCCGCCGGGCAGGCGTACGCGACGCTCGCGACCGTCGAGGAGCTGCTGAAGTCCTGGGACCAGGGCGGCCCCCAGGTGCTGCGGGCGGGCGGGATGTCCGTGCGGGACCTCAAGCGGACGGCGGCGGCCCTGGACGTGACGGAGCAGGTCGCCGCGTTCTGGCTGGAGCTGTGCTTCGGGGCGGGACTGCTCGCCTCGGACGGGGAGGCGGACGAGCGGTACGCGCCGACGCCCGCGTACGACGACTGGCTCGACCTGCCGCCCGCCGAGCGCTGGGCGCGGCTCGTCGCGCCCTGGCTCGTGGCGACCCGCACCGCCGGGCTGGTGGGCGGCCAGGACGCGAAGGGCCGCACGCTCGCCGCCCTCGGACCGGACCTGGACCGCGCGCCCGCGCCGGAGGTCCGCCACCGGGTCCTGGAGCTCCTCGCGACCTTGCCGCCGGGCGCCGCGGCGGACCCCGAGACGGTGTTCGCCCGGCTGCGCTGGGAGCGGCCGCCGCGGGGCGCCGCGCAGCCGGCCCCGCCGCGCGCGCCGCAGGCGGCGGCCGGGGCGGACGAGGCCCCCGCCCCCGAGGTCCACGGCGACCTGCGGTCCCGGCTCGCGCGGTGGACGCTCGCCGAGGCCGAGCTGCTCGGGCTCACGGGCCGGGGCGCGCTCGCGGCCCACGCCCGGGCGCTGCTCAACCTGCCGCTCGCGGAGGCCGCGACGCCCACCGACCACGGCGGGCGGGTCGAGCTGTCGGTGGCCGCCGGGCGGGCGGCGACCCTGCTCGCGCCGCTGCTGCCGGAGGCCGTCGACCACGTGCTGCTCCAGGCCGACCTGACGGCCGTCGCGCCCGGGCCGCTGCGGCGGCCGCTGGCCGACGCGCTCGCGGTCCTGGCGGACGTGGAATCGAAGGGTGGCGCGACGGTGTACCGGTTCACGCCCGGTTCCGTGCGGCGCGCGCTCGACGCCGGGCGGTCGGCATCCGACCTGCACGACTTCCTGGCCGCGCACTCCCGGACGCCGGTGCCGCAGCCGCTCGCGTACCTGATCGACGACGTGGCCAGGAGGCACGGCCACCTGCGGATCGGGGCGGCCTCCGCGTACGTGCGCTGCGACGACGACGCCGTCCTCGGCGAGATCCTGGCCGACCGGCGCTCCGCCGCCCTGGGCCTGCGCCGTCTCGCGCCGACGGTGCTCGCCGCGCAGGCGGACCCGGCGTCGCTGCTGGAAGGGCTGCGGGCGATGGGGTACGCCCCGGCCGCCGAGTCCGCCGAGGGCGACGTCCTGGTGACCCGCGCCGACGCGTACCGCACGCCCGCCCGTACGGCCCCCGTGCCCGTCCCGGACGGCCCGCCGGCCCCCGACACGACCCTGCTCGGCGCGGCGGTGAAGGCGATCCGGGCGGGCGACCGGGCGGCGACGGCGGTACGGAAGGAGCCGGCGGCGCCCGTGGCGTCGGCGGGCGGGCTCCCCCGCACCTCGGCGGCCGAGACCCTGGCGACGGTGCAGGCGGCGGCGATGACGGGTTCGGCAGTGTGGATCGGCTACGTCAACGCGGAGGGCACGGCGAGCCAGCGCGTCATCGCCCCGGTCCGCGTCGAGGGCGGCTTCGTGACGGGCTACGACCACACGGCCGACGAGGTCCGCACGTATCCCCTGCACCGGATCACGGGCGTGGCGGAACTGGCGGACGACCAGGTGTGATCCCGCTCCTCAGGGGAGCACCCCCTCGACGACGCGGGCCAGCGCGGGGCAGGCGAGGCCGACGGCGCACGCGAGCCCCGCGAGGACCCGCCGGAGCGTCCGCCGGCGCAGGGTGCGCGCGAGGAACCAGACGGGGAGCGCCACCAGGACCGGCAGCAGCAGGCAGGCGGCGATCACGGCCGGGTGCGCGGACAGCAGACCGGCCCCGCTCCCGACGAGCAGCACGAGCAGCGGCCCGCCGAGGGCCCCGGTCGTCACCGCCGCCCACCAGTCGGGGTCGTGCGCGGCGGCGTCGGAAGCGGACACGGACTGCTTCCCGGCCCCGGGGATCGGTGGCATGCCCCTCATCCCACCGTCGCCGGCCGGTCCCGTCCATCCGTACGCCTACTCATCCGGCATGTGCCGGATACTCATGCCGACGCCGCCGCGGCGGTGGGCGTCGCGTCGACGACCGTCCCGTACCGGCCCCGGATCAGGCAGACTGGAGGATTGGCCGTCGCCGGAGCGGCCCGGGAAGGACCTGATTCTCAAGTGAATGGGCCACTCATCGTCCAGAGCGACAAGACGCTGCTCCTGGAGGTCGACCACGAGCTCGCCGAGGCCTGTCGTCGGGCCATCGCGCCGTTCGCGGAGCTGGAGCGGGCGCCGGAGCACATCCACACCTACCGGGTGACCCCGCTGGGGCTGTGGAACGCGCGGGCCGCCGGGCACGACGCCGAGCAGGTCGTCGACGCGCTCGTCGAGTACTCGCGGTACCCCGTGCCGCACGCGCTGCTCGTCGACATCGCCGAGACGATGGCCCGGTACGGACGGCTCACGCTCTCCAAGCACCCCACGCACGGGCTCGTGCTGACCACGACCGACCGGCCCGTCCTGGAGGAGATCCTCCGGTCGAGGAAGGTGCAGCCGCTGGTCGGGCAGCGGATCGACGCGGACACCGTGGCCGTGCACCCCTCCGAGCGGGGGCAGATCAAGCAGACGCTGCTGAAGCTGGGCTGGCCGGCCGAGGACCTCGCCGGGTACGTGGACGGGGAGGCGCACCGGATCGACCTCGCCGAGGACGGATGGTCGCTGCGCCCGTACCAGAAGCAGGCCGTCGACGGCTTCTGGCACGGCGGCTCCGGTGTCGTCGTGCTGCCCTGCGGGGCGGGCAAGACGCTGGTCGGGGCCGGGGCGATGGCCCAGGCGAAGGCGACGACGCTGATCCTCGTCACCAACACGGTCTCCGCGCGGCAGTGGAAGCACGAGCTGGTGAAGCGGACCTCGCTGACCGAGGACGAGATCGGCGAGTACAGCGGTGCGCGCAAGGAGATCCGGCCGGTCACCATCGCGACGTACCAGGTGCTCACCACCCGGCGGAAGGGCGTCTACCCGCACCTGGAGCTCTTCGACTCCCGGGACTGGGGGCTCATCGTCTACGACGAGGTGCACCTGCTGCCCGCGCCGGTCTTCAAGTTCACCGCCGATCTGCAGGCGCGGCGACGGCTCGGGCTGACCGCGACCCTCGTGCGGGAGGACGGCCGGGAGTCCGACGTGTTCTCGCTGATCGGGCCGAAGCGGTTCGACGCGCCGTGGAAGGAGATCGAGGCGCAGGGGTACATCGCGCCCGCCGACTGCGTCGAGGTGCGGGTGAACCTGACCGACTCGGAGCGGCTCGCTTACGCGACGGCCGAGGCGGAGGAGAAGTACCGCTTCTGCGCGACGACGGCGACGAAGCGGAAGGTGACGGAGGCCCTGGTGCGGAAGTTCGCCGGGCAGCAGATCCTCGTCATCGGGCAGTACATCGACCAGCTGGACGAGCTCGGCGAGCACCTGGACGCGCCGGTGATCAAGGGCGAGACGTCGAACAAGGAGCGGGAGCGGCTCTTCGACGCGTTCCGCAACGGCGAGATCAACGTGCTCGTGGTGTCGAAGGTCGCGAACTTCTCGATCGACCTGCCGGAGGCGACGGTCGCGATCCAGGTGTCGGGCACCTTCGGCTCCCGCCAGGAGGAAGCGCAGCGCCTGGGCCGGGTGCTGCGGCCGAAGGCGGACGGTCACCAGGCGCACTTCTACTCGGTGGTCGCGCGGGACACGATCGACCAGGACTTCGCGGCCCACCGCCAGCGGTTCCTGGCGGAGCAGGGCTACGCGTACCGGATCGTGGACGCGGACGAGCTGCTCGCGCCCTAGTCCTGCTCGCGTCCTAGTCGCGGCGCACGAGGCGGGGGCGGGGGTCCTTGACCCCCGCCTCGGGCGGGCCGTAGTCACCCAGAAGGACGACTCCGGCCGCCGCGCCGCCGAAGGCGCGTATCGCGCGGAGGGCGGTGGCGAGGCGGTGGGGGCGGGGGAGGGTGGTCACGAGGGGGAAGGTCGTCGCTGCCATGCCTCCATGATGGAATACGGACATTGCGGATACATCGGTCTGGGGACGGAATCCGGGTCCCCCTCACGTCGGACCCCGGCCCCTAGGGGGAAAAGCGATTCGCCCGGCCGGACACCCGGAGTTACACTCGTCCGCTTCCCCGCCTCCCGTTCGTGGAGCGCCGCCGCCCGGTCGGAAACCGGCGGCCACCTTGTCGTGTCCGCGTATCCACCTGCCCGGAGGCTTCACCGTGTCCGTGTCCGTGTCCGTGTCCGCATCCGCCGCGTCCGACGCTCCCGGCGCGCTCGACGACCCGCTCGCGCGCGAGCGCGCCCATCTGACCTCGTCCCGCGCCGCGCTGCGCGCGATGCGCGAGGACGTCGAGGCGCTCGACATCAAGGACGTCACCGCGAACTGGGTCAACTCCCTGGTGCTCGGACGGCAGATCGAGGACCGGATCAAGGCGCTCGCCGACCTCGCCGACACCCCGCTCTTCTTCGGGCGGCTCGACTATCTGCACACCACGCAGGAGGGGCAGCGCTTCTACATCGGGCGGCGGCACGTCCACGACGCCGACGGCGACCCGATGGTGATCGACTGGCGCGCGCCGGTCTCGCAGCCGTACTACCAGGCGTCGAAGAAGGACCCGCAGGACGTCGGCCTCCGCCGCCGCTTCGGCTACACGGGCGGCGAGCTCACCGCGTACGAGGACGAGCACCTCTCCGACCCTGAGGAGCTCGAGCACACCAGTCGGCTGCTCCAGGCCGAGATCGAGCGCCCTCGCGTCGGCCCCATGCGCGACATCGTCGCCACCATCCAGCCGGAGCAGGACGGCATCGTCCGCTCCGACCTGTCGGGAACGGTGTGCGTGCAGGGAGGTCCGGGGACCGGCAAGACGGCCGTGGGCCTGCACCGCGTCGCGTACCTCCTCTACGCGCACCGGGAGCGGCTCGCCCGCACCGGCACCCTGGTCATCGGGCCGAACCGTTCCTTCCTCCACTACATCGAGCAGGTCCTGCCCGCGCTCGGCGAGCTGGAGGTCCAGCAGGCGACGGTCGACGACCTCGTCGCGCACGTCGAGGTGCGGGGCACGGACGAGGCGGCGACGGCGGTCGTGAAGGGCGATGCCCGGATGGCGGAGGTGCTGCGGCGGGCGGTCCGCTCGCACGTGACGCTGCCGAAGGAGTCCCTGATGGTGGTGCGCGGTTCGCGGCGCTGGCGGGTACCGGCGTACGAACTGGGGGAGATGGTGAGGGAGTTGCTCGACCGCGACATCCGGTACGGCGCCGCCCGCGAGGCCCTCCCGCAGCGCATCGCGCACGCCGTCCTGGTCCGGATGGAGGAGGCCGGCGAGGCGCCCGACGACCGCGTGCAGAACGCGGTCGCGCGGAACCCGGCGGTGAAGGCCGTCGTGAAGGAGTGCTGGCCGCTCGTCGAGCCCGCGAAGCTGGTCCTGCGGCTGCTGAGCGACGCCGACTTCCTCGCCGAGCACGCCGAGGGGCTGCTCACGGAGGACGAGCAGAAGCTGCTGCTCTGGGCGAAGCCGGCGCGGAGCGTGAAGACGGCGAAGTGGTCGGCGGCGGACGCCGTCCTCATCGACGAGGCGAAGGACCTGGTGGAGCGGACGCACTCGCTCGGGCACGTGGTCCTGGACGAGGCGCAGGACCTGTCCCCCATGCAGTACCGGGCGGTGGGCCGCCGCTGCACGACCGGTTCGGCGACGGTCCTGGGCGACCTGGCGCAGGGCACGACGCCGTGGGCGACGGAGAGCTGGGCGCAGGCGCTCGGGCACCTGGGGAAGCCGGAGGCGGTGGTGGAGGAGCTGACCGCCGGTTTCCGCGTGCCGCGCGAGGTGATCGCGTACGCCTCGCGGCTCCTTCCGCACATGTCGCCGGGGCTCGCGGCGGTGGAGTCGGTCCGGGAGAACCCGGGCTCCCTGGAGGTCCGTCCCAGCGACGCGCTCGACGAGGACGTCGTCGCGGCCTGCGTGGAGGCGCTGGCGCACGAGGGTTCGATCGGCCTGATCGCCGCGGACGCGCGGATCGCTCCGCTCGCGGAGGCGCTGACGGCGGCCGGTCTCGCGTACCTCTCCCCCGGCGAGGAGACGACGGCCGAGTCGCGCCTCACGCTGGTCCCGGCCTCGCTCGCGAAGGGTCTGGAGTACGACTACGTCGTCCTGGACGAGCCGGCGGCGGTCGTCGACGGCGAACCGGACGAGCGGACGGGCCTGCGCCGGCTGTACGTGGCGCTGACGCGTGCGGTGTCGGGCCTGACGGTCGTCCACGCGGCGCCGGTTCCGGAGCAGCTGGGATCCCTGTGACCACGGTCGGGGCGCGGCACCAGGTCGATCGGCGGCCGCGCCCCGACCGGACGGCACCCCCACCGCATGGGCCCGCACCCGGCTGAGCGGCGCCTCCGCGTTCCGCGCCTGGACCCGCACCACGTGGGCGGCGCACAGCCCGGGGCAGGTTCAGGCGCGGGAGCCTCGGGCGCCGGCAAGGGCGCCGTTCCGTTGTGCCCACCCTCCCCCAAGCTCTCGGCTCCGCTCGAGCAGGGGGAACCCCCTTGCCCCGGCGGAACGCCTGCCCACAACGGGGGTGGGCGGGGGCACCGCCCCGGCGGAGCGACCGCCCACGGCGGGGGTGGGAACCGCCCCGGCGGAACGACTACCCACAACGGGGCGCGGGTCGGCTAGGTCCCGTATTCGGGGAGCGCCTGTGTCCACGTGCGGTGGGCGACCGTCGCCAGGACCGGGTTCCTGCCCCGGTAGTAGTGCTCGGTGACGACGCCCCAGCACAGGGCCCAGCCGCGCCCCCGGGCCCAGGTGGCGTCGTCGACCTGGGCGGCCTCGCGGAAGAGGGGTCGGGTGTCGGGGGTGAGCAGCGACCAGGCGGCCATGAGGTCGACGGCCGGGTCGCCCGTACCGAGGCCGCCGAAGTCGATGACGGCGTGCAGGCGGCCGTCGCGGGTCAGGAGGTTGCCGGGGAGCAGGTCGCCGTGGGTCCAGACGGGGGCGCCCCGCCAGGGCGGGAGGCGGAGGACCGATTCCCAGGCCTCTGTGGCGGCGTCGGCGTCGATCGTGCCGTCCGCCCCGAGGTCCCGGATCGCCGGGCGCATGGCGCCCTGCTCCCAGTCGGTGACCGGCCCGCCCCGCCAGGAGGCGGGCCCGCCGGTGGCGTCGACTCGGCGCAGGGAGACGCCGAATCGGCCCAACTCGACGGCGGCGTGGGCGAGATCGGCGATCGGCTCGTCGTAGGCGTCGGTCCCGTCCAGCCAGGCGAACACGGACCAGGGCCGGTCGTACCCCTCGCCGGGCACTCCCCGCCCGACGGGCGCGGGCACGGGCAGGGTCAGGTGCGGCGCGAGGCGGGGCAGCCACTCCTGCTCCTTCTCGGCCTGCCCGACGGCCCATTCGGCCTTCGGCAGCCGTACGGCGTACTCGTCGCCGAGCCGGAACATCGCGTTGTCGGTGCCGGCGGAGTCCACCTCCCGTACGGGAAGTCCCGCCCATGCGGGGAACTGGGCGGCGATCAGCCGCTCGACGAGGGCGGTGTCGATGTCGGGGGTGGCCATGCGCGCGAGGCTAGCGATCAAGCGCCCTGTGGGCCACGGGATTTCGGCTCCTTCGGCCGGTCCAGGATCAGGTCGCCGGCGCGGGCGAGGACCTCGATGCGGGTGCGGCCCCGGTGGTCGGCGGCGAGGAAGTGGTGGCCGATGGCCACGCAGAAGGCGAGGAGGGAACGGGCCTCGACCTCCTCGGGGTCGGCGCAGAAGGTGCCGATCATCTCGCGGAGCAGCTCCATGCGGCGGTTGTCGACGCGGCGCAGGCGGGCGGCGACGGTCTCGTCGCGCCGGGCCCAGTCGCGGACGGCGAGGTCGATGGGGAGGAGCCGGTCGCCGGAGAAGGTGAGCATGCCGGCGAGGGTGATGAGGGCCCTCGGGTCGCCGTCCGGGTCCTGGCGGACGCGGTCGATCACCTGGTCGGCGGCTTCCCGCTCCCAGGTGTCGAGCATGGCGGCGAGGAGCGCGTCGCGGTCGGCGAAGTGGCCGTAGAAGCCGCCCTTGGTGACGCCGAGGCGTTTGGCGAGCACTTCGACGCGGACGGCGTCGGGGCCGCCGTCGGCGAGGACGGTCAGGCCTTCCTCGACCCATCGCTCGCGGGGTGTGCGTGGGGCGCCCACGGTGTGTCCTCCCTCACTCGTCGACCGAATATACGCTTCCGTACATCAGGTCTGGCATGGTTGACCTCGTCGTTATACGCAAGCGTATAGAACTGGGAAGGCGGCAGCGCCATGAAGCTCCCCGTCACCGAACACACCACCCGGCCGTGGCGGATCCACGAGTTCACCCCCGATTTCACGATCGAGGACGTCTGGTCCTTCCGCACGCCGGGCGCCGGGCCCGACGACTTCCCGCGCGCGCTCGCGGCGATCGCGGCCGGCGCCGGTCTCTCCCGGCAGTCCGGGCCGTCGAAGTTCCTGTTCGCGGTGCGCTGGAAGCTGGGCGCCCTGCTCGGCTGGGACACCCCGAAGGCCGGCCTCGGCCCGCGCGTCCGCTCGCTGCGCGAGCGCATGCCGGAGGAGCTGACGGCGACGGCGGCCCCGGTCCCGGGGCCGGGCCCGTTCGCCCCGCTGTACGAGCTCCACGACGAGTGCGCCCGGGAGCTGGCGAACAAGACCGTCCACGGGGTGATGCACCTGGGCTGGGTGGAGACGCCCGACGGCGGCCACGAGCTCCGCATGGCGGTCCTGGTCAAGCCCAACGGCCGCATGGGCCGCTTCTACATGGCCCTGATCGCGCCCTTCCGGTACCTCGTCGTCTACCCGGCGATGACCCGCCAGTGGGAAGCCGCCTGGCGGGACCGGGAGCGGCTGCTCGCCCAGAACCCCTAGGGCACAGAACCTCCAGGGCCCAGAACCCCGGGGCGGCCGGGACTCCCGAGGGGCGTCGGGACCCTCAGGGAGCGTCGACCGCCTCGCGCCAGGTGCGGACCGCTTCCGCCGAGACCGGGTGGGTCCAGCCCCGGGGGCGGGCCGCGCCGCCGATGTGGAAGGCGGTGAGACCGGCCGCGCGGAGGGCCGGGAGGTGGTCGAGGCGGAGGCCGCCGCCGACGAGGATCCGGGGTTCGTAGCCCGGTTCGCCGGCGCGGGCGGCTTCGGCGCGGAGGGTCGGCAGTCCGTCGTCGACGCCGGTCGCCGCGCCGGCCGTCAGATAGGTGTCGAGGCCGGGCAGGTCGGCGAGGAGCTTGCGCAGGCCGTCGCGGTCGGCGGCGCGGTCGATCGCCCGGTGGAAGGTCCAGTGGCAGCCGTCCAGGACGGCGATCAGGCGCTCGACGGCCACCAGGTCCGGCTCGCCGCCGGGGGTGAGGAAGCCGAGGACGAATTCGGTCGCGCCCGCCGAGCGGAGTTCCTCCGCCCGGCCGGCCAGGGCGTCGACGTCGCCGGCCGCGAATCCGTCGCTGAGGCGGAGCATCACGCGCAGCGGGATGTCGACGGCGGCGCGGACGGCGGTGAAGCCGGCCAGGGACGGGGTGAGGCCGTCCGCCGCCATGTCGGTGACGAGTTCGAGCCGGTCGGCGCCACCGGTCTGGGCAGCGACCGCGTCCTCCTCGTCGAGGGCGATCACCTCAAGGACAGCACGGTTGGTCATCGCTCCCATTCCTCCATGAATGACGGCTACAGGTCTAGTCCAATGTTCAGACTAGTCGTGCGCGTGCTCTCCCGCACCGTGCCCCGCCTCACCCGTCCCACTCGTGGCCGGAGCGGGCGCCTCGCCCGTCGCGCCCGCCGTCACCGTGAAGGCCGCCGTGCGGACCTTCCCCTCGTGCTGGAAGTCGAGGAAGAGGCGGTACGTGCCCGCGCTGGGCGCCGTCGCCGTGAAGGAGACGTCCGGGCCGGGGCCGCCCTCGTTCGGGTGGACGTGGAGGTAGGCGAGGTCGCCGGCGCGCAGTGCGACGAGGTGTCCGTACGCGCCGAGGTACGGCTCCAGGTCCGTGACGGGCTTCCCGGCCTTGGTGACGGTGAGCCTCAGCTCGCCGGCCTTGCCCGGGTCGAGGACGCCGCCGAGCCGGACCTGGTATCCGTCGACGTTCGCGGTCGGGGCGACGGCGGGCAGCGGCTTCGGCGCGTACGCGCCCGGGACCGCGAGGTCGGCGCCGAGCGTGACGCCCTTGGCGCCGGGGGCGGCGGGCTTGAAGTCGGCGAAGGCCTTGTAGCCGCCGGCGGCCGGCAGGTCCGCGTCCACCGACCAGGTGCCGTCGGCGGCCTTCACCGGGTGCAGGTGGCGGAAGGTGTTGAGGTCGCGCGAGGCGACGATGAAGTGCAGCTCCTTGCCGTGCTCGGTGGTGAAGGCGGTGACCTTCTTGCCGGCGGCGTCCTTGACGGAGAACTTCAGGGTGCTGCGGCCGACGGCGGGGGCGGGGGTCTCCAGGGCGAGGGTGTAGCCGTCCTGGGAGATCTGGAGGCCGCCGGGGAGGGCCGAGGCGGCGGTGGCCTCCTCGTGACCTGCGTGCCCACCGGTCGCGCCCTCCTCGTGGCCCGCGTGCCCGCCCGTCTCCTCCTTCTGCGGCTCCTGGGCCGCGTGGCCCGCATGCTCCGCCTTCTTCGGCTCCTCGACGGGGCCGACCCCCTTGCCGACCCCGTACGCGGTCCCGAAGGTCGCGGCGAGCGCGGCGGCAAAGGCAGTGATCTTCACTCCGGTGTTCATGACTGCTCTCCCGTACGTGGGTGGCGTGGGCATTCCTTCGTCCGATGCACTTCACCATACCCCTGGGGGGTATCAAGTCAAGTCGCCGATCTGCTTGCGTCGGATACCGCCGGGGGGTATACATGGACTCACAGCCGGATACCCCCCGAGGGTATCTGGGCCGAGGAACCGACCGAGGAGGAAGCCATGGGCTCCTGCTGCACCCCCGACAACAGCTGCTCGACCACGGAGACCGCCGCCGTCGCGGTCGCCGACAGCACCGTCACCGTCTACGCCGTCTCCGGCATGACGTGCGGCCACTGCAAGAGCGCGATCACCAAGTCCGTCAGCGCCCTCGACGGCGTCATCTCCGTCGACGTGGACGTCGCCGGCGGCCTGGTGACCGTGACCACCGGCGGCGAGCCCGACGACGCCGTGATCACCGCGGCCGTCGACGACGCGGGCTACGAGCTGACCGGCCGGGCCTGATCCGCCGCCGGGCAGACCGGCACCCCACCGGCGTCCCCCGTCCCGGTACCCGACGGTCCGCCCGGCAGGCGGACACCGCCCGCACCACCCCGGCCGCCGGGGTCCGCCCTCCCCCAAGCTCTCGGCTTCGCTCGAGCAGGGGGACCCCCATGCCCGGACCCCGGCCCCCGAACCCCGCTACACCCGAGGAGCAGGAAATGACCACGACCACTCCGGGCACCGCCCAGGTCGAGCTCGCCATCGGCGGCATGACCTGCGCCTCGTGCGCGGCCCGCATCGAGAAGAAGCTCAACCGCATGGACGGGGTCGAGGCCACCGTCAACTACGCCACGGAGAAGGCGAAGGTCACCTTCGACGCCGACATCGACGTCGCCGACCTGATCGCCACCGTCGAGGCCACCGGCTACACCGCCAAGGAGCCCGAGCTCCCGAAGGCCGACGTCCCCGGCGAGAGCGGCCCCTCCGACGAGGAGAAGGCCGACGAGGAGCTGCGGCCGCTGAAGCAGCGGCTGATCACCGCCGTCTCGCTCGCCGTGCCGGTCATCGCGATGGCGATGGTCCCGGCGCTGCAGATCGAGTACTGGCAGTGGCTGAGCCTCACGCTGGCCGCCCCGGTCGTCGTCTACGCCGCCTGGCCCTTCCACAAGGCCGCCTGGACCAACGCCAGGCACGGCGCGGCCACCATGGACACCCTGATCTCGGTCGGCACGATCGCCGCGTTCCTCTGGTCGCTGTGGGCGCTGTTCTTCGGCACGGCCGGCACGCCCGGCATGACGCACCCCTTCGAGTTCACCATCGCCCGCACCGACGGCGCCGGGAACATCTACCTGGAGGCCGCGGCCGGCGTCACCGCCTTCATCCTGGCCGGCCGGTACTTCGAGGCCCGCTCCAAGCGCAAGGCCGGCGCGGCGCTGAAGGCGCTGATGCAGCTGGGCGCGAAGGAGGTGACCGTCCTCAGGAACGGCCGCGAGGTCACCGTGCCGACCGCCGAACTCCAGGTCGGGGACCGCTTCCTGGTCCGCCCGGGCGAGAAGATCGCCACCGACGGCACCGTCGTCGAGGGCTCCTCCGCGGTCGACGCCTCGATGCTGACCGGCGAGTCCGTGCCGGTCGAGGTCGGGGTCGGCGACTCCGTCACCGGCGCCACCCTGAACGCCGGCGGCCGCCTGGTCGTCGAGGCCACCCGCGTCGGCGCCGACACCCAGCTCGCCCGGATGGCCAAGCTCGTCGAGGACGCGCAGAACGGCAAGGCCGCCGCCCAGCGCCTCGCCGACAGGATCTCGGCCGTCTTCGTGCCGGTCGTCATCGCCCTCGCGCTCGGCACCCTCGGCTTCTGGCTGGGCACCGGCCAGGGCCTGACCGCCGCGTTCACCGCCGCCGTCGCCGTACTGATCATCGCCTGCCCCTGCGCCCTGGGCCTGGCCACCCCGACCGCCCTCATGGTCGGCACCGGCCGCGGCGCCCAGCTCGGCATCCTGATCAAGGGCCCCGAGGTCCTGGAGACCACCCGCAAGGTCGACACGATCGTCCTCGACAAGACCGGCACCGTCACCACCGGCCGGATGACCCTCCTCAAGGTCCACACCGCCGAGGGCACCGACGAGACCGACGTGCTGCGCCTGGCCGGCGCCCTGGAGCACTCCTCCGAGCACCCCATCGCCCAGGCCGTCGCCACCGGCGCCGCAGCCAAGGTCGGCACCCTGCCCACCCCCGAGGACTTCGCCAACATCCCCGGCCTCGGCGTCCAGGGCGTCGTCGAGGGCCACGCCGTCCTCGTCGGCCGCGAGAAGCTGCTCGAAGAGTGGGCGATGGAGCTGCCCGCCGGGCTCGGGTCCGCGAAGGAGGAGGCCGAGAAGGCCGGCAAGACGGCCATCGCGGTCGCCTGGGACGGCAAGGCCCGCGCGGTCCTGGAGGTCGCCGACGCGGTGAAGGAGACCAGCGCCGAGGCCATCCGTCGCCTCAGGGGCCTGGGCCTGACGCCGATCCTGCTCACCGGTGACAACAAGGCGGTCGCCGAGGCCGTCGCCGCCGAGGTCGGCATCGACGAGGTCATCGCCGAGGTCATGCCGCAGGACAAGGTCGACGTGGTCAAGCGCCTTCAGGGCGAGGGACGTTCGGTCGCCATGGTCGGTGACGGCGTGAACGACGCGGCCGCGCTCGCCCAGGCCGACCTGGGCCTCGCGATGGGCACCGGCACGGACGCCGCCATCGAGGCCGGCGACCTGACCCTGGTCCGGGGAGACCTGCGGGCCGCGGCCGACGCGATCCGGCTCTCCCGCAGGACCCTCGGCACCATCCGCTCGAACCTCTTCTGGGCCTTCGCCTACAACGTGGCCGCCCTGCCGCTCGCCGCGGCCGGACTGCTCAACCCGATGATCGCGGGCGCGGCCATGGCCTTCTCCTCGGTCTTCGTGGTTGGCAACAGCCTCCGCCTCCGCGGCTTCCAGGCCACCGACCGCTGACCATCCCGCCCTGTGAACCCCTGATCCCCGAGGAGCCCGTCGTGGCCGGTTACGGACAGCACAAGGAAGACATCATCAGACGGCTGAGGCGCATCGAGGGCCAGGTCAGGGGGGTGCAGCGGATGGTGGACGAGGACGTCTACTGCATCGACGTCCTCACCCAGGTCTCCGCCATCAACGCGGCCCTCCAGTCCTGCGCGGTGGCCCTCCTGGACGAGCACCTGAGCTGCTGCGTCACGGAGGCCATCGCCCAGGGCGGGGACCAGGCGAAGGTGAAGGTGGGCGAGGCGTCCAAGGCCATCGCCCGGCTGATCCGGACCTGACGGAAAGACGGACGGACATCAACCGCCCTTGCGCGAAGGGCAGTCGGCGGACAGCGTGAGACTCAGCCGGAGACAGAGGCCGAGCAGCTGACGGAGGAGCACCAGCTCCACCGAACCGGGGAGACCGGAGTCGCAGACCTTCGCGCAGGGGCGGTTCTTCATGAGGGTCGACATCTTGCCATCGTACCCCTGGGGGGTATACCTGGGGCGGGGAAGCGGCCCGTACGATGACAGGCCCTACGGGGGAGGGGATGCACGTGCGCCGGCTGGGAGAGCTGGAGGCCGAGATCATGGACCGGCTGTGGGCATGGCAACGGCCCGCCACGGTCCGCGAGATCGTCGACGACATCAATCGGGGACGCCGGGTCGCCTACACCACGGTGATGACGGTGGCGGACATCCTGCACCGCAAGGGGTGGCTCCGGCGCGAGAAGTCCGGACGGGCCTGGCTGTACGAGCCGGTCCGCGGCCGCGAGGAGTACACGGCGGGCCTGATGCGGGACGCCCTCGGCGACAGCCAGGACCGTCCGGCCGCCCTCCTCCGCTTCGTCGAGGTCATCTCGGACGAGGACATGGCCGCCCTGGACGCGGCCCTCCGCGCCGCCCGGGGCGAGGGCCCGGACGGCCGGGCCGGAGGCCGCGCGTGAACCGCCCCGCCACCGCCACCGGGAGCCGCGCGTGAACCGCCCCCGTCCCCACCGGGAGCCGCGCGCGAACCGCCCCGCCACCGCCACCACCGGGAGCCGCGCGTGAACCACCACGTCCTCGTCCCGCTCGGGATCGTGCTCCTCACCGGCTTCGTCGTGCCCTGGCTGCTGGGCCGGGCCCGCTGGGCCCAGCAGGTGCCCCGGTTCGCCCTCGGCCTCTGGGCCGCGTGCGGCGCCGGCTTCGCGGTCGCGTCCGCGCTGCTGCCCGCCCAGCTGGTCCTGTCGAACGCCGCCAGCCACCGCCTGGCGGACATGATGTTCGGACTCCAGCTCCCCACCTTCGGCCAGCTCCTGGACCTCGACGGGCGCGGACGGCTCGCCCTGTGCCTCTCGCTCCTCGTCCTCTCGCTGCCCACCGCCGCGTTCGTACGCCGCCTCGTCAGGGCCCGGCGGACGCGGGCGCGGCACGCGGGGGTGCTGCGGCTCGTCGGACGGTACGACCCCGCGCTGCGGGCCACCGTCCTCGACGACGACCGGCCCGCCGTCTACTGCCTGCCGGGCCGCTCGCGCCGGGTCGTCGTCTCCTCCGGCGCGGTGCACGCCCTGACGCCCGCCCAGCTCGCGGCGGCCCTCGCGCACGAGCGGGCGCACATCGCGGGCCGGCACCACCTCCTCGTCGCGGCGGCGGACGCCTTCGCCACCGTCTTCCCGCACCTCCCGCTCGCCCGGTACGGCGGGCCCGCCGTGCCCCTGCTGCTCGAAATGGCCGCGGACGACCGGGCGTTGCGCCGGTGCACGCGGGACGCGCTGGCGACGGCACTGTACGCGCTGGCCTCGGGGCGGGCGCCGCGGTCCGCGTTCGCGGCGGGCGGCCCCTCGGCCGCGCTGCGGATGCGGCGCATCCTCACCCCGTACAGCGCGGGACACCCCGTGCTGTACGGACTCCTCACGATCGCGGCGGCGGGACTCGCGATGGCCCCCCTGGTCATCGCCTGCTGCTCGTTCCCCCGGTAATCCGCGAACACCGTTATTTACTAAGCGAATTCGTAGATTTCGCATCGGTCACGGATCACGGAATGCACCGCTATTGTGGGTACGTTGGGGTTCGGACTCGGCACGTCGAAGGGTGCAAAACCAATGCAGCTCGCCGGCGTTCGTACGGCAGCGGCCGGCGACGCGACCACGATATCCAGACTGCTTGCCGACACCATCCGGAGCAGCTACGCCGGAATACTGGACGAAATCCCGATGCGGCGGCTGATCTCCGCGCAATGCGCACTCCCCCGCATACGCGCGGAAATTGAAATTCCGGGGGGTGCGCCCGGCTGGCTCGGCTGGCTGGTCGCCACCGGCCCGGAGGGCGCGGTCGTCGGCGTGGCCGCCGGCGGCGTCCCGGTCCCCGGCGAGGGCGAGGTGTACGCGCTCGCGGTGGAGCCCGGCGCGCGCCGCGCCGGCGTCGGTACGGCCCTGCTCGCAGCCACGACCGACCGGATGCGCGGCTACGGCGCCCGGGAGCAGCGCGTGGAGCTCCCGGCGGAGGCCGACCCGGCGCTCCCCTTCTACGCCCGCCTCGGCTTCGCGGCCCTCTCCCCGAGGCGCTGGAGCCGGCCGCTCGCCTGACCGGCCGCTCGCCCGACCACTCGCCCCACCGGCCGCTCGCCCGGCCGACCGCTCGTCCACGGCCGGCCGCTCCCCCGACGCCCACCGTGGCAGATCCACGCCATCGCGTGTTCACGCAGCCCGATCCGGTGGATCGGGGTTCGCCTCCCAGGTCAGGATGGGTCCAGCGGCGCGGGCCCGGCGGCACGGGTACCCCGCCCCGACGGCATGGACCGAGCGAGCCCCTGGAGGAGCGATGCACACACCGAGCGGCACTTCCCTGCCCGTCGTGCCCGCAGCGCTCGCTCCGGTCCTGCCGTCCCGGTACGGCCTCGACCAGGAGCCCGCCCCCGGCGCGGGCGTCCGGATCACCGCCGACACCCTCCCCGGGCTCGAATCGGTCTCCCCCGCCGACGAGGGCTCCGTCTGGCTGCACGACGCCCTGCTCGGCCCGCACAGCGCGGACATCGTCCGCTACCTCAGCCTCGCCCGCTCCACCGGCGGACCCGTCCTCGACCTCGGCTCCGGCGCCGGGCGGCTCGCCGTCCCGTTCGCCCGGCACGGCTTCGCCGTGGAAGCCGTGGACCGGGACGCCTCGGCCCTGGAGCGCCTCGAAGGCTGGGCCCGCCGGATCGGCCCGCAGGTGGCCGGGCTCGTCGTCACCCACCGCGCGGACCTGACCGACCTCCGCCTGGAGGGCAGCTACCGGCTGGCGCTGCTCGCGGGTGCCATGGTCACGGCCGTCCCGCCGGCCAGCCGGCCGGAGCTGCTGCGCGAGGTCGCCGCCCATCTGGAGGCGGGCGGGGCGCTCGCCCTCGACTACACCGCGCACCGGCTCCCGGGCCTGATCGCGGAGCCGCGGCGGACCTGGGCGTTCCAGGTGCCGCGCTTCGACGGCATCGACGAGTGGGTGGTGGCCCGGCAGGTCTTCGACCTGCCGTCGATGAGCGAGCGGATCACGTACTACGCCGCCAGGACCGGCAAGCTCTCCTCGGAGCGGGTCGTGCTGACCACGGACAAGTGGATCGTCGACCCCGAGCGGCTCGCTGCCGAGCTGCACTCGGCGGGGCTGCACATCGAGGGCCGGCGGCGCCACCGGATCGACGAGCGGACCGAGTCCGTCCTCCTCGTGTGCAGGGCGGACGACTGATACGGGGCGGAGGGTCGGCCGAAGAGCACCTGCCGAGGTTGACGAGCAAGAGGTACGATGCCCACAAAAGTTTGGGCCGACCAGGTGGCGGGCGGAGAAGATGGCAGTCGTGGAAGAGCTGACGGGCCGCGAGGCGGTGATCCAGCGCCTGCGCGATGTCGGGCTGCGGGTCACGGGTCCGCGCCTGGAGGTGCTCACGGTGCTCGCCGCCGGCGGCCATCTGGACGTCGAGGCGATCACCACGACGGCCCGCGAGCGGCTCGGCACGCTGACCAGCCAGGCCGTGTACGAGATGCTGCGGCACTTCCAGGAGACCGGCCTGGTCAGCAAGTTCGACCGGCCCGGCCTGCCCGCGGTGTTCGAGATCTCCGGGCCGCCCCACCAGCACGCCCTGTGCACCGTGTGCGGCCGCGTGGAGAACGTCTCCGCGACCGCGCCCGAGCCGCCCCGCGGCGCCCTGCCCAAGTGGCGGGTGGACGACGCGGAGATCGTCTTCAGGGGCCTGTGCCCCGACTGCCGGGCTGCCGGTCCCGGCGCCTGAGCCGCCGTCACCTCCCCGCCTGCCCGCCGCTCCGGCCCCGGCCCCGGCCAACTCCGTGCGTGCCGTTCGATTTTGTGGCAGGGTCTAGCGGGGCGATTCGACAGGGTCCACCGGATCCGAGGGGAGTCTGCTGCGCCGTGTCCAGAAACGCCGCCGTGTCCCGGGCGGGGAGCGATCAGGCTCTCGCCTTCTACCAGGAACTCCGCGCCCGCCCCGAGGCCGGCTTCGACGAGGTCGCCGCCCGGCTCGAACTCTCCGCCGAAGAGCGGGAGCGATGTCGCGACGAACTCGCCTCCTTAGGACTCACCGCCGCCCCCGGACCCTCGGACCCGGGCCCCCGTCCCCTCGTCCTCGACCCGGACGTCGCCCTGCTGCGGCTGCTGCGCCGGGAGCGCGACCGGCTCCAGGACCGCCTCGCCGCGACCAGCCGCGCGCACACCGCCCTCGAAGCCCTCGCCGGACCGTTCCTGCGGGCCGGGGCCGCGCCCCGGTCCGAGGTCGAGGTCGAGATCGTCGACGACCCGCAGCGGGTGCTGCGGGAGCTCTCGGACCTGACGGAGTCCGTGCGGACCGCCGTCCACGTCATGCACACCGGGTCCGTGCGGCGCGAGGAGATGGCCGCCGAGCTGGAGCGGGACCGCTCCCGGGCCGCCCGCGGGGTGCGGGTCCGCGCCATGTACAGCCGCCGGGTCGGCACCGTGCCCGAGATGACCCAGCACCTGGAGGACCGGGCGGCGCTCGGCGTGGAGCTGCGGCTCTCCCCCGTCGTCCCGATGAACATGGTCCTCGCCGACGAGAACTTCGCCCTGCTGCCGACGGACCCGCACGACCCGGACTCGCCCGTCATCCTCGCCCGCGGGCCGGGCCTGGTCCGCTCGTACCTCGCGCTGTACGAGTACTGCTGGCAGGCGGCCGCCCGGTACGGCGAGGAGCCCGGGGAGTCCGGCGGCGACGGCCTCTCGGACCAGCAGCGGGCCGCGCTGCACATGCTCGCCTCGGGCATCAAGGACGAGCAGATCGCGCGCAGCCTCGGCGTCTCGCTGCGGACGGTGAGCCGGCTGCTCTCCGAGGTCATGCAGGAGCTGGGGGCGGCGAGCCGCTTCGAGGCCGGCGTCAAGGCGGCCCGGCTCGGGCTCCTCGACGGCGAGGGGCCGGAACCCGTGGGCTAGTACGGGGAGTTCGTATGTCATGGGGGACGCGCACGGTCCACGGGGGCCGTGCGGGCCGCGAGAAGCGCACGACGGACTCCCGCCGCGCCGTATGACGGGGTGAGGGCGGGGCCGACTCGGAGGATGAGGGGGTCACTTCGCCATGGTCACCGCGGGCGACGGCACGGGGGACGGCACGACCGACGTCCTGCTTGCCGTGTACCAGGAGCTGCGCCGCCGGGGCGTCTCGGACTTCGAAGAGGTCCGTAGAGAACTCGGGCTGGCGCCGGAGGAGTACGAGCGATGTCGCCGCGAACTCCTCTCCCTGGGTCTCATCGTGCCCACGGGGCAGGTGCACGCCACCATCACGGCCGTTCAGGACGGCAGCTGGCGGTCCGAGACGGACACGGTGGCGGCGATCGATCCGGAGATCGCCCTCCTGCGGCTCCTGGAGCGGGAGCGGGAGCGGCTGCGGGAGCACCTGGCCGAGGCGGACGAGGCGTACAGCACGCTGGAGGTCCTGGCGGGCTCCTATCTGCGGGCCGAGGCGCTGACCCGGGCGGAGGCGCACGTCGAGGCGCTGACGGACTACCGCAGGATCCAGCAGGCCATCGAGGACATCACCGACGTGATGCAGGAGAGTTCGGCCTCGCTGCACCCGGGGACGCCGGGCCGGCAGAACCCGGAACTGATGCTCGACCGGGACCGGCGGCAGATCTCCAACGGGGTGCGGGTGCGCGCCATCTACGGCCGCCAGGAGGCGACGGACCCGCAGATGGAGAAGTTCCTCGGGCAGCGGGCGGAGCTGGGGGTGGAGATCAGGCTCGCGCCGGTGGTGCCGATGAACCTGATCATCGCCGACCAGCAGTTCGCCCTGGTGCCGATCCGGCCGGAGGAGCCGGGCGAGGGCGCGATCCTGGCGCGGGGCAGCGCGCTGGTGCGGCCCTATCTGAGCCTGTACGAGCACTGCTGGCACACGGCGACGCCGTACGGGAACGAGGCGGCGGCGGAGGCGGGTGGTGACGGCCTATCGGAGCAGCAGCGAGCCGCGCTGCACATGCTGGCCTCGGGGATGAAGGACGAGCGGATCGCGCGCACGCTCGGGGTGTCGCTGCGGACGGTCAGCCGGATGATCTCGGAGCTGATGCAGGAGCTGGGGGCGACGAGCCGTTTCGAGGCGGGCGCGCGGGCGGTGCGGCTCGGCTGGCTGGACTGAGCGTCCGGCCGGCGGGAGGCCGGAGCGGGCATTCGGGCCGTCGTTCGTCGGAGCGGGCATTCGGGCCGGCGGACGACGGGAAATGCGCGGGGCCCCGCAATCGTGGCAGCGATTGCGGGGCCTCACTGTGGGGGGGATCGCCCAGGGGAATTGCCGGGTGAATATCCCGGTGGATCGATTCAGTTGGTGGGGCTGGGGGTCGGGTCCGTCGGGGCGACCGGCCAGCCGTTGTCTTCCGCGACGCCGGCGATGGTGTGGGGGGTGACCGGGGCGCTGTCGGGGGAGGCGGCGAAGGCGGCGCCGGCCGCGACCGCGGTACACGCCGCCATCGCGACCATGAGGCGGGTGACGGCCTTGCGGATACCGGTGTTCTGCGCGACGGACATGATTCCTCCAGGACTTGGAATGTGAATTCGGTCTTCCGGGGGCCCGTGCCGCCGGGCGTTCCCTGAAGACATCTCCATTCTGTCCCGGCCCCCGAATCGAATCCAGGGATTGTCTCTGCGTGGATCTGCCATGGCGTGGATGCGTCAATCTGCCGTCAGGACAACGGAATTGAGGGATCCGGAGCGCGCCATACCTTTGGTCGAACCAAAAGAGATGCTAGACTTGTGCTACGGCCTTCTCGTTCCTCCAGGAGAGAGGGGCCGCCGGGGCAGGGGCGTGCCGCCGCCCCTGCCCCACCTCCCGTTCGAGCGCACCCCGGTACACCTCGACGGTCCGCGCGGCCGACGCCCGCCAGCTCATCCCGCGCGCATGGCGCACCGCCGCCGCCCCCATCGTCTCCACCATCTCCGGGTGCGCCGCGAACAGGCGCAGCCGGCGCGCGTACTCCACCGGGTCGTGGCCCCGCACGAGCAGCCCCGTCACCCCGTCCCACACCGCCGTCGGCAGCCCGCCCACCGCCGCCGCGAGCACCGGAGTCCCGCACGCCTGCGCCTCCACCGCCACCAGGCCGAACGACTCGCTGCGCGACGGGACCACCAGCACGTCCGCCGCCCGGTACCAGTCCGCGAGCCGCTCCTGCGGCACGGGCGGGCAGGGCCGCAGCACGTCGGTGACCCCCAGCTCCTCCGCCAGCCGCCGGACCGAGCCCTGCTCGGAGGCGCCCGAGTGCCCGCCCACCACCGGCACCAGGAGCCGGCGGCGCAGCTCCGGCGCCTGGTGCAGCAGCTCCGCCACCGCCCGCACGAGCACGTCCGGGCCCTTCAGCGGCTGGATGCGTCCCGCGTACAGCGGCACGAACGCCCCGGCCGGCAGACCGAGCCGGGCCCGGGCCGCCGCCCGCCCGTCCCCCGGGTGGAAGGTGCGCAGGTCCACCCCGGGCCGCACGACCTCGGTCCGCTCCCCCTCCGCCCCGTACAGCGAGCGCAGCGCCTCCGCCTCGTCGGCCGTGTTCGCGATCAGCCGGTCCGCGCTGCCCACCACCTGGTGCTCGCCCCGGACGCGGAGCTCCGGCTCGGGGGTGTCGCCCTCGGCGAGCGAGGCGTTCTTCACCCGGGCCAGGGTGTGGGCGGTGTGCACGAGCGGTATCCGCCAGCCCACCGCGGCGATCCGGCCCGCCTGGCCGGAGAGCCAGTAGTGCGAGTGGACCAGGTCGTAGCGCCGCTCCTCCTTGAGCAGCGCCAGCGAGAACGGCACCACCAGGTCGGGCATGGCCTCCTTGGGCAGCGCCCGGCGCGGCCCGGCGTGGAGGTGCCGGACCCGCACGCCCGGCGCGAGCTCGACGAGCGGGGGCGCGCCCTCGCCCCGGCAGCGGGTGAACAGGTCGACCTCCGCGCCCTGTTCGGCGAGGGCGCGGGAGAGCTCGACCATGTAGACGTTCATGCCGCCGGCGTCCCCCGTCCCGGGCTGGTGGAGCGGGGAGGTGTGGACGCTGAGCATGGCGACGCGCAGGGACACGTGGGGCTCCTGACGAGAGGGAGGCGGGGGACCACGTGTCCCTGCGCGTCGCGCGCATGGTCACGCGGCAGGGGCATTCCTACGGAGGTACTTAGTTGCTTAGTAGTACGGGGCGGGAACGAGCGGGTCAGAAACCGAAGACCGGACCCGACGGCGGTGCCAGCCGGGTCCCCGGCAGCGGCGGCAGCAGCGCCTGCCAGTCGACCGGCCGCCCCGGCTCCACCCGCAGCGCCGCCGCGAGCCGGTCGGCGCCCTCCGGCATCACCGGCCGCGACCAGGCCGCGAGCGCCGACGCCACCGCCAACTGGGCCGCGAGCGCCGGAAGGTGACGGCAGGAGGTGCTGGGCCGGCACCGCTCATGGGCGTTGACGTGACCGAAGTCGGCCGCCGAGCGGACCATCTCGTCCAGGACGGCGACAGCCCGGCGCGGATCGAACGCGTCGGGGCCGTACGCCTCGCGCAGGTCGTCCACGCCCCGGTGCAGCCGCCGCTCCAGGATCTCCCAGCCGGTGCCGCCGGGCAGCGCCTGCGGGGCGAGGCCGCCGCACTCCTCCCGCACCGCCGAGAAGAGCCGGGACAGCCAGCTGTTCCAGTTCTCGTCCAGCTCGCGCCGGGCGGCGGCGAGCCGCTCCCGCCGGAAGACCGTGCGCCGTCCCAGCGGACGGGCCTGCAGGACGTGCCGGCGCAGGGTGTCGGAGCCGTACTCGGTGAGCAGGTCGAGGGCCCAGACGTTGCCCTCCTGGACGCCCTCCTCGATGACGTACGACTCGTTGACGTTGAAGTCCTGCGGCAGCTTGACGTCCTGCGCGAGGAGCAGCACCGGCAGCAGCACGGCGTGGCAGAAGGCGTGCCCGAAGCCGCAGAAGTGGATCGCGCGGCGCGGCAGCGGGCCCTTCACGTCATAGCCGAAGAGGTGCATCGCGGCGGCCTCGAAGCAGCCGTCGATGCGGTGCTCGGGGAAGCCCTCGACGGGCACCGCCAGACCCCACTCGCCGGGGTGGCCGACCGCGATGTCCGGCAGCCCGTCCTCGACGAGCGACTCGCACAGCGCCGCGAGCCGCGGCGGAAGGCCCGCCGTCGCCCAGTAGTCGGCGAGCGTGTCCCGGAACGGCTCCAAGGGCACGTAGAGCCGGCGGCAGCGGCGGGCGACCGCCGGGGGGGCGCAGAGCGCGCAGCGCGCCGAGATCAGGTCGCCGCCGTCGTTCGGCCGGGCGCACTCGTGGCACATCCCGCCGTCGCTGGCCGCGCCGCAGTGCGGGCACGTGCCGGTCGCGTGCGCCCCGTGCAGCCAGCGGCCGCACGGCTCGCAGTACGGGAGGAGCCGGGTCCGGGGGGCGATGACGCCCTGCGCGTACAGCTTCGCGAAGAGGTCCTGCACCCAGCGCCCGTACCCCTTGTCGCGGCGCGGGCGCACGATGTGGTCGAACTCCACGCCCGAGCGCAGCCAGTCGGCGGTGATCGCGGCGCGGTAGCCCTCCGCGACCTCCTCGGGCTTGCGGTGGTGGCGCAGCGCGCGGACCTCGACGGAGCTGGCGTGGTCGGCGGTGCCGGTGGTGAACCGGACCGCCTCGCCCTCCGCGCGCAGGAAGCGCGTGAGGACGTCGGCGGCGACGTACGGCCCGGCGAGGTGGCCGATGTGGAGTTCGCCGTGGGTGGCGGGAGGAGTCGCGGTGATCCAGACGGGGGTGCTCATGGGACCTCCTTGACGGGGCGCCGGGGGCGCAGGGCGGTCAGCGGGGCTCGAAGTGGAAGGAGCGGATGAAGCAGTCGCGGGGCTGCTCGACGGCGTAGACGATGCACTCGAAAAGGGCCTGCGTGGTGAGTTTCTCGTCGGGCGCCATTCCGTCCGGGTTCGCTCCGTCCCATTCCGCGAAGCGCGGGTCCGAGGTCGAGAAATCGGGCGGGAAGAGGGAGAAGACGCGGACCCCGGAGGGCCGCAGCCGGCGCGACAGGATGTCCGCGAAACCCGCCTGGGCGCTCTTCGCCGCCCAGAAGGCCTCGTGGGCGGCGCCGGCGGTCGCGGCGGAGGCGCCCTCGGCGTCGCGGACGGCGACCATGTTCACGATGTCGGGCCGCAGTGAGCCGCGCAGCAGCGGCAGGAAGTGCTTCACCATCAGGACCGTGCCGCCGGCCGTCGACTCGATCGTCTCCACGATCTCGGCGTCGCTCGCCGACTCCAGGTCCATGCCGTCGAGCCAGCGGGCACCGTTGTTCACCAACAGGTCGACCCGGTCGGTCCGTTCGCCGACCCGGGCCGCGAACTCCCGTATCTCGGCGGGCCTGCTCAGGTCGCATCCGAAGGCGTGGATGCGGTCACGGGCCGAGCCCACGACCTCGGTACGGGTCCGCTCGGCGGCCTCCACGGTCCGCGCCGACACGTAGACCTCGGCGCCGAGATGCGCGAATCCGACGGCGAGCGCGCGACCGAAATAGCGGGACGCGCCGGTCACGACGACACGCAGATTCTCGAATTTCATGTGTGTCCGCTCTCCCCATCTCGCCACGGATACCGATGGCCGGTCCATTTCAGCGTGGCAGAGGAACGGGGGCGCGGGCCCGGTGAGCGGGGTGCGCGTTCACGCCGTTGCGTGGATACGCCAGGGCAGTCGGAGGCCTTCCAGGACCTCGGCGCGCTTGTGGTGGACGCGGACGCGGTCGGATGCGGTGGAGACGGTGACCGTGCCGGTCGGGGTCCGTACGGGCCCCCGCACGGCGGGCACCACGGTCCCGTCGATCGCCCCCGCGGCGGCGAGGGCGGCGGCGCCGGTGAGGGCGAGCCGGGGGTGCCAGCCGCCGACGGTGAGCGCGCGGACGGCCAGGCCCTCGGGTCCGTCGGTGAAGGCGGCGATCTTGGGGAGGGCGGAGTCCGGGGGGTGGCCCAGGAGCCGGGCGGCGCGGGCGCGGAGCGCGAGGAGCCGGTCGTGGAGGTCCTGCTCCGGCAGGTGCCGTGCGTCGACGAACACGTACGGATTGCCGTACCGCACGAGCGAGACGGGCACGCCGTCGAGGACGTCGACGGGACGGCCGGTGGGGAGGGTGCCGGGCCCGGTGGGCGGCCGGAGGAAGCTGAGCGTGTACGTGCCCTCGTCCCCGTGCGGCTCGCAGAGGACGGTGTCCCCGGTGGTCACCGCCCGGACGGTGACGGGCCCCGGCCTCCCGTCGGCGACGACGCAGGCGAGCAGGGAGTGCCCGCAGCCGGCGCGGAAGTCGAACCGGCCGTCGGGGAGGGCCTGGACGAAGCGGTAGTGGAGGGCGTGTGGGTTTCGGGGGGCCTGGCCGTAGACGGCGATCTTGTTGATGCCGGCGTGGGGGGTGCCGGCGAGGCCGCGGAGCAGCTGCGCGAGCTCACCGCGCAGGGCGAGGGCGCCTGGGGGCAGTTGATCGGCCCTCAGGACGAGGGTGGGGCCGGGGGCGTCGTGGGCGCGGACGATTGTGGCCCCCGTTGTGGGCGGTCGTTCCGTCGGGGCGGTGCCCACCCCTTGCGCCCCGTCCCGTTGTGGGCATGCGTTCCGCCGGGGCGAAGGGGGTCCCCCCTGCTCGAGCGGAGCCGAGAGCTCGGGGGAGGGTGGGCACAACGGGACGGCGCCCTTGCCGGCGCCCGAGGCTCCCGCGCCCGAACCCGCACCACCTTGTGCGCCGCCGCTCGTGGTGCGGGTCCAGGCACGGAACTCGGAGGCGCCGCCAAGGACGCCGTCCCGTGTGCCCACCCGTCCCGCCCCGCGGGACGATTGCCCACACGGAGGCGCGGAAGCCGGAGGCGCGGAAGCCGGGGCGGGTTCCGGGGCGGGTTCCGGGGCGGGTTCGGGACGGAGAGGTCCCGGGGGGTCAGGCCGCACAGCCGGTGGGGATCCGCATGCCCTGGACGACCTCCGTCCAGAGTTCGTGGACCGCGAGGGACCAGAGCGTCAGGGCCGCCTGCGGAGTGGGGTGCTCCAGGTGCCGGGCCAGGAGCTTCGCCGCCCGGTCCGCGCGGATCCTCCCGCCGAGGACCAGCCGCGCCGGGGAGAGCATCTCCCGGACCAGGTCGAGGAGGGGGCCCCCGGGCGCCAGCATGGCCGCCACGGGCAGGGTGAAGGGCTGCTTCGGGCGGCGGAGCACCGAGGCCGGCAGGAGCTCCGCGCCCGCCTCGTACAGCGCCCGCTTGCCCGTCCGCGCGGCCGTCGGCAGGGAGCGCGCGTGGGTGACGACGGACGGCTGGCAGAACGGCAGCCGCGCTTCGACGGCCCAGGCCATGGAGAGGTGGTCGAGGCGCCGCAGGTGGTACGCGGGGAGCCGCCACCGGGTCTCGAAGGCGGTCATCGCGGTGATCCGGTCCGCGCCGACGGCCTCGGCGGAGCGGAGTTCCTGCGCGATGCGGTCGGCGGCGGAGCCCTGGTCGGCGATGTAGGCGCGGTAGTTGGACGTGTAGAGGTGTTCGCGCAGGAGGCGGGGCGCGGCCGAGAGGGCGTCGGTGTAGGCGTCGGCCCATTCGGGGCCGGCCGCGAGGGCGGCGCGCATCCGGTCGTACCCGCCGAAGAGTTCGTCGGCGCCGTCGCCGGCGAGGGCGACGGTGAAGCCGTTCTCGCGGACGGCGCGGAAGAGGGCGTAGGTGGAGAGGGTGATGGGGTCGGCGTTGGGCTGGCCGAGGTGGCGGACGGTCCGGGTGAGGAGGGAGCCGAGTTCGTCGGGGTCGACGGCGACCTCGTGGTGGACGGTCCGGGCGCGGCGGGCGACGGAGCGGGCGTACGCGGCTTCGGAGTCGGGCCAGCGGCCCCGGTAGGTGAGGTGGAAGGTGTGCAGCGGCGGCGCGTCGGTCTCGCGGGCGTGTTCGGCGGCGAGGGCGGTGACGAGTCCGGAGTCGAGTCCGCCGCTGGTGACGGCGCAGACGGGCACCTCGGCCCGGGCGAGCCGGCGCACCTCGTGGCGCAGGACGTCCTGGGTGTCGCCGACGGGGGCGGCGCGGTGCGGGCCGCGGCGGCGGACGACGGGGGCGGCGCCGGGGCGCACGAGGGCGGTGGCGCCGGGCGGCAGGACGTCGACGCCGTCGAGCGCGGTGTGCGCGGAGAAGGAGGTGCGGGTGGCGAGGACGGTGTCGAGGGCGTCGTCGCGGGGGGAGATCCGTACGCCTTCGAAGGCGAGGAGGGCGGGGATCTCGGAGGCGAAGCGGGTGGAGCCGTCGTGCGGGTCGTGGTGCAGGTGGAGCGGCTTCATGCCCATGTCGTCGACGGCGAGGACGAGTCGGGTGCTGCCGGGCCG
The DNA here is from genome assembly GCF_020400725.1 of Streptomyces sp. NK15101. Lineage (GTDB taxonomy): Bacteria > Actinomycetota > Actinomycetes > Streptomycetales > Streptomycetaceae > Streptomyces. The sequence goes on along the minus strand of NZ_JAINVG010000019.1, from coordinate 19,101 downwards.
CAGGTCGAGGAGCGCGACGGCGAACATGCCGTCGAGGTGTTCGGCGAAGGCGGGGCCGTACTCGGCGTAGAGCGCGGGCAGGACGGTGCCGTCGCAGCGGTCGGGGAAGCGGTGGCCGCGGGCGGCGAGGGTGCGGCGGAGCTCGGCGTGGTTGTAGATCTCGCCGTTGAGCACGGCGAGGACGCCGGGCAGGTGGGGCAGCCGGTAGGGCTGCTGTCCGCCGCGGGGGTCGGTGACGGCGAGGCGGTCGCAGCCGAGCGACCAGCCGGGCCCGCTGAGCACCTGGTGCTCGTCGGGGCCGCCGTGGCGCTGGCGGGCGGAGACCGCCGCGAGCTGGGCCGGCTCGGGGCGGTCCGCCCCGGCGGCGAAGGAGCCGAGAATCCTGCACATGCCGGTCGCCTCCGAATCGACTCATGAGCTCAACCAATGATTTGAATCTACCAACTTTTTGAATGGCGCGTAAGTGCCATGTCCTATTCACGCCACGGGTTGGCCTTGCGACACCCCCCGCGGCCCCAACAGGCTGGCCCCATGGAGGACTTCAACCGGACCACCCCCGAGTCCCTGCTCGTCGTAGCCGCGCACCCGGACGACATCGAGTTCTGCGTCAGCGGCACCGTCATGCAGTGGATCGAGCGCGGCACCCGCGTCACGTACTGCATCGTCACGGACGGCGGCGCGGGCGGTTACGACGAAGCGCTCCCCCGCCAGGCCATGGCGGACCTGCGCCGCGCCGAGCAGGTCCACTCGGCCAAGCTCAGCGGCGTCGCCGACGTCCGCTTCCTCGGCTACCCCGACAGCTTCGTGGAGCCGTCCGTGGAACTCCGCCGCGACCTGTGCCGGGTCATCCGCGAAGTACGGCCGCAGCGCGCCATCATCCCTTCCCCCGAGATCAACTGGGCCCGCGTCGCCGACCTCCACCCCGACCACCGGGCGGTCGGGGACGCCTGTCTGCGCGCCGTCTACCCCGAGGCCCGCAACCCCTTCGCCCACCCCGAGCTCCTCAAGGCGGAGGGCCTGGAGCCGTGGACCGTCCACGAGCTGTGGCTGATGACCGGCCCCACCCCGAACCAGTACGTCGACGTCACCTCCGTCTTCGACCGCAAGGTCGAGGCCCTGCGCATCCACACCTCGCAGACGGCCCACTTCGACGACCTGGCGGGCCTCCTGCGCGACTGGCTCGGCGAGCACGCGGCGGCCGGCGGCCTGCCCCCGGGCCGGATGGCCGAGGCCTTCCAGATCGTCCACATCGACTGAGCCTTGTCGCCCCCCGGGGCCCGTGAGACCGTGAGCACTCAACTCTCAACATTCAGGCGTGAGTTCACGCGGCGACAGTCCCGAGGCCGGACGCCGAGCACTGGAAGGGCGTGTCGGACCGGTTCGGACGGCCGTCCGCGGCCACCGGGATCATCGCCGACGGCATGAAGGAGTGCGGCGACATCGTCGCGGGCGGGAAGAACGCCGTCCTCGACCTCCTCGACGGCCTCCTCCTCACCTCCCGTGCCCTCGCCGGCCACCTGACCGGCCCGCTCGCCGACGCGGCCAAGGCCGCCGCCGAGGACCAGAAGCGCAGGGAGGACGACCCCAGGGACCGCTTCAGGTGGGGGAACCGAGCGACGCGGGAGCGTGAGGCGGGGGCGCCCCTCACCCCTGGGGGTGGACCGCCGCCGTCCAGTAGGCGCAGTCCGCCCCGCCGTGGACCGCCCGTCCGCCGCCGTCGCAGAAAGCTGTGGCCCCGCAGCTTCCGACGGACGGAGAGGTCCCGCATGCCCCTGCAATCCCCCTGGCGCCGGGCCCGGCGCGCCGGCGCGGCCGGCGTCGCGGCCCTGGCGCTCGTCCTGGGCCTGCCCGCCGCGGCGACGGCCGCGCCCGGCGACCTGGACCCCACCTTCGACGGCGACGGCAGGGTCGTCACGGACCTGGGCGGCTACGCGGGCGCCCAGGGCATGGCCGTACAGTCCGACGGCAGGATCGTCACGATCGGCTACGGCTACTCCGACGAGACCTCCGGCGACTTCACGCTGACGCGCCACAACCCCGACGGCAGTCTGGACCCCACCTTCGACGGCGACGGCGTCGTCACCACCGACTTCGGCAACAACGAGGAGGGCCTGGCGCTGGCCCTGCAGCCGGACGGGAAGACCGTGGCAGTCGGGGGGTCCACCGACATCGCCGGCAACGGCACCTGGGCGGCGGCCCGCTACAACGCCGACGGCAGCCTGGACACGAGCTTCGGCGACGGCGGCAGGGTGATCACGGACATCGACGTCGACACGATCGACGCCGCCTACGCGGTGGCGGTGCAGTCCGACGGCCGGATCGTCGCCGGCGGGTCGAGCTTCGGGAGGTGGACGCTGGTGCGCTGGAACTCCTCCGGTGCCCTGGACCCGGACTTCGACGGCGACGGCATCGTCACCGGCACCTTCGGCACCGCGTGCTGCGGGATCCAGGACCTGGCGCTGCAGCCCGACGGCAAGATCGTCGCCGCCGGAGGCGCGAACGGTCTCGCTCTGGCCCGCTACAACCCCGACGGCAGTCTGGACGCCACCTTCGACGGCGACGGCCGGGTGACCACCGGCACGGGATCCGCCGACGGCGTGGCACTGCAGTCCGACGGCAGGATCGTCACCGCCGGCAAGAGCGGGAACACCTTCCTGGTGCGGCGGTTCACCGCCGCCGGTGCTCCGGACACGAGCTTCGACGGCGACGGCGTCGTCACCACCGCCTTCGGCCCCGAGGACGGCGGCGCCTACGACGTGGCGCTGCAGTCCGACGGCCGGATCGTCGCCGTCGGCGACTACGCCGGCGACTTCGCGCTGACGCGGTACAACACCGGCGGCAGCCTCGACACGGGCTTCAGCGGCGACGGCAAGGTGACCACCGACTTCGGCGGCCCCGACGACCGGGCCACCCAGGTGGCGCTGCAGACCGACGGCAGGATCGTCACCGCCGGACTCGCCGGCACGGCCGTCAGCTTCGACGAGGACCGGGCCCTGGCCCGCCACCTGGGCGGTGGCGGCGTCGAGCCGCCGGCGAACGTGGACGTGGCGGTGACGAAGAACGGGCCCGCCACGGTCAGCATCGGCGACACCGCCACGTACACCGTCGGCGTGGCGAACAACAGCACCACGGCCGCGGCGACGAACGTCCAGCTGACCGACACCCTGACGGGGACGGCGACCATCCTGTCGGCGACCACCGACCGGGGCACGTGCACCGTCACCACCGGCCGGGTCACCTGCGCGATCGGCACGCTCAACGCCGCCGGCACCGCCGGCTCGACCGCCACGGTGACGATCGTCGCCGAACCCTCGCGGACCGGCACGCTCACCGACACCGCGACGGTCACCACGACACCGGCCGACACCGCGACGGGCAACAACACCGCGACCCGCACCACCACCGTGAACAACAACCGCGGCTGCACGATCATCGGGACCAGCGGCAACGACACCCTCAACGGCAGCTACAACAGCGACGTGATCTGCGCCCTCAGCGGCAACGACACGATCAACGCGAGCTTCGGGAACGACACCGTCCACGCCGGGCCGGGCAACGACCGGGCCGACGGCAGCTACGGCAACGACGCGCTCATCGCCGGGCCGGGCAGCGACACGCTCCTCGGCAACTACGGCAGCGACAGCCTCAACACCGTCGACGGCGTCGCCGGCAACGACACCGCGAACGGCGGCTACAACACCGACACCTGCACCACGGACCCGGGCGACATCCGCGTCAGCTGCCCGTGACCCCTCACGGAAAGGGGCCCGGAGTCGCGGAGACTCCGGGCCCCTTCCCGTCGTGCGGACGTCGTCGGCGGCGCCGCCGGGACAGCTGCTCCTGTCGCGCCGGAGCGCCCGGGACCAGGAGGCGCCGACGCCCTCGGCGACCGGCAGGCCGGTGTCGCCGTTCCGGTACGCGGGACGGGAACCTAGCGCCCCGACCGGGACCAGAAGCCCCCGCCGCCCCCGGGGCGGGGCTCCATGGACCAGGCCCCGTCCGCCTCGACGACGAGGAGACGCGGCCCCCGGGGGAGGTCGCCCTTCCCCCGGCCCCGGTCGCGCCGGCTGAACCGGTACTCCCAGTGGCCGCCCTTCCGGTGGGCCGCGACGCCGAAGTACCCCTTCTTGTCCTCGTCGCCCTCGAACCGGAACCTGACGCCGGTCTCGTCGCCGGTGTACGCCAGGACGTCCGGCCCGTACCCCTCCACCGGCCCGTCGAACGGACGCAGCGTCGACACCGGGCGGAGCCTGATCATCCACCGGCCGCGCGTGTCGACCCTCAGCCGCAACGGCGACTGACCGTCGTGGTGCAGGACGCCCACCCCGCGCAGATCCTCCATGCGGCTCCTCATGACCTGCCGCCACCTGCGCTTGCGGACGGTCAGCGTGACGATGTCCAGATAAGCGGCACCCTTCTTCACCACGTCGACGGCGATGAAGCCACGGGGGAGGACGAGGCCGGTCTCGACGTCCTCCTTGCCCTCGCCCTGGTACTCGAAGTACGGGAATTCCGGCCCGAATTCGGACGGCAGACCGTTGAGCCGCCCGAGGGGTCCGGCGACCGGCGCGCCGGAGTACGGGACGGGGGCACCGGACTTCTCGACGGCGAGGGGCGCGGGGGTGCCCTGTGGGGGTGCGGGCGCGGCGACGGGAGCGGATGCGGGCACGGCGACAGGGGCCTCCGTCACGGCCTCGACCTCGACCTCGTCCTCCTCCCCCGCCTCCTCCTCCGACGCCGAGAAGCCGAAGTCCGTCGCCAGGGCCGGCAGCCCCGAGTCGTACCCCTGCCCCACCGCCCGGAACTTCCACCCCCCGTTCCTGCGGTAGAACTCGCCCAGCAGGATCGCGGTCTCCGTCGTCGCGTCCTCCACCGCGTACAGCGCCAGCTGCGCGCCGGTGGTCGCGCTCACCGCCCGTACGTACAGGTCCTCGACCTCCCCGAACGTCCCGCCGTCGCAGGACGCCGCGACCACGACCCGCTCCACGGACGGCTCGACCCGGCCCGGGTCCACCTCCAGCCAGTCCGCGACGACCCCGCCCTCGCCCTGGGCCTCACCCAGGAGCCGTATGCCGCTCCCGGCGTGCTCGGGCTGGTTGTAGAAGACCAGGTCTCCCCGGTCCCTGACCCTGCCGTCCGCGTCGACCAGCAGCGCGGCCGCGTCGACCTTCGGCGCCTCCGGCCCACCGGACCGGCGGACGACGGCGACCCGCATCGGCTCGCCGCTGAGCGGAAGGTTTCCCCCCTTGATGATCTGCGTCATGCCCGCATCCTGGCAGCCCGGGTTTCCGGACGACCAGCCGTCGCCGCCGAGTCGGTGCCGTGACCGGGCGGAATCACCGGGGCGCTGCGGACTAGCCTGGAACGCATGGAGGAGTTCAACGGGGTGGAAGCCGTCGCGTTCCCGGACGCGGCGGCCTTCGAGAACTGGCTGGCCGAGCATCACACCCGCCGCGAGGGCGTGTGGGTCAAGGTCGCGAAGAAGGCGTCGGGGATCGCGTCGGTCACGGATGACGAACTGGTCGACGTGGGGCTGTGCTGGGGCTGGATCTCCGGGCAGCGCCGGGGCCTTGACGACCGGTACTACCTGCAGAAGTACGGACCGCGGCGGCCGAGGAGCCTGTGGTCGCGGGTGAACGTCGAGAAGGTCGCGGCGCTCGCGGCGGCGGGCCGGATGCGAGAGCCCGGCCTCGCCGAGGTCCGACGGGCCCAGGAGGACGGCCGCTGGGACCGCGCGTACGCGTCGCAGGCGGCGGCCGTCGTCCCGGACGACCTCGCGGCGGCGCTCGCCGCGGACCCGGCGGCGCGTGCGGCGTTCGACGCGCTCGACCGGACCGCCCGCTACCTCGTGATGCTCCCGCTGCTCCAGGCCGCGACGCCGGAGACCCGGCGGACGCGACTCGACCGGGCGGTACGGAGCCTGACGGAAGGGCGCCCGGCGGGCGAAGGGTGATCGTCCCGGTCCCTACGACCAGCGCCCGGCGCCCAGTTCGCACCAGACCGTCTTCCCGTACGGCCCCTGGTCCACGCCCCACCGGACCGCCACCGCGTCCAGCAGCGCGAGCCCCCGCCCCGACTCGGCGTCCTCCGCCGCGTCCCGCAGCACCGGCCACACCCGGGGGTCGGGGTCGGTCACCGCGACCCGCGTCCGCCCGCCCCGCGCGGCGACGACCCGCACGGTCACCGGAGTCCCCTCCCCCACGTGCCGGATGACGTTCGTCAGCAGCTCGCTCACACAGAGCCGCACGTCGTCCCCCTCCACCATCCGCCGCACCTCCGCCACCTCCTTGGGCAGCGCGAGCAGCTCCACCCGGAGCGGCAGCCCGGGGAGGGTCACCCGCCGGCCGCCTTCCGCAGGACGTCGGTCAGTCGGCGCGCGGTCGCCACGTTGCAGCCACCGAGCGCGACGAGCGGCGGCCGGATATTGGACCCCGCGAGCGTCACCACGTCCACCCCCAGGGAGGGCAGCGTGATGCCGTGAGCTGCGAGAGCGGTACGGAGCGCCTCGACGTCGGGCCTGATGTCGTCGTCCATGGAGGGCGTCCACCTTTCGTTGCGTGCCGTGACGAACCCCTCACACGCTGCCGCCCCGCGCCCTACCGTGGGAAGCGTTTCCCGCTCCACGGAGCAAGGTGCGAAAGGCGGTCGACGGTGGCTGCGCGCAAGGACATCGACGGCTCGGCGAGCGTCCCGCAGTTCTACGGGAAGGAGCTCCGCTTCAAGAGGGAGGAGGCGGGGCTGACGCTGGAGGGGTTGGTGGAGGGCAGTTTCTACGGGGTGACGTATCTGAGCGAGATCGAGCGGGGCAAGCGGACGATGCCGCTGGACCTGGCTCAGCACGTCGACCGTGTGCTGGGGACGGACGGTTTCTTCCAGCGCGGCTGCGAGGACGTCCGCAAGGCGAGGCGGAAGGGGCACGCGCCTTACTTCGAGCGCGTGCTGGAGGCGGAGAAGCGCGCGCTGACGATCCAGCAGTGGTCGCCCACGGTGATTCCTGGCCTGCTGCAGACGGGCCCGTACATGCGGGCGCTGTTCCAGGCTGAATGGGCCCAAGACCTTCCGGAGGAGATCGAGGAGAAGATCACCGGTCGCCTCGCACGCGCCCAGCTCTTCGAGGAGAACCACAAGCAACCCGAGTACTGGGCCATCCTCCACGAGTCCGTCATCCGGCTGCCCGTTTTATCCGGAGAGCGGATGGCCCAGCAGCTGGATCACATCGCGGGCCTCATCAAGCGCGGTCGGATCTTTACGCAGATCCTCCCGTGGAACGCCGGCGCCCATGCACTGATGCTGGGCAACGCCATGGCACTTGCCTTCGTCGATGCGCCACCACTCGTCTACATGGAAGGCCAGCACCATGGGCACACCATCGATGATCCGGGCCTCGTGAAGCAGTATCAGAGGTCGTACGATCTCCTCAGGGCCGCCGCTTTGCCGCTGGAGGCGTCCCTCGCACTGATCGAGGATGCGGCAGAGGGCTACCGAAATGGCAAGCAACCGGATCGACTTGCGCGCCTCTACCTGGCGTAAGAGCAGCTACAGCAATACGTCCGGCGGCGACTGCGTCGAAGTGGCCGACAACCTCCCCGGCCTCGTCCCCGTCCGTGACTCCAAGCGCCCCGACGGCCCCGTCCTCGTCGTCCCCGTCGCCGCGTGGGCGCCGTTCGTCGAGGCCGTCAAGGCGGGTTGAGGCCTACCCCCGGCGGGCCGCGCGGACCTGGTCGTTGATCGCCCAGGCGTCGGCGACCGGGCCCAGGTGGGCGAGCTTGTCGGGGTTGATGACCGAGCGGATGGTCTGGACGCGGCCGTCGACGATGTCGAGGGACAGCGTGTGCAGGACCTTGCCGTCCCGGTCGCGGACGATGGCGCCGGGCTGGCCGTTGACCTCGTGCGGCTCCAGCGTGAGCTCCACCCGGAGCATCACGGGGAAGAGCGCGGCCAGCAGCTTGGCCACGCTGTCCGCGCCGACGAGGACGCGGGCGAGCTGCGGGGCCTTGCCGCCGCCGTCGCCGGCCATCTGGACGTCGGCGGCGAGGACGCTCCGCAGGCCGTCGACGTCGCCGCCCTTGAGCGCGTCGAAGAAGCGGGCGGCGAGTTCCTGCCGTTCGGCGCGGTCGGCCTCGAAACGGGGCCGGCCGTCCCGCATGTGCCGCCGGGCGCGTACCAGCAGCTGGCGGCAGGCCGCCTCCGTACGGCCGACGGCGGAGGCGACCTCGTCGAAGTCGAAGCCGAAGACCTCGCGCAGGACGAACACGGAGCGTTCGAGGGGGCTGAGGCGTTCGAGGAGGAGCAGCGCGGCCATGGACACGGAGTCGGCGAGCTCGGCCGCGCGTTCGGGGTCCTCGTAGGGATCGTCCAGGAGCGGCTCGGGGAACCACGGGCCGACGTACTCCTCGCGGCGGACGCGCGCGGAGCGGAGTACGTCGATGGCGACGCGGGTGACCGTGGCGGACAGGAACGCCTTGGGTGACGCGGGCGTGGTCGAGGAGGCGTCGTACCGCAGCCAGGTCTCCTGGACGGCGTCCTCGGCCTCGCTGACGCTGCCGAGTATCCGGTAGGCGATCGAGAACAGCAGCGGTCGCAGTTCCTCGAACTCCTCGACCTTGCCCATGTCACTCCCCGTTCAGTGGAATTGGCCGGCCTCGTAGCCGCCGGCCGGCTGCTTGCTGATGATGTTCATGCGGGTGGCGGCGTTCATGAAGGAAACCAGGAGGACGAGGGCGGTGAGCTGTTCTTCGTCGAAGTGCCGGGCGGCCTGCTCCCAGACCTCGTCGCTGACGCCCTCGCCGGCGTCGGCGACGCGGGTGCCCTGCTCGGCGAGGGCGAGGGCGGCGCGCTCGGCCTCGGTGTAGACGGTGGCCTCGCGCCAGCCGGCGACGAGGCCGAGGCGGACGGGGCTCTCGCCGGCCGCGATGGCCTCCTTGGTGTGCATGTCGAGGCAGACGCCGCAGCCGTTGATCTGGCTGACGCGCAGGGAGACGAGCTCCTGCACGGCGGCCGGGAGGGTGGAGTCCTTGAGGATCCGGCCGGCGGCCATGAGGTGCTTGAGGGCCTTGCCGGCGGTGGGGCTGGCGAAGAAGTCGAGTCGCGCGTCCATCGTCGTGTCTCCTCGGTGCGAGTCGGTGTGTCGGTGGGCTTACGTCCCCGAGACGAGACGGCGCGGCGCCCTGTGACACGGCCTCGGTGTGATCCAGGTCTCGGTCGCGGGGTGTCACGGGCCGGGGCGCGGTCTCGTCTCGGGGGCGAGCACGCCTCGACTCGACCAAGGAGCCGCACCATGGACCTCGCCCTGTGGATCGTCGCCGGACTGATGGCCTTCGTATGCCTCGTCGGCAGCGCCAAGATGTTCCTGCCGAGGGAGCGGATGGCGGCACTGGGCGCGTCGGCACAGTGGGTGCTGGAGTTCAGCCCGGGTGCGCTGAGGGCGATCGGCGCCGTGGAGCTGCTCGCGGCGGTGGGCCTGGTCCTGCCCGCCGTGCTCGGCATCGCGCCGGTGCTCGTGCCGGTGACCGCGACGGGGCTCGTGCTGCTGTTCGTGGGGGCGCTGGCGACGAGGCTGCGGCGCGGCGAGCGGGCGACGATCGCCGGGGACGCGATCTATCTGGGCCTGTGCCTGTTCCTGGCGTGGGGGCGGTTCGGTCCCGCGGCGTTCACCGCGTGAGCGCCTACGATCGGGCCATGGCCGCCTCTTCGCGTCTTTCGCTCTGGTCCCGGGACTCGTTCCTGTCCATCGGTTCGGTCGGTTCGACCCTGTCGATCGGTTCGGTCGGGTCGTTCCTCTCGGTCGGGTCGGTCGGCTCCGCCGCCTCGGCGCTCTCCGTCGGGTCCTGGGCGAGCGTCGGCTCCCTGTTGTCGGCGCGGTCGTGCTGGTCGGTGCTCTCGTACCGCTCCGGGCGGGGCGTCATGGCGGCGGGCGCGGTGCTCGCGGTCGCGGGGGCCGTCGCCCTGACGGCCGGACGGGAACGCTGAGACCGGTACCGCTGGGGCCGGTACGGGGGCGCTACCGCTCCGAGTCCGTGCGCGGTCCGAAGAGCGTCCGATGGGACTCGGCGATCGGGACGTCGTTGATGCTTGCCTCGCGCCGGGACATCAGGCCGTCGGGGGTGAACTCCCAGAGTTCGTTGCCGTGGCTGCGGTACCACTGGCCGGTCTCGTCGTGCCATTCGTACTGGAAGCGGACGGCGATGCGGTCGTCGGTGAACGCCCACAGCTGCTTGCGGAGCGCGTACCCGTTCTCCTTCGCCCACTTGCGGGCCAGGAAGGCCCTGATCTCGTCACGACCCTCGAGGAACTCCTCGCGGTTGCGCCAGACGGAGTCGGGTGTGTAGGCGAGGGCGACCCGGTCGGGGTCGCGGGTGTTCCAGGCGTCCTCGGCGGCCCGCACCTTGGCGGCGGCGGTCTCGGCGGTGAACGGGGGGGGCGGGGGGCGCTGCTCGGTCATGGAAGGTCCTTCCTGGCTCGTGGTGTTCAGGTGGTCCGGAGGGTCTCGGGGACGCCCGGGCGGAGCCATCGCAGCCGCCCCGCGAGGTCCGGGGCCGCGAAGGCCTCCGTGATGCGGTCCGGGTCCTCGGCGAGGTGGTCCCAGGAGTCGAAGTGGAGGGGGATCACCGTCCGGGCGCCGAGGGTCCGGGCGAGGGCGGCGCCCTCTCCGGCGCTCATCGAGAAGGCGCGGTCGCCGGTGGACGGGAAGTGCGCGTCGCCCAGGTGGAGGAAGGCCGTGTCGATGCGGAACCGGGCGCCGATCTCCGTCAGGGCGTCGTGCCGGACGGTGTCGCCGGAGACGTAGAGCGTGCCGCCCTCGTGGGCGACGACGAAGCCGGTGACGGGGCCCGTGACGTGTTCGGTGCCCTCCGGGCCGTGCCGGGCGGGGGTGGCCGTGACCGTGACGGTCGTCGCCCCGGCGGTGACCGTCCGGCTCTCCCAGGGGGCGAGGCCCTCCGCCCGGCCGCCGAGGCGTTCGGCGGCCTCCGGGGTGGTGAGGACCGCCCCCGCGCGGCCGAGGACCTCGCGGCCGGTCGGGTCGAGGTTGTCGGCGTGCTGGTCGTGCGAGAGCAGGACCAGGTCGACGGGCGGGAGTTCGGCGGCGGTCAGGGCGGGGCCGGCGGTGCGGTGGAGCGGGCGGGCGCCCGGGTAGTCGGCGGGGGCCGCGTCGAGGGCGGGGTCGGTGAGGACGGTGAGGTCGCCGATGCGGAGGAGGACGGTCGCCGTGCCGAGGTAGGTGGCGGTGACGGTCCCGAGGCGGGCGCTCACGCGGCGGGCTTCGAGGCGTCGGCCTTCGTCGCGTCGGCCTTCGTCGCGGTGGCCTTCGAGGCGTCGATCTTGGCCTGGAGGGAGGTCAGGAGGCCCCGGAGGAGCTCGATGGTGACCTCGTCCGTGAGGTTGCCGTCGGCGTCGAAGCGCTCGTGGGAGCGGAAGACGTGGACCTCGGGCTTCACGACGACGTCGCTGTCGGTCCAGACGAAGACCTGACGGAGGGCCAGCTGGGCCCGGACGGTGCCGAAGCTGGTGGGCGCGGCGCCGAGGATCGCGACGGGCTTGCGGTGCAGCGGGAGCCCCTCGGTCCCGGTCCAGTCGGTGGACAGCCAGTCGAGCGCGTTCTTGAGGACGCCGGGGACGGAGTAGTTGAACTCCGGGGTGGCGATGAGGAGCCCGTCCGCCTCCGTGACCCGGCGGCGGAGCTCGCCGACGACGGCCGGGCGCAGCTCGGGGGTGTCGAGGTCCAGGTCGTACGGCGGGATCTCGCGGAGGTCCTCGTAGATCTGGATCTCCTGGCCGCCGGGGTTGAACTTCTGGGCGGCGCGCAGGAGTCGCGTGTTGTGCGAGGTGGAGCGGAGCGATCCGGAGATGGCGAGGATCGTGGACGCGGTCATGGGAGGTCCCCCGTCGATCGGATGAGCCGGCGGGTGCCGGACTCGACGGCCACAAAGCTAAACCGATCGGTTCAGTCTGTCAACGAAACAGTTCAGTCTTGACAGTGAACTGAATGGTGTAGTTCATTCGAAGGCATGACCGCACTCACCGCAGGGCGAACCGTCGCCCGCACGGCCCGCCCCTTCCACACCCACGAGGGCGCCGGATTCCCGGTCCGCCGCCCCTTCCCCACCGAGGAACTTCCCTTCGTGGACCCCTTCCTGATGGTCGACCAGGTGGGACCGGTCGACCTGGCGCCCGGCGAGGCGAAGGGCGCTCCCCCGCACCCGCACCGGGGCTTCGAGACGATCCAGTACGTCCTCGACGGCGACATCGCGAACGCCGACTCGCGCGGCCACCGCGCCGTCGTCCGCGCGGGCGGCGTCCAGTGGCTCACCGCAGGCTCCGGGATCGTCCACGAGGCCCTGCCCACCCCGGAGTTCCTCGCCTCGGGCGGCCGGCAGCACATGCTCCAGATCTGGCTGAACCTCCCCGCCCGCCTCAAGGGCGTCCCGCCGGAGAGCCAGAACGTCGAGGCCGCCGGCCTGCCGGTGGCGGTGACCCCGGAGGGCGCCGAGGTCACGGTCCTCGCCGGGACCAGCCACGGCGTGACCGGCCCCTTCGAGACCCGTACGCCGGTACTGGTCGCCCACGGGCGGCTCGCAGCGGGCACGGGCGCCGAGTTCACGGCCCCGGCCGGGCACAACGCGATGGTGTACGTGATGCGGGGCGAGGCGACGGTGGCCGGCACGCACCTCCCCGACGGCCACCTCGCGGTCCTCGCGAGGGACGGCGAGCGCTTCACGGTCGAGGCCCCGGGCGCGGCCGCCGAGGTGCTGGTCCTGACGGGCGAACCGATCGGCGAACCGGTCGCCCGGAGCGGCCCCTTCGTGATGAACACCCCCGCGGAACTCCGCCAGGCGGAGCGGGACTTCAGGCAGGGCCTGATGGGGCGGATGCCGTCGTGACGACACTGCGGACACCGGCGTCTCCGGGGACGCCGACAACACCGGCCCCGACGCCTCGGGTCCCGGTGACCCCAGTGACCCCGGTCACTCCCGTGGCCCCGCCTCCGGCCCTGGCGACCCCGACGGCTCGGGTCCCGGTGGCCCCGATGACCCCTGTGACCCCGGCGGCCCCGCCTCCGCCTCCGCCTCCGGCCCTGGAGGCCCTGGATCCGGGGGCCTTGATGGCCCCGGGGACGCCGGCGACGCCGACACCGGCGGCTCGGGTCCCGGTGACTCCGGTGGCCCCGATGACGCCGGTGACCCCGGTGGCCCCGCCCCTGGTGGCCTTGGCCCCGCCCCCGGCGGCCATGGATCCGGGGGCCCCGCCCGCCCCCGCCGTCCGGCGGGTCGCCGCCAGGACCGGCCTGCTGCTCGGCGCCCTCGCCGCGCCCGCCGCGATGGGGGTGTCCGGGCCGAGCCTCGCGCTCCCCGAGGCCGCCCGCGCGCTGGCCGTCGCCCCCGGCGCCGCGGCCTGGCTGATGACGGCGTTCGGGCTCGGCATGGCGGTCGGCACCCCGCTCCTCTCGGCCACCGCGGGGCGGCGGCGCGGTCCCGCCGGGGTCATCAGGGCCGCCGCCGTCCTCGTGGCCCTCGGCGCGCTCCTCGTCCTCCTCGCGCCGGACCTGTCCCTGGCGGTCGCCGGGCGGGCCGTGGAGGCGGCCGGTGCGGCGGGCCTGAGCGTCGCCGCGTTCCAGCTCGCCGGCCGGGACCGCTCGGGCCGGATCCCGGGCCTGGTCGCGATCGGCAACGCGGCGGGCGGCACCGCCGGCCTGTTCGTGGGAGCCGCGGCGGCCGGGGCGCTCGGCTGGCGCGCGGCCCTGGTCCTCCCGCTCCTCGGCCTGCTCTCCCTGCGCCCGGTGCTCCGCCTGGCGGACGCGGAGACGAGGCGGGCCGACGACGGCGCCTCCCGCGGTACGCCTGGACTCCCCCGCACGCCCGGACTCCCCCGCGCGCCCAGGCTCCCCCGCACCCTCGGCCTCCCCCTCGACGTCCTCCGCGACCGCCGCTTCCTCGGCGCCGCCGCGCTGATGCTGACGCTCTCGACCGTCAACTTCGCCCTGCTGTACGCCGCTCCGCGCCGCGTCGCCGCGCTCACCGGCTGGAGCCCGGTGGAGACCGGGGCCGTCGCGTCCGTCGCCGCGCTCGCCGGGGCGCTGCTGTCGTGGCGGCTGGTGCGCGCTGCCCCGTCGCTGGACCCCGCCCGGCTGAGGGCGGTCCTGACGCTCGGTTCGGGCGCGGCGCTCGTGCTCGCCGTGACCGGGCCCTGGGCAGCGGCCGTCCTGCTCGGCTCGGGGACGAGCGCGCTCGTCACGGCCGGCGGGCAGGGGCTGCTTTCGGGCGCCGCGGCCGAGGGGCTGCCGGCGGCCCGGCGCGGTGTCGCGATCGGCCTGTTCAACCTGGCCTTCCTGACCGGCGTCGCGGCAGGTCCCGCACTCGCGGCCTTTGCAGACCAAACCGTTCAGTTCATATAGTGGGGCCTCCAGCCGCCACGACCACCGAAGGACCGCCCATGGGAGCCGGAGCCGACGCACAGCACGCCGACGCGATCGACGAGTACGGCATCCCGATCATCCCGGACCCGGCGGACGCGGCCTCGCGCAAGCGCCAGGCGATCATCGACGCGGCGCTCGCGGAGTTCCTCGCGGAGGGGTACTCGGCGGCGTCCATGGACGCGATCACCCGCGGTTCCGGCGTGTCGAAGGCGACGATCTACAAGCACTTCGGCAGCAAGGAACGCCTGTTCCTGGCCGTCATCGGCGGCGTCCTGCCGAAGACGTACGCCGATCTGGAGCCCTCGAACTCCGCGCTCGCCGACGCCCCCGACCTGCGGACCGCCCTCGTCCGGCTCACCACCGACTGGGCCCGGATCCTGCTGCGGCCCGACATCATGAAGCTGCGCCGCCTCGTCATCGGCGAGATCGACCGCTTCCCGCAGCTCGGCCAGCTCTGGTACCGGGTCACGTACGACATGAACAACGGCCCGTTGATCGAGGCCGTCACCGAACTGGACGCACGCGGCACCCTCGACGTCCCCGACCCGGCACTCGCCGTGCAGCAGCTGGTCGCGGCGACGGTGGGCGTGCCGCAGCTCGTCCGCACCTTCTCCCCCGACGCCGAGCTGGACGACGCGGAGCTGACGCGGATGATCGCCTCGGGAGTGGACCTCTTCCTGGCCCGGTACGCCCGCGTCTGAGGCGGCGTTCCCGGGGTTGCGCGTTTGGGCCGCGCACCCACGGAGATGCATACTCGCGGCGTCGATCAGCGCGGACGACCGCGCCCGGGCCCTGCGGTGGCTCCAGGAGAACGCCGAGGACTTCCTCGGCTTCGACTTCCTGTTCACGGCCATCGCGAAGGTGCGCCCCGGCATCGACATGGTCCGGCTGCTGCCGGACGCCTGACGGCCGCCCCGGAGGGCGGCCGTTCGGGTCACCCCTGCGCGACGAGCCGCACCGCGAGGACGACGATCAACGTGCTCGACGCGAGTGCCGTGCCCAGCCGTCCCCGGGCGCCCGTCAGGGTGCGGCCGAGGAGCGTGCCGCCCAGGGCGAGGAGGAGCTGCCAGCTGGCCGAGGCGATGAAGGCGGCGAGGACGAAGGCGGTGCGGTCGATGGGGGTGTCGGGGGCGGAGGGCCCGGTGGCGAGGACGAGGGCGGCGAAGTAGACCACCGTCATGGGGTTGAGGATCGTGATCCCCAGGAAGGTGAGGTACGCGCGGGCGGGAGTGAGCGCGCCCCCGTCGTCGCGTGAGGCGAGACCGCCCGTACGGTACGCGGCGAGCGCCGCCCACCCGGCCCGGACGGCGAGCACCGTGAGCACGAGCGCGGACGCCCAGCGCAGCGGGACCGTCACGGGGGTCAGCAGGGGAACGAGCGCGGAGCCTCCGGCCACGGCGAGCAGGGCGTAGGCCCCGTCGGCGGTGGCGACGCCGAGGGCCGCGCCGGCGCCCGTGCGCCAGCCGGTGCGGGCCGTGACGGCCACGAGGTAGGCGCCGACCGCGCCGACCGGGATCGCGATGCCGTAGCCGGCGAGCAGGCCGGCCACCACCGCGGCCGTCACGCGACGGCGGGGATCGCGCCTCCGGGGGAGCCGGGCCGCTGCTGTCGGCGGTAGTCCGCGCCGTCCTTCGTACGGGAGAGGAAGCCGCCGGTCACGAGGTGGCGGCGCAGCGCAGGAAAGTCCTCGTGCACGGTGCGCAGGGCGTCGTTGACCTCGGCCTCGCGGTAGGTCCGGTCCGTCTCGAAGAGGGTCGCGACGAGGTGCGCGAGCAGCGCCTCGCGGCGGGCGGGCTTGCGCGGGATCGCCTTGAGGCGCCCGTCGGCGGAGAACAGGTCCGCGACGGGGCGGGAGGGATGACTGGTCATGCCCGAGAGCGTGGCGCCCCGGGCCCCGCCGGGCAAAGGGTTTTCCCCGCGCTCACTCGGAGCCGGGCCGCACGAGCACGTCCGCGGCCCGCTGCACGCCGGGAACGGTCCGAGGGGCCCCGGTCCACTGCACGCCGGGAACGGTCCGAGGGACCCCGGTCCACTGCACGCCGGGAACGGTCCGAGGGGCCCCGGCCCGCTCGGAGATCGGCCGATGGATCTCCTCGTACCTCTCCTCGGTCCGACCGGGAATCCGGACGGTGACGATGACGCCTCGGCCCGTGCCCGTGCTCCTGTACGTCCGGAAGGGAATCCCGACCGGCCGACCAGCGGGCCCCGCCGCCCGCACGGCGGCGGGACCCTGACGAGCGAGGCGAGGAAGCGAGTCACACGGCGATGAGTCGGACTCGGGTGCCGCAGAGCTTGGTCATGTCGTCGACGTCCGAGGTCAGCATGGCCACAGGACGCTGCTGGCGCAGGGCGATCTCCGCCACGGCCGCGTCGATGGCGTACTTGTGGCCGTGCAGGCCCGCATCCACCAGCAGGGACGAAGCCGCTCTCGCCTCCTCGTCGCCCACCGGGACGACTCGCAAGCCGGACAACACCCAGTTCAGGCGGGCCCTGTTCGTGCGCGCGTGGACGGCCCCGATGACGGTGAGGGCGCAGATCACGACCTCCATGCCACGGGAACGGGCTTCCATGACCAGCGCGACCACGGTTTCGTCGTCGTCGAGCAGCTTGGAGAGCCCCTCGCCGTCGAGGACGAGCGTGCCTTCGTGACTCAGCTTGCGGCGGGCCACCGGCCTTCTTCCGCGAACACGTCGTCGAAGGCCTTCCCGGCCCCTTGCTTCGCCTGCTCGGAGACCGGCCCGTTCCGGCGCTCGTAGTCCGCCAGGTACTCGTCCAGCACCTGGCCCCGCAGCTCCCGCTCGACAGCCGCGGCGACGAACGCGGAGAACTCACGCTTGCCCACCCGGGCGCGGATCGCCTCCGCCGTCCCTTCGGGCAGGGAAAGACTGACGCGCGTCGCCGGTCCTTCACCGATGTTGTACGCCATCTCGGACATGACCCCAGTGTGTCAAAAGAGTAGGAAAACCGGAACGCGGTATCACTCGTACGGAGGTTGTTGACGCAGCGTGTCGGAATGGACACGGCGCGTGCGGTACGTTCACGCAAAACGGCCCCCGTCGATGGCGCCAACCATCGGCGAGGGCCTGAACCACTAGTGGAATCGGAGTCCACTGTGATCTATCGGCACTTTAACGCGCCCGCGCGCGCCTTCAGCCAGTTCTCGCACGACATCATCCGGCACCCCCGCCTCAGCTCCGACGCCGTTCGCCTCCTGACCTGGCAGCTCTCCCTCCCCCGGGGCGCCCGCGAGTCACTCTCCCGCACCGCCGAGCGTGCCCGGATCGGGGCATGCGCCTTCGGGCGCGCCAAGCGGGAGCTCAAGGAGGAGGGCTTCCTGCACGAGCGGCGCGTGCAGGGCGCCGGAGGACGGTGGATGACCCAACAGGTCCTCTCCAGCTGCCCGCTGACGGCCGGTGAGGCCGCCAAGCTCCTGGCCTGCACGCCCGTCGCGTCTCCGCAGGTGGCACCGGGTCCCCGGAAACCGGCCGTCGGTCGGCCGACATCCCCGCCGACCGGCGGTCATCCGAAGAAAGACCCCCAGGAGGACACCTCCGACCTTCCGCCGCAGGCGGACGCCGTCGAGGAGTCACCCCGCCTGGAGGAGGCCCGCGCCCTCGTCGGCGCCCTGCCCGTCCTCTCCCCCGCCCTGCGGCACGTCCCGCCCGGCATGCGCGACGAACTCACCCGCCTCGCCGCCCGCTGGCTCGACACCGGCCACACCCCCGCCGAGGTCCACGAACGCATCCGGCGCGGCCTGCCCGGCGACGGGACGCCCGTCCACCGCCCCGGCGGGCTCGTCCGGTACCTCCTGCGTGACGTACCGCCCCGGCCCCTGCCGACCCCGCGCACATCCGGGGAGACGGTCTCCGCGCGGCTGCGCGGAACCCGCGAGTGCACCGGTGACCACACTCAAGCAACGCTGTTCCGACCCGTCGCGGACGAAACCCTCTGTTCCGCGTGCGCGACATCGGCCGGCGAGCGGCGCGCCACCTTTGAACCGCCTGCCGCGTTCCCTACTGTGCCGACGTCTTGATCAAGTTGATCATGCATCGGTTGAGGGAAGGCCCAGAAGGCATGCGTATACCCAAGAAGTTCCCCGGTCGGACCGCTGTGGCGCTCGCCGCCGCCGTCGGGTTCACCACGACGCTGGTCCAGGCGACCCCGGCGTCCGCCGCGACCCTGCCGTTCATCATGAAGAACCAGGCGAGCGGCATGTGTCTGGACGTCCCCGGCGGCACGGGCAACTGGGGCACCCAGCTCATCCAGTGGCCCTGCAACGGAGGCGCCAACCAGAAGTTCTACTTCGACGAGGTCAACGGCACGCCCGTGCTGAGAAGCGCCGCCAACAACCTGTGCATCGAGGTTCCGGGCTACCGCACCGACAACGGCGCCCCCGTCACCCAGTGGGGGTGCAACGGCGGCACCAACCAGCGCTGGTACATGACGTCGGCCACCGGCGCGATGCTCGACGAGTACCGCAACTACAACAGCAAGCTGTGCATGGAGGTGGCGGACTGGAGCGGCTCCGCGGGCGCACCGATCCGTCAGTGGGAATGCCACCACGGCGCCAACCAGCAGTTCCGCGACTACTGACAGGCAGGTGCCCGGGACCTTCGTCGTCCCGGGCACCTGTACGCGTCGCCGGCCACCCGGGTGGGTGGCCGGCGACGGGCCTTTCAGTGCGCTGCTCC
>NZ_JAINVG010000189.1 GCF_020400725.1 Streptomyces sp. NK15101 | reverse complement strand
CCCCCCCCCCCCCCCCCCCCCCCCCCCCCCCCCCCCCCCCGGCCCCCCCCCCCCCCCCCGCCCCCGCCGCCGCCGCCCGCCACGGGATCCCGCCAGCGCGGCGGCAGGTCCCGGCGGAGCAGCACCCCGCCCGGGGTCCGGAGCTCCACCGCCCCGTGCCGGGAGACCGTCACCGTCACCCGTTCCGACACGATCCGCCAGCCGCCGTCGGTGTCCGGTTCGAGGGAGGCCCGCGGATCCGCGTCGGGCGCCTCGCCCGCCAGGGCGTACGAGGGAAGCGGTCCCGCCCCGTCCCACCCCCAGAACACCGTGCCGCCCGACGACACGCGGATCCGGAGCGAGGACCGGGCGAACCGGACGGTCCCCCCGCCCGGAGCCGGCTCCGCCTCCACCGCGAGCCCCGGCACCCTGGCCCGTTCCGCCCCCCTGGGCGGCAGCCCCCACGCGTCCGTACGGCGCTGCCGCCACGCCGACCGCACCGCCCGCAAGCCCTGCACCGAACCGAACACCTTGATCGAACGCACCAGTTCACGACCGTCCATGCAGCTCACCCTGCCACCCGCCGGGGCCCGAACCGGTTCCGTTCAGCTGCCGTTCACCCGTGGTGGGAGCACATGTTCAACTGCCTGACCATGGGCGGGCAGACCTGGTGCGATTGACGATCACATGGCATCGTCCTGTCAGCCGCGTCACGCGCACACCCCAGCACGTGCGCGAGACACACGCAGATCCGCGTACAGCCAGGGAGCCGCCCCAAATGACATCAGCAGCGCCGACCGAGCCGCTCTGGCAGCCGGACGAGGAACGCATCGCCACGGCCGCCGTCACCCGCTTCCAGGCCTGGGCCGCTGAGCACCACGGCGCCCCGGCCGAGGGCGGGTACCCGGCGCTCCACCGCTGGTCGGTCGAAGACCTCGAAGCCTTCTGGCAGGCCGTCGTCGAGTGGTTCGACCTCCGCTTCTCCACCCCGTACGGGAGGGTCCTCGGCGACCGCTCCATGCCCGGCGCCGACTGGTTCCCCGGAGCCACCCTCAACTACGCCGAGCACGCCCTGCGCGCCGCCGGCGAGCGCCCCCATGACACAGCTCTGCTTCATGTGGACGAGACACATGAGCCGACGCCGATCACCTGGGGCGAGCTCCGTCGCCAGGTCGGCTCCCTCGCCGCAGAGCTCCGCGCCCTCGGCGTGAAGCCCGGCGACCGCGTCAGCGGCTACCTGCCCAACGTCCCGCAGTCCGTCGTCGCGCTCCTCGCCACCGCCGCCGTCGGCGCCGTGTGGACCTCCTGCGCCCCCGACTTCGGCGCCCGCAGCGTCCTGGACCGCTTCCAGCAGGTCGAGCCCGTCGTCCTCTTCACCGTCGACGGCTACCGCTACGGCGGCAAGGAGCACGACCGCCGCGACACCGTCGCCGAGCTCCGCGCCGAGCTGCCCACCCTCCGCGCCGTCGTCCACATCCCGCTCCTCGGCACCCCGGCCCCCGAAGGCACCCTCGCCTGGGCCGACCTGGTCGCCGCCGACGTCGAGCCGGTCTACGAGCAGGTGCCGTTCGCGCACCCCCTGTGGGTCCTGTACTCCTCCGGCACGACCGGCCTGCCGAAGGCGATCGTGCAGTCCCAGGGCGGCATCCTCGTCGAGCACGTCAAGCAGCTGGGCCTGCACTGCGACCTCGGCCCCGAGGACGTGTTCTTCTGGTACACCTCCACCGGCTGGATGATGTGGAACTTCCTCGTCTCCGGCCTCCTCACCGGCACGACCGTCGTCCTCTACGACGGCAGCCCCGGCTACCCCGACACCGCCGCCCAGTGGCGCGTCGCCGAGCGCACCGGCGCCACCCTGTACGGCACCTCCGCCGCGTACGTGATGGCCTGCGCGAAGGCCGACGTGCACCCCGGCAGGGACTTCGACCTCTCCGCCGTGAAGTGCGTGGCCACCACCGGCTCCCCGCTGCCCCCCGACGGCTTCCGCTGGCTCCACGACGAGGTCCGCGAGAACCTGTGGATCGCCTCCGTCAGCGGCGGCACGGACGTCTGCTCCTGCTTCGCGGGCGCCGTCCCCACCCTGCCCGTCCACGTCGGCGAGCTCCAGGCCGCAGGCCTCGGCACCGACCTGCAGTCCTGGGACCCCTCCGGGAAGCCCCTGATCGGCGAGGTCGGCGAGCTCGTCGTCACCAACCCCATGCCGTCCATGCCGATCCACTTCTGGAACGACCCCGACGGCAGCCGCTACCGCGACAGCTACTTCGAGATGTTCCCGGGCGTCTGGCGCCACGGCGACTGGATCACGATCACGGACCACGGCTCGGTCGTCATCCACGGCCGCTCGGACTCCACCCTGAACCGCCAGGGCGTCCGGATGGGAAGCGCCGATATCTACGAGGCCGTCGAGCGCCTCCCCGAGATCCGCGAGTCCCTGGTCATCGGCCTGGAGGAACCGGACGGCGGCTACTGGATGCCGCTCTTCGTGCACCTCGCGGAGGGCGCCACCCTGGACGAGGAGCTGATCGACCGCATCAAGCGGACGATCCGCAGCGAGCTCTCCCCGCGCCACGTACCCGACGAGATCATCGAGGTCCCGGGCGTCCCGCACACCCTCACGGGCAAGCGCATCGAGGTCCCGGTCAAGCGCCTCCTCCAGGGCACCCCCCTGGCCAAGGCCGTCAACGCCGGCTCGGTCGACGACCTCGGCCTCCTCCACTTCTA
>NZ_JAINVG010000188.1 GCF_020400725.1 Streptomyces sp. NK15101 | reverse complement strand
CAACGGGCCGGCGTGGACCGGTGGCCGGTGCGGGCGGGTGAACACGGCCACGGCGAGGGCGTGGAGACCCTCCGCCTCGAACGGGGGGTGCCCCTCGACGGCGTGGTACAGGGTGGCGCCGAGCGCCCACAGGTCGTTGGCCGGGGTCGGGCGCTTGCCGTCCAGCTGCTCCGGCGGCATGTACTGCGGCGTGCCGATGACGATCCCGCTGTGACTCAGCCTGGTCGTGGCGTCCGCGAGGTGGGCGATGCCGAAGTCGGTCAGGACGACACGGTCCTTGGCCAGGAGCACGTTGTCCGGCTTGATGTCGCGGTGGACGATCCGCGCCTCGTGCGCCGCGGTCAGCGCGTCGAGGACGGCGGCGCCGATCTCGGCCACGCGCCGTACGGGCAGCCGGCCGTGGCCGCGGATCGCGGCGGCCAGGGACTGGCCACGGACCAGCTCCATGACGATGACCGGGGCGCCGTGGTGCTCCACGACGTCATGGACGGTGATGACCCCCGGATGGCTGAGAGTGACCGCGGCGCGCGCCTCGCCCGTGAACCGCCGGAGCAGCGCCTCACGGGCGTCGTCGTCCATGCCCGGCGGGAAGAGGATTTCCTTGACGGCGACTTCGCGTCCGAAGAGCTGCTGGTCAAGACCGCGCCAGACCCGGCCCATGCCGCCTTGGCCGATGTGTTCGACCAGTTGGTACCGGCCGGCGATGAGTTCGTGGTTCTGCTCGGTCACGCGCACACTCTAGGTCCTGATGAGCCGATCAGGTGATGGAAAGACGGCTTGATCACGCCCCTTGTGGCGAAGGTGCGAAGCGCCGGCGGGAGGGGCGGGCCGAGCGGATCGGTGAGCGCGGTGTCTCACTCCGGGAGAGATCCGGTCCCCAGTTCGGAAGGCCCCGGGCTCCCGTGCGACGACCGGGTGGCCGCTCTCCGTCAGGAGACTTCGGCCCCGGACCCCATCCCGCTCACGGCCCGCGCCAGACGTGGGCGAAGGAAGCGTTCCCGACGGTCCGTCTCTGGCGGACGGCCTCCAGCGCCATGACCGCGTCGCGTACGGCGGCGACCACGGTCGTGGCCGCTTCGTCATCGAGCCCCGGCTCCACGTCGGACGACCCGCCGCCGATGCCCACGACCGAGGCGAGGGCTGCCAGGACGGTCCCCTCCGCTCCCAACGGTCGGTGCACCGTCCCGCGGCGGGCCGGTGCACCGACCGGTTCCATGGGCCGCGCGCCGAACGACGAGCGGCCGCCGGCCCTCGGTGTCGGATCACCGTCCACGTGGCGGAGGGACCCGGTCGGTGGACGACGCGGCGGTGGCCCGGCAAGGCCGCATGCCCAAGGGGCGGACGACTCACGGTGAGGTGGACCGCTCCGGGGAGCGGAGCACGAGCAAGGTGATCTCGCTGGGGGCGAAGACCCGGAAGGGCGGGCCCCAGAAGCCGGTGCCGCGGCTGGTGTAGAGGAGGGTGCGAGCGCCGTGGCGGCTGAGGCCGGCGACGGCGGGCTGGTCGAGGCGGACCAAGTGGTGGAAGGGCCAGATCTGGCCGCCGTGGGTGTGGCCGGAGAGCTGGAGGTCGATGCCGTGTGCCGCCGCCCGGTCGACGAACTTGGGCTGGTGGGCGAGCAGGAGGACGGGCAGGTCGGGATCGGCGCCCTGGAGGGCTCCGGCGAGGTGGGCGCGGTGTCCCGCCAGCCCGGAGGACTCGGCGGTGACGTCGTCGACACCTGCGACCACGAGGGTGTCACCACCGCGTTCGAGCAGCAGATGACGGTTGCGCAGCGGCTCCCAGCCCAGCTCGTCCATCAGGTCGACCCAGCCCTGGGCCTCGCTGTAGTACTCGTGATTGCCGGTGACGTAGACCCGGGCCCGCGTCGCCCGCACGGTGCCCAGGGGAGCGGCCTGGGCGCGACGGCGTTCGGCCGTGCCGTCCGCGATGTCACCGGTGTGGCACACCAGATCGGCCTCCAGGCTGTTGACCGTCTCGCAGACCCGTGCCGACCAGCGGGCGCGGTCGAGCGGACCGTAGTGGGTGTCGGTGATCAGAACGACCCGGGTGCCGTCCAACCCCGCTCCCAGGCGCGGGAGCGGCACATCGAGCCGGCGCACGCGCGGCACGCGTCGGGCCTCGGCGTACCCCCATGCGAGCAGTACGGCGGCTGTGCAGAGGACGGTCCAGGTGACGATGCGTGCCCGGCCCTGTCCGTCACCGACACCGGCCACGGTCAGGACGAGCCGCAGCAGGACACCGAGCAGAACGGACCAGGTGAACAGGACCCAGATGCCGCCCAGCAGCGCGTCACCGACGATTGCCGCCCGGTCCTGCTGTCGACGACCGTGGCCGCGCGCCATCGCGAGCGGCATTCCGGCCAGGCCGAGGACGAAGAGGGCGGTGCCGATCAGCGTGACGGGGAGCGGCCAGCGCTGACCGGTGTGCAGGAGAACCCAGCACGGCACGGCCCACAGCAGGAAGGGGGCGATCAAGGGGAGGTGGCGCATCAGGCGCTGCAATCGGGTCCGTGACGCCCCTTGTTCCTCCTGGGCGGCAGATCGGGTGCTGCTGGTCTCTGTCACGCTTCCCCCTCTTGAGGTCCTGTCCGGCGGATCGTGCGAGTGGCGGGGCCGGGTGACGGCAGCGGCACGTTCGTCGTGCCGGCCATCCGCCGGTGGCCTCCGCACGAGCCGCCGCCCACGCCCTGCTTCTGCTCCGGCCTTGCTTGCCAGAGCCTCTTGGAGAGCCCATTGTCCGCCGTGGGGGAACGGGCTGTCCTCGCGAACGGCGCACTCCCCACCGGCCACCCCGACCGCGCACTGCGCCGAGAGCGTCCACGGCCACCGCCGACGCCGGTCCAGGAGACCCGCCCGGGGTGCTCGCCGGGCCACCGCCTTCCCTTTGCAGGCCCGTACGAGCCGTTCGGCAGCGCGGCCGGCCACCACGCGCGCGTGCGCGACATGCCGGGCACCGGGGCCCTGCGCAGGAGAGCCACGAACCCCTCGTCCACTCGGCGTCCTGCCTCGGCGGAGTCGCTCCCGGCCGTGCACCCGCTCCCGGCCGTGCACCCGCCCCC
>NZ_JAINVG010000187.1 GCF_020400725.1 Streptomyces sp. NK15101 | reverse complement strand
GGCCGTCCTTCGGCCCTACCGCGCCCGGGCCGTCGAACTGCCCTCGTACCCCTTCCAGCGCCGGCGCTACTGGCTGGAGCCCGAGCCGGCCTCGACCGACGCCCGTGGGCTCGGTCTGGCCTCGGCGGGGCACCCGCTGCTCGGAGCCGTGGTGGAGCTGGTCGAGGAGGACCGGCTGGTGTACACGGGGCGGCTCGCCCTCGACACGCAGCCGTGGCTCGCCGACCACGCCGTGCACGGCACCGTGCTGCTGCCCGGCACCGCCTTCCTGGAGCTCACGATGGCCGTGGGCGCGCGGGTGGGGTGGCGACGGCTCGCCGAGCTCACCCTCCAGGCGCCGCTGGTGCTCCCGC
The DNA here is from genome assembly GCF_020400725.1 of Streptomyces sp. NK15101. Taxonomy (GTDB): domain Bacteria; phylum Actinomycetota; class Actinomycetes; order Streptomycetales; family Streptomycetaceae; genus Streptomyces. Next base: position 2,744 of record NZ_JAINVG010000187.1, on the reverse strand, counting down.
CCGGCGAAGCCGTACAGCTGCGGGTGACCGTCGAGCCGCCGGCCGCGAACGGGCAGCGGGAGCTGGCCGTGCACTCCCGGCCGCAGGACGCCGACGCGGGTGCCCCGTGGACGCGGCACGCCGCGGCCGTGCTCGACCTCGACGACGACACCGCGGACTTCGACCTCGCCGAATGGCCCCCGCCCGGCGCCCGGGAGATCGACGTCGAGGGCCGCTACGACACCCTCACGGAGGCGGGCTACGACTACGGCCCCGCCTTCCAGGGCCTGCGCGCCGCCTGGCGCTCCGGCCGCGACGTCTTCGCCGAGGTCGGTCTGCCCGCCGAGCTGGACGCCACGACCTTCGGGGTGCACCCGGCGCTCCTGGACGCGGCCCTGCACGCGGTCGGGCTGCTCCGCGAGGACGGCGGCACCGTCCTGCCCTTCTCCTGGTCCGGCGTCACCCGCCACACGGACGGCGCGGACGCCCTGCGGGTGTGGCTCACCCCGAGGGGCGAGGAGGGGGTGACCCTGCGCGTCACCGACGGCGCGGGGAAGCCCGTGCTGTCCGCGGAGGCCGTCACGATGCGGCCCTTCACCGCGGACCTGTCCGCCGCCCGGGGCTCCGACTCGCTGTTCCGTGTCGAGTGGCAGCCGGTCGCCGCCGCGACGGCCGGGATCGACGTGTGCCTGGTCGCCGGCCTGGCCGACGTACCGGACGTCGTGCCGCCGGTGGTCGGCGTACGATGTCCGGTCACCGCCCGATGTCCGGGTACCCCGCAGGACTCCGACAGCACGGGAACCGGCCTCGCCGAGGCCGCCCACCAGGCGGCGCGCTGGGCGCTCGGCCTGGTCCAGGAGTGGCTGGCCGATGCCCGCTTCGCCGGCTCCCGCCTGCTGGTGCTGACCGACGGTGCCGCCGGCCCCGTGGTCGACGACCCCGCCCAGGCCACCGTGTGGGGCCTGATCAGGACCGCCCAGTCCGAGCACCCCGACCGCTTCGCCCTGCTGGACTCGGACGAGGCGCACGAGGCCGGCACCGTGCCCGGTGCCGTGCTCGCCGAGCCCCAGCTCGCCCTGCGGTCGGGCGCGCTCCTCGCCCCCCGGCTGGTCCGGCACGCCTCCGCCGCAGACCCGGCCGGCACCGGCCCGTTCGACCCGGACGCCACCGTGCTCGTCACGGGCGGCACCGGTGTGCTCGGCGCGTCGGTCGCGCGCCATCTGGTCACCGAGCACGGCGCCCGCCGTCTGCTCCTGGTCAGCCGCCGTGGCGCCGACGCGCCCGGCGCCGGGGAACTCGTCGCCGAGCTCACCGGGCTGGGCGCCGAGGTCACCCTCGCGGCCTGTGACACCGCCGACCGCGACGCGCTCGCGAAGCTGCTGGCCGGCGTGCGGCTCACCGCCGTCGTCCACACCGCGGGTCTGCTCGACGACGGCGTGGTCGAGTCGCTCACCGGGGAGCGGCTCGCGGCCGTCCTGCGGCCCAAGGTGGACGCCGCGGCCCACCTCGACGAACTGACCGCCGACCACGACCTCACGGCCTTCGTCCTGTTCTCCTCGGTCGCGGGCGTGCTCGGCAACCCGGGCCAGGCCAACTACGCCGCGGGCAACGTCTTCCTCGACGCGCTCGCCGCCCGCCGCCGCGCCGCCGGCCGTCCCGCGACCTCGCTCGCCTGGGGCCTGTGGGCCGAACGCACCGGTCTCACCAGCCACTTGGACGACGACACCCTCTCGACCCGGGGCATCGCCCCGCTCTCCACCGAGCAGGGCCTCGAACTCCTCGACCGGGCGCTCGCCGACGACGAACCGCTGCTCGTGCCGGCCCGCCTCGACCCGGCCGCGCTGCGCGCCGACGCGCTCGCCGGGACGCTGTCCCCGGTGCTGCGCTCCCTGGTGCGGGTCCCGCAGCGGCGCGCCGGCGAGTCCGGTCTGCGCCGCAGGCTCGGCCGGCTGTCCGAGGAAGAGGGGCGCCGTCTGCTGCTCGACGTCGTCCGCACCCAGCTCGCCTCGGTCATCGGCAGCGAGTCGGCGGACGGGATCGACCCGGACCAGCCGTTCAAGAGCTTCGGCATCGACTCGCTGCTCGCGGTCCAGCTGCGCAACCGCCTCAACTCCGCGACCGGTCTGCGCCTTCCGGCCACCCTGGTCTTCGACCACCCCACGCCGACCGCCGTCGTCGACTTCACGCTCGCGCTCGTGCGGGAGCGCGCCGAGAGCGCCCCCGCCCAGCCCGTCGCCCCCGTCGCCCCGCGCACGGACGACGATCCGATCGTGATCGTCGGGATGGGCTGCCGCTTCCCGGGCGGGGTGGACTCGCCCGAGGCGCTGTGGCGGGTCGTCGCCGAGCGGCGCGACGTCGTCTCGGAGTTCCCGGCCGACCGGGGCTGGGACCTCGACAACCTCTTCCACCCCGACCCGGACCACTCCGGCACGTCCTACGTCCGGCACGGCGGGTTCCTCCACGAGGCCGCCGAGTTCGACCCCGCCTTCTTCGGGATCTCGCCGCGCGAGGCGCTGGCGATGGACCCGCAGCAGCGGCTGCTGCTCGAAGTGTCGTGGGAGGCCCTGGAGCGGGCCGGCATCACGCCCGGATCGCTGCGCGGCACCTCGACGGGCGTGTTCCTCGGAGCCATCGCCCAGGAGTACGGTCCCCGGCTCGGCGAGGCGGGCGCGGGTGCCGCCGGGTTCGGTCTGACGGGGACGACGTCGAGCGTGGCCTCGGGCCGCGTCGCGTACACGCTCGGTCTGCAGGGCCCGGCCCTGACG
>NZ_JAINVG010000186.1 GCF_020400725.1 Streptomyces sp. NK15101 | reverse complement strand
GCGCCGGTGACGAGGCGCCATCTCCCTCCCGAGCGTCTCCGTGTCCGGCGGAGCGGCGAGGGGCTGTTCTCGGTGTCTTCTCCCATGGGCGCCGGATGCCCGCCTCGACGCCTCCCATGCTCAACTCCCTTGTAAATGGGGGAATTCGGTACTCCTGAGGGAGGTGTGCCGGACATGCGGGCCCCGACGGACCGCACGGCGTGCAGCCTGATGTGCCGGCGGGGAAGCCGCTCCGGAGCGCGCTGCCGCGCGGCTCCGTCGGCCCCGCCGGCGCTCAGGAGTGGCGCCTGAGGGTCCTCCGGATCCAGTCGGCGTAGGCCGGCACGCTGGTGTAGAGGCCCGGCCCGGCAGAGCACGCGACCCCCGGGGCGCCGGGGCCCGAGGTGGTCCCGATGAGCTCCCACCGCCCCTGCCCGTCCTTCTGGAGCTGCGGCCCGCCGGAGTCCCCGAAACACGCCATGGCGTCGGGCACCCGGCTGATCGTGCACAGCCGTGTCCTGTCCGCGTAGCCCGATTCGCACTCGGCGGCGCTGCCCGTGCGGGTTTCGAGCTGCTGCAATCGCTCCGCGAACTCCAGTCCGGTGTCGACGGTGGTTCCGAATCCCAGGATCCGGGTCGGAGTGCCGGGCCGCCCGACCCGCTTCGCGATCCGGACGGGCTCTTCGGTGACCGGGCGGTCCAGACGGACCAGCGCGATGTCGTCCCGGTTGGGCGCCTCCCCTTCACCGTTCACGTACCCGGGGTGAACGACGGTGCGCTCGACGGCCCGGACGGTCCCCCCGGATTTCCGCTCCCCGCTGCCGATCCGGACGATGCCGTCCAGTTCGAGGCCGTCGCCCTCCACGCAGTGAGCCGCGGTCAGCACCCACTGAGGATCGATCAGCGACGCCCCGCAGTTGCCGTCGTACACGCCGTGCTCCGGGGCCGACTCCGGGATCGTCGCCATGAACGGGTAACGCTCCGTGGAATCGGTTCCGTTGACGATCGCTCCGGCGCCGTTGGCCATCAGGGTGGTGCACATGGCGACGGCGAGAGCGCCGACGGCAGTGACGCGCGCCGTGCGGCGGCCGACGGACCGCAAGCTGAGCACAGGGGACCTCCTCGTAGGAATCCGGGTGTGTCCGTCACCCTGCTCGGTTCTGGATCCACCGGACCATCCGGGTAGCGCCCCGAGTTCGGTGGGGGTACCCCCTCACGTTCCCGGCCGGGTGCCGGGGGGTAACCCCCGCCCCGTACCAGGGATGGCCTCTGGAGGAAGCCGGTGGACCACCCCAGCGCGCTCCACTCCCCAGCACACGAAGATCACTTCATCGGTGCAGGAAGCGCCGCACGCAAGGAGTGATCGACATGCACGGGTACAGGAAGAGGGCCGGCCGGCGAGGGTTGCTCGCCCTCACGGGGGCGGTAACCGCCACGGCGCTGGCCACCGCGGCGGCATCCGCGGCACCGGCCGCACGAACGGCCTCGACCTCGCTCGCCGCATCAGCCGTCTCGGCCGACCGTGTACCGGCAGGCCGGGAAGCTGCCGTCGTACGGTCCCTGGAACGGGTCGCACACCCGCTGCGCACCACGGAACCCGGCGGCCGGACCGCGGACCTCCGGGCGCTGAGCGGCATGGCCGGGAACGCGAAGGTGGTGGGGCTGGGCGAGGCCACGCACGGTTCGCACGAGTTCTTCGCCATGAAGGAACGCGTCTTCCGGCACTTCGTCGAGGAGCGCGGCTTCACCACCTTCGCCCTGGAGATGAGCTGGTCGGCGGGGCTCAGGATCGACGAGTACCTCCAGGGCGGTCCCGGCGACCCGCGGCGGATCGCGGAGGCGACGCTGGCCGGATCCCCCTGGGAGCGCGAGGAGTTCGTCAGCCTGATCGGCTGGATGCGCGAGCACAACCGCCGCCATCCCGACCGCCGGGTCCACTTCATGGGGGACGACCTCGGAGCGCCGAAGCTCGGCGACCCCGTCTTCGAGCGCGTCCTGTCGTCCGTCCGCGAGACCCGGCCGGAGGCGCTGCCCCGGCTCACCGAGCTGTACGGCCGGCTGCGTCCCTTCGACGACATGTTCGCCTACCTGCGCAAACCGGTCGCCGAACGCGAGGAGAACGCCGCACGCGCCCAGGAGGCGCTCGACCTGGTCGCCGGACACCGGGCGGGCGACGGCGACGACCACGCGTGGACGGTGCAGCACGCCCGGAACATCGCGCAGACGTTCACCTTCGCCACCGTCGACCTCGCCGACCCGGCCTCGGTCACCGCCGCCGAGCGCCTGCGTGACCAGGCCATGGCCGACAACGTGCTGTGGTGGCATCGGCACACCGGCCACAAGATGCTGCTGTCGGCCCACAACGGTCACATCGGATACCTCTCCACCCATCCGGACACCTACCCGCGGACCCAAGGCGCGGCACTGCGCGACCGCCTGGGCCGCGACTACACCGCGATCGGCTTCAGCTTCGCCGCCGGCTCCTTCCTCACCAAGGACACCTCCCTCGACGGGGACTGGAATCCGGTCACCGTCCCGGCCGCGCGTCCCGGGACGAACGAGCACACCCTGGACCGGGTCCGGTACCGGGACTTCTACCTCGACCTGCGGACCGCGCCCGCCGTGGCCCGCGCCTGGCTCGACCGCGCCCGCCCGGTCTACGACGCGGGCTCGACCTTCACCCCGGACCCCCTGCCCGCCCTGGCCCTCGGCCGGGCCTACGACGTCCTCATCCACCTCCACAGGGTCCGGGCGGCGGACAGGCTCGAATCGCCGTCGTACGAGCCGGCCGGCTGACCGCGCGGGACGCGGGCCCCGGTGACCTCCTCACCGGAGGCGGTTCGCCTTCGGCCCTGGAAGCATGCCGCCGGTGCCGAGGACCTGCCCGTCCGGAGGTGTTTCGGCGGCATGTTCGGGGTGAGGAGGATGCGGGCGAGGGAGGGGCCGTATGGCAACAGTCGATGGCAGGGGCAGGGGCAGGGGCAGGGGCAGGGGCAGGGGCGCGGTGCGACGGGAGGGCCCGGTGAGGTCTGTGCGAGACCTGGTGCTCGGCGTGGGGCTCGCGGGTGTGGTGGTCGGCGGTGCGGCCCTGATGGTCAAGACGGCCCGCTCGGCCGGCTCGCACCTGCCGGTCGTCCTCGCCGTCCTCGTCCTTCTGCTGGGTGCCGGGGCGGCACTGACCCGGTGGGGCCGAGCCCCGGTGCGCCGCCGGACCGGAGCCCCCGGGGCCGGTGCGGAGGCGCACGCCGGGGACGGGCCGGCGGGTACGGCGCGCCTGCCGGATGCGGACGGCTGCGTGGAGGAGGGCGCCCTCGGTAACGCCACCGTTCCGCTGGGCGCTCCGGACATGATCGG
>NZ_JAINVG010000185.1 GCF_020400725.1 Streptomyces sp. NK15101 | reverse complement strand
GAACGGGGTACGGGTGGAGAGGCGGGCGCGGATCAGGCGCTCAGCGGGGCGGGGAGCCGACACTCCCGGTCGCGCAGGAAGGCCAGGGCGGCCCGCGCGGTGACGTCGTTCTGCCCGAAGGCGACCCCGCCGGTGCGGGGCCGGGTGAAGGCGCTCCCGGTGCGGGCGGTGGTGTGCGGGCCGAGGGCGAAGCGGCGCGGGTGCGGGCGTCCGTCGTGTTCCAGGACCCGGCCGTCGACGGGGTCGACGACGAGGAGGCCGCCGGGGGTGGCGCGGGTCCCCTCCTCGTACAGGGCGCGGAGCAGGGGGCTGCCGGTGAGCTCCGGGGTGGGGTCGGGGATCCGGGCCTCGACGAGGGCGCGGGCCCCGGTCCACTCGCCCGGTACGGCGGGGGACCCGGCCCGGAAGAGGCCGCGTTCCTCGTCGGTCTCGACGGTGACCCGCGGGCCGAGGAAGCGGACGACGCCGGCGCGGGAGAGCGCGAGGAGCTGCCTCAGCCGGGGGCCGGGCGGCCCGGAGGCGAGGTAGCTGAAGAAGCCGTGCCACCAGCCGCCGGGGTCCAGGCGACCGCCGAGGCGCAGGAGCTGGCCGTAGACGGAGAGCAGGCCGGCGAAGACGGCGGCGTCGGGGCTGTGGGCGGGGTCGTGGCGGCGGGTCAGGTCCTCGGTGATGTAGTCGCGCAGGCCCTGCTGGAGGGCTTCCGCGGAGTCGTAGCGCAGGCCGTCCAGGGGGTGGTCGAGGGCGTCGAGGTCGAGCCGGTCGGCGGGGTCGGGGACGGCCGCGGCGACGACCGCGGCGAGTTCGGGCCCGCGGGGCGGCGCCTGCTCGTAGGCGTTCTCGAAGTCGCTCCAGGCGAGCGCGGTCCGCTCGGGGTGGGTGGAGAAGAGCCGGTGGTAGTGGGCCCAGCCGAGTTCCTTGTCGATGAGCGGCCACACGTCGCGCCGGAAGTCGATCGGCCCGGTGCGCCGGAGCAGGGCGTCGGTCTGCTCGGTGCCGAAGAAGCGGGGCAACGGCGGCCGTTCGCCGTCGAGGACGTAGCCGATCTTCGAGTGGTACGGGACGCCCCGGCGTGATCCGACGTGCAGCACCGGCTCCTTGCCGGAGGGGATGTAGACGAGCTCGTCGCCCTCGCCCTCGTACCGTCCGCCGCGGCCCTCGGTGAGCAGCACCATCAGGTCGACGAAGGCGAGGCCGAAGCCGCGGACGAGGACGGGTTCGCCGGCGGGGAGGGCGGAGAGGTCGGCGTCGGCGGTGAAGTCGGGCGGGAGGTGCACGAGCCGGTGGCGGGCGGCGAAGTCGGCGAGCCGGCGCTGCTCCCCGTCGGGTTCGGCGTCGAGGTGGCCGACGGTGAGGACGACGAGGTCGGCGAGGAGGGGGACGGCGGTGCCCTCCAGCCAGACCCGCTGGCGTCCGTCGCGGGGACCGCTGATCCGCAGGGCGGTGGTGCGGTGCTCGTGGACGGCGACGGTGGCGGGCAGGGCGTCGCGGGCCCGCTCGTACACCCAGCGCAGGTAGGCGCCCTGCTGGGGGCGGGTGGGGAAGGTGCGGCCGTCGACGCCGGCCCATTCGGCGAGGGTGGGTCCGGGGCGGACGGGCCCTTCGAGTTCGACGGTCTCGTCGGTGAACATCGTGACGTCCTCGGCCTGGGAGTTCATCCAGAGCAGCGGGGACTGCGCGGTGCGCCAGATGCGGCCGGGGCCGGGCGGGTGCGGGTCGACGAGGTGGACGTCGAGGGGCTCGTCGCCGTACAGCTCGGGCAGGTTGGCGGCGAGCCGTTCGAGGAAGCCGGTCCCCCGCGGCCCGGCGCCCACGATCACGAGGGAGCGGCGCGGACTCATCGCGCACCGGCCGTTCCGCGGGCGTAGTGCCGCTCGACGTAGTGCTGGCCGATGGAGAGGACCGAGGTGACGGCGACGTACCAGAGCGTGGCGACGAGCAGCAGCGGGACGATCTCGTACGTGCGGTGGTAGACGAGCTGGGTCGAGTAGAGCAGGTCCTGGACGGCGATGACGGAGACGATGGAGGTGCCCTTGAGGGTGCCGATCAGCATGTTCCCGGCGGGCGGGACGATCGCGCGCATGGCCTGCGGCAGCACGATCCGGGAGAGCCGGCGCCCTCGGCCGAGGCCGAGGGACTGGGCGGCCTCGATCTGCCCCCGGTCGACGGAGAGGATGCCGCCGCGGACGACCTCGGCGGCGTAGGCGGCCTCGTGCAGGGTGAGGCCGATGACGGCGACGGCGACGGGTCCGAGGAGGTTGACCGTGTTGACGCCGAGGATCTGCGGGTAGAGCACGCCGATGTTGAACCAGAAGAGCAGCTGGACCAGGATCGGGGTGGACCTGAAGAACCAGATGTAGCCCCAACCGACGGCGCGCAGAACGGGGTTGGCGGAGAGCCTGAGGACGGCGAGCAGGGTGCCGAGGACGAAGCCGAGGGCCATGACGAGGGCGGTCAGCCACAGGGTGAGGCCGAGGCCGCGCAGGACGGACGCGGAGGTGAAGTACTCGGCGACGACGTCCCACTGGAAGGCCTCGTTGCGGACGACCGAGACGAGGGCGAGCGCGAGCAGGACGAGGACGGCGGCGGCCGCGGTCCACTGGCCGGTGCGGCGGGTGGGGACGACGCGCGGGGGCGGTTCGGCCGGCGGTGCCGCGGAAGGGGTTTCGACGAGGGTCGCGGACATGCGAGGGCTCCGTGGATGCCAGAGGATCGAACACGGGGTGCGCCTTCACACGCGCTGAGCCGCGGATCCGGGCCCCTCAGCCCGATCCGCCCTTCGAGGCTATGCGGTCAACGCGGGCCGCTGTCAAGGGTGTCCGCACTGTGAGCCGTACGTCTCACCGCAGTTGACGCGGGACCGGATGCCTGTTCCACTGGGGCCATGCATCCGCAGCAGCTGGTCACGCGCTCCCACATCGACTTCGGTCGAGTGTGGTCCTCTTCCTGTTGAGCCGACCCCCTGCTTCTCCCCGCCCGCGTGCTGTCCTCCGCGGCGCCTTCACACCCAGGCCCCTCGTGAGCGCCTGAGCTCTCCCCTCCCCTCGTTCCGCCCTGCTCTGCCCTGTCTTCTTTCTTCTCCTTCGCCTGAAGGACCGTCATGACCTTCGCGTTGTCCGTGCACCGGACCACGACCACCGACCCCCTGGCCCGCCCGCTCCTCGACGAGCTGGCGTACGAGTACACGACCCGGTACGGCTCCGCGCACGACCTGAGCCGCTATCCGGCGGCGGAGTTCGCCCCTCCGCACGGCGCCTTCCTGCTCCTCCTGGAGCACGGCCGGCCCGTGGCGGGCGGCGCCCACCCCCGCTTCGGCGAGGACACCGCCCCACCGGAACGGAGCTCGACGCACCCCGCGCCCCCCCCGCCCCGGCGCCCCCCCCCGGGCCCCC
>NZ_JAINVG010000184.1 GCF_020400725.1 Streptomyces sp. NK15101 | reverse complement strand
CGGGTCGCCTTCTGCGACTCCGGCTTCCTCGCCCTTCTCCGCTGGTGGCCCCGGCACGGACGCCGCCTCAGACTCGCGAACCGCTCCCGGGCCGTTCAGCGCCTTCTGAACGCGTCCGCCACCACAGGACAGCAGCCGCACCGGGCCGGCTCACCGACGGCAGCGGTCACGTCATGACGTTCGTACTCCTGACCTGCGGCCCGATGCTCACGGCCGTCCTCCTTGCGTACGGAGGACCCCGGGAAGCACGGCACCCCCGCCCCGCCCAGCCCTCCCGACCCACACCTCGCAGAACCCTGATCCACTGCCGCCTGGCCCTCCCGCTCCCGTGCTCCACGGCATAGACCCGGCAAGGTGTGGGGGCCCGCCCCGACCCGCGGGCCCCCACACCTGTGCCACCGTCCCCCTGAGCAAGCCCCGACGGGCAGGATCCTTGTCCAGCGCCCGGTTGTGGAAGGCGAGGACGTCCTCACCCTGGAACGGCGGGATGCCGACCGCTCCGGGGCACCGCCACGCAGCGGACCCACCCGTGACACCGGCTCCGGCAGGGTCGGTCCGTCGATGCACTCGGTGACAATGAACAGGAAGTGCTGGTCGAGCTGGGCGTCGATGGCCGGCGCGGTGCGGAACGGGCGGACGCCTCGTGCGCCAGTCACCTCGTGCCGGAAGTGGTGGGTGAAGCGCTCGTCGTCCGCCGGGCGGCGTTGATGACCTTGAACGCCACGGGCTGCGAGGGGGCGCTCTCGGCCGCGAGGCCGGTGCCCATGCGCGGACAACGGGCCTGCGGCACGCTGATCACCTGGTGGGGTTCGCCGGCCGTCGGCGGATCGCAGTGACGTGTTTTCAGCGCCGGCGCCTGGAGGAGGCAGCCGGACCGCCCGGTTTTCGGATGGAGGCGCGTCGGAGCCGTTCTGCGGCTCCGTTCCGGAGCCGTCTCGTTTCCCCGGCGGCGGCCCGAGCCTCGGGTGGGCCGGGCCCGCCCCTGCCCGCCATCGACGCGCTCGCGGGGCGGGTGCGTGAGGCTGGACCAGGAGGCGTGCCCGGGCGGCCGGGGGGATGCTGGGGTTGTGGAAGCGGGGCTGGAGGCCGCTCTGGCCGGGCGGCTTCAGGAGCTGACCGCGGCGCCGTTCTTGTTCGTGGGCAGCGGCCTGTCGCGCCGGTGCCTGGCGCTTCCTGGCCGGGAGGAGCTGCTGGAGCAGTTCTGTGGGGGGCTGCCCCGTCCGTACGCCTGCCACCGGGACACGGCGGGGGCGGATCTTCCGGCCGTCGCCGGCGCGACGGCCCGGGACCTTCACGAGCTGCGGTGGTCCAACGCCCATGCCGGCCGGCGGGCCGGCGCCGTGGAGCCTGCGGGGCCGCGGCCGGCGCCGGAGATCGCCGTCGCACGGGATGCGGCCGCTCGATCCGACCTGGCGGTTTCCCCACGGCTGGGTGACGCCGTGCCGGCCGAGGAGGTCCAGCTGCTGCGACAGGCGACCGTCGACGGGATGATCACCACCGTCTACGACACCCCGCTGTCTCAAGGGTTCACCGGCCTCCGCCCGTACGTCGGGCGGGACCAGCCGCTGTTCAGCGACGCGCAGGGCATCGCCGGGATCCACTCCGTCCACGGCAGTGCCGCCGGACCGGAGAGCCCGGTGCTCACGGCCGAGGACCGCCGGCGCTTCGAGGAGCGCAACGCCTGCCTCGCGGCCAAGTCGCTGACGATCTTCGTCGAGCACGCGGTGGTCTCCCTCTGCCACGACCTGTCCGACCGCAACGTCCACAGCATCCTTTCCGCGATCACCCCGCCCCTGACCGGCGACAACATCGATCACGTCGCCAATCGGCCGATCATCGGGGAAGGGGACTCCACCACCGACGACCCGCACGCGGGGCCACCGACTCCGGTCTTCGACCAGACCCTGGTGCCGATCGCCCTGGTCCGCGCGAGCGACTTCCGCCCCGTCTTCCGTGCCCCGGCCGGGCTGCGGGGAGCTTTCGGCGTCGGCCGGCTCCAGAACGGCGACATCACCGGCCTCCACCCCAGCGCCTACCGCGCAGGGAGGTTCCGCCGGCTCGGTCCTGTCCCTCGCACCCGACGCGAACTCGATGCCCACGGTCCGGTGGAGCCGGTCGCCTTCTCCGCGCTCCTGGATGCGGACGGCTACGACCTGGAGGAACCGCGGCAGGTACCGGTGGAGCGGATGGGCGGGTGCGGACCGGGGACCTCGCACGCCACCTCGTTCCACCGGTGCGTCTGCCCCTACGACCTGCCGGCCTGCGGACCGGCCGCCCGGGCGGGAGGGGACGGCCGATGAGCGAGCCCGTGGAGGAGCTGATAAGCAGCGCCGCGCAGAGCGCCGGCGGATGGCTGGGCGCGCTGCCGGTGGCTCAGGTGTCCACCAGCGCCGACGGAACGGTCGTGCGGTGGAACCGGGCGGCGCAGGAGCTGCTGGGCCACACCCCGCATCAGGTGGTGGGCCGGCACATCGCCGAACTGCTCCATCCCGGCGTGGACCGCAGCCTCGGCCGGTCGCTGTGGGAGGCGGCGGCCACCGGACGGGGGGTGATGGGCACGGTCACCGCCTGGCACGCCGACGGACACCCGGTCGAGCTGGAGATCTGGGCCAGCCCGGTTCCCGACCGCCACGACGACACCTCCGCCGTCATGCTCTTCGCCGCCGACGCCCATGCCGCGCGCCGCATCCGCGGTTCCTCGGCCGTGTGGGACGGGCTGTTCGCCCGCTCGCCGGTCGGCATCGCCCTCCTGGACACGCAACTGCGCTTCCTTCGGGTCAACCCGGCGCTGGAGAAGATGAACGGCCTGTCCGAGTCCGCCCACACCGGCAAGCGGCTCTCCCAGCTGCTGCCCGAGGTCAACGCCCACGACATGGAAAAGGCGATGCGGCACGTCCTCGAGGACGGGCACCCCCTGCTGGACCGGCGCCGGATCGGGCGCACCCCGGCCGATCCGGAACAGGACCGGGTGTGGTCATGCTCCTACGTCCGGGTCGAGGACCCCGCAGGCCGCCCGATCGGGGTGATCGCCTCCCTGCTGGACATCACCGACCAGAGCCGCGCCCACACCGAGGCCGAGGCGGGACGGCGCCGCCTGGCCCTGCTCAGCGAAGCGTCCATCCGGATCGGCTCCAGCCTGGAGTTGGAACGCACAGCGCAGGAACTCGCCGACCTCGCCGTACCGGAACTGGCCGATGCCGTCACCGTCGACGTCCTGGACTCCCTCGCCCGCGGGGACGACCCCGACATGGGGCTCGCCGGAGGTGTGCAGCTGCGCCGCCTGGGCAAAGCCCCGCTGACCGGCTCCCCGGTCACCGACGTCCTCGCCCCGCTCGGCCGCACCCTCGCCTTCCCCGTCGCCGCCCCCTACACCCAAGCCGTCGCCGGCCGCCGGCCGTTCCTGCTGGCCCATCTGGACGCCCA
>NZ_JAINVG010000183.1 GCF_020400725.1 Streptomyces sp. NK15101 | reverse complement strand
GCAGGGGCCGGCGAAGAGGGCTCGGGCAGGACCAGGCTCCCGCGGGAGGCGGCGGCACCCCGTCCTCGCCGGCCGGACAGGAAGCGCCCGAGCAGGCCCGCTGATGTCGCCGCGACGGCGGTCACGCCGGCCGCGGCGAGGAATCCGCGTCTGCTCCACACCCCGGTTTCGCCTTCGCTGTCCGCGGAGGGCGTCGAGGGGGCTGCCCGGGAGGCCAGGACGTACAGGGTGAGGGCGCCGGCAAGGGCTCCGGCGATCGAGGGGAGTGCGTCACCGACGCCGGTGGAGTCGGGGCGGTCGAGGGCCGCGGCGGCGCCGACGATCCCGAACAGCAGCACACCGGCGGCACCGACCCGCCGACGGCGCAGGCCGAGCATGCCCAGGCCGATGGCGACGAGCGCGAGGACGGCCAGGATGCCGAGCCGCAGGACGGTCTTGTCGCTCTCGCCGAACGTGCGGATCGCGAAGTCCTTCACCGCCGCCGGAGTCCGGTCGATCACCGCGCCGCCCACCACGGTCACCGGCCCCGCGGCGGGCCGCACCGGTCCGGCGACCAGCTCGGCCACGGCGAGCGCCGTGAAAGCGGCCAGAAGACCGGCCGACGCGCCCGCTGCGGCGCGGAAGAGGGTGCTGCGGAAGCTGCTCACACCCGGCATTCGGCGGCCCCCGCCCGGCGGATTGGTCCGACCCCCGAAAGAGTGAACCCGCCGGTCCTTGCCGCCTCGGGGCGCGGACGTGGAGGCAGCGGGCGGACCCGGACCTGCGACTGCCGGAACGGGTCGGGCGGGACCGTCGGCGCGCGCTCGGTCACCGGACAGGACGCACGGACCACCGGACGCGGGGGCCGAGGGCCAGGACGTACGGACCACCGGGCGCGGGGGCCGAGGGCCAGGACGAGCGCGCGGACGAGGAATCGCGACGTGCACGCAATCCGGCGGGCGGTTCGCCCCGAATCACCCACGGGAGGCTCCTGAAGGTGAGGGGCCGCAGAACACGCCGATCGACGGACTGAAGGAGGTGAGTGCGATGACCGCATCCCTGCGCGCGCGACGGCTGGTTGCCGGGGCGGCCTCGGCCGGGCTTCTGGCCGGCGCGTCCGTGCTGGGCGTCTCCGCCACGGCGAACGCGGCGCCGGCGCCGTCCGCGGTGACCTCGACGGTCACCGGCGACCGTGACCACCGCCATGAGCAGTGCACCTGGGTCAAGGGCCACTGGGCCAAGAAGTGGGTCAAGGGCCACTGGGAATGGAAGTGGCAGCAGGGCTCCTGGCACCACGGCCACCGGGACCACCACGGGAAGTGGCACGACGGATGGTGGGGCAAGGGCCACTGGAAGCAGCACTGGGTGGCCGGCCACTACGTCAGCCACTGGGTTCCCGCCCACTGGAACTGCCACGACAAGTGGTGACGACCGGCAGGGCGCAGTGGGGTTCCGGGAAGACCGGAACCCCACTCCGTTCCCTCCGCGGCCCCAGGCCCAGGAGGGCTCCTCGATGTGAGGGATGATCATGGACACCGCCATCGCGTCCTGCGGATGTCCGGCAACGCTGCACATCCGGCTCCCGGCGGCCGCGCGGGCAGCGCGACAGGCCCGGCAGGCCGCGGAACTGCTCCTGGCCCGGGAGGCGGCGCTCTGCCCCCCTGACGTCGCGGAGGATCTCGTGCTCATCGTGTCGGAGCTGGTCACCAACGCGGTCCTGCATGCCGACGGCCCCTACGCGCTCACGGTCGGCCTGGAGCCGGGTCGGGCGGGTGTCGCCGTCGGCGACGGCTCGGCCGACCTGTCCGGGCTGCACGGCCGCGGGCAGCGGATCGAGCCGGGCGGACGCGGCCTGGGGATCGTCCGAGCGCTGGGGGCGGATCTCTTCGTCAGCCCCTCACGCCGCGGCAAGCAGGTCATCGCGGTCCTCACCTGGTAGCCCGGCGGGTTGCCGCGGGTGGCTGTGCCGACGGCCACCCGCGGCCGACCTGGACGGCAACGGCTCTTTCGCGCCGCGTGCCTCCACGACCGCCCGCGCCTCCGCGCCGGGTCAGGTCACCGGTCCGCGCCACCCCGTCCTGTCGGCGGCGGACCGGGGCTTCTCCCGGCGTCGGGTCAGGCGTTGACGCAGGTGTTGCCGAAGGACGGGTTCAGCAGCCCGATGACGCCGACGGTGTTGCCGCAGGCGTTGACCGGGATGTGGAGGGGCACCTGGACGAGGTTGCCCGAGCCCACCCCCGGGGAGTGCGCGGCCACTCCCTGCGCACCGGCATCGGCCGAAGCCGCCGCCGCGCCGCCCACCACGACGGCGCCTGCCGCCACCGCCACCGCAAGACCGCGTCGTACACGAACCATCTCGACTACCTCCCATGGACGTCCGAGGCCGTGCGGCGGATCCGCGCGGCCCACGGAGAACCGCAGAACACCAAGCGGCTCCCTCACCCGTGCCTTCGCCGCCACCCGCCCGTCGGCTGGGTCGGCAGCCCGAGCTTCCCTCGAAAGGGTTAACCGCCGGGGGCGCGGGTGACGAAACGGCCTCCCATCCGCACGCCCGTCCGCTACGAAGAACCGGTGACACGCCCACCTCCTGTGGTGGCCGGCCCGACCCGTGGGGTGGACCGGCCACCGCTCGAGCGACCAGTCAAGGACCGACATGCGATGGACACCCCGTCCCCCGACGGCCGCGCCCGGCCGTCCCTTCGTCGTCTCGCCACGGCCGGAGCGGCGCAGGTGAACCAACCGCTCCCCTTCGGCGCCGGGCCCGCCACGGGCCGTACCGACCTGACCGAGGTCATGCAGAAGGTCGCGCACGGCGACAAACAGGCCTTCTCCGTCCTCTACGACGCCCTCGCACCCGTGGTGTTCGGGATCGTGATCAAAGTCGTGCGCGACCGGGCGCAGTCCGAGGAGGTCGCCCAGGAGGTCATGATCGATCTGTGGCGCCAGGCCGCCCGCTACCGGCCCGACGCCGGCACGGTGACCTCGTGGGCCGCGACCATCGCCCATCGGCGGGCCGTGGACCGGGTCCGCTCCGCGCAGGCGGCCGCCGACCGCGAGCAGGCTCAGGCCGCCCGTGAACACACCACCGCGTTCGACGAGGTCGCCGAACAGGTCGAGACCCGGATGGAGTCCGAACAGGTCCGCCGCTGCATGCGCGGCCTGACCGAACTGCAGCGGCAGGCGGTGACCCTGGCCTACTACCAGGGGCTGACCTACCGTGAAGTCGCCGAAGCCCTGCGCACGCCTCTTCCCACCATCAAGACACGCATGCGCGACGGGCTCATCCGGCTCCGCGACTGCATGGGGGTGACCACATGAAACACGACGCAACCGACGCCCACACCCTCGCCGCCGCCTACGCCCTGGACGCATTGGACTCCGGTGAGCGCGGCATCTTCGAAGACCACCTGCGGACGTGCGAGGCCTGCCGGCAGGAGGTCGCGGAGTTCGAGGCCACCGCGGCGCGCCTGGCGGCGGCGGTCTCCCAGGTACCGCCCGCGGCGGCCAAGGCCGAGGTCATGGCCGCCATCGACGGCGTGCGCCAGCTCCCGCCGCGCATCCCCGCCCCGGTCTCCGCACCCGCCTTCGGCGGCGTGCTGCGCCGCAGGGCCCTGCCGCTGGCTCTGGCCGCCAGTGC
>NZ_JAINVG010000182.1 GCF_020400725.1 Streptomyces sp. NK15101 | reverse complement strand
AGACGGCGGGCGCCGTGCTCGGTGACCAGATGGCGGGCGACCAGTCCGCCGAGGGCACCGGTGGCACCGGTGACCAGGACCGTGCCCTCCGGGTCGAGGGCGGCGGGCAGGGTGAGGACGACCTTGCCGACGTGACGTGCCTGGCTGACGTACCGGAAGGCCTCCGGTGCCCGGCGGACGTCCCAGGTGCTCACCGGCAGCGGCGTCAGCGCTCCCGACGACAGCAGGCCCATGACCGCCGTGAGCATCTCGCCGATCCGCTCGGCCGGCTCCTGGAGCAGGTCGAAGAAGCGGTAGTCCACCCCGGGGTGCTCGGCCGCGATCAGGGCGGGGTCGCGCAGATCGGTCTTGCCCATCTCCACGAAGCGGCCGCCGCGCGGCAGCAGCCGCAGGGACGCGTCCACGAACTCGCCGGCGAGGGAGTTCAGTACGACGTCCATGCCGAGGCCCTCGGTGGCCGCGCCGAACGCGGTCTCGAAGTCCAGGGTGCGGGACGACGCCAGGTTCGCCCCCTCCAGGCCCAGGTCGCGCAGGGCGTCCCACTTGCCGGGGCCCGCCGTGCCGTAGACCTCGGCACCCAGGTGCCGGGCCAGCTGGACGGCGGCCATGCCGACGCCGCCCGCGGCGGCGTGGATCAGGACGCGCTCGCCCGAGGTCAGGCCGGCGAGCTCGACCAGGGCGTGGTAGGCGGTGAGGAACACGATGGGCGCGGACGCGGCCTGGGCGTACGTCCAGTCGGCTGGCATGACGGCGACCAGCCGGTGGTCGGCGACGGCCGTCGGACCGAACGCCCCGGAGAGCAGGCCCATGACCCGGTCGCCGACGGCGAGACCGGTGACGCCGGGCCCGACCTCGGTGACCACACCGGCCCCTTCGAGACCGAGCGGACCGGGGTCGCCGGGGTAGAGGCCCAGCGTGCCCAGGACGTCGCGGAAGTTGACGCCGGCGGCGCGCACGGAGACGCGGACCTCGCCGTCGCCCAGCGGGGCCAGGGCCTCCGGGAAGGGATCGAGGGCCAGGTGGTCCAGGGTCCCGCGCTCGCGCACCACCATCCGCCAGGCGGCCGTGCCGGCCGGGGGGACCAGGGCGCCGCCCGCCGTCACCGGGCCGAGCCGGGGCACGAGGAGGGCCCCGTCCCGTACGGCGAGCTGGGGCTCGGCGCCGAGCAGCGGCAGTGCCGTACGGCAGTCCTCCGCCGTCTCCACGTCCAGCAGCCCGACCCGGCCGGGGTTCTCGGTCTGCGCCGAACGGGCCAGGCCCCATACGGCCGCGAGCTCGGGGTCCGCGTCGGCGTCCGGCGCCGTGGCCACGGCCGCCCGGGTGACGAGCACCAGGCGGGAGTCGGCGAACCGGTCGTCGGCCAGCCACGCCTGGAGCAGGGCGAGCGCGCGGTGCACGGCGGGCCCGGTGGCGTCCGCGCCCTCTTCGGGCCCCGCGAGCGGTGCGAGGACCACCGAGGGGGCGAGCAGCCCCGCGTCGACGGCCTCGCCGAGGGCCGTGAGGTCGGCGTACCGGGGGCCGACGCCCAGGTCGGCGGAGCCGAGCGAGACGGCGCGCGGCGCCGGCTCCGGCTCCGCCGCGGCCGGCTTCCAGTCCAGGCGGTGGAGCGAGCGCGGCACGGCCACGTCGTCGCTCACCGGGCGCAGGACGAGCTCCTCGACCCGGGC
This sequence comes from Streptomyces sp. NK15101, assembly GCF_020400725.1. Taxonomy (GTDB): domain Bacteria; phylum Actinomycetota; class Actinomycetes; order Streptomycetales; family Streptomycetaceae; genus Streptomyces. Next base: position 2,247 of record NZ_JAINVG010000182.1, on the reverse strand, counting down.
GACGACCGCGCGGGACTCGTCGAGCAGGGTCAGCGACACCGCGTCCGGTCCGGTGCCGTGGATCACCACGCGGCCGGCACGGGCACCGGGTTGGTGCACGGTCACCCCGCGCCAGGAGAAGGGCAGCAGACGGCGGCCGCCTTCGTCGAGCGCGGTCATCACGATCGGGTGCAGGGCCGCGTCGAGCAGCGCCGGGTGCAGCCCGTAGGAGGCGGCGTCGGTGACGGAGGCCGGCAGGGCGACCTCGGCGACCAGGTCGGTGCCGTGCCGCCACGCGGCGCGCAGGCCCTGGAAGACCGGGCCGTAGGCGTAGCCCGAGTCGGCCAGTTCGTCGTAGCGGCCGTCGACGGGCAGCGGTTCGCCCTCGCCGGCTGGCCGGGACACGGCGGACGCGGCGGCTCCGTCGTGCGGGGCGAGCGCGCCGGTGGCGTGCAGGGTCCACGGCTCGACGGCGCCGTCCGGCGTCTCGGTGCGGGCGTGGACGGTCACCGCCCGCTGCCCGTCGTCGCCGGGCGCGGCGACGACGACCTGCACCTCGGTGCGGCCCTCGTCGGGGATCACCAGGGGGGCGACGAGAGCGAGTTCGGCGACCCGGGGGGCGCCGGTCTCCGAGCCCGCGCGGGCGGCGAGTTCGAGGAAGGCGGTGCCGGGCAGCAGGACCGAGCCGAGGACGGCGTGGTCGGCGAGCCAGGGGTGGGTACGGCGACCGAGCCGGGCGGTCAGGACGGTCTGCCCGGACTCGGCGAGCTCGACGGCGGGGCCGAGCAGCGGGTGGCCGGCCGGTCCCTCGGTGCCCTGCGCGGTCAGCCAGTAGCGCTCCCGCTGGAAGGCGTACGTGGGCAGGGCGGGCGTCCGCCCCGGGCCGAACACGGCGTGCCAGTCCGGGCTCCGGCCGCGGACGTGCAGGGTGCCGAGCGCGGACGCCAGGGTGCGGCGCTCGGACCGGCCGCGGCGCAGCACCGGCACGAACGCAAGGGCTGAGTCGTCCAGGCAGTCCTGTCCCAGGGCCGACAGCACGCCGTCGGGGCCGAGTTCGAGGAAGGTCCGCATCCCGAGCCCGTGGAGCGCGGCCAGGCCGTCGGACATCCGCACTTCCCGGCGCACCTGCCGGATCCAGTAGTCGGCGGTGACCTCGACGGGTCCGCCGGTGACCGTGGACACCATCGGGACGCGCGGCTCCGCGTACCGCACCGTCGACGTGACGGCGGCGAACGCGTCGAGCATCCCGTCCATGCGGTGGGAGTGGAAGGCGTGGCTGACGACGAGCCGGCGGGTCTTGCGGCCGGCGGCGGCGAACGTGGCGGCGACCTCTTCGACGGCCTCGACGTCACCGGATACGACGACGGCCAGGGGGCCGTTGACGGCGGCGATGCTCACCTCGTGCTCGCGGCCTTCGAGGAGCGCGGCGACCTCGTCCTGGGAGGCCTGGACGGCCGTCATGGCGCCGCCGGTCGGCAGGGCCTGCATGAGCCGGCCGCGCGCGGTGACCAGGGTGCAGGCGTCGGACAGCGTGAGGATCCCGGCGACGTGGGCGGCGGCGAACTCGCCGATGGAGTGGCCGAGCACGGCGTCGGGGGCCAGGCCCCGGTGCTCCAGGAGCCGGAACAGCGCGACCTGCAGGGCGAAGAGGGCGCACTGGGTGTTCTCGGTCCGGTCGAGCGCCTCGGCGTCGTGGAACATCACGTCGCGGATCGGCGGCGTGCCCGGCACGGAGCCGCGGCAGGCGTCGAGTTCGGCGCACACCGCGTCGAGGGCGGCGGCGAAGACCGGTTCGGACTCGTACAGTTCGCGTCCCATGCCGACGCGCTGGCTGCCCTGCCCGGTGAAGAGGTAGGCGAGACCGTCGTCGGTGCGCGCGGTGCCGACGGCCAGCGCGGAGTGCGGCTCGCCGCGGCCGAGCGCGGCCAGGGCCGCGACGGCCTCCGCGTGGTCCTCGGCGGTGACGGCCGCGCGGTGGTCGAGGGCGGCACGGGTCGTGGCCAGGGCGCGGCCGAGGTCACGGGCGGACGCCCCGTCGAGGCCGTCGAGCGCGTCGACGAGCGCGGTGGCCTGGGCGCGCAGTGCCGGCTCGGTACGTCCGGACAGCACCCACAGCGGGTCGTCGCCGTCGTCCCGGGCGTCGGTCGCGGCCGCGAGGGGCTCGGCGGGGGCTTCGGCGAGGATGACGTGGGCGTTGGTGCCGCTGATGCCGAAGGAGGAGACGCCGGCGCGGCGGGTCCTGTGGTCGGTGGCGGGCCAGGGGCGGGG
>NZ_JAINVG010000181.1 GCF_020400725.1 Streptomyces sp. NK15101 | reverse complement strand
GGGGGGGGGGGCGCGGGGGGCGGGAATCCCCGGAAAGAGACCGGGGTCACACCGTCGAGGGGTGAAGGCGGGGCGCCTGCTCGGAGACCGGGGCCGGGAACGGCCGAAGCCCCGGCCTTGGGGGCCGGGGCTTCGGTAGGGCGGAGGCGGAGGGATTTGAACCCTCGATGGGCTTTAAGACCCAAACCGCATTAGCAGTGCGGCGCCATAGACCGGACTAGGCGACGCCTCCTCTGCACCTCGCGCATGCGCGGGTGGTGCGTGCAGATGATGACACAGGCGAACCGGCTGTCACCAATCGATTCTCACCGTACTAGTCCTCCGGGGTCCAGGGCAAAGTCCCACGGCCCCCGATCCCCGCCCGGCGCACCCCGCTTGCGCAACGCGGCGGCGCCCGGAGCGTTAGAGGGGCGGGCGCGCCGTGCATCCGCGCCCGCCGTACTTCCCGCGCTCCTGGAGATCCGCATGCTGCGCAGTATCGTCCTCGCGACCCTCGCCACCGCCGCCGTCGGGACCGCCGGTCCCGGCCTCCTGCCGCCGGCGCCGTTCTCGCCGGCCGACACGCTGACCGTGACGGTCGAGAAGAGCGGCGAGGCGAGGGCCGACGGCACCTTCCGGCTGACCTGTGGCGAGCGCGCCGGGGGCGACCACCCGGCCGCCGAGGAGGCCTGCGGGCGCCTGGGGCAGTTGGCGAAGGACGGCGGCGACCCGTTCCGGCCCGTCCCCCGGGACCAGATGTGCACCCAGATGTACGGCGGGCCCGCCCTCGCCCACGTCACCGGCGTCTGGCGGGGCCGCGAGGTGGACGCCCGCTTCTCCCGGGCGAACGGGTGCGAGATCGACCGCTGGAAGAATCTGGAGCCTCTCCTTCCCCTCGTCCGGGGGTGACGCCCGGAGGCTCCCTTAGACTCCCCTCAGTGACAGGCTGCGGCCCGCGGGGCAAGATGGGGCCGGCCGGCCGATGGGCAAGCACGTTGCAGTGCGTCAGGGAGGAAGCGTCGTCGTGAGCAGCAGGCCATCCCGAGGCGCTGCTCGCCTCGCAGCCATACTCGACGCCCTCCCCGACGGCCTCGTGCTCGTCAACTGCAACGGCACGGTCGTCAACGCCAACACCATCGCCCTCGGCATGTTCGAGACGCCCGGCACCGCGCTCGTCGGACGCGGCCTGCTCGATCTGCTGCCCACCTTCGACTCGCGCCTGATCCCCGGCTCCATGCGCCGCCCCGACGGCGCCGACGAGCGGGGCCGCACCAAGCCGACCCGGATGATCGCCCGCCGCACGGACGGCTCCGAGTTCCCCGTCGAGGTGACCAGCGCCAGCCTGGAGGACGGCCGCGAGGCCTACGACTCGTACGGCGGCTACACCGGCGACGAGCTGCTCATGCTCGTCGTGCGCGACCTCACCGGGACCCTCGACACCGAGGCCGAACTCGCCCGCTCGCAGCGGCAGACCGAGATGATCCTGCGCGCCGCGGCCGAGGGCGTCGTCGGCACCGACACGGACGGCCGGGTCGTCCTCGTGAACCCCGCCGCCGCGCAGATCCTCGGCTACCGCGCCGGCGAGCTCGGCGGCCAGGAGCTGCACCCGCTGATCCTCGCGAAGCGCGCCGACGGCGAGCCCTTCCCGTACGAGGAGTCTCCGCTCGCCGACACCCTCAAGTCCGGCCGCAAGCACCGGGTCCGGGGGCAGGTCCTGTGGGCGAAGAAGGGCGACCGCGTGCCGGTCGACCTGACGACCGCCCCGGTGCGGGACGGGGACCAGCTCGTCGGCGCGGTGATGACCTTCACCGACCGCAGGCCGTACGAGGAGCTCGTCGAGAAGCACGCCGCCGAGCTCGCCGACCTGGCCGAGCGGCACGCGGCCGAGCGCGAGGCGCAGGCGGAGAAGTACACCTCCCTGGCCGCCCGTCACGAGCAGCTGACGGCCGTCCTCGCCGAGTCGCTGCGCGGGCCCCTGGAGGAGCTGCGCACCCAGCTGGGCACCCTCGCCGCCGACGACGCCGGACAGCTGTGGCCCGAGGCCAACCAGGTCCTGCACCACCTGGCCGCCGGGTACGCCCGGATGACCTCCCTCGTCGACAACGTCCTCGGCTACCAGCGGCTCGACGCCGGCGCGGAGAAGCTCGACAAGGCCGTGGTGCTGCTCGACGGGATCGTGTCCGGCGGCATCGACGGCGCCGTCGAGCTGATCGGGCCCGGCCGCGCCCAGTTCGCCGTGCACGCGCCGCCCATCGAGGCCGAGGTGGACGCGGCCCGGCTGACGACCGCGCTCGCACACCTCGTCGCGGACGTCGCCGGCGTCGACGCGACCGGCAAGAGCAAGGCCGAGCGGACCCCGAGCGACTCCACGATCGTCGTCGCGGCCGCCCAGCGCGGTGATGTCGTACGGATCGAGGTCCGCGGCCCGTACGCGGGCGGCGACCCGGTCCACGGGCCCGTCGTGCGCGGCATCGTGGCGGCGCACGGCGGTGTCGTGCAGACCCACGAGGTGCCGGGCACGAGCGGCGGCGCGTACGTCCTGGAGGTGCCCCTCGGGGCCGGCCGGGGCACGGTCCCGGCGCCGGCGCCGGGCGACGCGCCCGCGGGCGCACGCGAGGCCCTCGCGCTCCCCGCCCAGGCCTCCGGCCCGGTGGCGGGCGGTCCCGTCGCCGGGTCGCCGTCCGCCGCCGAGCCGCCGAAGGCCGCCGGTTCTCCGCAGGCCGCCGCATCGCCGTCGGCCGCCGGCTCGCTGTCCGTCGCCGCGCCCGGCGGGACGGTCCCCGGCGGCGGAACGGTCGCGGGTTCCGGTGTCGTCGCGGCTCCGGGCGGGATCCCGGCGGCGAACCCCGGTCCCGAGGCCCCCGGTGGGGGGCGGAGGCGGGCCCGGCGCGGTTCGACGGACGCCTTCCTGGAGAGCGCGGTCGCGCCCGAGGGCGGTGCGGAGCCGAGCGGGCGCCGCCGTGCCCGTACGGGGGAGGCCGCCGGTCCCGCCGAGCTGATCCCCGCCCAGCAGAACGGCCCCGCGGGCTCCGCCCTCGCGGTGTCCTCCGGCGCGCCCGTCCCCCCGGGCACCGCCCCCGTGGAGCCCACCGGGCGCCGTCGGGGCCGCCCCGCCGAGGGCTCCGTGGTGACCGCGGCCGAGGGCGCGCAGGGGCGTGCCGCGCTCGGCGCGGCCGTGCCGCCGCAGGGTGTCGCCGTCGAGCCGACGGGCGCTCCCGCCCTGGCCCGCGCCCTGCCCGCCGTCGCCTCCGCCCCGGAGGAGGCCCCGCAGGCCCCGGCGCAGCCGAGCGGTCGCCGCCGGCGCGCGCTGGCCGCCGCGCAGGAGCGGGCCGCCGCGGCCGAGGCAGGGCCCCGCACGCCGTTCGCGCTCGGTCCCGCCGAGGGCGACCGCGACGCCGGGGCGGCGCTCCCGGCCGCCGCTCCCGTGGCCGGGCCGCTGCCGGTCTCCGACGAGGGGCAGCACGAGGCCGTACGGGGTGTCCCGGGCTCCGGCCACACGCCGCCGCAGTCCCATCCCCACGTACAGCCGCAGCCCGAGCCGGTGACGACGACGGCGACGGCAGCGACGACGGACGAGCCGACCGGACGGCGACGGGCCGTGACGGCCCCGCTGCCGGAGCAGACGCCGCAGCCCGCCATGGCGCCCATGCCGGAACCCGTGCCGCAGCCCGCGTCTCAGCCGGCACCGGCACCTCAGCCTCAGCCCGTGCCGGTCAACGGTGCCGGTTCCGCGACGGGCACCGGCTCCGTACCGCTGCCGCCCGAGCTGCCGATGCCGATGACCCTGTCGAAGGACTCGACCCAGGGCCGGGCGTTCAGCGTCCGCACCCTCGGGCAGGGCGTCCCCTTCGTCCCGCCGACGGCTCCCGCCGCGGCCCCGGCCCCCGCGGTCTCCCCGGTCGCTCCCGCCGCGCCCTCCAACGGCTCGGGGCGGCGGCGCAGGCCCCCCCCCCCCCCCCAGGGCGACCCCCCCGGCCGCCCCCCCCCCCCCCCCGGCCCCGTCGACACCTTCGCCAC
>NZ_JAINVG010000180.1 GCF_020400725.1 Streptomyces sp. NK15101 | reverse complement strand
CAACCGCCGGAAGCTGGGCTCCCGCGGCGGCCGGCCGTCGGGCTTCGACCCGGCCGACTACCGCCGGCGCCACGCGGTCGAGTGCGGGATCAACCGCCTCAAGAGACACCGCGCTGTCGCCACGCGCTATGACAAGCCTGCGGTCCGTTTCGCTGCGACCGTGCTGGTCGCAGCGATCAACAAATGGCTATGACCCTGTCTCGCGCGTCATCACATACATGTTCCCGATGTCCGGATCGCCGTACCTGAAGAACAGCACCAGCCCATCATGCTGGTCGCGGTCCACGTGGAAGAACCACGAGTACGCCGACGGGGGTTCCGGAGCCGAGGGGCCAGCCACAGGTATGGGAAAGCGCCTTTCGACTCGGGTCCGGGTCGTCAGCGCGAGTCGGACGACCTGTCCGCCGTCGTCGTCGGTCAGTTGCCAGGTTCCCGTACCGGAGAGACGCCAACCGTCGTCGAAGTCGAAGTCCTGCCCGTCGAGTTTTTCGAGAAGGGCCGATCCGTCTTCACGAAGCACCACGCGGGTCCCCTCGACGTTCTCCCAGCCCCCGGCGACTTCGGCCGCCGTGGCGTCGTGGAGTCCTGTTCCCTCGTCGTACTGATAGGGGCCGGCGCACGCCGTCAGAGCAGCCAAAACCACCGTCAGGACACCGAGGACAGCCCCTCGCACACGCCGTCCGCTTCCGCCCGCCACCAGGATCTCCCGCCCCTCGGCCTCCGTATCGGCGCACCGATAGGAGCGGCCGTGGAGAGATACCCTTCCAGACCTCTTGAACGCGTTCAACCCTGCGGCTGCAGGGGTAGGGTCCACCCCTGCAGCTCGTGTATCCAGCGCTGCCCGCAACCGTCGACAAGCGGCATGAACAGCACTTTCGATACAGGGCCTGGGTCTGTCGCAGAAGTGGATCTTGCCCATTGGTGATCGCGTGCCGTGGGACGTGGTGGTCCGACGAACGGCCAGTGGGTTCGGCTTGAGCCGTTGCTGCCCGAGGGCGTCACGCCGGGCCGACAGTCCGGCAAGAACGCCTTCAGGCGGCGTCACGCGGTCGAGTGCGGCATCGACCGGCTCAAGCGCCACCGGGCGGTGGCCACCAGATGCGACAAGCTCGCCGTTCGCCACGAGGAACAGTGCTGGTCGTCCTCGACGAGCGGCTGTGACCAGGACTTTCGCAACAGGTCCGGTCCCGTGGTTCGTTCGCGGGGAACAGGAGGCTGTCGGGTCCCGGAAGGCGCCGGCCGGGTGGGTGGTGACGCCGTCTTCTGCGTACTCGTGCACCCCCGTGACTTCGTACTCCCTGACGCCTCCCGCACTGGAACGCGCGTACGTCACGAAGGCTGAAGGGGAGCATGCACTCCGGCGGCGGTGTCGGCGCTGCCGAAGAGGGTGTTCTCTGGCTTCACGTCGAGGTGTGCGACCTCGCCTGCCCGGTTGGCGTGGGCCATCCCTTCCGCGATGTCCCGCAGCACCGGCAGAGCCGTTTCTCTGGCCCAGGGACGGCCGTGCAGCCTGTCGCGGAGCGTTCCGGCGTCCATGTACTCCAGGCACTCCAGGAACAGCCAGGGCCGCTCGCGCCTGTCCGGTTCCACCGCGACGACAGACACGACGTTGCGGTGCCGGGGGCAGGACCGACCCCGGCAGGACCTCGCGCTCCAGGAACGCCGAGACGTCGGTCGTCGGGTACTTCAATGCGTAAGGTTCTCCGGTCGCGGTGTCGCGGACCCGGTACACCTTGCTGGACGTACCGCAGTCGATGAGCTGCTCGACCGTGTAGGTGCCGAAAAGCACCTCGCCGATCTTCGGCTCCCGCGCCGGTGCGTCATCCACGAGGCCCCTGTGTCGCGTAGGTCACGCTCAGCCGATGAAGAGAGAGGCGCACTCGGTCAGCCGCAACTCGTCACCCTGCCGCACGGGAGCGCTGTCCCCTCGCTCCAGCCGAGCCACCGGAGCCCCGTCACGGACGATGGCGGACGGCCCCGCGGCACTCCTGTGCACGTACGCCCAACCGTTGTTGTCCAATTCCAGTGCGCCGTGCGAACGGCTGATGTCCGGGCGGTCGATGTCCCGGTGGCTGCGGCCGATGGTCACGCAACCAGTGGCCGTCGTGTACGACGAGACCTCGGCCCCATCGACGGTCACCCGCAGGTCGAGGCAGTTCCGCGACGTCTGGCGGGTGGTGTCCGGTGGGCGCTCGTACGTGATGTGCGGAGACCCGGCGACACCGGTGAGCAGGACGTCGCCGCTCTCGAGGAGGACGGACCGCTCGTGACTCAGTACTTCCCCGCCGGCCCGCTCCAGCACCACGGGACCGTAACCACCAGGTAGGGCTGCGCCCCATCCGCGCCCGACAGGCCGGCGGCCTCCAACGTGTGCTGTGGGGAACCTCGCAGGTGATCCGCCCAACCCCTGGCCACGGTACGAGCGTTGTGTTTCCCGATGCCCCGTCAGCTTTCGACACGGGATCAGTTTCGCAGAGGCAACAACGGCAGGCACGGCTTTCGCGCTTCTTCCGGCCGCGCCTCCTCGCGCGGTGGGCCCGGCCGTGGAAGTCCGCATCGACCCGGCGAATGCCGAGAAGCCGCCTCGACGACCCCGCTCAAGTCGCGGTCGCGTGTGGTCGACGAGGGCGGGTGAGCCGGAGACCACGACGAGCACGGAACCGGAAGTGCCGGCGCGGGAGTCAGGGACGCTCCTGGCCGGACCGGCCGACGTCATGGCCTGATCTCCGAGACCGGAAACAGACTGTTACCGTGCGCGGACACACCGTAGAAACGGGCTGTCGTTTCCCACTGATCGTTTTCCGATCCAAGGAGCCCGCCATGACCCGTTTCCGCACCACCACCATGGTTCTCGCCGCCGCCGCGATGTTCGCCCTCACCGCCGCGCCCGCCCAGGCGGCCCCCGGTGACGTGACGACCACCTGCGCGAGCACCATGACCCCCGAGGGCTACGTCGACGTCAGCTGGGGTTACAGCGCCAGCTGCGGCACCCAGAACTTCAACCCGAACATCAAGCAGATCAAGCAGCTCACCGGCCTGCCCATAGGCACCGTCGTCCAGGCCTGCGGGTCCACGTACTACCCGGCCGGCTGGACCGCGACCAGCTCCTACTACTCCAGCTCCTGCGTCGCGTGGCCGAACTCCGGCTTCAACAACAACGCCTGGACCCTCAAGCGCGTCTCCTGATCGCACCTTCGGCTCCATCGGTGGCATGTTCACGTGCGGATGACGCCCGCCTGGTCGACGTTCGGGCGGCGAGCGGGCCGGCGAAGGAGAACGGCCCTACCGGTCCGGACGACGAGTGGCGCCGTTCTCCTTCGCCGCCGCACGCGATGCTCCAGGTGCCGATCGCCTGACGGGGTTCAGCCCGCGACGGATGCCGGACAGGGTGCTGCACAAGATTCGCACCGGACGTCCCTGGAAGCCGCTACCGGGGGAGTGCGGTGCTATCGCGAGGTCACCCCGAGCACCCCGCTCGTGCTCGGGGGTCCGACCCCTTCCATGGAGACATCGGGGACCTTGCTGATCCTCGAACCGCTCCTCGGGGTCAATGCGCACTTGGCGTCAATGCGCACTTGGCGGAACCGTCCCGAAAACTCCCGCTGCGAGAGCTAAGGCATGTACCGAAAGTGGATCTCGAGCGTGAGAGGATCCCGATCCGTGGCACGCGGAGATCTGACAGACGCGCAATAGGTGCTGCTGGAAACGCTGTTGCCGCAGGGCAAAAGGAACCGCCGGGCGGCGTCACCGTCGAGCCGGACGACCACGGGCTCGGCCGCTCGCGCGGGGGTCTGGCCACCAAGCTGCACTTGGCTGTCGAACAGGACCAGAAGCCTGTGTCCATCGTGAACACGGCCGGGCAGACCGCGCACCAGACCAGACCGGGTGCGGGCCGACAAGGCGTACGCCTCCCGTCGCAACCGCGCCTACCTGCGGCGGCGTGGGATCCGCCGCCCCATCCCGGACAAGGCCGACCAGGCCGGCGACCGCGAGAAACGCGGCTCCCGCGGCGGCCGACCGCCGAAGTTCGACCCGCAGGATTACAAGGCTCGGCATGCGGTCGAGTGCGGCATCAACCGTCTCAAGAGAAACCGGGCCG